>DJVQ01000002.1:0-15598 GCA_002441265.1 Syntrophaceae bacterium UBA6252
GCTCGCGCCGCCCCTCGAAGCCTTCGACCTGCCGGCGCCCGAAGTCAGCGCGACCGAAGTCAGCGCGTCCGCGGACCTGCCGCCGACGGCGGCGCCACGCACACCCGAAGCCACCGCCCCCCTGGCGGCAGCGTCGAGCGCGGCGTCGGGCGCCTTGCCTATGGAGCTTTTTCCTTTGCCGTTCGAAAAAGTGTTGATTTGGTTTTTTTACGGGTTCGTCAATCCTGACGATCGGCGCGGGAGGTGAGGCATGAACGGGAATTCCTCCAGAAAACTGCCCTTTTTCCTGATCCTCCTTTCGCTCCTGCTCTTTCTTACGGGGTTCAACCTCGGGGAAGCGGCGTTCGTGTGGGAGCGGGCCGTTCAGATCTGCCTGAGCTGCATCGGGATCGGCTGACATGGAGGTCCTCCGCCGCTGGGTCCAGGCCCTGGCCACCGTCCTGAGCAACGGGTACGTGATGTTCCCGTTCACGAAGACGATTTACCAGGGCCGTCTGAAGGCATTCTGTGTCCCCGGTCTGAACTGCTACTCGTGCCCCGCCGCCGCCGGTGCCTGCCCCATCGGGGCCCTGCAGAATTTCTTCGCCTTCCTCCAGGTCGGATGGCGCCAGGGGACCTTCCTCCCCGGTTTTTATGTCATCGGCTTCCTGGGGCTTCTCGGCGGGTTCGTCGGCAGGATGCCCTGCGCGTGGCTGTGTCCCTTCGGACTGCTTCAGGAGCTCCTCTACAGGATTCCCGCCCCCAAAAAGGAATTTCCCCGGTTTCTTTCCTGGGGCAAGTACGGGTTTCTCCTCTTTTTCGTCATTCTCTTCCCTCTTTTTCTCCTGGACGAATTCGGATACGGGATCACCTGGTTCTGCAAGTTCGTCTGTCCCGCGGGGACGCTCGAGGCGGGCCTGCCCCTCATGGGACTGCAACCCGCTTTCAGGGAACTCGCGGGGGCGCTCTTTTCGCTCAAGGTATCGATCCTCGTTGCGGTCGTGGCGGCGGCCGCGATCGTCCGGAGGCCCTTCTGCAGGGTCGTCTGCCCCCTGGGCGCCTTCTATTCCCTCTTCAACCGGGGAAGCCTCTTCCGCATGGCGTACCATCCGGACCGCTGCATCCACTGCGGCGCCTGTTCCCGGAACTGTCCCATGGGGGTCGCCCCTTACCTGGGGCCGAACGGGAAGGACTGCATCCGGTGCCTGAAATGCGTCTACCAGTCCTGCCCCGCAGGGGCCCTGTCCTGGGAATGCGCCGGTTTGAAAGGAGGGGGAAGGCCGTCAGAAGAGAAGGTCGGCGAGGTCCCTCAGGTGGCTCACGGGGATCAGCTCCAGGCCGGCGCGGTGCAGGGATTCCCCGGGAAAGGAGGGGGGCAGTAGGATCCGGGAGAATCCCATCTTGGAGGATTCCTTCACCCGGGCGTCGATCCGTCCGACGCCCCGGATTTCTCCGGTGAGCCCCACTTCGCCGCAGACCACCGTGTTCCGGCTGATGGGACGGTTCAGAAAGCTGGAAAGAAGGGAGGACACGATTCCCAGGTCCGCCGCCGGTTCGCCGAGCCGCACCCCGCCCGCCACGTTCATGTAGATGTCGTGGTTGTTCAGATTGAATCCGCAGATCTTGTCCATGACCGCCGCCAGCAGTGAAACCCGGTTGTGATCCACGCCGATGGTCGTCCGCCGGGGCATGCCGAACTGGGTTTCGCTGGCCAGCGCCTGGATCTCCACGAGGATCGGCCTCGTTCCCTCCATGCTCGGGACGACGACGGAACCGGGGGCGTCCTCCGGCCTTTCGGAGAGGAAGAGGGCCGACGGGTTGGCCACCTCGGTGAGCCCCCTCTCGCCCATCTCGAATACGCCGATCTCGTTGGTGGGGCCGTAGCGGTTCTTCACCCCGCGGATGATGCGGAAGGCGTGGCCCGAGTCCCCCTGGAAGTAAAGAACGGCGTCCACCATGTGTTCCAGGACCTTGGGACCCGCGATGGCCCCGTCCTTGGTGACGTGGCCGATGAGGAAAACGGGGATTCCCGTTTTTTTCGCGAGAAGGATGAGCTGCTCCGAGGACTCCCGCACCTGTCCGACGCTCCCCGGGGCGGAGGTCAGATCGGCGGAATAGAGGGTCTGGATCGAATCGACGACCACGACTTCCGGATTCAGCGACTCGATTTCCTTCAGAATCCGTTCCAGGGAAATCTCCACGTACACGAAAAGGTGGTCCGAGGACGCGCCGATCCTGTCCCCGCGGAGCCTGATCTGTCCCGCCGACTCCTCGCCGGTGACGTAGAGGACCTTCTTTCTGTTCCGGGAGAGGTTCTGGAGAACCTGGAGCATGAGGGTCGATTTCCCGATCCCCGGGTCCCCTCCGACGAGGACCGAAGACCCCCTGACGATGCCCCCTCCCAGGACCCGGTCCAGTTCCCCCATGCCCGTGGAGAGCCGTTCCCCGTCGTCCGTTTCGATCCGGTCGATGGGAACGGGGCTGTCACTGTTGCCGGGGCCGGTATAACGGCGGCCCCCGGAAGGGCCGCGGTCGACCCGTTCCTCGGCGAACCGGTTCCACTCGCCGCAGGCGGGGCACCGTCCCAGCCACTTGGGGGATTCGTACCCGCAGTTCTGGCAGAAGAAAAGGGACTTTTCTTTTTTCATGGCCCTTCGACGTTTTTGATGAGGATCTTCCGCGGCCACTATAGGGCCCTTTGAAGCCCCCGTCAACAGAAAGGAATTCCCTTGTCTGAAGGTCCCATTTCTGATAAGAAAACTACTTTGGAAAGATCACCGGCCATAGCGTGGGGGCACGGAAAAAAGGCGGAGCGACACGCGCAAGGATCATGGGGAGTCGAACTCCCGCGTGACCCCATATCCAAAGAAAGGTTCTGAGGAAAATGAAAAACCCCAATTTCAGTTCCGGACCCTGCAG
This sequence comes from Syntrophaceae bacterium UBA6252, assembly GCA_002441265.1. Classification (GTDB taxonomy): domain Bacteria; phylum Desulfobacterota; class Syntrophia; order Syntrophales; family UBA6807; genus UBA6807. Next base: position 2,899 of record DJVQ01000002.1, read on the forward strand.
CAAGAGACCTGGATGGCATCTCGAACTTCTCGACAAAGCGGCCGTGGGCCGGTCCCACAGGAGTTCCCTGGGCAAAGAGAAACTCGGAAAGGCCATTCGTGACAGCAAGGAACTGCTCGGCGTGCCCGGAGAATATCTCCTGGGCATCCTGCCCGGCTCCGACACGGGGGCTTTCGAGGCGGCCATGTGGTCGACCCTCGGGCCGAAACCGGTGACGGTGCTCGTCTGGGAGAGCTTCAGCGAAGGCTGGGCCACGGACGTGGAGAAGCAGTTGAAGCTGAAACCGGCGATTCTCAAGGCCGATTATGGAAAGATTCCCGACCTGGGCCGGGTGGACTGGAGCACCGATGTCGTGTTCGTGGCGAACGGCACGACGAGCGGCGTGAAGATCCCGGGGTGGGACTGGATTCCCGCGGACCGGAAAGGCCTCACCCTCTGTGACGCCACCAGCGCCGCCTTTGCCATGCCCATCGACTGGTCCAAGGTGGATGTCCTGACTTATTCCTGGCAGAAATGTCTCGGAGGCGAGGCGGCCCACGGTGTGCTCGTCCTCAGCCCCCGCGCGGTGGAACGCATCGAATCCTACAACCCTCCCTGGCCCATGCCGAAGGTTTTCCGCATGAAAAAAGGAGGAAAGCTGAACCGGGCCATATTCGATGGAGACACGATCAACACGCCTTCCATGCTTTGCGTGGAGGATCATCTGGACGGCCTCCTGTGGGCGAAGGAGATCGGCCTCGAAGGACTGTTCGAGCGGTCGCGGAACAATCTCCGGATCGTGGAAGAATGGGTGGAAAAAACGGACTGGGTCGATTTTCTCGCCGAGTCGGCGGAAATCCGGTCCAGCACCTCCGTGTGCCTGAAGGTGGTCCATCCCCGGTTCCTTTCCATGAGCGGGGAGGAGAAATCGAAACTCGTCAAGGAGATCACCGGAAAACTGAGCAAGGAGGGGACGGCCCACGATGTCGGCTCCTACAAGGACGCTCCTCCAGGGTTCCGGATCTGGTGCGGGCCGACGATCGAGCCCGACGATGTGAAAAACGCCCTCGAAGGCCTTGACCGGGCCTTCCGGAACCGACTGACCCAGCAAGTGTGAAGGAGCTTGGAGAATCCATGAAAAAAGTACTGATCAGCGATACGTTGTCGAAGGAAGGGATCGAGATCCTGAAGAAGGCCCAGGGGATCGAAGTGGACGTCATGACCAACCTGACCAAGGAGGAACTCCGGGGCGTGATCAAGGAATACGACGGCCTTGTCATCCGGAGCGCAACGAAGGTTACCGCGGACATCATCGAAGCGGCCGACAGGCTCAAGGTGGTCGGCAGGGCGGGAATCGGGCTGGACAACGTCGACGCCTCCGCCGCAAGCAAGAGGGGCATCGTCGTCATGAATACCCCGGGGGGGAATACCATCACCACGGCGGAGCATGCCATCGCCATGATGCTCTCCCTGGCGCGCAAGATCCCCCAGGCGACCGGTTCCATGAAGGCGGGGAAATGGGAAAAGAGCGCCTTCATGGGCGCCGAGGTCTACAACAAGACCCTCGGGGTCGTCGGGATCGGCCGGGTCGGGTCCATCGTGGCGAACCGCGCCCAGGGGCTCAAGATGAACGTTCTCGCCTTCGATCCCTTCCTGTCGCCCGAGGCGGCGGAGAAAATGGGGATCACCCTCGTGTCCTTCGAGAAGCTTCTGGAGGAAGCGGATTTCATCACCGTTCACACGCCCCTGACCTCGGAAACCCGGAATCTCATCAACCGGGAGACCATCGGAAAGATGAAGAAGGGGGTGTTCATCATCAATTGCGCCCGGGGCGGGATCGTGAACGAGAACGATCTCAAGGAGGCCCTTGTTTCCAAAAAGGTTGCGGGGGCGGCCCTCGACGTGTTCGAAGAGGAACCCACCAAGAACCGGGAACTCCTCGCCCTCGACAGCGTCATCGCCACGCCCCATCTCGGCGCATCCACCGACGAGGCGCAGCGGAACGTGGCCATCGCCATCGCCCAGCAGGTGGCGGACTATTTCACCAAGGGGGAAATCCGGAACGCGGTCAATTTTCCCTCGGTGAGCGGCGAAATCCTGAACCTGATCCGCCCCTACCTGACCCTGGCGGAAAAAATGGGCCTGTTCCTCTCCCAGACCGTCAAGGGCGGGATCGAGGTCGTGGAAATCGAATACAGCGGGGACATTCTCGACTACCCCGTGGAACCGGTCACCATCGCTCTCATCAAGGGACTTCTCACGCCGATCCTCAAGGAGACGGTCAACTACATCAACGCCCCCCTCATCGCCAAGGAGCGGGGGATCAAGGTGGTCGAGTCCCGGAGCACCGAATTGAAAGACTACAAGAGCATGATCGCCGTCCGGATGAAAACCGCCCAGGAACAGGGCTTCACGGCGGGGACGATTTTCAGCCAGAGCGATTTCCGGATCGTCCGGATCGACAAGTTCACCCTCGACGTGATTCCCGAAGGGAACATGATCGTCCTGTACAATTACGACAAGCCGGGCGTCATCGGGAACATCGGTACCACCCTGGGAAACAACAACGTGAACATCGCACGGCTTCACCTGAGCCGCCAGCAGGTCGACGGCCAGGCGCTCGTCGTGCTGACGACCGACGGCCAGGTGCCCGAAGAGGTGCTCCAGAAGCTCAAGGCTCTTCCGAATGTCATTTCGGTCATCCAGCTTGAGGTGTAACTGCAGCCATCGGAGGGAGGAAAGTCATGGGATGCGTTGTCGTCATCGGGACCCAGTGGGGGGATGAGGGAAAAGGGAAGGTCGTTGATCTCTATTCCCAGGAAGCGGACATGGTGGTCCGTTTCCAGGGTGGGAACAACGCCGGGCACACCCTTGTGGTTGATGGGAAGAAAACCATTCTCCACCTCATCCCGTCGGGAATCCTCCACAACAATAAAATCTGCATTCTCGGGAACGGCATGGTGGTGGACCCGAAGGTGCTCCTCGAGGAAATCGACGGGCTGAAATCCCGGAATGCCTTTCCTCCCGAAACGAAACTTTACATCAGCGCCAATGCCCATCTGATTCTTCCCTATCACCGGAGGTTGGATTCGGCGAGGGAAAAACGGAAGGGAAAGGCCAAGATCGGTACCACGGGCCGGGGAATCGGCCCTGCATACGAAGACAAGGTGGCCCGGACGGGGATCCGCTTTTCCGATCTTCTTGACAGGGATCTTTTCGGGGAGCTGCTTCGAAGGAACGTGGAGGAGAAGAACTTTCTCCTGGAGAAGTGCTTCGGCGAGGAGCCGGTGGTCTTCGAGGAGATCTTCGAGGAATACTGCGGCTATGCGGAAAGGCTCGAGGAATACGTCACCGATGCCTCGGTCGTCCTCGCCCGGGCCGTCCAGCAGGGAAAGCACGTTCTCTTCGAAGGGGCCCAGGGGTGCCATCTGGACATCGACCACGGCACCTATCCTTATGTCACTTCCTCCAACACGGTAGCGGGAAACGCATGCTGCGGCGCCGGAATCGGGCCGCGGCAGATCGACGGCGTGGTCGGAATCTGCAAGGCGTACACCACCCGGGTGGGCAGCGGTCCCTTCGTTACCGAACTGGACGATGAAATCGGGGAGCGGATACAGCAGGTGGGCCAGGAATTCGGCGCCACCACGGGAAGAAAACGGCGGTGCGGCTGGCTCGACATGGTCCTGGTCTGCCAGTCCGTGCGGGTCTCCGGCGTCACGGGACTGGCCATCACGAAACTCGACGTCCTCAACGGCCTCGAGAAAGTGAAAATCTGCATCGGGTACAAGGCGAAAGACGGCGAATGGAAGGATGCCGTTCCCACGAACCGGAAGGTCCTCGAATCCTGTGAACCGGTTTACGAGGTGCTCGACGGATGGTCGGAGGATATCCGCCACGCACGAACATTCGCGGAATTGCCCGCGAACACGCGGCGATATATCCAGAGGGTGGAGGAAATCTCGGGAGTGGAAGTCATCCTGGTGTCCGTCGGTCCCGGCCGCAACGAAACCATCATCAAAAAACGGCCTTTTTCCATGTCCCGGGGATAAGGGGCGGATGATCAGGGGAAAGGTCAGAACGGAAAAGGGGAAACGGGAAGACGGAGGTTCCCCCGCGGGAAAGGCGAAGGATCTCGCCCTTCTCTGTGTGAACGCCGCGCTGGAGAGGAAGGCGAAGGACGTGGTCCTTCTCAAGGTCCGGGAACTTTCCTCTTTCGCGGATTATTTCATCATCTGCAGCGGCACGTCCGACCGGCAGGTCCGGTCCATCGCCGATCACATCGAGGAACGCCTGAAGAAGGAGGGCGTGCTGCCCCTGGGCATCGAAGGCAGGCAGGGGGGACACTGGATCCTCATGGATTACGGGGAGGTCATTTTTCACGTCTTCTATGAGGCCACCCGGGAATTCTATGATATAGAACGCCTGTGGGCGGAGGCCCCCTCCCTTTCGGTGGAGCCGTCGGTTCAGAAAATCGATGCTCTCGGCGAGGAGTTGGCGTGATCCGTTCTTCTCTGGCCTCCCTGGCCCGGCTCGTTTTCCCCGAAGTCTGTCCCCTTTGCCAATCCCTGCGGGAGGAATCCCCGGAGGAGGGCTTCTGTCCATCCTGCGCGGACTCCCTGCCGCTCGTGCGGCCGCCCCTGTGCGTCCGTTGCGGGCTGCCCTTCCCGGCAGGGGAGGGGGAGAACCACCTGTGCGGGGAATGCCTTCTTTCCCCGCCGCCCTTTTCATGGGCCCGCGCCCTCGGCCGGTACGAGACCGGCCTTCTCGACGGGATTCACCGGTTCAAGTACCGCCGGGCGATCCGGATCGGGGAAGGGCTGGGGCGTCTCATGGCGGAGATTCCCATGGAAGGCGGGCCGGTCCTTTCCTCGTTCGACCGGGTCCTTCCCGTTCCGCTCCATCCCGCGAGGCTCCGTGAACGGGGATTCAACCAGTCGGCCGTCCTGGCGGGGGCCGTTTCCCGGCGGATCACCATTCCCCTGGACCTTTTCTCCCTGAGAAAAATCCGGGACACGAAGCCGCAGACTTCCCTGAACGGGGCGGAGAGGGAGAGAAACGTCCGGGGCGCTTTTTCCGTGGCCCGCCCGTCAGCGGTGGAGGGCGAAAAAATTCTCCTGGTGGATGACGTCTACACGACGGGAAACACGCTTCGCGAAGCGGCGCGGGCGCTCCTCCGGGGCGGCGCGTCGGAAGTGGCCGTTCTGACGGCGGCGCGGGCGGTTCCCCGTTTTCTGGGAGGTTGAAGGTGGGAGAGGAGAAGATCGTCTCCCGGGAGGCCCTTCGGGGCATTCTGGGGCAAAAGAGGAAGGAAGGCAAGCGGATCGTCTTCACGAACGGGTGCTTCGACATCCTCCATGCGGGGCATGTCCGGTATCTCGCCGGCGCCCGCGGCCTCGGGGACCTGCTGGTTCTCGCCCTGAACACCGACCGGTCCGTCCGGTCCATCAAGGGCCCCGGACGGCCCGTCGTTTCCCAGGAGGACCGGGCCTTCGTCGTCGCCGCCCTGGAATCGGTGGATTACGTGACGTTCTTCGACGAGGACACGCCCCTTGCCCTCATCGGGGAACTGGAGCCGGACGTCCTCGTCAAGGGGGGGGACTGGTCCGTCGACAGGATCGCCGGAGGAGACCTGGTCCGGGCCCGCGGGGGGACGGTGGTTGCCCTGCCTTACCTGGAAGGGGCCTCGACGACGAACCTCATCGACCGGATCAGAAACACCCGGGAATAAACTATACTAAATTTCAGCATGCATTTCGGGGGGTTGCACGGGCATGGCGTTTTTTCTTGAACTAATTGATACAATTGTATATATGGGATGCGCCAACCGGGGCCAGGAAATTCATTAGGAGGCAGAAATCAGATCGAATGAACCGGGAACAGCTTGAGTACTTTAGAAATCTGCTGACCCACAAAGTCGATCAGCTTCTGGCGGACGCGGAAAAGACGCTTGTCGGAATGACTGACGACAACGAGAACCTCCCCGACATTACGGACAGGGCATCCCTCGAGTCGGACCGGAATTTCGAACTTCGAATCCGTGACCGGGAAAGAAAGCTCATCAGTAAGATGCGGGAGGCCCTCACGCGGATCGATGACGGGACGTACGGCCTGTGCGAGGTCTGCGGGGGCGACATCTCGGAAAAACGACTGATGGCCCGTCCTGTTACGACGCTTTGTTTCGACTGCAAAACGAAGCAGGAGAAACTCGAAAAACAGCGGGGAGAATAGAATCCGCAACGGTCATAGGACTCCTGTAGGGGCTTCGAAACGGGTGCCCTGAAAGGAGAGTCTTCGCTCCATTTCCCTGTCAATCGCGTTCAGAACCTGCATCTTGTTCCTTCCCCAGTCCGGGGCAAGATAGATGTCCCTGTACCCGTCGGCGGTAAGCCGCTGGATCGTCATTTCCGGGGGGAGCACTTCCAGGATATCGCAGACCGTTCCCACGTATTCCTCCATGGACGGAAGAAGGATCTTTCCCTGTTCGTAGAGGTCTCCCAGCGCGGTTCCCCGGAGGGCGAGAAGCAGGTGAATCTTGATGCCCTGAATGGGGAGCGCGGCGAGGAGGCGGGCGGTTTCCAGCACGTCCTCCCGGGTTTCCCCGGGGAGCCCGACGATGATGTGGGTGCACACGAGGATGTTTCTCCCCGCCGTCCGCTTCACCGCGTCGAGATAGGCCGCCAGGTCGTGCCCCCTGTTGAGGAGGCGCAGGGTCCTGTCGTGCATGGACTGGAGGCCGTACTCGATCCACACGTGCCGGTTCCCGGCGATGCCCTCGAGAAGATCGAGGACGGGATCGGGAACGCAATCCGGCCTGGTCCCGACGGAAAGTCCCACCACATCCTCCTCCCGGAGGGCTTCCCCGTACAGGGCCGCCAGCCGGTCCACGGGGGCATGGGTGTTGGTGAAGGTCTGGAAGTAGGCGATGAATTTCTCGGCCCCGCCCCGGTTCCGGTAAAAGGTTTTTCCCGCCCGGATCTGCTCCGCCACGGAGGGCAAGGGGCCGGCCTGCCGCAGTTTCGATCCCCGGCCGTCGCAGTAGATGCATCCTCCCCGTGCGACGGTCCCGTCCCGGTTGGGGCAGGTGAACCCCCCGTCGACGGGAAGCTTGTGCACCGTGCGGCCGAAACGGTTACGGAAAAAGCTTTTCAGGTCGTAATACCGTTTGTCGTTGTTCCAGAATGCCGGTTTTTCCGGCGGACCGGTTCTCAAGGGATACCTCTTTTCGTTCATTCCCGGCCCCGTCCCCGGCGTTGGAGGATTCGCGGGACTCGCCGCGGTGCCGGGATTTCCCGGGGGGTCTTGTTTTTCCGCATCAATCTTATTAAACTTGGCCGAATGGCGCAAGGGATCGGAAAGAAGGATCATGAAATCCTATGATGTGATCGTTGTCGGGGCGGGTCACGCCGGCTGCGAGGCCGCCCTGGCCGCCGCCCGGATGGGATGCGGCACCCTCCTGTTCAATATCAGCCTGGACAGCATCGCCCTCATGTCCTGCAACCCCGCCATCGGGGGGCTTGCCAAAGGCCAGCTGGTCAAGGAAGTGGACGCCCTGGGCGGCGAGATGGGAAAAATCGCCGACCGTACGGCCGTCCATTTCCGGATTCTCAACCGCTCCAAGGGACCGGCGGTCCAGTCCTCCCGGGTGCAGTGCGACAAGCAGCTCTACCGCCTGGCCATGAAGGCGGTGGTGGAAAAGGAGAAAAACCTCCACCTGCGCCAGGCCCTGGTGGAACGGATCGTCGTGGAGGGGGGGCGCGTCGCGGGTGTCGTGGACACCACCGGTTTTTTCTACGGCGCCGCCGCCGTTGTGGTCACCACGGGAACCTTTCTGAACGGGCTGGTCCACGTGGGCACATCCCGCCAGCCCGCGGGAAGGGCCGGGGAAATCTCCTCGGTCTCCCTGGCCGGGTGTCTCCGGGATCTGGGCTTTGAAATGGGGCGGATGAAAACGGGCACGCCGCCGCGGCTCAAGGCATCCACCATCGATTTTTCCGTTCTGGAACGGCAGGACAGCGACCCCGATTTCGAACCCTTTTCCTACCGGACGGCGGGTCTCCGCCCCGAGAGGCTTCCCTCCTTCTTCAGCCACACCACGGGAGAAACCCACGGCCTCATCCGGGAGAACATCGACCGATCTCCCCTGTACTCGGGGGCGATCCGGGGGGTGAGCGCCCGCTATTGCCCTTCCCTGGAGGACAAGGTCATGCGGTTTTCCGGCAAGGAAAGCCATCCCGTGGTCCTCGAATTCGAAGGGCTCGATACGGAGGAAGTCTACGCCAAGGGCCTGGGGAACTGTCTCCCCCTGGAAATCCAGGAAAAGATCGTCCGCTCCGTTCCGGGTCTCGGAGAGGCCGAAATCATGCGGAGCGCCTATGCCATCGAGTATGATTTCGTCCAGCCGAGCCAGCTGCGGAAAACCCTGGAGACGAAAACCGTCGATGGGCTGTATCTGGCGGGACAGATCAACGGCACCTCCGGCTACGAGGAGGCCGCCGCCCAGGGGCTCTGGGCGGGCGTCAACGCCGCCCTGGCGGTGCAGAAAAGGCCTCCCTTCCATCTGGACCGTTCCGAGGCCTACATGGGGGTCATGGTGGACGACCTCGTCACCCGGGGGGTGGACGAGCCTTACCGGATGTTCACGTCCAGGGCGGAATACCGGCTGCTCCTCCGGGAGGACAACGCCCTCATCCGTCTCATGGGCAAGGGCCATGAGCTGGGTCTCGTCTCCCGGGAGGACTTCGAGGCCCTCCGGGCGAAAACGGCGGAGATCTCCCGCCGGATCGAATCCCTTTCCCGAAGCCGGGTGCTTCCCGGAAAGGCGGTGAACGACGTCCTCGGCCGGGCCGGCGTGGAACCCGTCAGGAACCCGACCACGCTCTACCAGCTCCTGAAGCGGCCGGGTCTTTCCTATGACGATCTCCGGGGATTGGACGCCTTCGACCCCATCTCCGATCGGTTCGTGAAGAAACAGGTGGAGATCGAGGCCAAGTACGAGGGATACATCCTCCGCCAGCGGGAGATGGTGGAGAAGTTCCGGCGGATGGAAGAGAAAACGCTGCCCCGGGATATCCCTTACTCGGTCATTCCCGGCCTGTCCACCGAGATGATGAAGAAGCTTTCGGCGGTGATGCCCGAATCGGTGGGCCAGGCCCTCCGGATCCCCGGGGTGACCCAGGCGGCCCTGACGGCCATCCTGGTGTTCCTGAAGAAGAAAGATGTCATGGAACGAAACGGCGGGCCACGGAAGGCCGCTCCCGATGCCTGACGCCGGAGCCCGCGGGAGGGGAAGTCGATGACGGAGACGTGGACCCTGCCTGACAAGATCCGGGAACTCGTGAAACGGGGGGTTTCCATCCCCAATCCTCTGTGGGTGGACATCGGCGACGAGGTCCCCCTCGAGGGATTCTCGCCGCGGGGGGTGGTGCTCTACGGGGGGACGAAAATATACGGAAGCAGGACGGTCGTCGCCGAGGGGGCCCGCCTGGGGTACGAGGGGCCCGTGACGGTGGAGAACTGCCAGATCGGTCCCTCCGTGGAACTCCGGGGAGGGTTCTTCCGGGAATCCGTCTTTCTCCGGGGCGTGGTCCTGGGGAGCGGCGCCCAGGTCCGGGAGGGGTGCCTTCTCGAGGAGGAGGTCCGGGGGGGGCACGGGGTGGGCCTCAAACAGACCATCCTGTTTCCTTACGTGACCCTGGGAAGCCTCGTCAACTTCTGCGATTGTCTCATGGCGGGCGGCACGGGGCGGAAAAATCACAGCGAGGTGGGCAGTTCCTACATCCACTTCAACTTCACGCCCAACGAGGACAAGGCGACGCCCTCGCTGATCGGCGACGTTCCCAGGGGGGTCATGGTCAACCAGCCGCCCATTTTCCTCGGCGGCCAGGGGGGAATCGTCGGGCCGCTCCGGATCGGCTTCGGAACGGTCGTCGCCGCCGGGGTAGTCTGCCGGACCGACTGTCCCGAGGGGGGCGTCATCCTGAGGGACACCCGGACGGCGGGGAAGTCGGTCACCTTCCATCCCGGTTTTTACGGGGACATCCGCAGGCGGGTGCTGAACAATCTTTTTTTCGTCGCGAACCTGATCGCCCTCAGGGAGTGGTACCGTCACATCCGGAAGCCCTTCCTGGACAAGGGCCCCCTGGGCGAGGCCCTCTATGCGGGCGCCCTGGAAAAACTCGGGACGGCCCTGGCCGAACGGATCGGCCGTCTCGGCGAACTGTCCGGAAAGATGGAACGGTCCATCACCGTGGCCAGGACGGTCGGCCGCGGCGGCGGGAAGAACCGGGCGCTCCTTCTCCGCCAGAAGAGCGAATTCCAGCGGTTCTGGCCGGAAATCCGGCAGGTGCTGGAACAGGCCGGCGCGGACGGGGGCCATGTCCGGGAACGGGAGCTCTTCCTGGAGAAATTCCGGAAGGCGTGCCGGGATTCGGGGGAGTACCTCGACGGGGTGAGGAGCCTCGACGGCGAGTCCCTCCGGCTCGGAACGCTCTGGCTTCAGAACGTGGTTGCCCGGATCGTCCGGGACGCCGTGTCCTGGATGCCGTCCTTCAAGGTCGAAACGGGCGGCGCCGCCGCGAGGGAGACATGAGAGCGGCTTAAAAAAGCTTGAAAGGGAGAATCGATGGAAAACCGGATCGAAGGAAAATGGATTCTCATCACCGGCGCAAGTTCCGGGATCGGGGAGGCCTGCGCCCGGAAGTGCGCCGCGGGCGGGGCGCATCTCGCCCTGACGGCCCGCAGGGAGGAACGCCTGCTCGACCTGAAAAAGGAACTGGAACGGGGCCGGGACATCCGGATCCATTGCCGCAGGCTCGATGTCCGGGACAGGGAGGACGTGTTCCGTTACGTGGAGGAGCTGAAGGGGGAGGGCATCGTTCCCGACGTCCTCGTCAACAACGCAGGTCTCGCCTCGGGTCTGGGGAAACTCCAGGAGGGGAGCTTCGATGACTGGGACCGGATGATCGACACGAACGTCAAGGGGCTTCTGAACGTCTCCCGGGCGGTGCTTCCCCTCATGGTGGCGCGGAACCGGGGCCACGTGGTGAACGTGGGAAGCATCGCGGGATTCCAGGTCTATCCCGGGGGAAACGTCTACAACGCGTCCAAGTACGCCGTCCGGGCCCTCTCGGAGGGGATGAACGTGGACCTTCTCGGAACGGAGATCCGGGTGTCCGCGGTGAGCCCCGGGGCCGTCCGCACGGAGTTTTCCGACGTCCGTTTCCACGGGGACAGGGAGAAGGCGGACCGGGTCTACGAGGGGTTTGTCCCCCTGTCCGGGGAGGACGTGGCGGAATGCATCCTGTTCATTCTCAATGCGCCCCCCCATGTCAACATCCAGAACCTGGTCGTCACGCCGACGGCCCAGCGGAACGTCTATTCGGTGCACCGGGAATCGGGAAAGGGAACGTCCTGAAACGTCAGGGGTGCGTCCGGCGGTTTTCCCGGGATTCCCGGTAACGCCCGGCGGCGAACCGGACCATTTTCCCGATGACGGCGAGGCCGAAGAACAGGCCGACGGCGATGGCGATGGGAATGGCGACGAGGACGCTGACATGGAAGACGAACCAGAGGAAGGGCACCAGAAGGACGATGATGAGGACGGTGGCGGCCCCGGTGAGGAAATCAAGAAACATGGCGCACTCCTTTCGAAATCGGTCAGGGTGCAAGGATCCTTGTTGATTTTTATCACAAAACGATTCACGGCGGGTGAAAAAATACGGTGCGGGGCCTCACGGGCCCCGGCACGGGAAAGGAGAGATCGTGGCGGGCGGCAGGGTGTACACCGTCATTGACGGGGATAAATGCAACGGGTGCGGTCTTTGTGTTGCCGTGTGTCCAACCGGGACGATCTCCATGAAAGGGGACAAGGCCGTCGTCACCGGGGATCGTTCCCTGGCATGCGGCCACTGCGCCGCCGTGTGCCCCACGGGGGCCGCCGAGGTGACGGCCCTGAATGAGAAAAACCTCGATTTCAAAAACTTCTCCCTCGACCGGCGCTGGCTTCCGCCGGGGGAGTTCGATGCGGCCGCCCTCGTCCGTCTCATGGCCTCCCGCCGTTCCTGCCGGAATTTCAAGGATCTTCCCGTGGACCGCTCCCTCCTGGACGACCTCGTTCATGTCGCCGTAACCGCCCCGTCGGCGACGAACAGCCAGATGTGGACCTTCACCGTCCTTTCCTCGCGGGAAGCCCTCCTCGCCTGCGGGGAGGGGGTCATCGGCTTTTACAGGAGACTGAACGGTCTGGCGGAAAAGGCCTTTCTCCGGAAACTTCTCAGGATGGCGGGAAAAAGGGATCTGGACCTCTACTACCGGGAATACCTGGAAACGGTGAAGGAGGCCATCGCGGACTGGGAGCTGCGAAAAAAGGACCGCCTCTTCCACGGCGCGACGGCGGCCATCGTCATCGGTTCCCGGAAGGATGCCATGAGCCCCCGGGAGGACGCCTTCCTTGCCGCCCAGAACATTCTTCTTTCCGCCCACGCCCTGGGACTCGGTTCGTGCCTCATCGGCTTCGCCGTGGAAGCGATGAGACGGGACCGGCGCATTCCGAGATCCCTGGGAATCCCCGACGGGGAAACGGTGGAAGGTTTTGTCGCCCTCGGCCACCCCCGCGAGACCTACCGGCTGATCGTCGGCAGGAAGGAATTCGTCATGCGCTGCGTCTGACGAACCCGAAAAATCCGAACGACGCTTTTTCGAACGGCAAAGTAAAAAGCTC
>DJVQ01000002.1:15612-67174 GCA_002441265.1 Syntrophaceae bacterium UBA6252
AGGGAAGAAGGGGAACGCAGCATATGGGCTTTTTTACGAAGCCGTCAACCTTGACAGGAAACATGACCTGAGGCTATACTTCCACCCCAGTGCATGCTTTTTTTCCGAATGCGGATTACAGGGGGCGGATATGTGTTCGAAGGGATGGCGCAGGATATTCCGGGTCATGGCCGTTGGGATCACGCTTCTTTGCGGCAACATGCTCGGAGCGTATCAGGAGGGGGCGGCCGCGGGGAAGAGCATCACGCCCTTCCTGTTGCAGGCGCCCGAAACCTCGGAAGAGAAGCAGTATCTCGGAGTGCGGACCGACGGTCCCTTCCTGCTGTCCGACATATCGGCGAAATTCGTTCTGGTGGAGTTCATCAACGTCCTCTGACCGGATTGTCACCGGAACGCGCCTGTAGTTAACAGGCTCTACAACGTGATTCAGGACGACCCGGACCTCAGGAGCGAAATCCGCCTGATCGGCGTCACCGTGAAGAACACGGAAAAACAGGCGGCCGGCTATAAAGCCGCTTTCAAGGTGAAATTTCCCGTTTTCCCCGACGAAAACGGGGGGATTTCCAAGGCGGCGGGAAATCCGAAAGTCCCCTCCCTGATCCTGGCAACGCCAGGCGGGGAGGTTCTCCTGGTTCACAACGGAGTGATCGGGGACCTCGATGACATGCTGAGGGAAATCCGGGCGGCACGGGGCAGATAGCATCCGCCGCGGGCCTTTTGCAGCGCTTGCTCGAACAGGAACCTCCGGGCTCATGAGACAGGAAGATTCCCCTGAAGCGGAAAAGAGCCTTCTGAAAAACCCCCTCTTCCGGGAAATCCCCAGGGAAAAGCTGGAGGAGATCATCCGTTCCGTCTCCGAGGAGCTGGTTCCGGGGGGGACCTTCGTATTCCGTCAGGGCGATCCCGGTGACAAGTTCTACGTCATCGCCTCGGGACGGATCCGCGTCTTCCGGAAGGATCGGCAGGGGGTGGAGATCGACCTGTCCGTCCTCGGACCCGGCGAAAGCTTCGGCGAGCTGGCCCTGATCAGCGGGGAGAAGCGTTCGGCCCATGTGGAAGCCCTGGAAGAGACCCGGCTGATCGTTTTTCCCAAGAAGCTTTTCCTCCAGATCCTGAACGAGTATCCCGACATTTCCCTCGCCTTCATGAAGCAGATTTCCACGTGGGTCGTCGACGATGTGAAAATCGTGGAGCGGGAGGTTCGAAAGCAGTATGACCGGCCGCGCCTTGCCTGGTTCGACATCGTCCTGATCCTCGGATTGAGCGTGCTTTTCGGGCTGATTTTCAACCACTCGAACCCGAACGGGATTCCCCTTGTTCCGAAGATGCCTTCCGACGTGGCCTTTCTCCGGATGGATCCGCTGTCCGTGCTGGAAGCGGGCGAAAGAGGGAACATGATCGTCGTGGATGCCATGCCCGTAAATTTCTACGAGAAAAAGCACATCCGGGGGGCGATCAACATCCCTCCGGCCCTCTTCGACATCGTCTACATGATGACCCTTGCCGAGGAGGACAAGGAGAAAAAGATCGCCGTGTACGGCAGGACCATCAGCAGGCCCTACGACCTGGAGGTGGCCGACAAGCTTGTGAACCGGGGTCACCGGAATGTGGGCCTGCTGGAAGGCGGCCTGGCCGAATGGGAGAAACGGGGGTACCCCACGGGACCATGAAAAGCTTTTTTATCGCCGCAGGGAAATTCGTTTCGAGCAGATGGCTCGCCACGGTCCTCAGAGTGGTCCTCGGATTCGTCTTCGTTTACGCGAGCATGAGCAAGATTCCTTACCCTGCCCAGTTTGCGGAAGCGGTGGCCGCCTATCGGCTCATTCCTTATCCGCTGCTCAACGCGGGGGCCATCGTGCTTCCGTGGGTCGAGTTCTTCTGCGGCCTGTTTCTGATCATCGGTCTCCGCACGGCGGCGGCCGCCCTGATCACGGGAATCCTTCTTCTTCTCTTCATGGGAATGATCTCGATCAACATGTACTGGGGGGCGCCCATCAACTGCGGGTGCTTCGACACGGTGGGGGAGGCCCTGGGATGGAAAAAACTCACCGAGGACGCGGTTCTGTTTCTCTTTGCCGTGCAGGTGTTCTATTTTGACAGGGGCCGCCTTTTCCGCGGGAAAAAGCTTCCCGCCGCGGCGCCTTGAAATCGTCCTTCGACGGATGATCGTGAGGGGATAAAGCATGAAAATCAAAACGTGGATGGCCCGCGTTTTCCGAACCGTTCTGGTCTGTCTCGCGCTGTTTGTTCTCTGTTCCTGCCGGTCCGGGGACCCCTATGCGGGGGTTTACGAGGGCGATACCCGCTTCCAGGGAAAGCAGGAGGAGGTCGTTCTCGAGCTGGATTCGGGCGGTGAAGGGGTGTGGCGGGTCGGCGCCGACGAGGTGCCCTTTTCCTGGTATGTCAAGGGGGACGAACTCAGGGTGAATACCCGGACGGGAGGCGTCATCACCGGCAGCATCCGGGGAAAGACCGTCGAGATCACCCTGCCCGGCTCCATGAAAATGACTTTCCGGAAGAAATAATGTAACGGCATTCCTCTCGTTTCCTTTCAGGACAGGATCTTCATGATTGCCGGGACGACGTCTTCCACGGCGATTCCTTCGGAAGGCCTGTAAAGGATCCGGACATGATCCCCCGGCGGCCGCCAGATCCCGGGATTCGTCGTGAGAAAGAGGACCACGGAAGGGACCCCGAGGGCTGCCGCCATGTGGGAGATTCCCGAGTCGTTCCCCGCGTAAAACCTTGCCTGCTTGAGGACGGATGCCACGCCGCGGAGGGGAAGATCCCTCAGCACGGCGCCGGATGCCGCCGCCGCCCGGAAGCCGGGGTGGTCGGCGATCCAGCGGTCCGCCTCGCCCGCGAGATAGCGGCAGGGCAGTCCCAGGCGCCGTTCGACCGCCCCGGCGAGCCGGAGGAAATTCTCCGGGGGCCAGCACTTGTTCCGGGCCCCGCTCCCCGGGTGGAACACCGCAAAGGGCCCGCCTTCCGGGGAGGCTTCCGGCGGAAAGGGGTCCTCCAGCGCCGGGACGGCGGCGGTGCAGGGGATGCCCAGGGGGCCAAGCGTTTCGAGAAAAAAGCGTGAAGCGTGTTCCGTGAGGGCGGCGGGGCGAAAGGGATTGAAGAGAAGGGCGCCCCGAACCAGGGATTGCAGGTTTTTCCCGAAGACGTCATCACCGTACCAGCTTATGACCAGATCCTGCTCCCCGAGAAGCGACGTCACGGAAGGCGGGAAGGGACCTTCCGGAAGGAAGAGGCGGTGCAGGGAAATTCCTTCCAGGGGAAGGATCCTGTCGACAGGGGAGGGGCGGATCCACGTCCACCGTTCGGGATGCCCGATGAGGGTGATCGTTGCCCGGGGAAAGGCCTGGCGGACGGAAAAAACCGCCGGAAGGCCGAGAATGCCGTCGCCCAGCGCTCCGCCGTGGATCATGAGGATGTTGGCCGGGTCGGTCCGGGGGATGGGTGCCGTTTCGGCCGGGGAGGCCGGATCTGCCTTCGGGTTCATTGCCGGTGTGCCTTCGCCTCCGTTTCGCATCGCCCTCCGGGGGGGAATGTGACGTCCCCGGAAATCCTGTGAATGGATACACCATGGGGGAAAAAAAGAAAACAGGATTCCCCGCCGCCGGGGTCGGAGACGCCGGAAAGAGCGTCTGCCAAGAAATCCTTGCTTTTTTTTCTGTCACCGATTACACCGTCTTAGGATAAACCCGAAAGGAGAACCGCATGGAGATTCGGAAACAGAAGACGGAAAAGGGCGTGCTCGTTTCCGTCAGCGGGCGTCTCGACGCCGTGACTTCCCCGGACTTCGACAAGGAGATGGAGGGGTGCATCGCCGGCGGGGAAACGGTCCTCGTCGTCGATCTGCAGGGTCTGGAGTATATCAGCAGCGCGGGGCTTCGCAGCATTCTGGCGGTTACGAAAAAACTGAAGGCGCGAAACGGGAAAATCGTCCTGGCCTCCCTGCAGAGCATGGTGAAGGAGGTTTTCGAAATATCCGGATTCAGCAAGATCCTTCCCATTTTTTCCTCGAAGGAGGAGGCCCTGTCGCAACTCTGATGAACTCGTAAAAATGCCTGTCAACACTTTTTCGAACGGCAAAGGAAAAAGCTCCATAGGCAAGGCGCCCGANNCCGAATCCCGAGGAATGAAGCGTACGGATAGTACGCCAAAGGGTCGAGGGAAGAAGGGGCGGCATAGGAATTTTTTACGAAGCCGTCAACTCTGAATCCCAGGGGATTCATCGGTATCATCGGGTTCGAGGAAGAGGTCGGCCATGGAGGCCCTGAAGAAACCGGCCAGAATGGAACACCTTGAAGAAATGCTTGCCTTCGTTTCGACCCGGGCCCGGGAGAAGGGAATGGGGGAAAAACGGATTCTTGAAGTGGAACTCGCCCTGGAAGAGAGCCTAGTGAACATCATCCATTATGCTTACCCGGAGAAAGACGGAACGGTGGAGATCCGCTGTGTTCCCTCCGGCGAGGGAAAACTCCGGATCGAGATCCGCGACCAGGGAATTCCCTTCGACATCTTTTCCATGTCGGCTCCCGATCTGAACGCGGCCGTCGAGGAACGGGCCGTCGGGGGACTGGGGATCTATCTGATCCGGCAACTGACCCGGGCCGCGGAATACCGCAGGGAAGGCCGAACGAATGTTCTTTCTCTCCTGTTTTAAAGGCAGGGAGGCGTTTCACGGCCGGATGGGAATCGCGGCCGTCGCCCTCCTCCTCATCCTCCTTCTCGCGCCGTGCCGTGAGGCGGCCGGGGAGGGCCCCCTGAAGAAAGCGGTCTTTCTCCCCCAATGGGTTCCCCAGGCCCAGTTCGCGGGATACTATGCGGCGCTGGAACGGGGGATCTACCGGAAGCACGGGATCGACCTCACCATCCTTCCCGGAGGGCCGGGGCGCTCCCCCGGGGTATGCCTCGAAGAGGGCACGGCGGACTTCGGAACGCTCTGGCTTGCGACGGGCATCGAGATGCGGGCGAAAGGGATTCCCGTGGTCAACATCGCCCAGATCCTCCAACAGTCGGCCCTGATGCTCGTGGCCATGAAATCGAGCGGCATCGAAAAACCGGAGGACATGGGGGGCCGGAAGGCGGGCCTGTGGGGGGGCGTCTTCCAGATCCAGCCGGCGGCCTTTTTCCGTAAGTTCAAACTGAACGTCGTCGTCGTTCCCCAGTCCTTTTCCGTCGATCTTTTCCTCCGGGGAGGCGTCGCCGTCGCCTCGGCCATGTGGTACAACGAGTACCACACGATCCTCAATGCCGGCGTCGATCCGGACGAGCTGACGCCGTTCTTTTTTCAGGACTACGGTCTCAATTATCCGGAGGACGGGATCTACGTTCTGGAAAAAACCTTCGAAGGGGATCCGGACCTGTGCCGGGCCTTCGTGAACGCGACCCTGGAGGGCTGGCGGTACGCCTTCGATCATCCCGACGAAGCCGTCGGGATCATCCTGAGGGAGCTGGAAAAGGCCAACATCCCGGCGACCCGGGTCCATCAGCGGTGGATGCTCGACCGGATGAAGGATCTCATGGTGTCCAGGGACAACCCCGCCCTCCCCGCAGGAAGCCTCCTGCCCGAGGACTACCACCGCGTGGCCCATGGTCTCAAGGCTTTCGGCCTCATCGAAACGGTCCCCTCCTTTACGGAGTTTTACCGGGTGTGCGGAAATGAAGAGCCGTAGGGGAATCGCCTTCAGAATCGCGGCGCCCGTCCTGGCGAGCGTGACCGTCATCTTTCTTTTCATCTTCGGATACAATTACTTCGATGCCCGCCGGATCGTGGTCCGTGAAGTGGAGGAAAGCGCGAGGAATCTTGCCGCGGCCACGGTGAACCGCATGGACGTCGTTCTGGGAAAGGTGGAAAAGGTTCCCCGGAATCTCGCCGTGTTCCTGGAAGCCTCCCCCCCGGAGGACGAGAGGGCGCTCCTGAAGATCCTGAGGGCCGTCGTGGAGGGCAACGGGGACATCTACGGCGCGGCCGTCGCTTTCGAACCGGGCCTTTTCGGGCCCGGCCCGTCGGGATACGCGCCCTATTTTTACAAAAGCCGGGATACGATCCGCTACGCCGATCTCGCCGACGAGTCCTACCGGTATGTCTCGCAGGACTGGTACCAGATTCCCAGGGAACTGGAATGTCCCGTATGGACGGAACCCTATTTCGACGAAGGCGCGGGAAACATCGTCATGTCCACCTTTTCCGTCCCCTTTTACCTGACGGTGAAGGGGAAACGGACCTTCGCCGGGATCGTCACGGCCGACATCTCCCTCCGGTGGCTCCAGGAAATCGTCGCCTCCATCCGCATCGAAGACACGGGATACGGGTTCCTCATTTCGAAAAACGGGACCTTCGTCACCCATCCCCTGCCCCGTCTCGTCATGAACGAGACCATTTTCACCATCGCCGAGGCGCGAAACGACAGGACCCTCCGGCGGATCGGCAGGGACATGATCCACGGGAAAAGCGGCTTCGTCCCCTTCCAGAGCCTCCTCACGGGAAAAAGCTGCTGGATGGTGTTCGCGCCCCTTGCCTCGAGCGGCTGGTCCCTGGGGGTCCTTTTCCCCCGGGACGAACTCATGGCGGACGTGGCGGCCCTGAACCGTTCCGTTCTCGTCCTCGGGATCATCGGGGCCCTTCTGCTGTTCGCCGTCATCGTGTTCCTCTCGAGATCGATCACCCGGCCCCTCCGGATGCTGGCGGGGGCGACGGCGGAGATCTCCGGGGGTAATCTGGACAACCCGCTGCCCCCCGTCGCCTCCCGGGACGAAGTGGGGGATCTGGCCCGCTCCTTCGAATCCATGCGCCTGTCCCTGAAGCGGTACATCGCCGACCTCACCGAGACGACGGCGGCGAAAGAGCGGATCGAAAGCGAACTCAAGATCGCCCACGACATCCAGATGGGGATTCTCCACAAGGTGTTTCCCCCGTACCCGGACCGGCCCGAAATCGACATCTACGCCGTCCTGGACCCGGCCAAGGAGGTCGGGGGGGATCTCTTCGACTTCTTCTTTCTCGACGACGACCACCTGTGCTTCCATGTGGGCGACGTTTCCGGGAAGGGGGTTCCCGCGTCCCTCTTCATGGCCATCACGAAAACCCTCATCAAGACCAAAGCCACCAGGGGGCTCGACGCGCACAAGGTCCTGGAGCGGGTGAACGAGGACCTCTCGGTGGACAACACCTCCTTTCTCTTTGTCACCCTCTTCCTGGGGATTCTGGATGTCCGGACGGGACGTCTCCAGTATTCCAACGGCGGGCACAACCGTCCCTATGTTCTGCGGGCGTCCGGCGCCCTGGAGACGCTCGCCGGTACGGACGGCATCGCCCTCGGCGCCGTGGAAGACCTTTCCTATGAATCGAAGACCGTCGTTCTCGAACGGGGCGACGTGCTCTTCCTCTATACCGACGGGGTCACCGAGGCGATGAACCCGGCAAAGGAACTTTACACCGAAGCCAGGCTGGAGACGGAACTTGCCGCCCGGAAGGGGCATCCGCTGAAGGAGATCGTTCTCGCGCTCCTGGAGCGCATCCGGGATTTTGCCGGGGGGGAGCCGCAGGCGGACGACATCACCATGCTCACCATCCAGTACAACGGGGCGCCGGAATCGCCCCGCTCCTGACCGAAGGGGTCGTCTCCTGCGCGGCGGGCCCGATCGCCTCTGGAATCAGGATTCGCGGGGGGCGGTGTGTCCGCCGGGGGGATCTTCTCCGGGGGAAGGGCGCTTTCCGGTCCTGCGGTCCGGCCTTTTCAGGCTGTCCCCGGCATCCCGCCCGATCGTCCGTCCCAGGCTTGAGACCATGGTTTCCGCGTCAAAGCGGCATCGGGCCGGTTCCTCTGCGATGCAGATCTTCCCGGGATAGATCAAATAGTGCTCCCGGTATCGCTGCGGGGTGACGTTGGGCATGAGTACGTTCGCGCCGCACTGCAGCGCCTTTTCCCTGCCTCTGGGGTCGATGGTGCCCGTCGCCGTCGTCGCCGGCATGTGGGCGTTTCCGGTGACGATCCGGGCAAGCGCCGTGACCCGCAGCACCCGGTCGATGGTTCCGTCGGGGCTTCCCCGCAGCGGCGTGTCGGGATGCGCGATGAACGGGCCGAGACCGATCATGTCCAGGTCCAGCTCCCTGAACAGGAGGATGTCGTCGGCCAGGCTTTCCTCGGACTGGCCGGGGAGTCCCACCATGTTCCCGGAACCCACCTGATAGCCGAGTTCCGAAAGCCACCGGAGGCATCGGAAGCGTTCCTCGTAGACGGAGTCGGGTTTCAGCTTCCGGAAGAGGAGCGGGTCGGACGTCTCGAATCGCAGGAGGTAGCGGTCCGCCCCGGCCTCTTTCAGCCTTCCGTAATCGTCGCGGGACCGTTCCCCGATGGACAGGGTGACGGCCATCCCCGTGCCCGTCTTGATGTTTCGAACGAGGCCGCAAAGGTCCTCGACGGCATAGCCGGGGTCCTCCCCCGACTGGAGGACGACGGTCCTGAATCCCATGGCTGCGGCTTCGGAGGCCGCGGCGAGGATCTCGTCGACGGTCATGCGGTAGCGGACCGCCTTCCCGTTGCTTCTGCGCAGGCCGCAGTAAAGGCAGTTTCTGCGGCAGTGATTGGAAAACTCTATCAGGGCCCGAAGGTGGACGGCGTCCCCGACGCATTTCCTCCGGACCCGGTCCGCCCGGGCGAAAAGGGCCAAGACGGCCGAATCGTCCGTCTCGTTCAGCAGGCGGACGATTTCCCGTTTCGCCGGCACGGGTGACGGGGTCCCTTCTCCGTCCGTCCGGCGCTCCCGTCCGCCCCGTCGCGCGTCTTCCCCCGCGACGTCCCGGGACCGGCGGTGACGGGCGTCAGACATAGAGGTCCCGTTCCCCCTTTTCGATTCTTTTCAACCGGCTCTTCAGGGTTCTCTGAATGCCCGCCCGGTCCGTTTCGGCGACGAGTTTCTCGATGAGGCGGGTTCCCACCTTTTTGGTTTCGGGCGAGGCGTAGTCTTCAAGGTACTCCTTGAAGGTCAGGATGGCGTTGGTGCGGCAGAATCTCTGGATGAGGCCCGGTTTCGCCAGTTCCATGAAATCCTGGCCCGTCCTTCCGAGCCGGTAGCAGGCCGTGCAGAAGCTGGGGATGTGGTCTTTCAGCGCGA
Organism: Syntrophaceae bacterium UBA6252; assembly: GCA_002441265.1. Lineage (GTDB taxonomy): Bacteria > Desulfobacterota > Syntrophia > Syntrophales > UBA6807 > UBA6807. The sequence goes on from DJVQ01000002.1 coordinate 24,742, forward strand.
TGTCCTGGATGACCTCGTCGAGCGTCCGGGTGTCTCCCAGGTTGAACTGGGCCGCCCGGAACCCCTCGTTCGAGTCCTTCCGGTATCCGCCGGGATTGGTTCTCGAACCGGCGCTGATCTGCGAGATGCCCAGTTCGAAGACCTCCCTCCTCAATTCCGGGGTTTCCCTGGTGGACAGGATCATGCCGGTGTACGGAACGGCCATGCGGATGACGGCCACCAGCTTCTTGAATTCGTCGTCCGATACCGGCATGGGCGGTTTGATCGCTGCCGGCGCGTTCAGGGCCGGTTCCAGGCGGGGCACGGAAATGGTGTGGGGGCCCGTACCGAATTCCGAATCCAGATGAAGGGCGTGAAACAGGAGCCCGAGCACTTCGAATTTGTAATCGTACAGGCCGAACAGGGCGCCGATCCCCACGTCGTCGATGCCGGCCTGCTGGGCCCGGTCCATGGCGGTCAGACGCCGGAGGTAGTCCGATTTCGGTCCCGTGGGGTGCATCCTGCGATAGGTGTCGTGGTGGTAGGTTTCCTGGAAGAGGACGTAGGTGCCGATCCTGGCCGCCTTCAGGCGCTTGAACTCTTCCACGGACATCGGTGCGATCTCCACGTTGATCCGGCGGATTTCGCCCCCCTTCTCCGTTTTCGTCGCGTAGGCCGTCTCGATGGCCTCGATGAAGTAATCGAGACTGGAACGGCCCGGATGCTCGCCGCACAGCATGAGGAGCCGCTTGTGTCCTTCCCGTTCGAGGGTTCTCACCTCGTCGGCGATCTGTTCCATGGTCAGCGCCACGCGGTTCAGGTCCTTGTTGTCCTTTCTGAACCCGCAGTAAAGGCAGTTGTTGGAACAGTAGTTGGCGATGTACAGGGGCGCGAACAGGACCAGCCGGTTTCCGTAGATCGCCTGTTTGATTTCCCGCGCCGCGGCCCACATGGCCTCCACGAGTTCCCTGTCTTCCGTTTGGAGGAGGACGGCCGTTTCCTGGGGGGTGAGGCCCTTGTGCTCCCTGGCCTTGTCGATGATCGCCCGCACCCGGACGGGATCGGGATTTCTCGATTCCTCCAGGATCGTTTCGATTTTCGCGTCGTCGATGAAGTCTTTCATGAAAGATGGTCTCCTTTTTCGCCGGAGGGGTGTTTCAGGGCCCTCATCCGGCGGTCAAAAGCCGTCAGGGCGGCGGGAAACGGGAGCAGGACTCTTCGGGCGACTCCCTGGAGAAAGGAGATGGTCAGACCGTAGTTCGTCAGCGGGACACCGGCCTCCCTGGCCCGCTGAATCCGATGGAGCATTTCCTTCCGGGTCAGCATGCAGGCCCCGCAGTGGATGATGAGGCGATAGTCCCCGAGGTTCTCCGGGAAATCCCTTCCGGCGAAAACGGCCGTCTCGATTTCGCCGCCCACGTATTGACGGAGCCACCTGGGGATTTTCACCCGCCCGATATCGTCCTGGAGGGGGTGATGGGAACAGGCCTCCGCGATGAGCACCCTGTCCCCCGGCCTCAATCCTTCGATCCCGGCGACCCCTTCCGCGGCGGCGGTGAGGTCGCCCTTCTGCCTGGCGAAAAGGATGGAAAAGGTCGTGCAGGGAACGTCCCTGGGGGTGTCGGCGGATACCTTCAGGATCGCCTGGGAATCGCACACCACGATGTTCGGAGGGCGGTTCAGGGTGGACAGCAGCGCGGCGAGTTCCCTTTCCTTCACGACGAACGCCGCGGCATCGTTGTCCAGGACGTCCCGGATGGTCTGGACCTGGGGGAGGATCAGCCTCCCTTTCGGCGCCTGCAGGTCGATGGGGGTCACGAGGACGGCGATCCCGCCGGCCGGAAGCAGGTCGCCGATGAGCGGGGGCGTCCGGACGAAATCGGCGGGGGCGACCTCCAGGAGAAGGCGCTTCAGCGCTTCCACGCTGGCATCCCTGTTTTTCAGGTCCAGGCAGGAAACCGGAAGGATCCGGTCGGCCTTTTTCCTCAGCGTTTCCATGAACCCGGCGGAGGGGGCCATGAGGTCGATCTTGTTGACGACGATCAGGAGGGGCGTACCGTTTTCCCGGGCGTTTGCCAGGACCGCCTCCTCGTAATCCGTCCATGTTTCCGCCTCCGTCACGAGCAGGATCACATCCGCACGGGCGTAGACTTTTTCCGTTTTTTCCCGTCTCGCTCCCGAGAGGGAGGATGTGTCGTCGAGACCGGCCGTGTCGAGAAACAGGACCGGGCCGAGGGGAAGGAGTTCCGCCGCCTTTTCCACCACGTCCGTCGTCGTTCCCGAGACGGGGGAGGTGATGGCGATGTCCTGACCCACGAGAAAGTTGAGGAGGCTCGACTTCCCCACGTTGGTCCTGCCGAAAAGCGCGATGTGAAGCCTATTTCCCTTCGGTGTCGTCTCCATCGTTCCTGTATCCCAGCGCCGTCAGATGATAGGGGGAGAAAACCTTTTCCACGAGGGCGGCGCCCAGTTTCTCCTCCAGGAAGGCGCGCATCGTCTTTCCGCTTTCCTTCCTGAACTCCTGGAGGATGGCCGTCGCTTTCTCGTAACCGACGACGGGAAGAAGGGCGGTCACGATCATGGGGCTTTGATCGAAAAAGGCCCGGCATCGCGCCTCGTTCGCCTCGATTTTCGCGACGTGCCCGGCCAGAAGACGGTCGCCGTTGGTGAGCAGGTCGAGGGATTCGAGAAAGACGTGCGCCAAGAGGGGCAGAAATTCATTGATCTGAAGCGTCCCCCGGCTTGCGACGTCCGCGAGGACGAGGTCGTTTCCCATGACTTTGATGCCCGCCTGGATGACCGCCTCCAGCAGGACGGGGTTCACCTTTCCCGGCATGATGGAGGACCCGGCCTGGAGCGGCGGGACGCCGATTTCGCCGATAAAGTTCAACAGCCGAAGATCGTTTGAGATCTTGATCAGGTTCGCCGCATGGGCCTTCAGGATTCCCGACACTTCCACGAATGCGTCGGCGTTGGCCGTTTCCCCCGCCATGTTTTCCCCCCGGGAAAGCCCGAGTCCCGTGATTTCCCGCAGTTTTTCCGTGACGAGGAAAATGTACTCCCGGGGGGCGGTGATGCCCGTTCCCAGGGCCGTTCCGCCGAGGTTGACGACGCGAAGGCGCTCTTCGCATTTCGCCGTTCGCCACCGGTCCCTCGAGACGGCTTCCGAGAAGGCCGAGAATTCCACTCCCAGGGTCATGGGAACCGCTTCCTGCAGTTCCGTCCGGCCGATCTTCACGATGCGGGCGAATTCCTTCTCCTTGTCCTGGAATGCGCCCTGGAGGGCGGCAACGGCCGGGCTCAGCCTCCGCAGCCCGTTGATGCCGGCCACTTTGACCGCCGTGGGATAGACGTCGTTCGTGGACTGGTGGAGGTTGACGTCTTCCAGGGGGTGGACCGTGGAATACTCCCCCTTTTTCCCGCCCAGGATTTCTATGGCCCGGTTCGCGACGACCTCGTTGACGTTCATGTTCGTCGACGTCCCGGCGCCTCCCTGCAGGGCGTCCACGGGAAAGCAGTCGCGCATCTTTCCTTCCGCGATTTCGTCGCAGGCCCTGGCGATGGCGTCGGCTTTCCTCCCCGGGAGGTGTCCCGTGTCGGCGTTGGCGAGACAGCAGGCCTTTTTGACGAGGGCCATCGCTTCGATCAGGGAGGGGTGGACGGGGCGGCCGCTGACGGGGAAATTGCGGAGGGCCCTTTCCGTGTGAATTCCCCAGTAGGCGTGTTCCGGCACCGCCAGTTCGCCGAGGAGGTCTTTTTCGATACGGTCCATTGCGGGGAATACTCCTTTTCCCCCCCCATAAAAAAGAGGTTTGACCCCGGGAGATCAAACCTCTGTCGTTTCGTGATGAAAGGCCTTCCTATTTCCCGAGGTCAGACGGGTTCATTCCTCTCGGGCGTTTTGCACGCGAAGGTCCTTTCAATGTTTCTTCCCATGCCCTTCCGATTCTCCCAGGGCGTCGCGATGGGGCACGTCGGTACCGCGCTTCGTGTAATGGGTGTGGAGCAGTTCATGGGATTTGTGTCCCAGAGGTTCCTTCAAGAAGGTCTCGTAGATTTTCTTGATGGAAGGATTCTCATGGGATTGCCGGTATTGCTGCACCGAACCGTCGTCCCGGTACAGGGCGCCGGCGCGAAGGGTCCGGATTTCGTTGCTGGTGGGAATGGGGGAGCCGCCGCCGGACACGCATCCGCCCGGGCAGGCCATGATCTCGATGAAGGCCCAGTCCGCCTTTTTATCACGGATACGGTCCATGATCTTGCGGGCATTGGCGAGTCCGTGGGCCACGGCCACCTTCACGTCCCCCAGGCCGCCCACCTTCACGGTGGCTTCTTTCACCCCGTCGAGTCCGCGGACGGGGGTGATGTCGAGGCTGGGCAGGTTCTCGCCCGTCACCACGGCGTAAACGGTCCGCAGGGCCGCCTCCATGACGCCTCCCGTCGCCCCGAAAATCGTCGCGGCGCCGGTGTATTCCCCCATGGGGGCGTCGTAATCCCCGTCGGGGAGATTGACGAAATCGATTCCCGCTTCCTTGATCATCCGGGCGAGCTCCCGCGTCGTGAGGACATAATCCACGTCCCGGTAGCCGCTGTCGCACATCTCGGCCCTGCTCGCCTCGAATTTCTTGGCCGTGCAGGGCATGATGGAAACGGACACGATGTCTTTCGGATCGATCCCCGCAACTTTTGCATAGTATGTCTTCGCCAGGGCTCCGAACATCTGCTGGGGGGATTTGCATGTGGAAAGGTGATCGAGCAGATCGGGGTAGAAGTGTTCGCAGAACTTGATCCATCCGGGGCTGCAGGAAGTGATCATGGGAAGGGTGCCCCCTTCCTTGACGCGCTTCAGAAGCTCATTCCCCTCTTCGATGATGGTGAGGTCGGCGGTGAAATTCGTGTCGAAGACCTTGTCGAATCCCAGCCGCCTGAGGGCGGTGATCATTTTCCCCGTGACGAGGGAGCCGGCGGGCATGCCGAATTCCTCCCCGAGGTTGGCCCGTATGGCCGGCGCTTCCTGGACGATCACGTGTTTCTTCGGGTCCTGCAGGGCCATCCAGACGCTCGCCGTGTCGTCCTTCTCGTAAAGGGCTCCCACCGGGCAGACCAGGATGCACTGGCCGCAGGCGGTGCAGTTGGTTTCCAACAGGGGAAGATTGAAGGCCGGCATGGCCTTGAGGTCGCTGCCTCTCCATGCGGGCGTCAGGACGCTGGCGCCCTGGATCGCGTCGCAGACGGTGACGCACCGGTGGCAGTGAATGCATTTTCTCGTGTCCCTGACGATGGACGGACTCGAGAGGTCGATCGCCCCCTCCTTCGGGAAGGGGGGGATGTCGAAGCGAACTTCCCGAACGCCGGTCTGCTCGGCCACTTTCTGGAGTTCGCAGTTTCCGTTTCTGATGCAGTGATTGCACTCGGTCGGGTGGTTGGACAGAAGAAGCTCGACCACCATCTTTCTGGTCTTCCGGACCCGTTCCGTCGTCGTACGCACCACCATGCCCTCCGCGACGGGGAAGACGCAGGAGGCGACCAGGCTACGCTGGCCTTCCACATCGACCAGGCAGACCCGGCATGCCCCCGGCGTGTGTTCGATCTCGGTCGACGCGCAAAGGGTCGGAATGTGGATGCCCACGCTTTTCGCCGCCTGATGAATCGTCGTGCCCGGTTCTACCGAAACGGGGATGTTGTCGATGGTTACATGGACTTTGCTCATGGGTTCCTCCGCAGTTTTGACGAACTCTTTAAGACAAAAAAAGCTTTATCGAACAGCAAAGGTTAATATCCTCAGGCAAGGCACCCGACTCCCAAAGCGTGAGGCGCACAGACGACCCGACGCCGGAACCGGGGATAAAGGCAACGCAGTATATGGATTTTTTTTGAAGATGTCAATTTTGATGAACTCGTAAAAGGCCCTTTCAACACTTTTTCGAACGGCAAAGGAAAAAGCTCCATAGGCAAGGCGCCCGANNATGGGCTTTTTACGAAGCCGTCAATTTTTTGTGAGCACACCATGGACTTCCTGCCGCAACGGCGCCTTGCCCCCGCTGCCTGACGGCCGGAAATCCCCGATGTTCCTGCCTGCCTTTTCGAATGAGGAGGTTATCTCATTCTTTGCCTGGAAAGGCAAGATTTCTCCGGCCTTTTCATGAAAAAAATTTCACGTGCCGGCGGGGACCCGGGGGATGATGCGGACACATCCATTGTTATGCTCACGCAAACATATAAACGCGGCGGGCCGGCATGTCAAGCGAATAGGACGGCTCCCCCGCGGCGGGAGGCGGGGCGGACGCCGGTGTTCGTCGCCCCCGTGGGATTCGGCGGCCTCCCGGTCCGGATTATTTTACGAAACGGGAGAGGAAGTCTCCGATTCTGCCGAGGAGCGGTTTTCGGACCCTGACCCGGAGATAGAGATCCCCCGGCCTGCCGCCGTTCTTTCCCGGCCTTCCCATGCCGGCAAGGCGGATGCGGCGGCCTTCGCCGATTCCCGGCGGGATCTTCACCATGAGTTTTTTCCCGGACAGCTTCTCTTCATAGGGAAAGGCCCCCCCTTGAAGGGATTCCTCCTCCGTCAGGAACAGGGAGCCCTCCGTGTCACGACCTTCCCGGGGAAGAACGAGCCCCCCCAGTTTTTCGAGAAGGAAGCGGGGCAGCTTCCCGAGGGCCTCCGCGCCCGGCGCCTCCCCGCCGTCCCGGCCGCCCCGGGCGAACGGTCCGGTGAAGACGAACCCCCTGCCGGAAGCGCCGGGCCTCCTGAATTCGAAGGTCCTGAATCCGTTGCCGTACTGATCCCGGAACACTTCCTCGAATCCCCTGAGCCCGAAGGAACGGGCCACCTCCTCGAAGATCCGCTGGATGTCCGAATCCTGGAAGATTTCCTCGCTCGTGTGGGACCGGCGGAAGCGGGAGGCGGCGTCCGGACCGTACTGCCTCCGGAGGAAATCATACTCCCTTTTTTTCTCGGCATGGGAAAGGACGGCGTAGGCCTCGTTCACTTTCTTCATCATTTCCGCCGCTTCCGGCTTTCCCTCGTTCCGGTCGGGGTGGTACTGGAAGGCGCGCCTCCGGTAGGCGTCCCTGATCTCCCGGTCCGATGCATCTTCCCGGATTTCCAGAAGTTCGTAATAGTCCTTGATTTCCATGAGACCGTCCTGGGGAAGTTTCAGGGCCCCCCGAAGGGAACTTCGCTTTGCCCTGAACCCAATCAATTTAATCACCTTTTGAAAAATGACAAGCGGCGGGTCATGGGTTCCCCCCGCCGGGGTACGTTCAGCCGGCAGACGCCCCCCGGCTGCCCTGTTCCCTTTCCGTCATCCATGGGATGAGGGCGGTCGTGAGAAGGGGAAGGAGGGCGACCACGAACAGGACCCCCCGGATGGTGAAGCGGTCCGCCAGGGCTCCCGCGATGGGGGTCATCATGCCTCCGAGGCCGAAGGCGAAGCCCATCATCAGGCTCGATACCATGGAGCGCCCCTTCGGCGCGAGTTCCTGGGCCAGCGTCACGCCCAGCGGCAGGGTGGCCATGATGAGAAAGCCCGAGAGGCAGGCCATGGGGTACACGCCGGCTCCCGACGCGAAGAGGAAAAGGAGGAGCGCCGGGGTCGCCAGCCCGTGGGCGACGTAAAAGATTTTTCGGAACCCCATTCGGTCGGAAAGGGCCCCCGCGATGAGCCCGCTGATCGTTCCGGCCAGGGTGAAGATGGAGACCACCGTTCCGATGGCAAGAAGGCTGAAGCCCTCCCGGTCCAGGAGCAGAGGGAAGAAGGTCCGGAAGCAGTGGGCCACGAAGGCCCGAAGGACCATGACGACCCACAGGAGAAGAATGGCCCGCCAGACCTCTCCGAAGGACTCCCGGAGGGTCCCCAGAAATCCGTTTTTTGCCAGGCCCTCCCCCTCGGGGAGGGGGACCACTGCGGCGATGAGGAAGAAGAGGAGAAGGCCCGGAAGCATGGTCAGCGGGGTGGCGGAAAGGCCGTATTTCCCCACGAACCAGGTGATGAGGACGGGGCCTGCGGCGAAGGCGAGCGTCCCGCCGGTGTTGAAAAAGGACATGGAGAATCCGGGGCGGGAGCCGGAATAGAGGGGAATCATCCCTGCGACGGAAGGGTGGAACATGGCGGAGCCGATGGAGCCCAGCGCGACGCACCCGAGCAGAACGGCGAAGGAGGGAACGACGCCGGCAAGGGGGATGCAGACGACGGAAAGCAGGGTTCCGCCGAGAATGAACAGACGGGTCCGGTACCGGTCGGCGAAGTATCCCACGGAGGGCTGGATGACGAAGGCAAGAAAGCGCCCGAGCCCGCTCAGGATCCCCACCTCGGTCAGGGTCAGGGAAAATCGTTCCGTGAAGGCGGGCAGGAGCGGGGTGATGAAGGAATTGTAGAAATCCCCGGTGAAATGTACCAGGGTCAGGACGAGGATGATCTGTCCCTGGAAGCGGCGGTCTCTCAATTTCATGAGAACGGTCTCCGAAACGAAAAAGCGATCTTAGTGGAGAATCCCTTCCCCTGTCAAATAAAATGGGGACACCGGAAAAACCAGGGACACTTCCCGTATTTTTCTTGAGAAAAATACGGGAAGTGTCCCTGGTTTTTCCGTCAGTGTCCCTGGTTTTTCCGGGTCCGCGGTCTTCCTTTGGGGTGCGGGATCGGATACAATGCGTAGGCTTTCAGAACCGATGAAACGGGAGGTTCGCCCATGACATACAAGGTCAACAGCGTCGAACGGATTCACAAGGGAAGGGTGTTTTCACTGAACCGGGAAAACGTCACCCTTCCCAACGGGGTGACGGCGGACCTGGATGTGGTCCGCCATCCGGGGGCCGCGGCCATCGTTCCCGTTGCGGAAGGGGGTGCCGTTCTTCTTCTCCGGCAGTTCCGCCATGCCGCCGGCGGGGAACTCTGGGAGATTCCCGCCGGGACCCTGGCAGCGGGGGAAACCCCTTTCGAATGCGCCAGGCGGGAACTTGCCGAGGAGACGGGCTGTGACGCCCGGCACTGGCAGCCCCTCGGTGAGATCGTGCCCGTCCCCGGCTACTCGGACGAGAAGATTCACCTTTTTCTCGCCTCGGGGCTCATTCCCGCAGCGGGCAACCTGGACCGGGACGAAATCATCGAAGTCCACCGGCTTCCCTTCCGGCGGGCCCTGGAGATGATCGAGGAGGGGGTGATCCTGGACGGAAAGACGATCTGCGGCCTCCACATTGCCGGGGCCCGGATGAAAAGAGGCGTTTTTCCGGTCCCCCGGTGACGGGAAGGGAGACGTCATTTCTTTTTCACCTTTTTCCGAGGAGGGTCCTTCCGGAAATTTTTTTTCTCCCGGAGGAGCCGGGAGACGTCCTTCTGTCTTCTGGTGACCCGTTCCTTTCCCATGGGGAGGACTCCTTTCTCCTTTTTTTGACGAACTCGTAAAAAGGCCAATTCAACACTTTTTCGAACGGCAAAGGAAAAAGCTCCATAGGCAAGGCGCCCGANNATATGGGCTTTTTACGAAGCCGTCTTTTTTTACCATGGCCGGCGGGGGAAGAGAAGACGGGAAAAGGCCGTTGCGCCGTCCGTCGCGGTGTGTTAGATACACGAAAAGTTGCATTTTTTTCAAAGCGGGGGATCCCGAGCCGGCCCTTGTGGGAAGCGCGGAGCGGATCGAGCCTGGAAGCGACCCCGTATCCTGCGAGGAGGTCTGGACATGATTTTCAATGAAGAGTTTGAAACCCTGCCCCGGGAGGCCCTGGAGGCCCTGCAGCTGAAACGTCTCCAGCAGGTGACGGAACGGGTTTATCACACCGTGGGGTTTTACCGTAAGGCCTTTGACAAGGCGGGGATCAAGCCCGATGACATCCGGAGGCTCGAGGATCTCCGGAAGCTTCCCTTCACGGAGAAACAGGATCTCCGGGACAACTATCCCTTCGGCCTTTTCGCGGCGCCCATGACGAGCATCGTCCGGTTGCACGCTTCCTCGGGAACGACCGGCAAGGCGACCGTGGTGGGGTACACGAAACGGGACATCGAGACCTGGGCCGAACTCATGGCCCGGTCTTTCGTCGCCGCGGGGCTGACGAAGAACGACATGATCCACAACGCTTACGGGTACGGCCTGTTCACGGGGGGGCTCGGCGCCCACTACGGCGCGGAGAGGCTCGGCGCGAGCGTCATTCCCATCTCCGGCGGAAACACCCGGCGGCAGATCATGATCCTCCAGGATTTCGGCCCGACGGCCATCTGCTGCACCCCCTCCTACGCCCTGTACCTGGCCGAGCAGGGGGAGGAAATGGGCGTGGACATGCGGTCCCTGAAGCTCCGGGTGGGCGTCCTCGGCGCCGAACCCTGGACCGAGAGGATGCGCGAGGAAATCGAGGACAAGCTGAACATCATGGCGCTCGACATCTACGGCCTCTCCGAGGTCATCGGACCGGGCGTGTCCATCGAGTGCACCGAGGGCCGCCAGGGCCTTCACGTCTTCGAGGACCATTTCATCGTGGAGGTGATCAATCCCATCACGGGCGAAACCGTTCCCAACGGGGAACCGGGGGAACTGGTCTTCACGACCCTCACGAAGGAGGCCTTTCCCCTCATCCGGTACCGGACACGGGACCTTTCCCGGCTCATGAGAGAGCCCTGCCGGTGCGGCAGGACCCACGTCCGGATGGACCGGGTGACCGGCCGGAGCGACGACATGCTGATCATCCGCGGGGTCAACGTGTTTCCCTCCCAGATCGAAGCCATTCTCCTTCGCATCGAGGGGTTGGAACCCCATTACGAAATGATCGTGGACCGGGAAGGGTCGCTCGACACCCTGGAGATCCGGGTGGAGGTCGGGGAAGAGCTCTTTTCCGACGAGGTCCGGAAGATGCAGGAGATCGAACGCCGGATTTCGAAGGACATCAAGGAATACCTGGGCGTGACGGCGGCGGTGAGGCTGGTGCAGGCGAAAGGTCTGACGCGCTTCGAGGGGAAAGCCCAGCGGGTGATCGACAGGAGAAAGATATAAAGGAAGGAGGGCATCCATGAATGTAGAACAGATCTCCATTTTCCTCGAAAACAAACCGGGAAAGCTCGAGTTCGTCACGCGGGTGCTGAAGGACGCCGGCATCAACATCCGGGCGCTCTGCCTGGCGGACACCACCGATTTCGGGATCCTCCGGCTCATCGTCAACGACATCGACACCGCGGAAAAGGCGCTCCAGGAGAACGGTTTCACCGTCCGCAGGACCCCCGTCGTCGCCGTCGAGGTCCCCGACCGGCCCGGAGGCTTCCACAGCATCGTGGCCGTGCTTCAGAAAAAGAACATCACCGTGGAATACACCTATGCCTTTGTCGACCGGAGCGGCGAGAACGCCCTCATCATCTTCCGCTTCGACCGGACCGACGAGGCCATCGAGGTCCTCAAGGAAAGCGGGATCACCGTTCTTCCCGGGGAAAGGGTTTACCAGTTGTAGCGGTTCCCCCGCCGGGGGGTCATTTTTCCTGTGGACAAACGGGAAGATGTCTGGTACAGAAACGCCAAGCTTGAGATAAATTGCTTTCCGGACTCTTCTTTTCTACTGTATCGAAAGGTGGGGTGAGGATGGGGAAGTTGCATTCCCGATTCTCACCCCCCCTTCTGTTTTACGGCATCTTACGCCCGGAAGGCTCCCTCAAAATCCACGGAGGCTCGAGTATGCAGAAAATTCCCATTACCAGGGAGGGTTTCGACAGACTGATCCGGGAACTGGAGCAGTTGAAAAAGGTCGACATCCCGGCCAACATCCGGGACATCGAGGAGGCGCGGTCCCACGGCGACATCTCGGAGAACGCCGAGTACGCCGCCGCAAAGGAACGGCAGTCCTTTCTCCAGGGGAAGCTCCAGGAACTGGAGAACAACCTCGCCCAGACGGTGATCATCGATCCCCGGGAGCTGACGAACGACCGGGCGGTCTTCGGTTCCCTCGTCACCCTCGAGGACCAGGTCAGTTCCGAGGTGATCGCCTATCGGCTCGTCGGGCCCCTGGAGTCGGACCTCAGCAAATTCCAGATTTCCATCACCTCCCCCATCGGAAAGGCGCTCATCGGCAAGCGGCCGGGAGACGAGGTCACCGTCAAGACGCCCGGCGGCATCCGCCAGTTCGAGGTTCTGGACATCTCCCTGTAGGATACGAAGAAGACCCCTCGATTTCAGCCGTTTAGAGAAAACGGCCGAAATCGAGGGTTTTTTTGTGAATGCCGAGGGACAGCCGGTCCTGGACATACTCCAGGGGGCCCTCCCGGAACGGGACGTGCACGAGGCGGTGGTCTGTCATCGCGGTCCGGACGCCCGGGAGGCCCGGGAAGAGGGCCTTCTTGAACAGGAGGGCCTCGGCGAGGACCACGGGAATCGCCTGGACGGCCTCTTCCACCGGAAGGGTGGCGGGATGGGCCCGCCCCTGCGGCGGACCCTCCTCGAGGGGACCCAGGTCTTGTCGGAGGGACAGCCGGACGGACAGCCGGAGGAACAGGTCCGGACGGATCTTGAAGGCGGGGATCCAGAAAAGCATGCGCGCGGCCCGCTGGCCCGGACGGTCTCCCGCCGGCCTTCCGGTCGCTTCGAGAAAATCCCCGAAGGTGGATACGGGAAAGCTCCCCTTGAGTTCCGCCGTGATTTTCCAGAAGGGAAGGGCCGGGCCGTCCTGTGCCCCGGCCATCCGTTCCTGGGCCGTTTCCAGGAAGGAAGCGCCCCCGGCCGTCCATGCGCGGCCGCAGTTCCCGCAGGGCAGCACCACGCTGTCCCCCTCCCCGGAAAGATCCCAGCCGCACTCGGGGCAGACCGTGGCGAGGTACCGCGGGGGCCGGGGGTCCGTGTCGGGCGGCGATCCGGCGAGGGCGTCCCCGGTTTCCTCCGGAACGGGGAGGGGCTCGCCGGTGACGCCGTCCGCGAACGACCGGTTCCTTTTTTCCAGGGGGAGGTGGATGACGCTCAGGGTCTCGCCGATGGAGGCCCGAAGATGGACCGGCCCCCCCGCGGCCGCGGGGGCGGTCTGTTCCGCCTGGTCGATGATCCGGGAAAGGCCGAGGGTCTTTCCGAAAAAACGTCCCGGGACCCCCGCCGTGCGGAAGTGGAGCTTCATGGCCTGGGGCCGCAGCCCCAGGGACGGGGGAAGCCCCGGCCCGTCAAGGGCGAGACCGGTCAGGTCGGCGACTTTCCCGCGCACCGACTCCCCGGCGCAGGTGAACACCATTCCGCGGAAACGGAAATAGGGGATCCACAGCGGAGCGCGGACCGTTTCCGCGGGGGGGAGGATGTACTGGAAGGGACCTTCCCCGTGGAGGAAGCTTCGCACCCCGCAGTAGGGGCAGGAGAACACCCTCCGGGTTTCGGGGAGATCGAAGGGTCCCCCGCACTGGGGACATTCCTGCCGGACGGTAAGGGCCATTCAGGGCAGCTTCTCCCCGCATCCGTCGCAGAAAACGGAACCGGGGAGGTTTTCCCCCCCGCATTTCGGACAGACGGAGGGGGCCCCCTTCCAGTCCGCCGGTTTGCCGCATCTCGGGCAGAACCGGGCATTGGGGGGGAGGTTTTTCCCGCAGTTCCGGCAACGGTCGAAAACGATCTGCTGGTGCCCGCAGTGCGGGCAGAAGCGGCCGTCCGGGGGAACGGGATTTCCGCAATCGGGACACACCGCCGCCGCGGCCGGGCCGGAAGGCGTTCCTTCCCCCCGGAAGAGTCCGGCGAAGAGGGCGGGCATCATGAACCCGAGCCCCATGCCCATCCCGGATCCCGCGTCGCCGGACGATTCCGACGCCTTTTCCATGGCCATGGCCGCCTTCATTTTCACCAGCCGGTCCAGGTCCTGGATGACGGCGAGACGGCCCTTGTCGTCGATGGCCTTCTGGACGTCCGGGGGCGGGGTGATGGAGCCGATGTACAACTGCCTCAGGGCGAGGCCGAAGCGCCCGAAGTCCTCCTCCAGGCGGGTCTTCAGCCCCGCGGAAAGTTCATCGTAGCGCCCGGGGAGGTTGAAGAGGGTGTCCAGGTGTTCCCCGAGGTGGTCGTTGAACCGGGAGACGATGACCCTCCGGAGGTACTCCTCGATCGCCTCCGTGGTGAAGGTCCCCATGGTCCCCGCCAGGGTGTTGATGAAAAGCACGGGCTGGACGACCTGGATGTTGAAGACCCCGTGGGCCCGAAGCCGGACCAGTCCCAGTTCGGAGTCCCGGAAGGCCACGGGATCCCGGGTTCCCCATTTCAGATTGGGGAAGACCTTCATGTTGACCATGCACACTTCCGCCCGAAGCGGGCTCGTCATGGCCCAGGGAACGGCGAGGACCTTCGTCAGGATGGGGATGTTCCCCGTGGCGAGCGTGTGCCGGCCCGGCCCGAAGGCGTCGTAGGACTTTCCCTTGTAGAAGAGAACCGCCGCCTGGCTTTCACGGACGATGAGCTGGGCCCCCAGCTTGATCTCCCCGGAGCCGCGCTCCGGAATCCGGTGAACCAGTTCCTTCCCCGTTTCGTCGAACCACTCGATGACCTCGAGAAAAATCAGGTTGTCCGTTCCCATGGATCCCTCCCTTTTTCGTTCCCCCTCTTATAAGGCATTCTTCCGGGGAAGCGCAAGGGAAAATCGCGTATTTACAGGGTTTCCAGAAACGGCGCGGGGGGATTTCCATTGACACCTCCCGGTGCGGATGATACTTTTTCAAGATTGGAGCGCCCGCGGGCGGAGCCCGTCCCGGGCGGAAAGAAGGAGGATCATGGTCAGGAGCCGTTTTTTCCGCGGCGGAAACAACAGAGGAGGCGGAAGCAGGGGGGATTCGACGGGAGCGGAAATCGATCAGGGGTTCTATTACATGTACCTCGTCCTGGGGCTCCAGGTGCTCTTTCTCTTCGCGCTCCTCGCCGTCATGATGCTCGTGGGAAAGGTTCTCGCCACGCCCTGGTGGGTCTTCCTGCTCCTGTTCCTCGGCGCCGTCGGGGGATGCGTCTTCCTTTACATGCGGATCAAGAGAAGATTCAAGGATCTGAAAAAAGCGGTGAAGGAAACCCTGGAAGACGTGGATCTTTCGGGCAAAAACTACGAAATCCGCATCATGGGGGGCATGCTCACCCTGCGGGTGGAACAGAGCGCAGGCCGGTTGATCGAGTCCCGGCCCGCCCGGCCCCTTCTGGAAGACAGAACATACGATCTCGAACCGGAGAAAGGAAAGGAGCCGGCCGGAGGGGAAGAGGGCCGCAAATCCTCCGGGGAGGCCCCTTCCTGATCCGCGTGACCGTCCGATGACCCTCCGGCTTGTTACGGGAAACCGCCTGGAAAACCTCTCGACGATCCTTGCGGGGATCCTCCGGGACACGCCGCCCTCCCCCCTGGAGGCGGAGCTTTTCGTCGTCCAGAGCCGCGGGATGGCCCGCTGGGTTTCCCTGGAGCTGGCCCGCTGCCACGGGGTCGCCGCCAATCTGCGGTTCTTTCATCCCAACGAATGGGTCGACTGGGTTCACGAACGGATCTCCGGCGAGACGCCCCCGCCCCCCGGTTTCGAACGGGAGACCCTGCCCTGGAGGATTCTCGCCGTCCTTCCCGGACTCCTGGGCGAAGAGGCCTTCCGGCCCGTCGCCCGTTACCTCGCGGGGGAGGAAAGCCCCCTCGGGCGCCTGCAGCTCGCCGACCGGATCGCCGATTCCTTCGACCAGTACCTTCTCTACCGGCCCGACTGGGTCTTCCGCTGGGAAGAAGGCGGGGAAGACCACTGGCAGGCGCGCCTCTGGCGCGCCCTCGTCCGGGAAGGCGGGGGCGGCCACCGGGCCCGCCGGGGGCTCGCCCTCCTCGGCGCCCTCCGGAACGGCGCCCGCCCGCCCGGCGGCTTTCCTCGGAGGGTGTCCCTCTTCGGGATTTCCACCCTGCCGCCTTTTCACCTGGAAATTCTGGCCGCCCTTTCCTCCCTCATGGATGTGAACCTCTTCCTCCTCAATCCATGCAGGGAATACTGGGGCCACATCCTTTCGGACGGCGAGATGGGCAGGATCGAAAGGAAAGCGGGCGATTCGGTTCCGGAGGAGGATCTCCACATGGAGAAGGGGAACGGGCTTTTGGCGTCCCTGGGGGCCCTGGGGAGGGACTTCATCGACCGGGCCCTGTCCTTCGGGGCGGAAGAGGACTCCTTTTTCGAGGACCCGGGGGAAGACACCCTCCTGAAGGCGGTCCAGTCGGACATTCTTCACCTCCGGGAAGGCCGCTGGAGGGAGGGGGGGAGCTTCCCCCCGGAGGACCGTTCCATCCAGGTCCATTCGGCCCACGGGCCCATGCGGGAGATGGAGGTCCTCCACGACCTTCTCCTGGACTGCTTCGAACGGACCCCCGGCCTTCTTCCACGGGACGTCCTCGTCATGACCCCGGACATCGAGAAATACGCCCCCTACATCCAGGTCGTCTTCGGACGCCAGGGAAAGGACGAACCCCGGATCCCCTTCACCATCGCCGACCGTTCCATGGGAAGGGAAAGCAGGATAGCCGACCGGTTCCTTGCCCTCCTCGATCTTCCCGGCACCCGCTTCTCCGTGACGGCGGTCCTTTCCCTCCTCCAGTCCCCGGCGGTCCAGGGACGTTTCGAGCTTGCGCCCGCCGACGTGGAACGGATCGGGGAATGGGTCCGGGAGACCCGGATCGCCTGGGGGGTCGACGAGGAGGACCGGAGGGCGCGGGGACTGCCCGCATTCCGGGAAAACACCTGGCGGGCGGGGCTGGAGCGGCTTCTTCTCGGATACGCCCTCCCGGGGCGGGGGGACGCCCTTTTCCAGGGCATTTTGCCCTGCGACACCGGGGAGGGAACGGAGGCGGCCCTCCTCGGCCGGTTCGTCCGCCTGGTGGAGGAACTGGCGGAAGCGGCGGGCGGTCTCGGCGGGACGAAGTCCCTCTCCGGCTGGGGCCGGTTCCTTGAGGACCTTCTCGATCGGTTCTTCCTTCCGGGGGAAGGGGAGGAGCGGGAGTTCCTCGCCCTCCGGGAACTCCTCCGGGGACTCGGCCGGCTGGAAACGGCGTCCCGGTACGGGGGAAGCCTCGATCTTCGTTCCGTCCGATGGCACCTCTCCCGGGCCCTCGCGTCGAGCGGGTTCGGATACGGATTCCTCACCGGGGGGGTGACCTTCTGCGCCATGGTTCCCATGCGGAGCATTCCCTTCCGGGTGATCTGCCTCGCCGGGATGGACGGGGAGGCCTTTCCCCGGGAATCCCGACCCCCCGGCTTCGATCTCATGGCCCGTTTCCCCAGGCCCGGGGACCGGTCCCGACGCCGGGACGACCGGTATCTCTTCCTGGAGGCCCTCCTTTCGGCGCGGGACGCCCTCATCATCAGCTACGTGGGGCAGGACCTCCGGGACAACGCGAAATACCCCCCTTCCGTCGTGGTGAGCGAACTCGTCGACTACATCGGGGGAACGGAATCCCGGGAAGAGGGGGGGGACGAGGTCCCCGTGGTGACGGAACACCGGCTCCAGGGATTCAACCGGGCCTACTTCACCGGGGAGGGACCCCTCTTTTCCTTTTCCGGGACCGCCTTCCGGGCGGCCCGCAGGCTCGAGGAGAAAAAGACGCCGCCGGGGCCCCTTCTGTCCGGGCTGCTGCCCGAACCGGATCCGGAATGGCGGGAGACGACCCTTGCCGACCTTATCCGCTTTTTCTCCCATCCCGCCCGGTTCCTTCTCGTCCGGCGCCTGGGGATGGATCTGGGGGAGGAGGCGCCGGCCCCTTCCGACCGGGAACCCATGGATCTCAGGACGGGTCTTGACGCCTTTCTCCTCGGGAACGATCTGGCGGGGAGAAAAGAGGGGGGCGCGGACCTTGCCGGCCAGTTCGCCGCCGTGCGGGCCTCGGGCATCCTGCCCCACGGCAAACCGGGCGTGTGGACCTACGAAAGGAGCCGCCGGACCGTGGAGGAGTTTTTCCGGGTTGTCCTGGAATCCCGGGCGGGGGAACCGGAGGCGTCGCTGGAGGTGGACCTTTCCCTCGGGGGATTCCGCCTGTCCGGGAGCGTCGAGGGGCTTCACGGGGACCGCGCCGTCCGGTATCGCTTCGGCACGATCCGGGCGAGGGACCAGATCGCCGCCTGGATCCGCCACCTCGCCCTTTGCGCCCTCGAGGAGGGGACCCCCCGGAGGACGACCATCCTCGCGGGGAAAAAGAAGAAGACAGGGAAAGGGAAACGGGACGAGGTGTCCCGTTATGTTTTCCACCCGGTGGAAGACCCCCGCCCCATCCTGGAGGACCTCCTTGCCCTCTACTGGGAGGGCCTGCGGCATCCCCTGCCCTTTTTCCCGGAAACCTCGTTCGTCTACGGCAGGGCGGTTTTCGGGAAGGGAAAATCCGGCGAGGACGCTCTCGCCGATGCGAGGCGGGAATGGGAGAAGGACGGGGAGCACGCCCCCGGAGAGGGCGGCGATCCCATCCTGAAACGCGTCTTCGGTTCTTCCGACCCCCTCGGCGGAGCGTTTCCCTCTGTCGCCGAAAAGGTCCTCGCCCCTCTTTTCGGCCATGCCGGGGGTGACGGGCCGTGAAGGAACCGGCGCTCTTTTCCCTTTCCGAGTGCCCCCTCGAGGGGGCGAACCTCATCGAAGCCAGCGCGGGGACGGGAAAAACCCACGCCATCGCCGGGCTGTTCCTGCGCCTCCTCCTGGAAAAGGGCCTCTCCGTGGACCAGATTCTCGTCGTCACCTTCACCGAGGCAGCCACGGCGGAACTGAAGGACCGGATCCGCTCCAAGATCCGGGAGGCGCTGCGGGCCTTTGCCGGGGAAGTCGTGAAGGACGAATTCCTGACGGCCCTGGCGGCCGCTCCCCCGAAGGGCCCTGGCGATCCCGGTCAGACCCTGCTTCGGGCGCTCCGTTCCTTCGACCAGGCGGCCATCTTCACCATCCACGGCTTCTGCAGGGGAATGCTCCGGGACAGGGCGTTCGAAAGCGGCGGCCTTTTCGACACGGAACTCGTCACCGACCAGAGCGGGCTGAAGCGGGAGATCGTCGAGGACTTCTGGAGGAAGACCCTGGACGGCGCCTCCCCCCTCCTGGTGGATTTTCTGCTGACACGTAACTTCTTCCCCGGCAACCTCGAAAAGATCCTCCCCAACGACACGGCCCGCTGGAATCTGGAAGTGCTTCCCGACGGCCCCGCTCCCGACACGGCGCCCCTCGAGGAAGCGTACCGGCAGGCCTTCAGGGATCTCGCCCGGTGCTGGGAGTCCAGGCGGGAGGAGATCGAGCCCCTCCTTTGCCACGAGAGCCTGAAGAAGAACGTGTTCTCCGAATCGAAGGTCCTTGCCTGGATCCGGGACCTCGATGCGCTTTTCTCCTCCGGGGGGGACGGGTTCGACGCCGCCGCGATGATCGGCCGTTTCACCACCGGGAAGATCGAATCCGCCTTGAAAAAAGGGTGCGCCTTTCCGGGACACCCCTTCTTTACACAGTGCGACCGGTTCCGGCGGCGATGGGAGGACCTGCAGGCGGCCTTCGAGGCCGTTCTCGTCGAAAGAAAGCGGTCCCTCATCCTCGGGATGGGCGGGGAACTGGACAGGCGGAAGGGGCAGCGGAACGTTCAGTCCTTCGACGATCTTCTCACCCGGTTCCACGACGCCCTGGGAGGCCCCGGGGGGGAGGCGCTGGAACGATCCGTCCGGGAACGCTTCCGGGCGGCCCTCATCGACGAGTTCCAGGACACCGATCCCATTCAGTACGGCATTTTCCGGACCCTCTTCGGTTCCGGAAAGGCCGTCCTCTTTCTCATCGGGGATCCCAAGCAGGCCATTTACGGATTCCGGGGGGCGGACATCTTCACGTACATGACCGCCGCGTCGGAGGTGGAACACCGATACACCCTGAACCGGAACTGGCGGTCCTCCCCCCTCCTCGTCCGCGGGGTGAACGCCCTGTTCTCGCCCGTTCCCCGGCCCTTCGTCTTTTCCGGAATCGCCTTTCCTCCCGTGGAACCGGCGAGACCCTCCGGCGACGAACCCGCCGGGGACCCGGGGGCGCCCCTCAGGATCTGGTTTCTCCCGGCGCCGGAACCGGAAGGCCGTGAAATCGCGAAGGAGGACGCCAGGAGGACGCTCGCCCGGACGGTGGGACGGGAGATCCGGAGGCTCCTGGGGACGGGTTTCTCCCTCCGGGACGGAACGAAATTGCACGAGGGGGACATGGCCGTCCTGGTCCGGACGAACCGGGAGGCCCGGATCGTGGAGGAGGAACTGAAGCGCCGGGGGATCCGGGCGGTTCTCTACAGCACGGGGAGCATTTTCCACACATGGGAAGCCCTGGAGATGGAGCGGGTCCTCCGGGCGGCGGCGGAACCCGAGAAGGAGGGCTTCCTCCGGGCGGCGCTGGCGACGGACCTGTTCGGAATCAAGGGGGAGGGCCTGTGGGCGCTCCTGGAGGACGGGGAGGGGTGGGAGGCCTGGCTCGTCCGGTTCCGGGAGTACCGGGACCTGTGGCGGGACCGGGGATACATGGCCATGTTCCAGCGGCTCCTGGAACGGGAGGAAGGAATCGTCCGGCTGATGGGCTTCCCCGACGGCGAGCGGCGGGTCACCAACGTGTTGCATCTCTCCGAACTCCTTCACCGGGAGGAGGTGGAGGGAAGGAGGAGCGCCGACAGCCTGCTTGGCTGGTTGTCAAGGAAGCGGGACCGGACGGGTCCCGAGGAGGAACGGGAGGAGGACCTGCTCCGCCTGGAGAGCGACGGGAACGCCGTCCGGATCGTCACGGTTCACAAGAGCAAGGGACTCCAGTACCCCGTCGTTTTCTGCCCCTTTTCGTACGAGGGACCGCGGCCCCCGGGGGAGGGGGACCCCGTCTACTGCCATGACCCCGAAAGGAACAACCGCCCCGTTCTGGATCTCGGTACGCCGGAACGGGGGCGACGGGTCGATCTCGCCGAAACGGAGGGGCTTGCGGAGGCGCTCCGCCTGTTTTACGTGGCCCTGACCCGGGCAAGGGAGCGGTGCTATTTCGCCTGGGGCCGGGTGCGGGGCGGGGGGGCCTCGGCGCCGGCCTGGCTTTTGCGGCACCGGAGGGACCGGGAGGCACGGGAGGAGATCGAGGTCATGGAGGACAGGCTTCCCGCCGCTTCCGACGACGACCTTCGAAAGGACCTGGAATCCCTCGCCGCGGCCGCCCCCGGGGCCGTCGAGCTCGCCTCCCCCCCGGGGGAGGGGGAAAACGGCCGCCCGCTCCCGGAGGAGAAGGCGGAACCTGTCGCCTTCCGGCCTTTCCCGGGCGTTATCGACGCCACCTGGCGTCTTGCCAGCTATTCCTCCCTCCTTGCGGAGGGGAAAGGCAGTCCCGAGACGGCCGACCGGGACGGCATTCCCGGGGAGGAGCCCCGGGGAGAGGAACGGGAGACAGGGGACCCCCTGCCGCGGGGTACGAGGACGGGTCTCTTTTTCCACGACCTTCTGGAGCAGTGGGACTTCACCTGGACGGACGGGGCCGAGGGACGGAAGCTCGTGGAGGAGAAACTTCAGATCCACGGGCTTGACCCTTCCCTGGGGGACGCCGTCCTTGCCATGGTCCGGAAAATGCTTTCGACGCCCCTGGACCCCCTGCGGCCCGAATTCACCCTGTCCCGGATCCCACGGGAGCACCGCCTGAACGAGCTGGAATTCCATTTTCCCCTGAAGCGGACGACGCCGGAAGGGCTCCGATCCCTGTTCCTCGCCCGGCGGGACCTCGAACCCGGCCCCGCCATGGACGACGATCTCGGGGGGCTCCGCTTCTCCCCCGCCAGGGGGTTCATGCGGGGATTCATCGATCTCGTTTTCCTCTTTGAAGGAAAGTACTACCTCGTGGACTGGAAATCCAATTTCCTCGGAGAGGGGGCCGGGAGCTACGGGCCGGCGGGAGTCGCCCGGGCCATGGCGGAGCATCGGTACGACCTTCAGTACACCCTGTACACGGTGGCCCTGGACCGCTACCTGGCCCTCCGGATTCCCGGGTACGGGTACGACACCCATTTCGGGGGCGTCTTCTATCTTTTCCTCCGGGGCATCGATCCGGGCAGGGGAAGCGGTTACGGGATCTACCGGGACAGGCCGCCGGGGGCGTGGATCGGGAAACTCGCGAACGCCCTGGTGGATTTCGAAAACGAGGAGGAAACGGGCCGATGAACCGCGATGAAATCCTCCTGCTCCGGGAACGGGGCGGGTTCGATTTCCTGGACGTCCACTTCGCCTTTCTCATGGAGCGCCTTTCCGGCGGGGACTCGCGGGAGGTGTTTCTCGCGGCTGCCCTGGCGAGCCGGGCGACCCGCCTGGGGAACGTCTGCTTTCCCCTGGCGGCGGCGGCGGGGAAACCCCTCGCCGGGGACGGAAACGGGACGACCTGTCCCGCCCTGGAGCCCTGGGTTTCCCGGCTGCGGTCGGCCTCCGTGGTGGCGGCTCCCGGAGAGGTGGCCCCCCTCGTTCTCGACGGGCGGGGGCGCCTGTATCTTTACCGTTACTGGGCCTCCGAACGGGACCTCGCCCGGGCCATTCTCGACCGGATCGCCCGAAGAGAGGGGGGCGAAGAGGCGTTCCGGCGCCTGCGGGAGGGGATCGCCCGGCTGTTCCCGACCCTGCCCGGCGAGGCTGTGGACTGGCAGAAGGTGGCGGCCTTCGCCGCCGCCACGGGCGGGTTCACCGTTCTGTCCGGGGGGCCGGGGACGGGCAAGACCACCGTCGTCGCGAAAATCCTCGTCCTCCTCCAGGAATCCGGCGAGGGGCGGCTTCGGATCGCCCTCACGGCGCCCACGGGGAAGGGGGCGGCCCGGCTTCAGGATGCGGTCCACCGTTCCCTGGAGAAACTCGACCTCCCTTCGGATCTGAAAGAGACCCTTCCCCGGCAGGCCGCCACGATCCACCGGCTCCTGGGGATCTCCCGAGAATCTCAGCGATTCCTCCGCCACGAGGGGAACCGCCTCCCCTTCGACGTCGTGGTCGTGGACGAGGCCTCCATGGCCGCCCTTCCCCTCCTCGCCGGCCTGGTCCGGGCGCTCCGTCCCGAGGCGCGGCTCCTGCTGCTGGGGGACAAGGACCAGCTCGCGTCGGTGGACGCGGGGGCGGTTTTGGGGGATATCTGCGACACCGGCCGGGTCCACGGGTATCCCGCCGATTTCCGCGCCGCCGCCGGGGCCGTCGCGGGGTGTCCCCCCGAATCCCTTCCCGGGGAAGCGGACC
Organism: Syntrophaceae bacterium UBA6252; assembly: GCA_002441265.1. Taxonomy (GTDB): domain Bacteria; phylum Desulfobacterota; class Syntrophia; order Syntrophales; family UBA6807; genus UBA6807. Next base: position 47,853 of record DJVQ01000002.1, read on the forward strand.
CGCCGGCCATGGCCCGGTCGGTGGTGGAACTCCGGAAAAGCTGGCGGTTCGGGGAAACGAGCGGGATCGGCGCCGTAAGCCGGGCCGTCCGCGAGGGCGACGGCGGGGGGGCCGTTGCCCTGTTCCGCGGCGGGGAGCATCCCGATCTTCTGTGGCGGGAGGTCTCCCGCCCCGGCGAACTGCGGTCCGTCCTGGCCCCGCTGGTCCTCGCCCGTTACGGCGGGCTCGGAAGCTGCCGGGACGCCGGGGAGATGTTCGGGATTCTCGATTCCTTCCGCATTCTGTGCGTCCTGCGGGAGGGGCCTTTCGGGGTCGTTTCCGTGAACGGGCTCGTGGAGGGGATTCTCCGGGAGGAGGGGGCCGTTTCGGGGAGCGGCCGATGGTACGAGGGACGGCCGGTCATGATTTCCGTGAACGACTACCGGATCGGGCTCTACAACGGGGACACGGGGGTCGTCCGGGCCGACGGCCCCGGACGCACGGCGGTCTGCTTTCCTCTTCCCGGCGGCGCCGTCCGGAAGATCAACCCCCTCCGGCTGCCGGAACACGAGACCGTTTACGCCACCACCGTCCACAAGAGCCAGGGGTCGGAATTCGACGAGGTCGTTCTCGTTCTTCCCGACCGCCCCCTGCCGCTCATGACCCGGGAGCTTCTCTACACGGCCGTCACCCGCGCGAAAAAACGGGTCGTTCTCTGCGGGACCGAACCGGTCTTCCGGGATGCGGCCGCCCGGCGCACGGAACGGGTCTCCGGGCTCCGGGACCTCCTCTGGGGGGAATCGTAGGCTTCGGTTCCCCGGCCTTCCCTGCTTTTCTTCCGGGAAACGACTCAGCTTCCCTGTGCGGTGACTTCGACGGTCACATCCACCGCGGTCGGCGTGTTCTCCGCGAACCGGACGTCGGGCGGGAGGATGAGTTTCGGTCTCACCGTGGTGGTGGCCCTGATCTCCGCGAGATTGACCGGTTCCGTCAGGACCCGCACCGATTTCTTGCCGTTCACGGGGGCGAGGACGGTGAGGGTTTCCGGGCGTGCGGTAACCTGCTTCAGCACGAGACCGGCCGGAAGATCGCCGCTGGTCTGCACCTTGACGACCCCTTCCATGGGGCCGAGCTTCTTCGCCGCAAGCGGGATCCGGCGGGGCTCGAACCGGACGAGGGAGAGGTTGGAGGGAAGCCGGATCTGATTTTCCTGAAGGACCACGTACTGCTTTCCTTCCCGGATGTCGGACATGTCCAGGATGATTTTCAGGGATTCGGGATTGATCAGGGAGAATGCCTGGGCGCCGCCTTCCAGGGTGACCCTCGATTCCTTGGGGATGGGTTCCTCCAGGATCCAGTCTGCGGGCAGGTTCCGGTACACCAGGGGAACGTCGAAATCTTTCCGGATGCTTTCGCCGGGCGTGGCGAAAACGATCCACAGGCCGAGGGCCAGAAGGGTGGCCATGACTTTCTGCCAGGTGTTCTCCCGGATCCATCGCCGGAACGACCAGCCCTCCTTTTCCGGGGAGGGTCTCCGGTAGAACTGGCGGACGGCGTCCCGGAGCTGGTCCATGTTGTCCAGAGTCCGCAGGACGCCCTCCTGGGCGATGGACACCGATCCCCTTTCCTCCGATACGACGATGCACATGGCGTCGGAACGCTCGGTGAGACCGATGGCCGCCGTGTGCCTCAAGCCGTAAGTCCCGATCTTTTCCCCGTCCAGGGAGAGGGGAAGGTGGCATCCGAACTTGGAGATCCGGCCGTCCTCGATGATCACCGCGCCGTCATGGCCGTCCGAATGGGGATCGAAGAGGCTTTCCAGGAGGGGCATGCTCAGTTTCCCGTCCACGGGGGTTCCCCCCTTCAGATGCCGCTCCAGGTGATCGTTGCCCCGGAGGACGACCAGCGCGCCGTAGTGCCTTTTGACCAGGGCCGGGATGGTCTGGCTGAGGACGTCCGTGACCTGGTAGGCGTGGACGGCCTGTTTCCTTTTTTTCATGAAGCCCCACGTGGCGAGTCTCTCGAAGAAAAGGCGGACGTCTTCCTGGAAGATGACCACCAGGGCGATCAGGAGAATGGCGAAGAATCCCTGGAGAAGATACACGGTGAGGTAGAGCTGCAACTGGCGCGCAACGATGTAGACCAGCCCGAGAATGATGACGCCGGTGAAAACGAATCGGGAGGTGGTTTTCCAGAACCAGATGAGGACGGTGTACATGAAAACCGAAATAATGATGACGTCGATGAGATCGCGGATTCCGAAACTGGACAGAATGTGGAATACTTGAAAGTTCTGAATCGGATCGATGAAAAGATTCATATCGGGTTTCCTGGTTCGTTTTCGGGCTTCCGCCCGCCCAAATGGTTCGGCGACTTACAGCAGTGTAGTTTACCTAACACACCGACGTAAAACTTACCATCCCAAGGTTCAATAAGGCCCGAAAATTCCTTGACGATCGAAGAGGTGATTCTTGACAGGCAGCCGTTTCATTCGGTATGGTGTGTCACTCCACCCCCATGAAAAGGACGGCAGGGCCCCATGAACACCTTTGAATCCATGAAGAACGATCTTCTCCTTTTGAGCCGGGACATATCCAAGCTATTTTTAAATGCAAAAACAGTGCCCGGGATGCCGGCTTCCCCGTTCGGGGATTGGGACCGGATCGGCGGCGCCATGGAGGAACAGATCCGGGAGGATGTCCTCCGCGTGGCCGTCGTCGGTTCGATCAAGTCGGGGAAGAGCACCTTCGTGAACGCCTTCCTGGGGGGGGACTACCTGAAGCGGGGGGCGGGGGTGATCACCTCCATCGTCACCCGCGTCAGAAAAGGGAACGATCTCGAGGCCCGGCTCGATTTCAAGTCTTTCAGGGAAATCAACGGGGAGATCCAGGAAGCCCTCGTGCTGTTCCCCTCCGCGCCCGGCCGGGACCAGGAGGAATTCGACATCCGCCGGGAGAAGGACCGGGACGACCTGAAGGCCCTTCTGGCGACGCTGAGTTCCGAACAGTTCCTCGACGGCGACGGCCCGGACGCCAATGCGGTCCTCCTTTCGTCCTATCTCAAGGGGTACGACCGGGTGAAGGAGATCCTGGAGTGGGAGGGAAAAAGCCAGGCATTCGGGGGCGACACCTTCGAGAAGCACCGGGAGTTCGTGGGAGACGACGCCCTGTCGGTCTATCTGCGGGACGTGGAGCTTCACATCCCCATGCCGGGAAACCTGGACGACAACGTGGAACTTGCCGATTGCCAGGGAAGCGATTCGACCAATCCCCTACACCTCCTCATGATCCAGGACTACCTGCTCAAGACCCACCTGATCCTGTACGTCGTGAGCAGCAGGACGGGGATCCGCCAGGCCGATCTCAAGTTTCTTTCCATGATCAAGAAGATGGGTCTCCTGGAAAACATCTGTTTCGTCGTGAACGTCGATTTCAGCGAGCACGACACCCTGGCGGACATGAAAAGGCTGGCCGGCCGGGTTCGGGACGAACTGAAAATGGTCCGGGAGGATCCGGAAGTGTTCGCGTTTTCGACCCTTTACGATCTCCTTCGGAAGGAGAAGCACCTTCTTTCAGGGAAAGACCTGGCCCGCCTCGGGCAATGGGAGGAGGACAGGGACATGGTCGCCTGGTCCGAGGAGGAGCGGGTCCGTTTCGAATCCCTTTTCCGGGAAAAACTGACCCGGGACCGGGTTCTCCTCCTGCTGAAAAATCACGTGGAACGGTTCGGCGTGGCCGTAACGGGACTGCATGACTGGGCCCGCGTCACGAAAGACCTGCTTGCGTCGAACCGGGGGGATGTCCGCGGCATGGTGGACAGGATCCGGAAGGAACAGGAACGGGTGGCCGGCGTGAAGGCCCTGATCCGGGACACCCTGGACGGGGCCGTTCAGAAAATCCGGGGCGAGGTCCAGAAGGATATCGACGGGTTTCTCGATCCCCATTTCGGCGAGATCGTGAAGGGGATCCAGGAATTCATCCGGAAGGAGACCCCGGTCTTCGGGGAGGCGGACGAGGACCTCGAGGGGATGGGATTTTCCGCCACCCTGTACAAGACGTTCCAGCAGTTCAAGCGCTCCCTCGACCTCTACCTGGCGGAAACGGTCAATCCCCGGCTGGTTCAGTACATCCGCCGGGAGGAGCGGAAAGCGGCCGACCGGCTGGCGGAAATCTCCGAGCCCTATCAGTCCATGGTCCGGGACACCCTGGAACGGTACGAGGAAGCCCTGAGGAAAATGGGGCTCACCCCGGGCACCCTGCAGGAGGAGGAACCCCTCTCCCTCAATATCGACGGCGTCCGCCGGCAGGCAGGCCTCACCGTCCCGCCCCTCGCGGCGGCCCTGCACTACACTGCGGGGATCCGGACGGAAGGCGTGGTCCGCCTGGGGATGTACAATCTGGTGAACACCGTGAAACGGTGGCTTCGGAGGGAAGAGAAACCGGACGGCGCGCCGGGGGCGCGCCGGGCCCTGGAGGACAGCCTGAGGCGGATCCGGAGGGAGACGGAACGTTCCGTCGTGTTTCACATGAGCGACTACCGGGAAAACCTCAAGTACCAGTACATGTTCAAACTCCTCGACCTGGCGGCGGACGTTCTGTACGGCCGGATCCTGGACCGTTTCCGGATGCTGACGGCGGATCTCTCGGATATCGAGAAGCTCGTGGACCAGGAGGAGGAAGTGAAGGGGAAATCCCTGGAATCGCTTGCCTCCCTGGAAAGGGAGGCGGGAGACATCCTCCTGCGCCTCCAGGGGATCCGCGCCCGGATGTCTCCGTGAACGGAGGCGCCGCCCGCCGTCCCCGGGGACATGCGCGTCTCTCATCCGTTCCTGCAGGGGAACCCCCGGGATGCCCGGATGAGGATGAGAATCCAGGTGAGAAGAAGCGACACGAGGATCGCCGCGGCCACGTAAATCGATTGGAATCCCCAGGTTTCCTTCAGCCATCCCGTCACGTAGACCGACAGGGACCCCACGCCGAATACGAGGATGAACTTGATCCCGTAGCTGGTGCTCCGCCAGCGGGACGGCGTGAACCGGGCGATGAGGCTGTTTTCGATGGGCTGCATCCCCAGGGCGAAAAGAAGATAGAGGGATGTGACGACGACGAGGGGAAGATCGGAAAGGACGCTCATGAGCAGGACGAAGGGCAGGCTCAGGGCATGGAAGGCGAAATAAAGCCAGCGAAGGTCGTATCGGTCCGCCAGCCTTCCCCCGGCGAGCTGTCCGACGATCCCGATGAGATACACGAAGGACGCGAGAAGGGTGGCCGCCAGGGTTTTCACGCTGGCCGGGTTTCCGAAGGAAAAATGCCGTAGCAGTTCCCAGAGGAAGCCCGCCCGGTATTCCAGGTAGGCGGGGAGGACGACGCTGTTGGCGCGATAGACGAATCCGGAGAGGGTCATGACCACGCACAGGATGAGAAAGTATCGGATGAGCCGGGCCTGCGGCGGACCCTCGGGCGTGCTTCCGCCTTCGCCGGACCGGACCGGGGTTTCGTCGATGGGGACCATGGCGAGAAACATTCCCCAGAGCAGGCAGGCGCCGCCGGCAAGGAGAAAGGCGGCCCTCCAGCCGAAGAGCCAGTTGAGAAGGCCCGCCGTGAACGGAGCGCTCACCATTCCCAGGTTGCCGAAGGCCCCGTTGATGCCGAGCGCCGTACCCAGGTTCCGCATGCCCTTGGAGAGCATCCCGATCCCGGCGGCGTGGTAGATGCTGTTGAAAAGGCCGATGGCCCCGAGGGAGATGAGGAGGCCGTTTTCAGAGGGGGAGGCCGCCGCGGCCAGGGACCCCGCCCCGCAGCCGAGGAAAAAGACGAGAATGCTCTTCCGGTTTCCGAAGCGGTCCGCCGCCATTCCCCAGGGGAGGGCGGCGAGACCGAAAAGGAGGTACATGGGAAAGCTCAGTTTCAGGATCTCGGGAAGGCTCCTGTGAAAGTGGTCCATCAGGGGGAGGACCAGAGCCGGGAAGAGAAGCTCGAAGAAATGGGAAAAGAAATGGGCGGCGCAACTGAACAGAAGGATCCTTTTTTCGTTGGTCATGACGTTTCCGTAACCCGGCTTTCCCGCTCTCCGGGCCCGTCCCGGAAAGGGGGATCACATCGGGGAAATTTCGTAGCGGAACCGGGCGACGACGTAGAGCCGGGACAGGCGGAACGCCAGGGGCAGGGGCTGGAAAGGGGCGGCTGCCTGGACCACCCGGAGGGCTTCCCGATCCAGGACGGATTCACCGGACGGTTCGAGGACCCGGGTGCCCGCGAGCGCCCCCGTCGCGGCGATGGCGAACTCGAGGACCACCGTTCCCACCGCTCCCCTGTCCAGGGCCTCGCCGGGATAGCCCCATTGATGCTCGATTTTCCGCTTGACCGCCACGAGGTAGTCCCGGTACGGGGAGTTCCCTTCCGTAAGGGAGACCCGATCCTCCCGGAAGGAGGCGGCATCGTCCTTTTTCCCGGTGACGGGTTCCTCGGGCCGGTCCTTCTTCGCAGCCTCGGGGGCGGGGCTTTTTTCATCGAGGTACAGGGTCAGGATCTCCCCGTCCCCGCCGGGCCCCCGGAAGGCCATAAAGCCGGATACGCCGAGGAACAGAAGATGGCCGGCCAGGGACAGGGCCACGGCCGTAAAAAGAAATTTCCGCGTCATCATGATCCCAGGCGTCTTTTTGGGGCCTATCATAGCGGCATCGGACGGATTTGTACAGCGGAGAACCCCAGGGGAAAAGGCATTTTCGGAATAGGAGGCGTTTCATGAATCGGGAGAAGGAAACGGACGAGCGGTTCATGCGGATGGCCCTCGAGGAGGCCCGGAAGGCCGGGAAGGAGGGCGAGGTCCCCGTGGGGGCCGTCCTGGTTTCGGGGGAGGATGTCCTGGCGAGGGCGGGAAACGGTCCCATCGCCCTGAACGACCCCACCGCCCACGCGGAAATCCGGGCGATCCGGTCCGCCGCGGCGCAAATGGGCAACTACCGGCTTCCGGGAACGACCCTCTACGCGACCCTCGAGCCGTGCATCATGTGCGCCGGAGCCATTCTCCACGCCCGGATCGGCCGGGTCGTCTTCGGGTGCCGGGATCCCCGGGGCGGGGCCGTGGAATCCCTGTACCGGCTTCTCCGGGATGAGCGTCTGAACCATTGCGCTTCCTGGACGGGCGGTATCCTGGAGGGCGAATGCAGCGAAATTTTGAGTGGATTTTTTCGTCAAAAGAGGATAATGTGACCCTCTCTTTCGGGAGAGATGCGGAGAGGTACCGAAGTGGTCGTAACGGGGTCGACTCGAAATCGACTTGGGGGCCAAAAGCCCTCACGCGGGTTCGAATCCCGCCCTCTCCGCCATTGATACGAATACGGTCCGTTGGCCGTCCAGATGTATTGAAGGATTAAAGATTACGGAGGGATGTCCGAGCTGGCTGAAGGAGCACGATTGGAAATCGTGTGTACACCCCTAAAAGGTGTACCGGGGGTTCGAATCCCCCTCTCTCCGCCATGAATGCAGCATGTCTTGCGGATGGATAGCCGGGTCCCGTGCAACAGAGGATTGTGAACCCCGTCAGGTCCGGGAGGAAGCAGCGGTAGCAAACCCCTCTGTGTGCTGCGGATAAGCCTGGCTATCTTTATATTCACAGGGAAAATCCCGAAGACCGCTCCCGTGTTCACGGGCCGCCCCGGCGCCCGGATGCCTCGCCCGCGGGGAACCGTTCTCGAATCGTTTCGGATCATGGAATATCTCGTGCTTGCCCGGAAATGGAGGCCCCAGGTCTTTGAAGACGTGGTCGGACAGGACCATGCCGTCCGGACCCTGAAGAATTCCATCCGGTTCGAAAGGATCGGCCACGCCTATCTCTTCAGCGGCCCCAGGGGCATCGGAAAGACGTCGGTCGCCCGGATCCTGGCCAAGGCGGTGAACTGCGTCCGGGGACCCTCCGAGATTCCCTGCAACGAGTGCGTGAATTGCCGCGAAATCCGGGACGGCGTTTCCATGGACGTCCGGGAGATCGACGGGGCTTCGAACCGGGGGATCGACGAGATCCGGGAACTGCGGGAGAACATCAAGTTCGCCCCCGTGTCCTCCCGGTACAAGGTATATATCATCGACGAGGTCCACATGCTGACCAAGGAGGCCTTCAACGCCCTCCTGAAAACCCTGGAAGAGCCCCCGGCCCATGTCCTTTTCGTCTTTGCGACCACGGAAAACCACAAGATCCCCGCGACCATCCTGTCCCGATGCCAGCATTTCGATTTCCGGAGGGTGTCCATCCAGCAGATGGCAGGCCAGTTGAGGAAAATCGCGGCGGCCGAAGAGATCTCCGTCAGCGACCGGGCGCTCGTCTGGATCGCCCGGGCGGGGGAAGGGAGCATGCGGGACGCCCTCAGCATCTTCGACCAGGTGATTTCCTACAGCGGATCCGCCATCTCCGACGAGGACGTGGAGGCCATCCTTCACCTCCAGGACCGGCGGTTCCTGATGCGCCTGATGGGGGCCGTCCTCGACCGGAAGGCCGACGAAGCCCTGAAGGCCGTTCAGGAGGCCTATTACTCCGGCGTGGACATGCGGCATTTCTACCAGCTTCTCCTCGAGGCGTTCATGCATGTCCTCCGGGTGAAGGTCACCGGGGGAGGGGAATCCCTCGATCTTCCGGAGGACGAGGTGAAGGACCTCGTGGCCCTGGCGGAAAAGACCGCGAGAGCCGATCTCCAGCGGCGGATCGACGCCCTTCTCGACGAGGAGGAGGGGATGCGAAAAGCCATGGACCCCCGGCTCAACTTCGAGTGCGCGGTGGTCCGCCTCGCCTATCTGGCCCCCCTGGTCCCCATCGACGAACTCCTGAGGAAGGTGGAAACCCTGGAGGGCCGTCTCGCCGCGCCGGCCGGAAAGGGGGCTGTTCCTTCCTCTCCGAGGGAGGAGCCCGCGCCCCTGAACAACGACGCCGCGCCCGTATGCCGGGAAGAACCGGAGAAGTGGAACCGGGAGGGGAAGGAGGCCTGGGACGCGTTCAAGACGCACGTGAAGCGGTTCAGCCAGCCCCTCTGGTGCCGGATCGAACCGGGGGAGTTCCTGGGCTTCGAGGGGAGCGTCTTCCGGATCGGGTTTCCCGGGAATTACGTGTTTTTCGATGATCTGTCGGCCGAGGAGAACCGGGTGCGCCTCGAACAGCTTGGACGGGAATGTCTCGGGAAGGATGTGACCATCAGGGCGGAACGGCTTTCCAACGGGCCCGGGGGCCGGAACGACGTTTCCCCCAACGGGCAGGCCAGGGGCAAGCGCAACCATGAAATCCGGACGGAAGCCCTGAACCACCCGAACGTCCAGAAGGTCATCGACGTTTTCGAAGGCGCCGAAATTTGCGAAGTCATTCCGAAAAACGGAAGCTGAAGAGGAGGTACATCCCTTGACGAACTTTGGAAAGATCATGAAACAGGCCCAGCAGGTCCAGGCCAGAATGATGAAGCTGCAGGAGGAGCTGGCCCTGAAAACCGTGGAAGCCTCGGCGGGGGGCGGCATGGTCACGGCGGTGGTGAACGGCCGGTTCGAGATCGTGTCCCTGAAAATCGAAAAGGACGTGGTCAACCCCGACGACGTGGAGATGCTTCAGGACCTCATCGCCGCGGCGGTGAACGAGGGCGTCCGGAAGGCCCAGGAAATGGCCCAGGCGGAGATGTCCAAGATCACCGGGGGGCTCCAGATCCCCGGGATGATGTAACGGAAAGTCCTTATGTCGGGCTACGCGCAGCCGATCCGTAAACTCATCGCGGAACTGGGCAGGCTTCCCGGGGTTGGTGAAAAAACGGCAACCCGGCTTGCCCTGCACATCCTGAACGCCTCCAGGGACGACGCCCTGAGACTGGCCGAAAGCATCCGGGACGTCAAGGAGAAAATCCGGCTCTGTTCCGTCTGCTTCAATCTGACGGACGAGGAAACCTGCTCCATCTGCCGGGATTCCGCCCGGGACCGGGAGGTCCTGTGCGTGGTGGAGGAACCGGATTCCCTCATGGCCATCGAGGAAAGCGGCAGTTACCGGGGACTCTACCATGTGCTCCACGGGGCCATTTCCCCCATCGACGGCATCGGGCCGGAGCAGATCCGCCTGCGGGACCTCGTCGGGCGGATCGAGCAGGGGTCGATCCGGGAGGTCGTGGTCGCCACCAACCCCAGCGTCCAGGGGGAAGCGACGGCCCTCCTTCTGGCCAAAGTCCTCCGGGGAAAGGGCGTGACCCTGACCCGGATCGCCATGGGGATCCCCGTGGGCGGGGACCTGAAGTACACGGACCGGATGACCATGGCCCGGGCCATGGAATTCCGGCGGAACCTGTAGAGGGAAGACCCATGCCCCCGGTCCGGGAGATTTCCGCCGAAACAATCACCGAAACGGTCCGAAAGCTGTACCTCCTCACCAATGTTTCCCTCGGCGGGGACGTCCGGGACGCCGTCCGGGAGGGCCTGAAACGGGAAACCTCCCCCGCCGGCAGGGACGCCCTCGAAAAGATCCTGGAAAACGCGGACATCGCGGAGGAGACGGGGATCCCGATCTGCCAGGACACGGGGCTTCCCATCGTGTTCCTCGAACTGGGCCAGGACGTCCATGTCTCCGGGGGGGACCTCGGCGCCGCCGTTCAGGAAGGGATTCGCCGGGCGAGCCGGGACGGGTATTTCCGGAAGTCCGTGTGCGATCCCCTCACCCGGGAGAACACGGGGGACAACACCCCGGCGGTCGTCCACACGGAGATCGTCCCCGGCGACGGCCTCCGGATCGCCGTCATGGCCAAGGGAGGGGGAAGCGAGAACATGAGTTCCGTCGACATGATGCTCCCCGGGGCCGGTCCGGAAGGGATCCGGGACCTCGTGGTCGAGCGGGTCCGGCGGGCGGGTCCGAACCCCTGTCCCCCCGTCATCGTCGGCGTGGGGATCGGCGGTTCCCTGGAGCGGGCGGCCCTGATCTCCAAGAAGGCCCTCCTGCGGCCAGTGGGAAGGCCGCACCCCTCCGGCGGCCCGCCGGCGCTCCTGGAGCGGGAGATCCTCGAAGGCATCAACCGGCTCGGCATCGGCCCCCAGGGATACGGGGGCGCCGTGACGGCCCTTGCGGTCCACGTGGAAATGGAGCCCTGCCACCTGGCGAGCCTCCCCGTGGCGGTGACCCTCCAGTGTCACGCCGCCCGGCACAGGGAGGAAACGCTGTGAAGAACGTTCAACGAGTCGAAACGCCCCTTTCCCCCGATGCGGTGTCCCGGCTTCGCTGCGGGGACCGGGTCCTCCTGAGCGGTTTCGTCTACACCGCCCGGGACCAGGCCCACCGAAGGATGTTCGACGCCCTTGCCCGGGGGGAGGTCCTTCCCTTTCCCCTGGAAGGCCAGGTCATTTTTTACGCGGGCCCGACGCCGGCGCCGCCCGGGGCGGTCATCGGGGCCGTCGGTCCGACGACGGCGTCCCGGATGGACCGGTACACGCCCGCCCTCCTGGAGCGGGGCCTCAGGGGCATGATCGGGAAGGGAAAGAGAAGCGCCGAGGTGGTCGCGGCCATCCGGAAGCACGGGGCCGTGTATTTCGGGGCCATGGGGGGCGTCGCCGCGCTGCTGTCCCGGTGCGTCCGGGAGGCGTCGGTCGTCGCTTACGGCGACCTGGGTCCGGAAGCGGTCCGGAAACTTCTCGTGGAGGAGTTCCCCCTCATCGTGGTCAATGACCGGGAGGGACGGGATCTTTATGAAGAAGCGGTCCGGACCTTCGGGCGGGAAAGACGGTCCCCCGCGGGGACGTGATCACGCCCTCCCGAAAAAAATGACGATTCTGTGAAATTTGTATTGACAAGACAAGGTCTTTTCAATATTAAAATTTGGTTTATTGAGGAAACGCCAGCAATAAGAATGGGGAGATGTCGGCCATGATTGAAATCAGGTGGCATGGAAGAGGCGGTCAAGGTGCCGTTACAACGGTGGAAATGCTTTCCCAGGCGGCCATCGCCGAAGGGAAGTACGCCCAGGGATTCCCGAGCTTCGGCCCGGAAAGACGGGGCGCCCCGGTGGCGGCGTTCAACCGCGTGGATGAAAAACAAATCAAGATCCGTTCCGGTATATACAAGCCCGATGTGGTCGTCGTTCTCGATCCGACGTTGATCGGCCTGGTCAATGTCACCGACGGTCTCAAGGACGGCGGAGTGCTCATCGTGAACACGGCGAAGAGTCCCGAGGAGGTCCGGAAAAGCACGGGCTATCGGGGAACGGTCGCCACGGTGGATGCCACGAAGATCGCCCGGGAGGAGCTGGGGGTTCCCATCACGAACACCACCATGCTCGGCGCGGTGATCAAGGCCGTCAGCCCCATCAAGGTGGACTCCCTGACGGACCTGCTCAAACACCGGTTCGGCCGCCTGGCCCAGAGGAACATGACCGCCCTGAAACGGGCTTTCACCGAATTGAACATTTTAAAAGCAGCGTAATCCGAGGTTGCCCATGAAGAAGAGGAAATGGCCTGAAACGTGGCAGGAAGTCAGTCCCGGGTGCATCGTCGCCGGCCCGGCCAACGCCCGGGAGTATCTCACGGGAAGCTGGAAGGCACAGCACCCCGTGTGGGACGACGGAAAGTGCATCAAATGCGGTTTGTGTTATATTTTCTGTCCCGAGGGATGTGTCCGGGAGACGGAGAAGGGCTTCTTCGCAGCGGACCTGGATTACTGCAAGGGCTGCGGGATCTGTGCCCATGAGTGCTGGCCCGGCGCCATCACGATGGTTCAGGAGGGATAGCCATGGCAAAGCGAGTTGGAATGGAAGTAGCCATCGCGGCATCGGAAGCCGTGGCCCTGTGCAACATCGACATGGCGGCCGTGTATCCCATCACGCCCCAGTCGCACATTGCCGAGCATCTCTCAGACATCGTGGCCGACGGCAGGATCGATGCCGAGTTCGTCACCGTGGAGTCGGAACATTCCGCGATCAGTTGCGTCGCCGGTGCCTCCGCCACGGGGGCGCGGGTCTACACGGCCACCAGTTCCCAGGGGCTCATGCTCATGCACGAGATCCTGCCCATCGTCTCGGCCATGCGTCTTCCCGTGGTCATGGGAATCGCCAACCGGGCCGTTTCGGGTCCCCTGAACATCCTGAACGACCATACGGACATCATGAGCCAGCGCGACTGCGGGTGGGTGGTCCTCTTCGTGGAAAACGGCCAGGAGGCGGTGGATCTCACGATCCAGTCCTTCAAGATCGCCGAGAACAAGGATGTCATGCTTCCCACCTGCGTGAACATCGACGGTTTCCAGCTGACCCACATGGTGGAGCCGGTCGAATTCCCCGACCAGAAACTGGTGAACAAGTTCCTCCCTCCCCGGAAGCCTTACGCGACCCTTCATCCGGACAAGCCGGTGACCATGGGGACCTTCGCCATGGGCGACATCTTTCCCGAGGTCATGAAGGCGAAGGACGAGGCGCTCAAGGGGGCGAAGAAGGTCGTTCTCGACGTCTTCGCGGAATGGAAGAAGATGTTCGGCCGTGAGTACAAGCTCGTGGAAACCTACAAGACGGAGGATGCGGAATGCGTCTTCGTCACCATGGGGTCCATGGGGGAAACGGCGGAAGTGGCCGTGAACGAGCTGCGGAAGGCGGGTGTCGCCGCGGGCCTCGTGAAGATCCGCCTGTGGAGGCCTTTCCCCTTCGAGGAGTTCCGGGCCGCCATCGGGAAGGCGAAGCTTCTCATGGTCATGGACCGGGCCATCGTCCATGGCGGCATGGGCGGACCGGTGTCCGTGGAAATCAAGAGTGCGCTTTACGGCGAAAAGAATCCTCCCGCCGTCCATGACTACATCATGGGTCTCGGCGGCCGGGACGTGGCCGTCGACGATTTCGAGGCCATGGCGAAGAAGAGCCTGGAGGCGTACCGGAAGGGTGTCGAGAAAGATTACGAATTTTATGGAGTGAGGGGATAAATGAGCCTGATACAGAATTTTGATCTATATGCCCCGAAGTTGGTCGACAGAAAGGAATACCTCTGCTCGGGCCATCGGGCCTGCCAGGGGTGTGGCGAAGTCCTGGGCGTCCGGCTGGTCTGCAAGGGTCTCGGCGATGACGTGGTCATCGCCAATGCCACGGGCTGCATGGAGATCGTCTCCAGCATGTATCCCTTCACGGCCTGGGAAGTTCCCTGGATCCACGTGGCGTTCGAGAACGCCGCGGCGGTGGCGTCGGGCGTCGAAGCGGGGCTGAAGGCCCTTCGCCGGAAAGGCAAGATCGCCGACCGGGACGTGAAGGTCGTGGGCATGGCCGGCGACGGCGGGACCATGGACATCGGCCTCCAGGCCCTTTCCGGGGCGATGGAGCGGGGCCACGACATGATGTTCGTCTGCTTCGACAACGAGGCCTACATGAACACGGGAATCCAGCGGTCCAGCGGGACCCCCATGGGGGCCTCGACGACCACCTCCCCCGCGGGGAAGGTCAGCATGGGCCAGAAAACCTGGAAAAAGAACGTCGCCGAGATCATGGTCGCCCACAATGTGCCGTACGTGGCCACGGTCTGCCCGAGTTACCCCCTCGATCTCATTCGCAAGGTCGAAAAGGCGAAGAAGGTCAAGGGACCTTCCTACATTCACTGCTTCACCGTCTGCCCCACCGGATGGCGCAGCTCGTCGGAACTGACGATCGCCCTCGGCCGTCTCGCCGTGGAAACGCTCATCTTCCCCCTGTACGAAGTGGAGGACGGGAAATACCGGATCACCGTCGATGTCGAAAATCCTCGGCCGGTGGAGGACTACCTCAAGCACCAGGGGCGGTTCCGGCACCTTACGCCGGACCAGACGAAGATGATCCAGGAACGGGTGTACCAGGAATACAACAAACTTCTGGACAAGGTGGAAAATCTGCAGGCCTGGTCGGATCTGAAGTACGACCTGGGAATGCTGGATTAAGGGATCCGTTCATCAAATAACAGGGTAAGGTGGCGAAAGCATGGATAAACTGGAATTTAGCAGCTGGAACGGAAAGGTGGTCGACAACAGGAAGGGAAAGGCGAAGAAGGCTTCCCGGGCGGCGGCTGTCCCGTTTCCCGCACCGGTGCGCGGAGAGAAGGCCGCCGCCGTGATGGGATGGAACGGGCTGGTCGTGCTCGAGCCCGGGGCGGACGTTCCTTCCCTGACCGTTCAGTATCTGAAAGAGATCCGGAAGATCTCCTGCGGGGAGTGCTCGGTCTGCATGATCGGGATCGACATGCTTCTCGATATTTTCAAGGACATGGCCGACGGGGAGGGTTTTGAAAGCGACCTGGCGGAAGTCGAAAAGATCGTCCGGGACGTGGCGGCCAATGCCAAGTGCAATTTCGGGCAGTCCGCCCTCTTCCCCGTGTCCGACGCGGTGAAGCACTACCGGGCGGATTTCGTCGCCGTGGTCAAGGGTGACCGCAAGATCGACGGGAAGGCTTACGGGACGGCCGTGACGGCGCCCTGCATCGAAGCCTGCCCGGCCTCGCTGGACATTCCCGGATACATCGAATACATCAAGAACAACCGGTTCTCCGACAGCCTCGGCCTGATCCGGAAAAACTGCATCCTCCCCGGCGTCATCGGGCGGACCTGCACCCATCCCTGCGAGTCGGCCTGCGTCCGCAAGGACCTGGACGGGTCGCTTTCCATCCGCCTTCTCAAGCGCGCTGCGGCGGACTTCGAGCGGAAGGAAAAAAGCGCACCCCTGCCGGTTCCCTCCGGCGCGAAGGACGGCAAGGTTGCCGTGATCGGATCCGGCCCGGCGGGCCTTGCGGCGGCGTACAACCTCCGTCGAAAGGGATACGGGGTGACGGTGTTCGAGACCCTGCCCGAGGCGGGCGGCATGGCGGCCGTAGGGATTCCCGACTATCGGCTTCCCTTGGACATCCTGCGCCATGAGATCGGCCTCATCGGGGACATGGGCGTTGAAATCGCCCTCAACTCCGGGATCGGCAAGATCGACATGGACGATTTCCGGAAGAAGGGCTATCAGGCCCTGTTCCTCGCCGTGGGGGCCCATGCGGGCAACAGGATGGGCGTCAAGGGCGAGGAGACGAAGTGCGACGGCCTCGTGGACGGCGTCGAGTTCCTCCGGGATCTCAACCTGGGAAAGAAGATTGCGCCGAAGAAGAAGGTTCTCATCATCGGCGGCGGCAACGTGGCCATCGACTGCGCCCGGAGCTGCGTGCGGCTCGGTTTCAAGGACGTGGAAATTCTCTACCGGCGGTCCCGGGCGGAAATGCCCGCGCGGCTGGAGGAGATCGAGGGCGCGGAGGAGGAGGGCGTGAAGATCCGCTACCTCACGGCGCCTCTGGAAGTCGTGTCTAAATCCGGTAAATTCTCCTGTCTCAACTGCATTCGCATGAAGCTCGGAAAACCCGACGAGAGCGGCAGGAAGCGTCCCGAACCGGTGAAGGGCTCGGAGCACGTCGTGGAAGCCGACCTCGTCATCAGCGCCATCGGCCAGAGCGCGGTCATTCCCGTGACGGCCTCGAAGAAGTCCCTTTCGGTGAACAAGAACGGGACGGTGAAGGTCGATCCGAAGACCATGATGACAAGCGTGGAAGGCATCTTCTCCGGCGGCGACTGCGTCACCGGCCCGGCGACCCTGATCGAGGCCATCGCCGCGGGAAACATGGCGGCTGAAGGCATCGACCTGTATCTCCGGGGCGAGGCGGCGGGCGGCGGGCTGTCCTTCGACGGCGTCGATCTCAAGTCCCAGCGCGCGGGAGGGTACGTGGTGAAGGAGGGGGCCGAGGCGGTTCCCTTCCTGGAAATGGCGAAGCGGACGACGGGCTTCGGCGAAGTGGAGGGCGGTTTCTCCCACGCCGGCGCGATGGAGGAAGCGAAGCGCTGCCTTCGGTGCTACCGGGTGGCTGTCTGGGAAAAAGGAAAGTAATTCGCGGAAGAAGAGGTTCTTCGATCATGGTGAATATCGTCATTAACGGGCGTAAGGAAAAAGCGAAGGAAGGGGCGACCATCCTGGAAGTTGCTCGGGAGAAGAAGCTCGACATTCCCACTCTCTGTTATCACAAGGACCTGAGCCCGTTCGGTGCCTGCCGTCTGTGCACGGTGGAGGTGAAGACGAACGGGAAATGGCAGATGGTCCCCTCCTGCAACACGCCGGTGGAAAACGGCATGGAGATCGCCACCGATTCGGAAAAGGTCCTGGAAAACCGGAAGGCCGTCGCCGAGATGCTGTACTACCGGTATCCGGAGACGGAAGCGGTCCGGGAGATGGCGGAACGTCTCGGTGTGGACGTCTTCTCCGAAAAGGGGGAGGAGCACGACTGCATCCTCTGCGGTCTGTGCGTCAGGACCTGCAAGGAAATCGTCGGGGTGAGCGCCCTCTCTTTCGAGGACCGCGGTCCGGAGAGGGACCTCGAAGAGCCGAGGATCGGGTTCGATCCCAACGCCTGCATCGGCTGCGGTTCCTGCGCCTTCGTCTGCCCCACGGGCTTCGTCACCATGGAGGCGGTGGACGACAAGAGGATCATCTGGAACAAGGTGTTCCAGATGACGGAATGCGCCGTCTGCGGGAAGTACTTCGCCCCCGAGGACCAGCTCAAGTACATCAGCCGGACCACAGGGGTTCCCTTCGCGAAGCTGACGACCTGCAACAACTGCCGTTGAGAACGGCCCGAAAAAGAGGATTGTAAAAGAAATCAAGTTCTGCTATAGAGCCACCCTGCACCGAAAAAGTGCGGGATTCATTCCTGGGAAATTTGCTCCCCAGTAGCTCAGTCGGTAGAGCAGCTGGCTGTTAACCAGCGGGTCCGTGGTTCGAGTCCGCGCTGGGGAGCCAAAATTCAATCCGCTGATTTCAGCGGTTCTTGTTTAACGCAAGACCCCGTGGGGTGATCCCCTCGGGGTCTCGTCGTTTCCGGCGTGCCCACGCCGACTTACGCCCGCCCGCACATTTACCCTGTTTCTCCAGTTCGAAGCCCGCAGTCCGGGGACTGGGTGCAACCCTGGGGGTTGCGGGCGCTCACCGAAAATGTCCTCTCCGAATTCTCCCGTTCTCCGTTTTTCGCCCCGCCTTGTTTAACAGCCCCGTTGCATCCTTGCACCCTCTTCGACATTTCGAACTCCCCTCCGGTAGGTATCTGCCGAAAGCCGGATCAAGAGGTCCGGCGCAAGCGGATTACCAGACAGCGGAAACAGCCGTGAGATCGGAGACCGTTGTGGGTGCCGGCGACATCGCCCTCGGGCGGTGTCGAACGGGCTCCAACGGCCTTCTCGATGACCGGCCTATCCAGTCCCGCGGCATCCATGACGGAACCCTTCCTCGGCCTCCCGCAAAAGGAGGACCGGATGCCGGCCAACGAACACGTCCCAATCTCTCTCGACGAGGTGATATCGGAGATCGCTACGATCCTTGCCCGGGGTTACATGCGCCATCGAAATGGACGCCGAATCGCCCCAGATTCCGGCAGTGGGGCAGAGCATGTGGCGCAAGTTGAAGAATCTGAGGCGTTTACGGAGAAACGCCTTGATATTCCGGGCCACCGAAGCCTTCATTCATTCACGAGTTAACGCCCTGAGATTGCGGTGCGGACGGGCCGCCCGGCGGGCGAAGCCCATGAACCAAGGAGGTTTCGGATGGAAGCAACAACGTATCAAGAGGTCCAGGGGCTCTCCCGGATGACCGTCGGAGAACTCCGGGACAAGTACCTTGAGGTCTTTGGGGAAGAGACCCGCTCCTACCACAAGGAGTTTCTTCGCAAGCGAATCGCCTGGCGCATTCAGGCTCTGGCGGAGGGTGACCTTTCGGAGCGGGCCCGGCGCAGGGCTGAGGAACTGGCCAATGACGCTGACCTGAGAACGCGGTCTCCGCGTGATCCGGTCGCCTCGGGTTCCGCCGAGGTCAAAGCGAGAACGGTGACCAGCCGCATATCCCCGTCGCACGACCCGAGGCTGCCGCTGCCCGGAACTCTGCTCGCCCGCGAGTTCCAAGGTCGCGACATTGTGGTCAAGGTACTCGACAACGGCTTCGAGTTCGACGGCCGACGGTACAAGTCCCTCTCAGCCATCGCCAAGGAGGTCACCGGGAGCAAATGGAACGGGTTCCTCTTCTTCGGTATCGCCGATGCCGCGACCAAGGGCGGGAGCCGCAAACCCGAGAGGAGGAACGAATGAGCAGAAACAATAACCACGGCCGGGGAGAAGCCCTGGAGTCGGCATCAAGAACCAACGGGACGATCCGCTGCGCCATCTACACCCGCAAGTCCACAGACGAGGGGCTGGAGCAGGAGTTCAACAGCCTCGACGCCCAGCGGGAATCCGCGGAAGCCTATATCGCGAGCCAAAGACACGAGGGATGGGTGTGCATTCCGGATCGGTTCGACGACGGCGGCTTCACCGGCGGCAACATGGAGCGGCCCGCCCTCAAG
>DJVQ01000002.1:67190-69312 GCA_002441265.1 Syntrophaceae bacterium UBA6252
CCGTGAGCTTCGTCTCGGTCACCCAGCAGTTCAATACGACCAGCTCCATGGGGCGGCTCACCTTGAACATCCTTTTATCCTTTGCCCAGTTCGAGCGGGAGATTATCTCGGAGCGCACCCGCGACAAGATGTCCGCCGCGCGGCGCAAGGGCAAGTGGGTCGGCGGGATGCCGGTTCTCGGGTATGACGTCGACCCGAAAGGCGGCAGGTTGATCGTCAACGAGGACGAAGCCGTACAGGTCCGGGGGATGTACCAGCTCTACCTGGAGCACAAAGCCTTGATCCCTGTCGTTCAGGAAATCGAACGACGCGGCTGGAAAAACAAGCAGTGGACGACCAAGAAGGGTCAGGAGCGCGGCGGAAAGCCTTTCACCAAGAACAGCCTCTTCCGGCTTCTGACCAACGTGATTTACACCGGCAAGGTCGATTACAAGGGAACCATATACAACGGCGAACACGACGGAATTGTCGACGTCGATCTTTGGCAGCGGGTGCAGGATGCTCTCCGGCGGAACGGCAGCACCGGCGGCAAGGAGGTGCGCAACAAGTACGGAGCCCTCCTGAAGGGGATTCTCTACTGCGCTCCCTGCGGCACGGGGATGGTGCATACCTACACGGCCAAGGACAACGGCAAACGGTATCGCTACTACGTCTGCCTGAACGCGCAACAACGAGGCTGGGCGTCCTGTCCGACCAAGTCGCTCAACGCGCACGAGATCGAGACCGCGGTGGTCGAGCACATCCGAGGCATAGGCAGGAATGAGGAAATCATCGCAGCGACGGCTGCAAAGGTTCGGGAAGAGAGCGGCAAGCGCATGGTGGAACTGGAAACCGAACAACGCGGCCACGAACGTGAACTCAAACGGCTGCACACCAGAGTGCAGAAGCTGGTGAGCGAGTCCTTCACCGCCGCCTCGAACGGAGGGGCGGCCATGGACCAGCTCGCCGACCTTCAGGATCAGATTCGAACCATAGAACAGCGGATGACCGCCATACGCGAAGAGGTCATCGCCATCCAGAGAGAAACCGTTGACGAAGGGGATATGGCCCGGGCGCTGGCGGTCTTCTCCCCGGTTTGGGAGGCACTGTCCCCCCGAGAACAATCACGGATCGTCCGACTCCTCGTCGAGCGCGTCGGTTATGACGGGCGGGACGGCAGAGTGACCGTGACTTTCCGCTCAGCGGGATTCAAGGCGCTGTGCAGCGAGGCCGACATCCGCAGTCGGGAGGTGTCCGCATGAAAAATACCGCATCCGACGGAACGGGACTGAGCCGGTTGGAGATCTCCTTCAGTTTCAAACCCAAGAACCGCAGGAAAAGCGACAACCATCCACACGAGGTAGACCGAACCATCGAGCCGGGGAATCTGCCCCGCATCTCGAAGCTGATGGCATTGGCAATCCGCTTCGACGGTCTGGTCCGGCGCGGCGAAGTGCGGGACTATGCCGATTTGGCCAGGCTCGGCTATGTGACGCGCGCACGCATCACCCAGATTATGAACCTGCTCAACCTGGCCCCGGACATCCAAGAGGAGATTCTCTTCCTGCCCCGGACGGTCAAGGGGCGTGACCGGCTTCGGGAGAAAGAGGTCCGTCCCATTGCCGCAGTTCCCCACTGGTCGCGTCAACGAAAGATGTGGGCGAAGCTGACCGCCGAGCGGATGAGCTGACGCCCCCGCTCAGGGCAACCGGCCGCCTCTCTATCCACCCGTCCGATCACCGATCTCTCTTTTCATCCCCGCCGGCAATCCCCAAACCTCCTGATTCATGTACATTTTTCTATTGACCTGATGCCTATCAGGTCGTATAATATCAGCCTGTAATGTGGCCGTAGTTTGCCCTGACCGGGCCCTGCGGCCATTGGCGTTCATAAATAAGCCATTTGGATGGTTGAGGATACACATGAGTCAAAGACCGCGAGGCAGACGCCCCGTTCAGGAAATAACCGAGCCGCAACGCCGTACATTGAAGGAGATCCGCCTCTTCACGAACCGGCGGGGGTTCCCCCCGACCATGAAGGAACTCGCGGACATCCTCGGCATATCGCACGCCAGCGCCCACGGCCAGGTGAGCCAGCTTGTCCGCAAGGGCTATCTGAAGCGCGAACCCCGGAAGGCTCGTGG
>DJVQ01000051.1:0-12285 GCA_002441265.1 Syntrophaceae bacterium UBA6252
GCTCGCGCCGCCCCTCGAAGCCTTCGACCTGCCGGCGCCCGAAGTCAGCGCGACCGAAGTCAGCGCGTCCGCGGACCTGCCGCCGACGGCGGCGCCACGCACACCCGAAGCCACCGCCCCCCTGGCGGCAGCGTCGAGCGCGGCGTCGGGCGCCTTGCCTATGGAGCTTTTTCCTTTGCCGTTCGAAAAAGTGTTGATCTGCCTTTTTACAAGTTCGTCAATCGTGACGGGACCGGTAAGGAAGGGATTAAGAAAGACGGAGCGGACGCGGCCGGAAAAACCCGGACAGGGCGGCCGGTTCCGTTCGGGGTGCAAGGACCGGTTCATCCGCAGGGGCGAAGAAGGGGGAACGGGCCATGGCAGTGACATTGGATCACTTCAGGAGCGCCGCGAAAACCGGCGGGAAGATCCGCTTCGTGGACGGAGACGAACGGAAAGGCCTCCACGCCACGGGAAGTCGATGGAAGTTCTGGCAGGTGTCTTCCCGTAAAACGATCCGGGGGCTCGCCGCACAGGAGGTTGCGCGGCGCAACAGGGAAACCGCGGAAGCCTTTGTCGGTCTCGTCGGAAACCGGTACGGCCCCTCGGGCTTGGGATTGGCAAATGCCAGGCTTCGGGAGCGAATCGACCGGGGGAAGCCGCTCCGGGGCCGCGACGTGAATAAGGTGCTCCGGAACGCCGACCGCATGCTCAGGGACAACATCCGGTGCAACGAGGCGATCGCAAGCAGGATCTGCGCCGACAACTCCCGTGACGAATACGGGTTCGGTCCGCTCCTGGCGGATACTCCGTTCGATGAAGCGTTCCATCTCAATGAGGAAGTCCGCCGGACCCTGCGGAGTGAGGACATCGACCGGATCCGCGACGAACTCCGGCAATATCTCCTCGAGGACCGGGAAGCGGGCGACGGGGGGCGGAACCGCCTGGACATCGACCATGCCTACCACCGGCAGGCCCGGCCGAAACTCAGGGAACTCGCGATCCTGAATCAGAGCAGCCGCATCAGGGAATTGTTTTCCGGGCCGGGACAGGCGGGATACAAGTTGGTTTTTGATGAAGTGTGGAATGAATCGAACATGCCGCAGGACCTCGATCCTTCGGGGATCGATTTCTCCCGGTTGCCGGGGAAGGTGTCGTCCGCCATCGATGCCCTGGTCACCGATCCGGAGGGCGTCTTTCGTCCGGTTTCCGCGGAAGAGGCCCGTCATGCCGCCGGAGAGGAAATAAGGTCGTTTCTTACGGACCTGAATGGCCGGCTGGCCGGGATCGAAGGGGCTTTTGAAGGGGGGAAGATTGCGGGGCCCGGGAGGGACGCGCTCCGGGAGATCGCCCTTCGCTGTCATGACGCCCCCTGTGACCCGTGGACGGTGCTCGAACGTACCGGAAACGACTGGACGGGACGGGGCCGGCTGGCGGAGTTGATCCTTGAGATCATGGGAGATCCGCCGGAGAATCGCGACAGGGCGGAACAGGTACTGACCGCGGCGGCCCTTCTTGTCAACGGCCGCGGGGAGATCCTCGGAAACGGGATCGACGGGGGCCCGATCACCCCGGCCGGCGCGTGGCGGGGCGTCTTCGGCGGGGACATGCCCGCCGATGTGAACCGGGAGAATTACGCCTGGCGCATGACGGAAACAGCCGTTGCCGCCTTCAGCGAGCGTATGAGGGAAATGCCCGCCATCGAGGGGCGGATCGGCGGCAACGATGAGGAGGCTTTGCGCAATCGGTTCAAAAGCGGGACGATTCTCTCCGATATTCCTTTTCGGACGCTGATGGACAGGATCGGCGGCTACAATGTTCTGGACATCCGGGATTTCACCGGTCCCCAGCATGTGGAATTCACCCGGAACGAAATCGCCGACACGCTGCAAGATGTCCGGAAGGATTTTCATCGCTTCGGGTCTTCCTGCCGGGTCGTCGTCGAAAGGGGCGGTGAAGACCCTTTTCTGACGATCGATCCCGTGAGACGTCTCATGACGCTGGAGACAGGATCGAGGGAATTCAACGATGCGGCCGGCGACATGGCCGACGAACTGGTCCGGGCGGTCCGGGAGCTGTCCGCCAATGAGAAACAGGCCCTGACCGCCTGCCGCTTCTTCACCCAGGCCTCCTTCGGGCATTACCTCTTTGCCTCGGACGCAATGGGCCTTTTAACGAGAGGATACGATTGGTCGCAGGTCGAGGTGCGCCGCGGGCCGAACGGGACGGACCTTTTGATCGACATCGTCAGTGCGGCAGGATCCCCCGTCGCCTTTCACATGACGGCCCGGGTGGATCCGGAGGGGGCATGCCGGATCGAAGCGTTCGACCTGGCCCGGAACCTCCGGCAGGATGCATCCTTGTTCCGGGCGGCACTTCTCAACGAACTGAACGAGTTGACGGATCCCAAGACGGTGCTGCGGGGGGACAACCCTGCCAGCAAAACCTTCCGGGAGCTGTTCGCGGGATTGGGCCGCAATTATCTCGAGACGCTGGGGCGCGAGGTCATGGACGCCGTGACGCCGCTTCTGGAACACCCGCCCGAGCCCGAAGACCTGCCGGCCGTCCAGGAGCATCGGGAGGGGATCGCCGCGGCCATCCTCCGGGTGATTGCCGGCAGCGTAAACCGGATGCCGCCGGGGATCCGGGGGATCCTTGCGGACGCCCGTCAGATCTGCGACCGGTACGCCGGCAGATTCGAGAACATCTGGCGAAGCGTGATCGAGAACATGATCGTTTTCAGGGGAATCGTTCCGTTGGGGCTGGTACCGATCACATTGGACCTGAGGCGTGCCGATCCCGTAAAGGGCGATCACTTCTACCAGGCCGTCCGCATGGTGGAAAGATGCCTGGCGGGCCGTTTCCCCGACGCCGGAACAGTCTCAGGGGAACTGGAAGCGATGCGGGATCCGGCGGAAGGGTTCCTGGATGCCGTGAGCGGGATACGGGATCACTGAGCCGGTCACGAAGAAGGGGCCGCCTGAATTCCCGGACCTTCTTCCCGGTGGGCGCTCCCTTTGCCGGCTTGACGGGGTGATTGCTGAAACGACGGTGCCGGTTCCCGCGGTGACGGCGGTCCCCCTTCAGGAGGCGCAGTCCGAGGGGTCGCCCTGGATCTTTTCGAGGGCGTGTTTCAGCGCCGGGAGAAGCACGGCGAGGTTCTCCCGGGCGGCCCCGGGGCTGCCCGGGAGATTGATGATGAGCGATGTGCCGCGGATCCCCACGACCGCTCGCGAGATCATGGCGTGGGGGGTTTTCTGCGCGCTTTCCCTTCGCATGGCTTCCGCCATGCCGGGGACTTCCCTGTGCAGGATCGAGAGGGTCGCCTCGGGCGTCACGTCCCGGGGGCTCACGCCGGTCCCCCCCGTCGTGACCACCAGGGCGATCTTTTTTGCGTCTGTGTATTCGGTGAGCTTGAGACGGATGCGGTCGGCCTCGTCGGGGACGATGTCCGTGGCCACCACCTGAAGGAAAGGAAGCTCGGAAAGCAGTCTCGTGATTTCCGGACCGCTTTTGTCTTCCCGTTCCCCAAGGGACCCCTTGTCGCTGACCGTGATGACTCCCGCGGTGAACAACAGCCTTATTCCTCTTCCTTGTCCTTCTTTGCCAGGGCGATGATCTTCTCGGCCAGCGGCGCGGGAACTTCCTCATAGTGGGAGTGCTCGTACCGGAAGGTCCCCCGTCCGCTCGTGATGGACCGCAGGTCCGCGGCGTAGGTGAGGATTTCCGCGAGCGGCACCTGGCCCTTCACGATCTGGTTCCCCCCCTTGCTGTCCATGCCGAGGACGCGGCCCCTGCGGCTGTTCAGGTTCCCGATGACGTCCCCCAGGTATTCGTCGGAGATCTCGATCTCGATGTTGACGATCGGTTCCAGGAGGGTCGGCTGGCACAGGAGGATGCCTTTCTTGAATCCCATGGAGCCGGCGATCTTGAAGGCCATTTCCGAGGAGTCCACGGCGTGGAAGGAACCGTCCACGAGGGCCACCCGGACGTCCACCGTGGGGTATCCCGCCACGGTGCCTTCCGCCATGGCTTCCACGATACCTTTTTCCACTGCTGGAATATACTGTTTCGGGATGACCCCGCCCACGATCCTGTCCGCGAACTCGAAACCCTGTCCCCTCGGCAGGGGCTCGATCTCGATCCACGTGTCGCCGTACTGTCCCCTTCCGCCGGACTGCTTCTTGTAGCGTCCCTGTACCCGGGTCTTCCCCTTGATCGTTTCCTTGTAGGGAACCTTCGGGGACCGGAGATCCACATCCACGCCGAATTTCCGTTTCAGCTTCTCCACGGTGACCTCGATGTGGACCTGCCCCATGCCGGAAAGAATGATTTCCTTCGTCTCGTCGTCCCTCCGGAGGCTCAGGGTGGGGTCCTCTTCGAGGATCCGGTTCAGGGAGCTGATGATCTTGTCCTCGTCCCCCTTCGCCTTGGGACCGATGGCGAAGGACATGAGGGCGGGAAGCTGGGGGAGCTTGTCGTACACGATGGGGTTCTTCTCGTCGGAGAAGGTGTCCCCCGTGGCGGCCTCCTTCAGTTTGGCCACCGCGGCGATGTCCCCCGCGACGACGGCGTCCGTGGGACGCTGCTGCTTCCCTTCGAGATGAAAGAGGTTTCCGAATTTCTCCGTGACCCGCTTCGTCGTGTTGCCGATGATCGAATCGGGAGAGATGGTTCCCGAAAAGACCCTGAACAGGGTGAGCTTGCCCGCGTACGGATCGGCGATGGTCTTGAAGACAAGGGCGGAGAACGGGGCGTTCGGATCCGGCTTCCTGGAGATCTCCTCGCCGGTCGTTCCTTTCTTTCCCGCGATGTCGCCCCTGTCCAGGGGGGAGGGCATGTAATTTACGATCATGTCGAGAAGGGAGGACACGCCGATGGACTTGGTC
The DNA here is from genome assembly GCA_002441265.1 of Syntrophaceae bacterium UBA6252. GTDB lineage: Bacteria > Desulfobacterota > Syntrophia > Syntrophales > UBA6807 > UBA6807. The sequence goes on from DJVQ01000051.1 coordinate 4,869, forward strand.
GCGGCCCCCGCGGTGACGGGGATGACGCTGCCCGACAGGACCGCCTTCCGAAGGCCGTTGGTGAGATCCTCGACCCCGAGTTCCCCCTCTTCGAGGTATTTTTCCATGAGGGCCTCGTCGCACTCGGCGATGTCTTCCACCATGGTTTCCCTGTATGCCTTGGCGTCGTCGAGAAGATCCGCCGGGATGTCCGTCCGCTTCCCTTTTCCGCGGCCCTCCTCGAAGGTGACGGCCTTCATGTGGATCAGGTCGATGAGTCCCCGGAAGGCGTCCTCCTTTCCGATGGGGAGGAAGCATACGGTGGGTTTCACCTTGAGCTTCGACCGCACGCTTTCCAAGGCCTTGAAGAAGTCGGCCCTTTCGCGGTCCAGCTTGTTGATGAAAACGAGCCGGGGCATGGAGAGGTCCCCCGCGAAGGCCCATACCTTCTCCGTCTGGAATTCAACGCCTCCCACGGCGTCGATCAGGACGACCGCCCCGTCGGCGACACGGAGGGCGTTCATTGTTTCCATGAAGAAATTGGCGTCCCCGGGCGTGTCGATGATGTTGACCTTGCATTTTTCCCAGTCGACGTAGTTGGAGGCGATGCTGATGGAAATGCGCCGCTTTTGCTCCTCCGGTTCGGAATCGAATACGGAGGTTCCCTCATCGACCTTGCCGAGACGTTCGGTCTTGCCGCTGACATAAAGAAAGGATTCGCACAGGGAGGTTTTGCCGGTTCCGCCATGTCCTACAACGGCGACGTTCCTGATGGATGCCGATTCAACCTTTGCCATTTCGACTCCTTTCTGCTAACTATCTGCTTTTTTTTCCGAGAAGCGCTCTTTAGCGTATCTTTTTCAGCAAAGTCAAGACAAATTTCTAATTTCAGGTATTTAATTGACTTTTTAACAGTTTTATTATATAAGAGTATGTCCTTTGGAAATATCAAGCAGGGGCGAGGTGTGTTCGAAAAAATGTTCAAGGTAGGAGACATGGCTGTGTATCCCGCCCACGGCGTGGGAGTGATCGAATCGATTGAAAGCCGTGAGATCATGGGATGCATGCAGTCTTTCTATGTGATGAAAATCCTCGGGAACAACATGAAAATCATGATTCCCAAAAACGGGGCCCGTTCCGTAGGTCTGCGCACCCTGATCACCCGGGAGGAGATTCCCCGGGTTTACGAGATCCTGAGCGAGCGGAACATCACCGTGGACAAGCAGACCTGGAACAAAAGATACAAGGAATACTGGGAAAAAATCAAGACCGGTTCCGTTTATGAGATTGCCCGGGTGCTGAGGGACCTTCTGCGCCTGAAACTCGACAAGGATCTTTCTTTCGGCGAGCGAAAGATGATGGACACGGCGAAAAGCCTTTTGATCAAGGAACTTTCAATTGCCAGCGAAACGGAAGAGACGAAAATCGAAAGCGATCTGAACGCGATTATCGCCATTTAGTGCAGCCCCCCGCTCTTTGTCCGGGGATTTTGAAGAAAGTCATACGATTGCGGCTTTCCCCCTTTCCGGGGAAGCGGGGGTCCCGTTCGTCCCGCAGCGGAAACGTTCCGCGGGACGTACCCGGAAGGCTCCCGAGAGAGAGGGGGAACCGTATTTCCATATCGGGTTTCCGTGCTCTTTGAAAACCTGGTTTTTTTCATTTTTCTGAAAGGAGGATACATGTTTCAACTGCTCATCAGACTTCTGCTCATCATCGCATGCGCCGCGAGCGGTTATTTCATCGTCCAGAGTTATCACGGGTTCCCGCTTTCATTGATCGGTGTCGTTGCCGGATTCTTAATGGCATTATTCGTGATCCAGATGGAGCAGGCCATCCGCAAGCTGTCCCTTAGGGTCATCTTCGGAGGCGTTACGGGAACGGTCGTCGGTTTACTCATGGCCTTTCTTTTCGCGTATGGACTTCGGTTCATCCCGGCCATCGAGAAACAGGAAGTGATTCCCTTTGTTTATATATACGTCCTCTTAACCTTCATCCTCGGATATCTCGGACTGGTTCTCGGATCGAAAAAAGCGGAGGAATTCGAGTTTCCATCATCCTCCTCCTCTCCGAAGGCCGGCGCGAAAGCTCCCGTCGACTACAAGATCATGGACACGAGTGTCATCATAGACGGCCGGATCGCCGATGTGTGCGATACGGGATTCCTTGAGGGGGTCCTCGTCGTTCCCAGATTCGTACTGGACGAACTCCAGCAGATCGCCGACTCGTCGGATTCACTGAAGCGTTCCCGGGGACGCCGGGGTCTCGACGTTCTGAACCGGATGCAGAAAAGCGCCGGGATACGGATTGACGTCACGGACCATGATTTTCCGAAGCTGAAGGGGGTCGACGCGAAGCTCGTCGCTCTGGCGAAGAAGAAGAACGGCAGAATCATCACGAACGATTACAACCTGAACAAAGTCGCCGAGATCCAGGGGATCCGGATCCTGAATGTGAACGAACTGGCCAACGCTCTCAAACCGGTGGTGCTGCCGGGAGAGTCGATTACAGTCAAGATCATCAAGGAAGGGAAGGAACCGGGACAGGGAGTCGCCTATCTCGACGACGGAACCATGGTTGTCGTGGACAACGGGAATCAGTACATCGGAAAGACGGTTCAGACGACCGTGACCAGCGTGCTTCAGACGACGGCGGGGAGGATGATCTTCTCCGGCGTGAAGAATGCCGGCCATGGCGAGGAGTGACGGATATTCGAATTGAAGAGGTCCGGAAGGGGTTTCCGTTTCGGACCTCTTCCTTTTTCGGCGGGCCGGCGAAGCCTCCGCGGTCCCGCCGGGCTTCCGGTGCGGGAAACGGGGAGCATGGAAAAGGGAGACGCGGGGAGGATCGGCGGCGTCGCGGTCATCGTGGCCGCCGGCGGTTCGGGAACGAGAATGGGAGGATCCCGTGCGAAGCAGTATCTCCCCCTCGGGGGCATCCCCCTCATCGTTCACGTGCTTCGGAGGTTTCAGGAATGCCCCCTCGTCGGGAAGATCCTTCTGGTCGTTCCCGGAGGGGATATCCCCTTCGTCCGCGAAGAGATCCTGGATAAATACGAGGTTGCGGCGATTGCATCGGTCACCGCCGGAGGCAGGGAACGGCAGGATTCCGTCCGGAACGGGCTTTCCCTCACCGGCGAGGGGGACGGGATCGTCCTCGTCCACGACGGGGCCCGCCCCTTCGTCACGCCGGCGCTGATCGAGGCGGTCATCCGCGTCGCCGGGGAGACGGGGGCCGTCTGTCCGGGCATTCCGCTGCGGGACACAGTGAAGTCCGCCGGGGACGACGGTCTGGTTTCAAAGACCCTGGACAGAAACCGGTTGTGGGCCGTTCAGACCCCCCAGGGCTTCCGGAGGGAAGTTCTTCTCGAGGCGTTCCGCAGGGCCGGTGAAGACGGATTCTACGGCACCGACGAGGCGTCCCTCGTGGAACGGACGGGCCGGCCCGTCCGCATCATCCGCGGTGCCGAGGAAAATATCAAAATCACGACGCCGGAGGATCTTCTCCTGGGAGAATATCTGTTGAACCGGCGGGGACGGGTTTCATGATCAGAGTGGGAATCGGATATGACAGCCACCGTCTGGTGGAGGGACGGTCCCTCGTTCTCGGGGGGGTGGAGATCCCCTTTGAAAAGGGGCTCATGGGGCATTCCGATGCGGATGTCCTTCTCCACGCCATCTGCGACGCCGTTCTCGGCGCCGTCGGCGAGGGGGATATCGGAAAGCATTTTCCCGACACGGACCCGGCCTACAAGGACATCTCCAGCCTGAAGCTCCTGATCCGGGTCCGGGAACGGGCGGAAACCCTGGGATACGAAATTCTCAACATCGATGCCACGATCATCCAGGAAAAGCCGAAATTGAGGGGGTATCTCCCCAAGATGGCCGCCCAGATCGCCAACGTGTGCAACATTCCCCTGGACCGGGTCAATGTCAAGGCCAAGACGAACGAAGGCATGGGATTCGTCGGCCGGGGGGAAGGGGTGGCCGCCATGGCGGTGGTCCTCGTCGGAACGGCGGAGGCCTGATCCGTGTCCGGGGGCTGCCGCGTCCGCTTCGCCCCGTCCCCGACGGGATATCTCCACGTGGGGAACGCGCGGACGGCGCTTTTCAACTGGTTGTTCGCACGCCATCACGGGGGCACGTTTCTTCTCCGGATCGAGGACACGGACCGGGAGCGGACCAGCGCGACGTATGAGAAGGAAATCCTCGAGTCCCTGAAATGGCTGGCCCTCGAATGGGACGAGGGACCGGACCGCGGAGGGGCCGTGGGACCGTACCGCCAGTCCGAACGGATGGGACTCTACGCCCCCTGGCTGGAAAGGCTCCTCGGCGACGGCCGGGCCTACCCCTGCTACTGCACGGACGAGGAACTGGAAGCGGAGCGGGCGTCCCTTCTCGCGAGGAGGGAGGCTCCCCGTTACCTCGGGCGTTGCCGTGATCTCGGTCCGGGGGATCGGCTACGCATGGAACGGGAGGGAAGGCGCCCCGCGTACCGGTTCCGGGTGGGGGAGGGGACGGTCGAATTCCGGGACCTGATCCGCGGCCCCGTCCGTTTCGATGCCCGTTCCATGGGGGATTTCATCATCGTCCGGTCCAACGGCATACCCGCGTACAACTTCGCAGTCGTCATCGACGACCACTTCATGGAGGTGAGTCACGTGATCCGGGGGGAGGACCACCTCTCCAACACGGCCCTCCAGTTGATGCTCTACGGGAGCCTTGGCTGGGAGCCCCCCTCTTTCGCGCACCACTCCCTCATCCTCGGGGAGGACCGTTCCAAACTGGGAAAACGCCATGGTTCCGTTTCCGTCCGGGAATTCCGGGAAAGGGGGTTCCTGCCGGAAGCCCTCGTGAATTACCTGGCCCTCCTGGGGAGTTCCCTCGAGGGAGGCCGGGAAATCTGCCCGCCGGAAGAGATGGTCTCCCGGTTTTCCCTGGAGCGGGCGGGAAAAAGCGGGGCCGTGTTCGACGGGGAGAAGCTCAGGTGGATGAACGGGGTCTATCTTCGCCAGGTGTCGCCGGAGCGGCTCCTGGATGCGGCGTCCCCCTTTCTCGAGAGGGCGGGATGCGATCCCGACGCCCTGGGCCGCGAACGGGTGCTCGCCGTTCTCGACGCCCTTCGGTTCAACGTGGAGACCCTGGCCGACGCGGTTCCCTTCCTTCCCGTTTTTTTCTCACCTTCCGTTGCCTTCGACCCGGAAGCGGACGCCCTCCTGAAGAAGGAGGAAAGCAAAGAGGTCGTGGGGGCCTTTGCCGGGCTCCTTTCGCGGGACGGAAAGGGACCCTACAGGGAATGGGCGGGCGGCGCGTCGAAACAGACGGGAAAACGGGGGAAGGCCCTGTTCCTCCCGCTGCGGGCCGCGCTCACGGGACGGCTCTCCGGGCCGGAACTGGACCGGGTCTACGACCTCCTGCCCCTGGAAGTTCTCCAGTTGCGCCTGGCGGAAGCCCTCCGGACGTAAGCGGCCGCGGGCGGCTTTTCGCTTCGAATGAAAAAAGGGGGCCCGGCCGGGCCCCCTTCCTTTGATTCCAGTCCCTTATTACAGCGGGATGTTGTTGTGTTTCTTGGGAAGCAGTTCTTTCTTCTTGTCCTGGTACGCGTCCAGGATGACGGCGATGCGCTTGCGGGTATCCCGGGGGACGATGATCTCCTCGATGATTCCCAGGCTTGCGGCGAAATACGGGTTGTTGAACTGCTCCTCGTAGGCCGAGACGAGTTCCTTCCGCTTCGCTGCGGGGTCGGCGGCGCTGGAGATTTCCTTCCGGTATACGATGTTGCAGGCCCCCTCGGCGCCCATGACGGCGATTTCGGCGGACGGCCAGGCCATGACGTAGTCCGCTCCGAGGTACTTGCTGCACATTCCGATGTAGGCTCCGCCGTAGTCTTTCCTGGTGACCACGGTGATTTTCGGCACCGTGGCTTCCGAGTAGGCATGGAGCAGCTTGGCGCCGTGGCTGATGATCCCGGCCCACTCCTGCTCCGTTCCGGGCATGTAGCCGGGGACGTCGGCGAAGGTCACCAGGGGGATATTGAAGGCGTCGCAGAACCGGATGAAGCGGGAGGCCTTGTCCGAGGCGTCCACGTCGAGAACCCCGGCGCTGTTCCTGGGATTGTTGGCGATGACGCCCACCGGTTTCCCCATGATCCGGATGAATGCGACGAGCATGCTTTTGGCCCACAGTTCGTGGGGCTCGAAAATTTCGCCGTTGTCCGCGACGGCCTGAACGACTTTTCTCATTTCGTATCCCCGGGTGGCCTTGTCCGGAACGATGGCGTCCAGTTCGGGGCATTCCCGGTCCGCGCTGTCGGTGCACGCGACGACAGGCAGCGGGCTGTGGCAGCTGTCGGGGAGATAGGAGAGCAGCGTCTTGATCCTGTTGATGCAGTCCTCGTCGTTTTCCGTGGCGAAATGGCATACACCGCTCTTCGTGGCGTGGGCGACGGCGCCTCCCAGCTCATCGTGGGTGACCTCCTCGCCGATGACCGCCTTGATGACGTCCGGTCCGGTGATGTACATGTAGCTGCTGCCCTTGACCATGAACACCCAGTCGGTCAGGGCGGGGGAGTAGACGGCCCCTCCCGCCGTGGGGCCCATGATGGCCGTGATCTGGGGGATGTAGCCGGACGCGATGGTGTTCCGGTAGAAGATTCCGCCGTACCCGTCGAGGGAGGGGACGCCTTCCTGGATCCGGGCGCCGCCGGAATCGTTCAGGGCGACGAAGGGCTTCCGGGCGTCGATCGCCATATCCATGACTTTCCAGATCTTCTTGGCATGCATTTCACCGAGGCTTCCACCGGCGCTGGTGAAGTCCTGGGCCGCTGCGTAAACCGTCCTTCCGTTCACCTTTCCGAATCCCGTGATGACACCGTCCGCCTTGATCTCCTTGTCTCCGAGACCGAACAGGGTGGAACGGGTCTTCACGAAAAGCTGAACTTCCTGAAAGGTTCCCTTGTCGAAGAAAAGGTCCAGCCTTTCCCGGGCGGTCATCTTTCCCAGGGCGTGCTGCTTTTCGATCAACTTTTCCCCGCCCATCGCGGTGAGCAGGTCTCTTCTTTCTTCAAAGGTTTTGATTCTGTCAGCTGTTAATCCCATACAATCACTCCCCTTTTTTTGATTGACGTTGTGCTGTAAAACAAATCTTTCTGGCACAAATTTCGAAAAAATGCAATACAAATCGGCCCGTGCAACGGCTTTGCGCGTGGAGGGGGGCCGGGACCGGGGAATACGCCTTGACCATTCCCGAACGTTACGATATAAGACGATTCATCCCTTGGGAAGCTCTTCCGCCCCCTGATTCCGGTACGAGACGACCTTCGCATGAGGGGGACCCTTCGAGACCTTCCGCGGGAAAAGGGTTGTTCCCCGCCGCACCGGGGACAGGACCGCTTCAGACAGATTTGACGGCTTCGTAAAAAGTCCATATGCTGTGTTGCCCTT
>DJVQ01000051.1:12300-36887 GCA_002441265.1 Syntrophaceae bacterium UBA6252
TTCGAAAAAGTGTTGATTTGGTCTTTTTACGATTTCGTCAGGTTTGCTTCCGTCAACGAACAGCCCTTGGTTGTTTCCGAATAATCGAAAAACCGTCATCAGAGAAGGATTTGGGAGGCCATATGAAATATATCGACCAGCTGGATCTCAAGGGAAAGCGTGTGCTTTGCCGGTTTGATTTCAACGTCCCGCTCGACGAGAATTCCCATATCGTCGACGACACCCGGATCCGTGCGGCCCTGCCGACGATCAACTACGCCCTCGACGAGGGGGCGCGGATCATCGTCATCTCCCACCTCGGAAGACCCAAGGGAAAAGTGGTGAACCGGATGAGTCTCGCTCCGGTGGCGCGGAGGCTTTCCCGGCTCCTGGGAAAGGAAGTGATCATGGCCGGTGACTGCATCGGCGATGAAGTGAAACGGATCGTGGAAAGCATGCGTCCCGGATGCCTCGTTCTTCTGGAGAATCTCCGGTTCCATCCGGAGGAGGAGAAGAACAACGACGAATTCGCGAAAGAGCTGGCCGGCCTCGCCGACGTCTACATCGACGACGCCTTCGGAAACGCCCACCGCAGCCACGCCTCCAACGTGGCCATCACGAAATACGTGAAGGAGTGCGCCGCCGGGTTCCTGATGAAGAACGAACTCAACTATTTCAACCGCGCCATGGGCGAACCGGCCCGTCCCCTCGTGGCCATCATCGGCGGCTCCAAGGTGTCCGGAAAGCTGGAAGCCATGGTGAACCTGGTGAAAAAAGTGGACAAGATGATCATCGGCGGCGGCATGGCCTTCACCTTCCTGAAGGCCCTGGGTTACGAGGTGGGCCGGTCGATCGTCGAGGAGGACCTGCTCCCCCGGGCCATGGAGGTCATGAGCATCGCCAGGGAGCAGAAAGTCCGCATCTATCTTCCCGTGGACTGCGTCATCGCCGAAAGCATGGAGGACAAGGCGGAGACGAAGATCGTCCCCGTGCAGGAGATCAATCCCAACTGGATGGGCCTGGACATCGGCCCCGCAACGATCACCCTGTTCAGCGAGGCGCTCGGAAACGCGAAAACCATCGTGTGGAACGGCCCCATGGGGGTGTTCGAGAAGGACGCATACAGCCGCGGGACGTTCGCCCTGGCCCACAGCGTCGCGAACTCGTACGCCCTGACCATCGTCGGAGGCGGGGACACGGACGTTGCGATTCACAGGGCCAAGGAAAGCGACAACATTTCCTACATCTCCACGGGGGGAGGGGCCTTCCTGGAACTGCTCGAAGGAAAGAGACTTCCCGCGGTGGAGGCCCTGAACAACTGCTGACGGCTTCGGAAAAAGTTCCTATGCGGCGTTGCCCTTCCTCCCTCCTCCCTGCGGCGTACCGAAAGTACGCCCCGGTCGCCGGGAATCGGGCGCCATACCGGTGGAGCTTTTTCCCCCGCAGTTCGAAGAAAGCGTTTTTTAAACGCGTTACGGGGTCGTCAACACGGAACCGTTACAGGAGTGCCGGCAGGGAGGGGGCGTGAATCCGGGCCGCGGGGGTCAGGAGCGGCCCGGGAATTTCATGAGAAACATCCGGCTGTCGATCGAATATGACGGTACGGCCTACCGGGGATGGCAGCGCCAGCCGAACGGGCCTTCCATTCAGGGAACCCTGGAAGAAGCCATCGGGAAGATGACCGGGGAGACGGTGGCGGTCATCGGGGCCGGAAGGACCGATTCCGGGGTCCATGCCCTGGGGCAGGTGGCGAATTTCCGGACGGAAACCCGGATCCCGGCGGAGAACCTCCATAAAGGGCTGAACAGCATTCTTCCCCCGGACATCGCCGTCAGGGACGTCGCCGACGCGGATCCTTCCTTCCACGCCCGGTACGACGCCAGGAGAAAGGTCTACTTCTACAGGATGATCCATCGGCCGTGGCGGCCGGCACTGCTCCGCAATTACGCCTGGCACCTGCGGGGGTCCCTTTCCCTCCCCCGGATGGAGGAAGGCGCCTCCCTTTTCATCGGCACCCTCGATTTCACATCCTTCTGCGCGACCCAGTGCGACACCCGGGGCCGCACGCGGACGGTGTTCCGGAGCTTCCTGACATCCGGCGGAGACGGGGAGATCCGGTATACCATCGAGGCGGACGGATTTCTCAGGCACATGGTGAGAAATCTTGTGGGAACCCTCGTGGAGATCGGAAGGGGGAGATTCTCCCCCGGGGACATCCCGGAGATCCTCGACGCGAGGGACCGCCGGCGGGCGGGCGCCACCGCTCCGTCCCAGGGCCTTTTTCTGAAGGAGGTCATTTACGAATGAGAATTCTCGTGCTCGGCGACCGGGGGATGCTCGGTTCCGATCTCTGCCGGCTCCTGGCGGCCTCCCATGAGGTGACCGGGGCCGATATCGACGATTTCGACCTCACCTCCTTTTCGGACTGCCGGAGCATCGTCGCGGAGCGTGATCCCGAGGCGGTGATCAACGCGGCGGCCTACACGAACGTCGACGCCTGCGAGACGGACAGGGACCGCTGCTTTCAGGTCAACGCCGAGGGCGTGGGCCACCTCGCCCGGATCTGCAGGGAGCGGGGGGCCCTTCTCGTCCACTTCAGCACCGACTATGTCTTCGACGGGACAAAGGGGACCCCTTACGAGGAGGACGACCCCTGCCGGCCGGTCAGCGCCTACGGGTCTTCCAAGCATCTCGGGGAATGCCGCCTCCTGGAGGAGGGGCCGGAATTCCTCCTTGTCCGAACGGCCTGGCTGTACGGGCTGAATGGTAAGAATTTCGTCGAAACCATTCTCGCCAAGGCGAAACGGGAAAAGGTCCTCCGCGTGGTCGACGACCAGGTCGGGTCTCCCACCTGCACGACGGACCTGGCGGCGGCGGTGAAGATCCTCGTGGAGGGAGGCCGCAGGGGAATCTTTCACGTCACCAACCGCGGGACCTGCAGCTGGTACAGGTTCGCGGAAAAGATCCTCGCCCTTTCGGGGATGAAAGACGTCGACCTCTCTCCCATGACCTCGGAGGAACTGGGACGTCCGGCGCACCGGCCGGCATGGTCCGTTCTGTCGACGAGGAAATTCACCGGGGCCACGGGAAAGACGCTCCGTTTCTGGCAGGTCGCCCTGGAAGACTACCTCCGGTCCCGCCGGGAACCCGCCGGGGACTGAAGACGCCGGAGGGACGTCCCGCATGTCTCCGCTCGGAACGGCCGTTCACGAAATTCCCCACACCGGTTTCGCCCGGGCGTACCTCATCGAGGGGGACTCGGGATTCGCGGCGGTGGACGTGGGAAGCCGGGGGAGTGCGCTGGACGTGGCGGACCATCTCACCGGCGTCCTCGGGTCGTCGCCGGAGCGTCTTCGCCTCATCGCCGCCACCCACTTTCACATCGACCACATCGGGGGGATCGGGTATCTCCTGCGCCGGTGTCCCCCGGAGACGACAGTTCTCTTTCCCGGTCCGGTCCGGGGATACCTGAACGGAACGGAGCGGATGTCCGTCATGCGCAACTGGTTCGTCGGGCTCACGCCGGCCACCCTTCTTTGCACCCGTTCCGTGAAGCGGGCCGCCCATTTGCGGGTCATGACCCTCGCCGGAATCCCCCTGCCCGGATTCCGGAGGCTCGTCCGCCTGCCCTACCGGGACCGGGTCCGTTTCCTCGACGGGTCGGGGTCAAGATACCCCATGGGGCTCGGCGAATGGGAAGTCATTGAAACTCCGGGTCATTCCAGTGACTCGGTGAGTTTCTACAACGGGAGGACGAGGGAATTAATCTGTGGAGATCTTATTCTCAATGTGTTAAGAAAAAAAGGTGCGTTCCTGAACCGGTTCTACTGGGACAGGGGACGCCTTGAGGATTCTTTTCAGTACCTCCTCGAGAACACGAGACCGCTCCGGATCTATCCGGGCCACGGGGCGGTTGTCAACGACGAGGAAAACGCCCTGCTCAAGGTCGCCGGCTTCCGACGGGGGAGGAACGGCAGGGGGCGTTGAAAACCCTGTCAAGGAGGGCCTATGACGAAGAGACTGAAAGGGACCCTGTTCCTTCTCTCATGGGTGGTCGTTCTTTCCTTCCTGTTTTTCGGATGCGTTCTGTCCACAAAAAAAACCGGCGTCATTTCGGAAGTGCGCAGTATTTTCGGGGGGACCTTCAAGGTGGACCCGTACATGGAGAAGCACCCGCCCCGGTCCGTGGCGATCGTTCCGTTCATCGACCAGTCGGGGAGCAAGGAAGGCTTCGAAATCGTCCGGAAATGCTTTTACAACCACCTGAGCTCCCTGCCCTTCAGAGATATGGAACTTTCCCGGGTGAATCATCTTCTCCAGAAGGCGGGGCTGACCGATCCCGAGGAGATCCGGAAGAAGGGCGCCCGGGAACTGGGAAAAATCCTTTCCGTCGATGCCGTCGTCTTCGGGACCGTTTCCAACTTCGACAAGCTCTTCGCCGTCATCTATTCCCAGGTGTCCGTCGGCGCCCAGATCGAGATGTACGACACGAAAACAGGGAATTTCCTGTGGAGCGGGGAGCACACCGTCAGGAGCCACGCGGGCGGGATCTCGACGACTCCCGTGGGGATCATCGCCACCGTCGTCGCCACGGCCATGAACGTTCGGGACATCCAGCTCCTTCGGGCCTGCGACGATCTTTTCCGCGACATGGTGAAAACCATCCCGACCCCGAAGCTTGCCGAGGTCGCCCAACCCCCGGTCATTACGTTTTTGGCCCAGGATACAAAGGGGCTTCCGAAGAAAGCCGGGGACGAGGTGAAGGTCGTCATGAAGGGCAGCCCCGGCCTCAGGGCGTGGTTCGGCATCGGCGATTACCGGAAGGGGATCGACATGAAGGAGGTGGAGGAGGGGGGCTATCTCGGCGTGTACCGCGTCGTTCCCGGGGATAACGTCGCCGGCGCCGTGGTCACGGGTTTCCTCTCCGACGATTCCGGGAACACCTCCCAGTGGATCGACGCCATCGGGACGGTGACGCTCGACACCACTCCGCCCGCCGTTCCCTCCGGCTTCAACGCCGTCGGGAGAAACACCTACGTCCTTCTCGACTGGGCGAAAAACACCGACAAGGACCTTGCCGGATACCGGGTCTACCGGAGCGTGACCCCGCTGAGCGGTTACGAGGAGATCGGGAAGACGGAATTCAACGAACTCAAGGACAAGAACCTCGAGAATCTGCGGAAATACTTCTACCGCCTGTCCGCCGAGGACGTCGCCGGGAACGAGAGCGGGAAGACCGATCCCGTCGAGGGGATGCCCATGCCTCCCGGCCCGACGGCCGTTTCGGGGACCATCGAGGCGGACACGACGTGGTATTCCGGGGCGAGCCCCTATGTCCTGGAAGGGCCCGTCGTCGTGAAGGACCGGGCGCTTCTGACCGTCGAACCGGGAACGGTGATCCGCTCGAAGGGCGCCGCCCTCGTCATCGAGGGCCGTCTCGTCGCCCCGGGGGATGAAAAAAGGCTCATTCACTTCGAGGGCAGCGGGGGCTGGCCGGGAATCCATTTCGCCAACGTCCGGGAAAAGGACAATGTCCTGCGCTATTGCAGGATCCGGGGCGCGGAGACGGGGATCCGCTGCGAGGCGTCCTCTCCGAAGATCGAGTCCGTGGAAATCACGGGCAACGCAGTCGGGCTCAGGATCGAGGGAAGCTTCTCCCGGCCGGAGATCCGCAACTGCTCGATCCACAAGAACAAGACAGCGGGGGTCGTGGTCGAGTCCTCCGCAAGGCCGGCGATCCGGGAAAACCGGATCGAAGGGAACGGCGGTCCGGGGATCGAAATCCGGAACGCCGACGCCCTCGTCGAGGGCAACGTCCTGTCCCGGAACGGGGGATCGGGGATCGCGCTCCACGAGGCCCGGCTCACCGCGGCGAAAAACAGCTTCTGCGAGAACCGGCCCTACGACCTCGCCGGGGAATCCGGTGGAGACACGGCGAAGGCCCAGGGCAACTGGTGGGGAACGACGGATGTCCTCCAGATCCTCTCGAAGATCCGGGGACGGGTCGACATCCGCACCGTCCTGGACGGTCCGCCTCCCGAGGGGAAACCGAAAACGGTCAACGTTCAGCCGTCGACCCTGGAAGGAACGGTCCTCGCGGACGGCTATCTCCTTCTTTCCGGGAGCCCGTTCCGGGTGGCCTCGGACTTCGTGATCGACGGCGGGGCGACCCTGTTCGTCGAGCCGGGCGTGGAGATCCGGTATGACCAGAAGACCGCCATCCTCGTGAGGGACGGGGGGATCCATGCGAGAGGAACCAGGGAATTCCCCATTGTCTTCACCGCGTCGGCCGCGTCTCCGTCGGCCGGTTTCTACGGGAGCGCCGTCCGGTTTTCCGGGGCCTCCAAGGTGAACAGTTTCCTGGAGTTCTGCGTGGCCCGGTACGCCTCCACCGCCTTCGACATTAACGGGGGGGCGCCGGAGATCACCTCCTGCTACATCGCCGACAACGCCCAGAGCGGGATCGCCTGCCGCAACGACGCGTCGCCGAAGATCACCTACTGCACCTTCCAGCGGAATTCCGGGGAGGGGGCGATCACCGCCGTGGGCATGTCGAATCCCTTCATCGGAAGGAACAATTTCGCGGACAACGCCGTCGCCGTTCAGTCCTTCTCCTCCATTTACATCGACGCCCGGAACAACTGGTGGGGTGAAACCCCGCCGAACCGGGACAGGATCTGGGGGACCTCCATCAACATCGAACCGTGGCTGACGTCCCCTGAAAGCCGGGCCTTCGCGCCGTAGAGATCATTCATGGACCGCAGGACATTTCTCCATCTTCTGGGAAAGGGCGCCCTCGTTTCATCCGTCGCCGGGCTCTTTCCCGACCTGCTCTTCGGCCAGAGCGCCTTCGATCTCGGGCTTCAGGGCCAGGAACTCATCCAGAACGGCGAGTACGCCAAGGCCGTGGAAGTCCTGCAGAAGGCGGTCGCCATGGATCCGTCGAGCGACTGGGCCTACGGCCTTCTGGGCAGGGCGTACCGTGGTCTCGGGAAGACGGCGGAGGCGGTGGACGCCTTCCGGCAGGCCCTCCGGATCAACCCGGAGGACACCTATTCCCGGTGGATGGTGGAGATGATGACCCAGAAGCCCATCCCGAAGCTCCCAAAGAAGGAAAAACCGCGCTCCCCCCTGGAACTCCAGGCGGAGGAGGAGGAAAAACGGGTGCTGGGACGGCTCGCCTCGAAGGAAAGCCTGGAGTATCAGGTCAAAAGGGTGGTCGTCGACGCCGGCCACGGCGGTTTCGACTCGGGGGCGGTCGGCCTTTCGGGGCTGAAGGAAAAGGATGTCACCCTGGAGCTGGCCACCCGGCTCCACCGGCGGCTGGAAGCCGGGGGCAGGGTGAAATCCTTCCTGACCCGCACGGGGGATTACTACATCCCCCTGTCGGACCGGACGGCCGTCGCGAACCAGTACCAGGCGGACCTGTTCATCAGCATCCACATCAACGCCAACGAGAACCGGAAGGCGAACGGGTCCGAGACCTATTACTGCGCCGAGAAGGCATCGAACCAGGAAGCCGCCCGGGTGGCCGAGTTCGAGAACTCGGTCCTCAAGTTCGACGAGGAGTTCAAAAAGGAGGAGGGCTTCATCAGCATCGAGGAGATCCTCTTCCATTTCGAGCAGAGGATGTACTGGAAGGAGAGCGGATCCTTCGCCGGCAGGTTCCAGGAAAAATTCAAGACCGACCTGCCCTTCCGGAGCAGGGGCGTGAACTCCGCCAATTTCTTCGTCCTCCGCAGGGCGAAGATGCCCTCCATCCTTCTGGAAACGGGGTTCATTTCCAACCCCGAGGACGAGTCGAAACTGAAAACGCCGGCCTTTCTGGACCGGGTCGCCGACTCCGTGTTCCGGGGGATCGCATGAGAACGCTCTTGGGCCGTCTGATTCTCGCGGCGACGATGTTCGCGGTGTTCGCGGGCGCCGCGGCATGGGCCGCCGACGTGAACGACCTCCTGTTCGAGGGGGCGGACCACCACTTCCGGGGTCTCGTCGATCAGGCCATTGTGAAATTTCAGGAGGCCCTCCGGCTGGACCCCGAAAACGAATACGCCCACAACCAGCTCGGCATTCTCTATGCCAAGAAGGAACGTTACGACGACGCCTTCCGCGAGTTTTCGAAGGTCGTCGAGATCGACGGGCGAAACACCTTCGCCCACCTGTGGCTCGGGATCCTCTACCTCAGGAAAAACGACCTCGACCGGGGCTTTACAAAGTTCAACGAGGTGATTGCCCTGGATCCGGGAAACGCGGACGCGTATTACTTCATCGGCGCCATTTACAACATCCGGCACAATCCCGTGAAGGCCATCGAATACCTGAAAAAGGCCCGGGACGCCGATTCGGAGGAGGCGGAAACCCATTACCGGCTCGGCACCGCCTTCAGCAACCTCGACATGGTCCACAACGCCCTGCTCGAATACGACCGGACCATGGCGTTGAAACCCACCCACACGAAGGCCATGAACGACATGGGCTGGATCCTGTACAACCAGGGCAAGGTTGATGAAGCCGTCGACGAATGGAAGAAAGTGCTCGAAACCAACCCGAAGGACCGGGATGCGCAGTCCAACCTTGCCAAGGCGTACGGGGACATGGCCCTGAAGCTCCAAAGCGAGGGAAAGACGAAGGAGGCCGTCCGGTACTGGAAACAGATGCTTTCCGTCCAGCCCGGCAACAAGGCGGCCGTGTACTACCTCAAGAAATACCAGTGACGCTTTTCCCCCGGAATACCGGACGGCTGGAAGGGATCGTGCATTTTTTCATTGACAGAGGGGCGGGAAAAAACATTTAATACACGGAGAAATGTCCCGTTACGGGCTCCAACGTCCAAAATCAGCGCCCCCTCTCCGGGGGATGGGGATATGAGGACAGGGGGAAATTGACATGCGCGGAAAATTCTTCTGGAATGCAAAGGAGGTAAAAAGGGATATGATGAGAGGAAAGGGTGTGATGCCGGTTGTCTTGATCCTGTCTCTGTTTTTCATGCTTGCGGGAGCCTCCGGGGTTGCCGCTCAGACCGCCGGAGCAGGGCAGTATGTGGAAATGATGGGGACATCGGGGAGCGTCAACTGGACGACCGGAGTCATCGAGGCCGTTGGGATCGGTGCGCCTCCCGAGCGATTCTACGGAAAACCCCAGGCCCGTCCCATGGCCATGCGGGCCGCCACGGCCGACGCGTACCGGAAACTCCTCGAAGTGACCCAGGGCGTCCGGGTGAATTCGGAAACGCTGGTGAAGGATTTCGCAGTGGAAAGCGACATCATCCGGACCCAGGTGGAAGGGATGGTCAAAGGAGCCCAGCTGGTCAAGACGGACTACCTGTCCGACGGGACGGTGGAAGTGACCGTCAGGATGAACCTCAACGGGGGGCTCACCCAGATCATCTATCCTACGGTGATCCAGTCCGTGCCCGCCGTTCCGGCGCCTCCGGCACCGGTTGCGCCTCCCCAGGCCCCGCCGGTCGCCCCGCCGCCGGCCCCGGCCGCCGTTCCGGCGCCCCCGGCACCGGTAGCTCCGCCTCCGGCCCCGGCGGCGACGGTCGTGCAGCCCGCGGTCGTTTACACGGGTCTTGTCGTGGATGCCCGTGGAATCGGTGCGAGACCGGCCATGTCGCCGAAGATTCTCGATGAAAACGGACAGGAAGTCTACGGATCCATGGTGGTGGACCGGGAATACGCCGTCCAGCAGGGGATCAGCGGCTATGCCCGCGACCTGAATGCCGCCCAGACGAACCAGCGGGTGACGAACAACCCGGTCACGGTGAAAGCCATGAAAGCGGAAGGCTCCGGAAAGTCGAACATCACCATTTCGAACAACGATGCGAACTCGATCCGGGCGACCGGGGAAAATCTCACCTTCATGAAGAAGTGCCGGGTGATGATCGTCCTCGACTGATTTCCCGGAAGGGGTTCCCCTGGGAAATGGACGACAGGTGACGCCAAGCCGCAGCTTTTCACTCGGGAAAGGCTGCGGCTTGTTTTTTTTCATCCGTTTTGCCCGCCGCGAAATGCGGCCCGGAGGAATGGGATCGGTTCATGGAAGAACGGGATCAGGCGATGGGGTTGAAAAAGAGAAAAGTGGCGGTCATGCCCGGGGTCCTCATCGACCAGATCGCCGCGGGGGAAGTGGTGGACCGTCCCTCCTCCGTGATCAAGGAACTGGTCGAAAACGCCCTGGACGCCGGCGCGACGGACGTCGCCGTGGAAATCGAAAAGGGGGGAACCCGGTCCATCCGCGTGACCGACAACGGCTGGGGGATGAACCGGGAGGACGCCGTCCTGGCCTTCGAGCGCCATGCCACGAGCAAGCTGTACGCGGCCGACGAGATGTTCCGCATCCGGTCTTTCGGGTTTCGGGGGGAGGCCCTTCCGAGCATCGCCGCCGTTTCCAGGGTGGAAATGATCACCCGGGAGCGGGGGGCCCTTTCGGGAACCCGGATTCTCATCGAGGGCGGGGTCTTCCGCGAGGTGGAGGAAACGGGCGCTTCCGAAGGGACGGCGATCCGGGCGTCCGATCTTTTCTTTTCCGTTCCCGCCAGACGAAAATTCATGAAAAAGGATTCCGCCGAACAGGCCCACTGCCTGGAGACGGTGACCCGTCTTTCCCTGTGCCATCCCGCGGTGCGGTTCGCCTTCCTCGCGGGGGGAAGGAAGCTTCTGTACCTGCCGGGGGAGACAAGCCTCGAGGAACGGCTTTCCCTCCTTTTCGGCAGGGATTTCCATGAGAAGCACGTTCCATTCCGGGGCGGGGACGGGGATCTCCGGGTGAGCGGCTATGTCTCCCTCCCCGGTCATACCCGGTCGACGTCCCGGGACATGTACTACACCGTCAACGACCGGCCGGTCCGGGACACGCTGCTCAGCGGCGCCGTCTTCGGGGCCATGCGGAACCGGATCGAGCCGCGTCGCTATCCCTTCGTGCTGCTTTTCGTGTCTCTTCCGCCGGAGGATGTGGACGTCAACGTCCATCCGGCCAAGCTGGAAGTCCGTTTCCGGGAGCCACGCCGGGTGTACCAGGCCGTTTTTGAAGCCCTGTCCACGGCATTGTCGCACCTGGCTCCCGCCGGGCGCCCGTCTTCCCTCACGGGAGAGGAGCCGGCCGTCGTCGGGGCGGGGGAGACCGCGGCGCCCGGGGACCGGGTCATGGAGGCGGCGAGAAGGTACACGCTGCGCGCCCGCCCCGAACCGGGACTGTTTCCGGCACGGGGGGGAAGGGCCGGCTGGAACGATGCGATTTCCGGCGGAAAGGGCTTTCCCGAAGGGAAAGGGGAAAAGATCGACGGGCCGGAAATCCCCGTCCCGTGGAAAGAGGTTCCCAGGCCGGGAGAAGCGGCCCCGGAGGGGGAGAAGGGGGAACCGGGGGGAACGACGGGTTATTCCTCCCTGCGGTATCTCGGCCGGTACGGGGGCACCTACCTCATTCTCCTGTCATCCGAAGGCGTCGTTTTCCTGGATCAACATGCCGCCCACGAAAGGATTCTCTTTGAGAAGCTGAGGAACGGCAGGGGGAAGAAAGGGGAAATCCAGGAACTTCTTCTGCCGGAAGTGGTCTTTCTGACGCCGGGGCAGTTCGGCGTTTTCGAGAACACCGCCGGCGCCCTGGCGGAACTCGGTTTTTCCGCCGAACCCTACGGGGGAACGACGGTCCTCCTCCGGTCCTGTCCCCGGACCCTTTCCCCGGGAACGGCGGCGGGGATGCTTCCGGACCTTCTCGACGACCTCTCGGAGAACCGGAAGGCGGACAGCCTGGCTTCCCTGGAGGAACGATGCCTCCGGTTCGTCGCCTGCCGGGGCGCCGTGAAGGCCGGCGACACACTCGGGGAGGACGAGGTCAAGGCGCTTCTCGAGGAACTGGACCGCACCCCTTTTGCGTCGACCTGTCCCCACGGCCGGCCCGTCAGCGTTTCCCTGGGCCGGAGGGACCTGGACAGGATGTTCCGGAGATAACCGGTGGGAGGGGAGGCGGTTTCCGGCATGCAGGCGTCCGGCGGCCGGGGGAAACCCCCGGCGCTCATCGTTCTGACCGGACCGACCGGGACGGGAAAGACGAATCTCGTCGTCCGGCTGGCCCGGGTGTTCGGCGGGGAGGTGGTCAGCGCGGACTCCATGCAGGTGTACCGGTATCTGGATATCGGCACGGCCAAACCGTCCCGCTCCGTCAGGGAGTCCCTTCCCCACCACCTCGTCGACGTGGCCGATCCGGACGAACCGTTCCACGCGGCCCTGTTCGTGGAACTGGCGGAACAGGTCATCGGACGTCTCCACGGGGAAGGAAAAACGATCTGGGTGGTCGGCGGGACGGGCCTGTACATCCGGGCGCTCCTCGGAGGACTCGCGGAAGCGGGCGCCGATCCGGAGATCCGGGACGGCCTGAAACGGGAGCTGGCCCGATCGGGACTTCCCGCCCTTTACGAAAGACTGGGGAGGACGGATCCCGAGTCGGCCGCCCGGATCCACAGGAACGACGCCGTCCGGATCGTCCGCGCCCTGGAAGTGTACGAAGCGACGGGACGGACGATGACGGCGGTGCAGCGGGAGCACCGGTTCCGCAGAAAGCCGTACCGTTCCCTTTGCCTGGGCCTTGCCAGGGAGCGGGAGGACCTGTTTGACCGGATCGACCGCAGGGCGGAGGAGATGTTCCGGGAGGGACTCGTCGGGGAGGTGGAGGAGCTTCTCCGGCGGGGATACGGCGAGACGCTGAAACCCCTGCAGACGCTCACGTATCGCCCGGTTTTCCGCCATATCCGGGGAGAGCTGACGGAGAGGGATGCCGTCCTTTCCGTCCAGAGGGACACCCGTCTCTATGCCAGGAGGCAGGGAACCTGGATGAAGAAGGAAAAGGACCTGGAGTGGTTTTTGCCGGAGGATGAAGATCGTCTCAAGTTCCGGGTAGATGCTTTTCTGAACGCAGGCCCCGCGCGGGCCGGAAGCAGTCAAGACGGAAATTTTCTTGACTAAACCGCCGTATGAGGCTAATGATCAGGTGATTGTATGGATGGTGTTTTTGCGGGGAACGAGAGCCTTCAAAGGAGGAGAAATCTTATGAAGAAATACGGAAGACTTTTTGCGATCCTGGCCGTTGTCGCGGGCCTGTCTCTTCTGTTCGCTTGTGCGCCCAAGATCCGGAAACCTGTGAGCCAGCTGGACACCCCCCAGCACCACACCTACACGGGGATGAAATTCCTGGATCAGGGAAAATATGACAAGGCTCTCGAGGAGTTCGACCTGGCTCTTCAGCTCAATCCGAAATTCTCCATGGCCTTTTCGGGGAAGGGTCTTGTCCAGGCGTACCAGGGGGATTACAAGGGTGCCGCGGACCTGCTGAAGAAAGGAAAGAAGAACGCGGACACCGATGAGGAAAAAGCCTTCTATCACGTGGCCATGATCCGCTACCTGACCGCGGCCAAGCCCAACGACTGGCTCGAAGACGCGGAGGACGAGTACGAGGACGCCCTGAAACGGGATGCCCGGTCGGCCGCGGCCCCGTATTACATGGGGATGGCCTACAAGACGGCCTATGAATTCCGCAAGGCCGGCGACATGTTCGTCAAGGTCATCGAACTCAAGGGGGACTACGGCCGCGAGGCGGACAAGGAATGGAAGCTCATGCAGAAGATCGAGCGGGCCATGCCGGGAAGCCGGACTGGGAAGCAGATCGCCCTCGTGGATAAGATCACCAGGGCGGACCTGGCGGCCCTCTTCATGGAAGAGCTGAAGATCGACGAGCTGTACAAGCGGTTCGGCGTGAGGACCTTCGACACGTCCTTCGTGGATCCCGAGAAATACAAGGCGGCGAAGGAGAAAGGCGCCCTGCCGTCGGCCTCCGACATCGCGGATCATCCCATGAAGAACGACGTCCAGGGCATTCTTGCCATGGGGGTCCGTGGTCTCGAAGTGTCCCCGGACGGGAAGTTCTACCCCAACGACCTGATCACCCGGGCGGGATACGCCATGATGATCGAGGACATCCTGATGAAGGTGGGGCAGGATCCCGGGCTGGCCACCAAGTTCATCGGCGCGCCGTCGCCCTTCCCCGATCTGAGGAACGATCTTCCCTATTTCAATGCCGTCATGGTGGTGACCACGCGGGGCATCATGGAAGCCCAGGACATCACGACCGGTGAATTCGTTCCGCTGGGATCCGTATCCGGCGCGGACGGGCTCCTGATCATCCGGAACATTCAGGAGCAGTTGAAACTGTAAAAGGCCCCGCCGGGGCGCGTGGAAGATAGCGCCGTTTCTTCCGCCCGGCGGTCCGCATCATCCGGAAGGCGTAAGGCCCGGTGACCTTACGCCTTCTCTTTGAAAGACAGATCCTGGAGAGAAATAGGATGGACAAGGAAAGGTTAAGCAAGTCGTATGAGCCCCGCGAAGTGGAGGCCCGATGGTACCCTTACTGGAAGGAGTCGGGATTTTTCCACGGCGAGGACAGAAGTGACCGGAAACCTTACTCGATCGTCATCCCCCCGCCCAACGTGACGGGAATGCTCCACATGGGGCACGCCCTGAACAACACCCTTCAGGACATCATCATCCGGTACCGCCGCATGCAGGGATACAACGCCATGTGGATGCCCGGTACGGACCACGCGGGGATCGCCACGCAGAACGTGGTGGAACAGGATCTCTCCAGAAAGGGTCAGACCCGGCACGACCTGGGAAGGGAAAAATTCATCGAAAAAGTCTGGGAGTGGAGGGAAAAATACGGCGGCATCATCCTCAACCAGCTCGAGAAACTGGGATGCTCCTGCGACTGGGAACGGGAGCGGTTCACCATGGACGAGGGGCTGTCCCGGGCCGTGCGGGAGGTCTTCGTGCGCCTGTACCGGGACGACCTGGTCTACCGCGGGGATTACATCGTGAACTGGTGCCCCCGCTGCCACACGGCCATTTCCGACCTCGAGGTGGAATACGAGGAGGAAAAGGGAGGGCTCTGGTACATCCGGTATCCCTATGCGGACGGAACGGGCGAGGTGGTGGTGGCGACGACACGGCCGGAGACCATGCTGGGCGACACGGCGGTGGCGGTGAATCCGGGCGACGCCCGGTACCGGGACATGGTCGGGAAGATGGTGATCCTGCCTCTCGTGATGAAGGAAATTCCCATCATCGCCGACGACTATGTTTCCATCGAATTCGGGACGGGGGCCGTGAAGATCACCCCCTCCTGCGATCCCAACGACTTCGCCATGGCCCAGCGGCATGACATCGATACGGTCATCATCATGGACGGGAGCGCGGTGATCAACGAGAACGGCGGCCCCTACCGGGGGCAGGACCGGTTCACCGCCAGGAAGAACGTCATCGAGGACCTGAAGAAAGGGAACTACCTCATCAAGGAGGAGCCTTACACCCACAACGTCGGACGCTGCTACCGGTGCAAGACCATCATCGAGCCCGCGATCTCCAAGCAATGGTTCGTCCGGGTGAAGCCCCTCGCAAAGGCCGCTACGGCGGCGGTGATCAAGGGCAAGACCCGGATCGTCCCGAAGATGTGGGAAGGGACGTACTTCGACTGGATGGAAAACATCCGGGACTGGTGCATTTCCAGGCAGATCTGGTGGGGGCACCGGATCCCGGTCTGGTATTGCGACGACTGCGGGGAGATGACCGTCGCCACCGACACGCCCGAAGCCTGCGCCCATTGCAAGGGAACGGCCCTGCGGCAGGAGGAGGACGTCCTCGACACCTGGTTCAGCTCCGCCCTGTGGCCTTTTTCCACCCTGGGCTGGCCCGACGATACGGAGGCCCTCAAGACGTTCTACCCCACCTCGCTTCTCGTCACGGGCTTCGACATCCTGTTCTTCTGGGTGGCCCGGATGATGATGATGGGCCTTTACGTCATGAAGGAGGTCCCGTTCCGGGACGTCTATCTCCACGCCCTCGTCCGGGACGAACAGGGCGACAAGATGAGCAAGTCCAAGGGGAACATCATCGACCCCCTGAAGATGATCGACAAGTTCGGCGCCGACGCCTTCCGGTTCACCCTGGCGGCCTTCACCGCCCAGGGCAGGGACGTCCGGATGTCGGAAGACCGGATCGAGGGATACCGGAACTTCGTCAACAAGATCTGGAACGCCGCCCGGTTCTCCCTCATGAACCTGCCCGAGGCGGACAGCAGCGCCCCGCCCGTCCCACCCGCAAAAGAGGACGCGGGGATCTTCGACCGGTGGATCCTGGACCGGATGAACCGGACCGTTTCGGAGGTCGTCCGCCAGCTTGACGATTACCGGTTCAACGACGCGGCTTCCGCCCTGTACCAGTTCGTCTGGCATGAGTTCTGCGACTGGTACCTGGAATGGATCAAGCCGGTTCTCTACGGCAAGGGGAAGGAAAAGGACAAAAAGGCTGCCCAGGATACCCTGAGGACGGTTCTCGTGACCTCCCTCAAGCTGCTCCAGCCGTTCATGCCCTACGTGACGGAGGAGATCTATCAGAAGGTGGTTCCCGGCGCCGGTTCCATCATGGTCAGCCCCTTTCCCGAGGAGGACGGTGGGCTTGCCGACGAGAAGGCCGTCGCCGACGTGGCCCTCCTCCAGGGAATCGTCACGGCCGTCCGGAACATCCGGGGCGAGGTGAACCTGCCGCCCTCAAAAAAACTCCGGGTCCGCGTCCTCGCCTCCGACGAAGGGGCCTTCGACGTGGTGCATGCCGCGGTTTCCCAGCTGGCGGACCTGGCGAACCTCGAATCCCTCGAACTGGTGCGGGAAATGAAGGACGAGCCGAAGAAGGTGGCCGCGGGGGTGGCCGGCCCGGTGAAGGTCTATGTGTTCCTGGAGGGAATGATCGATTTTTCCGTGGAAAAGGCGCGCCTGGAAAAGGACATTGCCAAAATCGCCAGGGATCTCCAGTTCGTCTCCCGGAAACTGGCCAACCGGGATTTCCGTGAAAAGGCGTCTCCCGAGGTGGTGCAAAAGGAGGAGGATAAGTTCAGCAGCCTCCGGAACAGGAACGAAATCCTCGAAAAAGCGTTGAATCATCTCCGGGAATGGGAGAAATCGGGAGAATGAGCGAAGGGTGGAACCCGGGGCTTGAACGGCTGATCCTCACGGCGCTCGAGGAGGACGCCGGGACGGGGGACGTCACGACGCTGTGCTGCCTGAACGGGCGGGAAGAGGCATCGGCCGAGGTCACGGCGAAGGAAGACATGGTCGTCGCGGGGCTCGCCGTGTTCGAGAAGGTGTTCCTTCTCGTCGATCCCCTCCTTCGTTTCGAGGCCCCCGGGAAAGACGGTGAAGCGGTCCGTGCCGGGCAGGTCGTATCTTCCATTAGTGGAAACGCCGCCTCCATTCTCCTGGCCGAACGGACGGCCCTTAATTTCTTCCAGCGGATGAGCGGAATCGCCACCCTGACGCGGCGCTACGTGGACTGTGTCGCGGGAACGGGTGCGCGGATCCTGGACACGAGAAAGACCGTCCCGGGGCACCGGGTCCTGGACAAGTACGCCGTCCGGACGGGAGGCGGCGTGAATCACCGTTCCGGGCTCTCCGGGGGGGTTCTCATCAAGGACAATCACATCAGGGCCGCCGGAGGCGTCACCGCCGCCGTCCGGCGCTGCGTCGAAAGGGTTTCCCATACATTCCGGATCGAGGTGGAAACCCGGACCATCCAGGAGGTGCGCGAGGCTCTGGCGGCCGGCGCCGGCATGATCCTTCTGGACAACATGCCCGTCGATCGCATTCGGGAGGCCGTCATGCTCGTGGACCGAAAGGTGCCTCTCGAGGCCTCCGGCGGCGTGACCCTAGAAAATGTCAGGGAAATCGCCGAGACCGGGGTGGATTTCATCTCCGTCGGCGCCCTGACCCACTCGGCCAGGGCCGCGGACATCTCCTTGAACCTGGTTCGCTGCGGGGCCTCGTAGACGGTCGGGTAGCCGCCATGGACAGGGAAGATTGGGGAAATTTCGCCGTATCGGGATGGCTTGGAAGGTCCGTCACGTTCCTTCCGGAAGTGGATTCCACGAACCTCCGTCTTGCCGAGCTGGCAGCCCGGGGCGCCCTCGAGGGAACGGCGCTCATCGCCGACTGCCAGACCCGGGGACGGGGCCGCCTGGGCCGGATCTGGCAATCCCCCCCCGGCCGAAACCTGTACGTTTCCTTCCTGCTGAGACCGGACCTCCCGCCGGAGCGGGCGCCTCAGATCACGCTCGTCGCCGGTGTGGCCGTCGCCGAACTCCTGTCCCGATACTGCCCCCGCGTCACCACCCTGAAATGGCCCAACGACGTCCTGATCGGAGGAAGGAAGGTCTGCGGGATTCTCACGGAGATGCGGACCCGGGGGGGCCGCGTCGATTCGATCGTCGTGGGGATCGGGGTCAATCTCAACATGGAGAAGGGGGAATTTCACGAGGATTTCCGGGAAACGTCCACATCCCTCCGGGAGGAGACGGGGCGGTCGGTGGACCGGAAAACGTTCGCCCGTTCCCTCCTCGCGAACCTGGAGGCGTGGTGCGACCGGTACCGGACGGAGGGGTTTCCCCCGGTCCGCGAGCGATGGCTTTCCCTCTCCAGGATCGTCGGGAAGACCATTTCCACGGGACACGGAGAGGAGACGGTTCGGGGCCGCGTTCTCGACATGGACGCCTCCGGGGCCCTGGTGTTCGAAAACGAAGGGGGACGGGTTCATACCCTTCATGCCGGCGAGATTACGCTGGAGGATTATTGAAGGATCCGGGACCGGCGACAACCGGAATCCCGGTTTGAGACTTTATCTTCATTGACGGGAGAAAACCTATGCTGCTGGTCATCGACGTGGGAAATTCCAATACGGTGGTGGGCCTCTATCGGGGCGAAACGCTTCTCCACGACTGGAGGATCCGGACGGTGGCGAACCATACCGTGGACGAATACGGGATCAAGATCCTGAATCTGTGCAGCGTTTCCAACGTGGACTACGGTAAGATCAAGGACATCATCATTTCCTGTGTCGTCCCCCCGATGCTGAACATCCTGGAACCTCTGTGCGAGAAGTATTTCAAAAAACGTCCCCTCATCGTGGGGCCCGGGATCAAGACGGGAATGCCTATTTTCTACGACAACCCCAAGGAAGTGGGGGCCGACCGGATCGTGAACGCCGTGGCGGCCCACGAAAAATACGGGGGGGAACTGATCGTCGTGGACTTCGGAACGGCGACCACCTTCGATTCGGTGAGCGCCAGGGGGGAGTACATGGGAGGGTGCATCGCCCCGGGGATGGCCATCGCCTCGGAGGCGCTCTTCGTCCGGGCTTCCAAACTGCCCCGGGTCGAGTTCAGCCGGCCCCGCTGGATCATCGCCAAGGACACCGTTTCCAGCATGCAGGCGGGAATCGTGTACGGCTATGCCGGCCTCGTGGACGGCATCGTCGAGCGGATGAAGAACGAAATCCGGAAGGAGGTCCGGGTCATCGCCACGGGCGGCCTCGCCAGGACCATCGCACCGGAGACGCGGACCATCGACGTGGTCGACGAAATCCTCACCCTCGACGGTCTGAGAATGATCTATGAACGGAACGTCCCGGCGGGGGGCCGGCAGTAGGACTGAGACCGTCCTCAGAGGTCGGACGGGCCGGTCAGCCCGGCCTCGTCCATCCAGTCCGCCAGGTCCTTCAGGGCGCGGTCGGCGTACCGGCTTCCCCGGAGCTTCTTCGGCACCCTGCCCGGCAGGGGGTCGAAGAGCCCGAAATTGACGTTCATGGGCTGGAAATCCGGCGGAGACTCCCCGGTCACATGGCGGACGAGGGCCCCCAGGGCCGTCGTTCCCGGAGGGGGATCGAAGGGCTTTCCCTCCACGAAGAAAGACGCGCTCATTCCCGCGATCAGGCCCGAGGCGGCCGACTCCACGTATCCTTCCACCCCGGTGATCTGGCCTGCGAAAAAAAGGTCCCGGCGGCCTCGGAACTGCATGGAGGGGAGGAGGAGCGACGGCGCGTGGATGAACGTGTTCCGGTGAATGCTTCCGTAACGGGCGAACTCGGCCTTTTCCAGGCCGGGCACGAGGCGGAAGATCCTTTCCTGATCGGGCCGGGCGAGCTTGGTCTGAAATCCCACGAGATTGTACAGGGTCCCTTCCCGGTTTTCCATCCGAAGCTGGAGGACGGCATAGGGCTGCCGCCCGGTCGCCGGGTCCGTGAGGCCCACCGGTTTCATGGGCCCGAACCGCAGGGTGTCCCGCCCGCGGCGGGCCATGATCTCCACGGGAAGGCATCCTTCGAAGTATTTCGGCTCCTCGAACTCCCGGAGGGGCACTTCCCTCCCGGAAAGGAGGGCGTCGAAGAACCGGCCGTACTCCTCTTCCGAGAGGGGACAGTTCAGATAATCCCCTTCGTCCGTCCCGTACCGGGAGGCCCGGAACACTTTGCCGCGATCGATCGAATCGGCCAGGACGATGGGGGAGATGGCGTCGTAGAAATAGAGCCGCTCCTTTCCGGTGAGGCCGGCGATGTCGTCGGCCAGGGCGTCGGACGTGAGCGGCCCGGAGGCGACGACGACCGTCCCCTCGCCGGGGATCCGCCCGATCTCTTCGCGGACGATCCTGAGGGAGGAACGGCCGGCAAGGGCGTTCTCGATGTACCGGGAGAAAAGGACCCGGTCCACCGCGAGGGCCTTGCCCGCCGGCACGGCGGTCCGGTCCGCCGCTTCCATGATCAGGGAGCCCGCGCGCCGCATCTCCTCCTTCAGAAGACCCACGGCGCTCGATCGTTCGGCCGATCGCAGGGAGTTGCTGCAGACCAGTTCCGCCAGGAAAGGGGACTGGTGGGCGGGGGAGTACCGCAGGGGCTTCATCTCGAAGAGGGTCACCGGAATTCCCCTGCCCGTGAGAATCCAGGCGGCTTCGCATCCCGCGAGGCCCCCTCCGATGACGGAGACCCGGTCCGCGGGGAACGCCTCGGCCGAAATCATGACGGCGATTCTCCGGACTCCCCGTCCTTCCGGTAGCCGCACCCCTCATTCGGGCAGCCCAGCCAGGGTTCCTTCCCCCGGGCCGTGTTCTCGACGAGGAAGGGATGGCCGCACCGCGGGCATGCCTCGGGCACCGGCCTTTTCCAAAGGGTGTACTTGCATTCGGGGTAGCGGGAACAGGCGTAGAAACGCCTTCCCTGCTTGGTTCTTCGTTCCGCGAGCTCCCCGGTGCAGCCCTCCTCGGGACACCGGACCCCCGTGGGGAGCGGGCGGATCGTTTTGCATTCGGGATAGCCCGAGCAGCCGAGGAACGCTCCGTACCTGCCGCTCCGCAGGATCATGGGGCGGCCGCACTTCTCGCACAGGACGCCCGTTTCCTTCGCCTCCTGCGGGGCCGCCGGCTTCGGCATCCCCCTGCCGTCCAGCTTGATCGTCCTCCGGCATTCGGGGTAGCCGGTGCATCCCAGGAAGGTTCCGAATCTTCCCCGCTTGACCGCCATGGGTTTCCCGCAGAGGTCGCAGACCCTGTCGGTCGTTTCCGGTTCGGCGGGCCGGATTTCCCCGTTCTCTCCCTCATGGAAGTTCCTGGTGTTTTTGCAGTCGGGATACCGGGAGCACGCGAGGAACCGGCCGTTCTTTCCCCACTTGATCACCATGGGGCTTCCGCATTTCTCACAGGCCAGGTCGGTCGGCGTTTCCTCTTTTTTCACGTTCCGCATCTGTGACTTGGCTTTTTCCAGCTCGTCGTGGAACGGGAGGTAGAAGGCCTTGAGCGTTTCCAGGCGGCTCTGTTTGCCTTCCTCGATGGAATCGAGATTCTCCTCCATGGTTGCGGTGAAGGACACGTCGAGAATCCGGGGGAAGTTCTTCACGAGAAGCTCGTTGACAAGCGTGCCCAGCTCGGTGGGGTGGAACCGCCGCTCCACCAGTCGGGTGTATTCCCGCTCCTGGATCGTCGAGAGAATGGCGGCGTAGGTGCTCGGCCGCCCGATGCCCCGTTCCTCCAGTTCCCGGACCAGGGTGGCCTCGGTGAAACGGGGCGGAGGCTGGGTGAATTTCTGTTCCGACGTCAGCTCCAGGAGGGTCAGCTTTTCCCCCACTGCGACTGGGGGAAGTTTTTTCCCGAATTCGCCGTTTTCCTCGGCGTCGTCTTTTCCCTCGGTGTACAGGACGGTGAACCCGGGAAATTTCATCACCGATCCCTGGGCGCGGAAGAGATAGGGCCCCGAAGCCGCGTCGATGGTGGTCTGGTCGAGGACGGCGGGGTTCATCTGACTTGCCACGAAACGGTTCCAGATGAGCTGGTAGAGGAGGAACTCGTCCCGTCCGAGGTATTTCCGGATATCCTGGGGCCGGTACCGGCAGGCGGTGGGCCGGATGGCCTCGTGGGCGTCCTGGGCGTTCTGCCGGTTCTTGTACACTCTCGGCCGTTCGGGAAGATAGGAGGGATCGTAGTTATCCCGGATGTATTCCCGGGCCTCCCGGAGGGCTTCGTCGGCGATGCGGACCGAATCGGTTCGCATGTACGTGATGAGTCCGACGGGTCCCTCTTCGCCGAGATCCACGCCCTCGTAGAGCCTCTGGGCGAGGGTCATGGTCTTCTTGGCGGAGAACTGGCAGTGCCGGGAGGCCTCCTGCTGCAGCTTGCTCGTGGTGAACGGGGGCTGCGGGTTCCGCCGGATTTCCTTTGTTTCCAGGGACTGGACGAAGAAGGGGGTTTCCTTCACGATCCTGGTGATTTCAGACGCCTCTTCGCCGTTGCCGACCCGGATCTTCTTTCCGTCTTTCCGGATCAGTCTCGCATCGAACGGCGGGGGCTGGCTTCCTTCCAGGCGGGCGTTGAGGTTCCAGTATTCCTCGGAGACGAAACGGCGGATCTCGTCTTCCCTTTCGCAGACGAGGCGGACCGCCACGGACTGGACCCGGCCGGCGCTCAGGCCCCGTTTCACCTTTTCCCACAGGAGGGGACTGATCTGGTACCCCACAAGACGGTCGAGGATCCTTCTTGCCTTTTGCGCCTCGTACTTGTTGAGGTTCAGTTCCTCCGGGCGCTTCAGGGACTCGAGGATGGTTTTGCGGGTCAGGTCGTTGAAAAGGACCCGGTAAATTTTCTTCCCCTTCGTTCCGATCTCCTCGGCCACATGCCAGGCGATGGCCTCCCCCTCCCGGTCGGGGTCGGGGGCGAGATAGACGGCGGAGGCACCGGCCGCCGCCTTTTTCAGCTTCATCACGGCGTCCTTCTTCCCCCGGATGAAGGAATAGGATGGTTCGAATCCGCTGTCGATGTCGATCCCGAGCTTTTTCTCCGGCAGATCCTTGATGTGCCCCATGGTTGCGACAACGTCGAATCCCTTGCCGACGTATTTCTTGATGGTTCTCACCTTGGTCGGCGACTCGACAACGATGACCGATTGACTCATGTACGCTCCTTCAATACAAATTGTTTTCCCGGCAACTGCCTCACGAGACCCTGCAGCTCCAGCGAAAGAAGAAGGGACAGAACCTCCTTCGAGTCCAGGCCGGAGGCCCGGATCATTTCATCCACCTGCACCGGCCGGTCTCCGAGGATCCGGAGCAGGGCCGCCTCCCTTTCGCCCGTTTCCCCGATTTCACCGCCGCCGGAGCGGCGCTCCTCCCGGCTGAGGGCGGCGGGATCGGGGCCCATCCGGGCCGATTGTTTCTCCACTTCCGAAAAAAGAACCCGGGGGAAAATTTCCTCCAGGATGTCGTGGACGGACTCCACGAGTTTTGCGCCCTGTCGGAGGAGCCGGTGCGTTCCTCTCGAAACCGGCGAGTCGATGCTCCCGGGAACGGCGAAGACTTCCTTCCCCTGTTCCAGGGCAAGACGGGCGGTGATGAGGGAACCGCTTTTCTCTCCCGCCTCGACAACGGCGACGCCCATGGAAAGGCCGCTGATGATCCGGTTCCGCGCGGGGAAGTTCAACGCCAGCGGCGGTGTTCGGAAGGGGAACTCGGTGACCACCGCCCCGCTTTCCGGGATTCTTTCCATGAGTTCCCCGTTCTCGCGAGGATAAACCACGTCGATTCCCGAACCCAGGACGGCGACGGTTCTTCCCTTCGCCCTCAGGGCGCCCCAGTGGGCCGCCGTATCGATTCCCCTCGCCAGGCCGCTTACCACGGCGATCCCGTGACGGGCCAGCTCCCTGACGAGCCGGTCGGTCATGAACTTACCATAGACCGTCGCTCTCCGGGAACCGACAACGGCCACCGCCGGCTCCTCCCGCAGCGTTCCGCGGACATACAGAAGGGGCGGGGGATCGGGCAGGTGGCGCAATTCCCCGGGATAGTCCGGGTGCGTCATGGGAAGAAGGGAAACCCCCGATCGGGCCGCATCTTCCAGCTCCTCGTCCACCCGTTTCCAATCGGAAAACCGCCGGACCGCCTCCGCCGCCTTTCCGGAAATTCTGGACACCCTGCGTAGTTCCGTTTCCGGTGCGGCCAGGATGTCCCGGGGGCTTCCGAAATGATCGAGAAGACGGCGGCAGCCCGCGCAGCCCAGGTCCTCAACGAACCTCAGCGCGATCCAGTGCCGCAGTTCCTGATCGTCCATCCTTTTTTCCGCTCCCCCGGAACGGACGGGGGAAGTGTGACGAACCCGCAACAATCCGAACAACCCTTTTACGAACGACAAAGCATGATAATGTCGCAAAAAGGCCGAATCAACACTTTTTCGAACGACAAAGTAAAAAGCTCCAGAGGCAAGGCGC
>DJVQ01000069.1 GCA_002441265.1 Syntrophaceae bacterium UBA6252
CCACGTCGAAAAGGGCCGACAGGATGCCAAGATTGACGCCGTCGTACTTGAGGGCGAATTCCAGATGGTCCCCCGTCCCGTCTCCAGGCCAGTAAGACTGGGGATAGACGGATTCCACCTGCCCATCCTGAATGGTCGAGCGCAGTGTCCCTGTCGGGCTGACTGAGGACGTGTGCCAGTTCGGCAAAGCGCTCAAGTCGTATCGCTCTACCAGAAACGCATAGCCCGCCAGACGGTGCTGTGTCGTGTTCAATGTCATCACACCTCAAAAAATCGTTACGCCTCTCATAAAATGATTACCAAGAGCCGTATGGTTAAAAATATAGTTACATTTACAGCAATTTTCAAGAGAATTGTTTGAGATGCCTGGGGTGAATTTGGGGATGATCCTAAAAATACGGGTTTGTATCTTAAAATACGATTACAAATAGGCATTCTTCAAGAAAATCAGTTACCGAAGCCGTCAGGATACCGGCGGACGATGCACAGCCTCCAGTAGAAAGACCTTTCTATGCAGCAGGGTGTCCCTGGAGCCGCCTTCTACGCAGTAACGTATGGGTAGTAAGTATTTTTTGTGAAAGCGCATTGCTGTCCAAGTTATTGAAAGAACGGAATCCGGGGTCCGTAAATCGGCACCGGTGCCGGTTCATAAGGTTTGTTCAGCCATTCCCATAAATCCCTGTAGCTGAAAAGATGAAACCGGAGCGTGGCCACCAGGTTCGAGAAAGACCAGGGGAAGGAAGATCGGAAACGGAGGTACTTGAGGAGCAGGGTAGCCAAAAAGTGATCCCGGACGCCGAATCCCTTGATTCCCTTTGCCGCTTTCGTTTCGCGGCCGGCTTCGAAGAACTCCCGCTTCGAAAATATCTGTAGAATCCGGCCAAAAATGCTGCCCGCGCCGGAGATCCCGCCGGATTCACCGATTCAGGAAGTGTTCCGCATCCTCGCCAGCAATGCCGCACGCAATCGATTCATCGCCCGGGACGTGCTGGCCGCTTACGGGGAAGGGCGAAAGGTGCTGGTGCTCACCGAGCGGCCGGATCACCTGCCGTTGTTGCGGGATACACTGGGCGATGAGATCGAGAACTGTTTCATCCTTCATGGACGCTTGTCGAAAAAACAGCGGGCTGCGGTGTTTGACGAACTGGAAATTCTGGATGAATCCGCCCCGCGGATTCTGCTTGCCACCGGACGACTGATCGGCGAGGGTTTCGACCACCCGCCGCTCGACACTCTGGTACTGGCCATGCCGATATCCTGGAAGGGCACCCTGCAGCAATATGCCGGACGCCTGCACAGGGAGCACGCCGAAAAGCAGGACGTACGCATCTATGATTACGTCGAAATGGATGAGCCTCGGCTCGCCCGCATGTGGAACAAACGCCAACGCGGCTACCGTGCCATGGGTTACCGGATCCGGCCCGCGGAATTGCTCGCTTGAGCCCGCCTTCAGCTGTTCGAGTGAAAAATGATTCAGGTGTTTTCCGGCGGATATCCCACCGGGAAAAAACAAATACCCCGAAATGAAAAAAGTCGTATCGCCGCGTGATATCGGGATCCGAAAAGCAAGGCCCGGGGATAAACGGACGGGGCTTTTCGACGCCGAGGATTTTCCCTTCCGGTGGTCCCTGAGGGAAAAAGACAGATCAGGGGGAAGCATCGTTATGGCGGAATTTTCCGGGATGAAGCGGTAAAGGCTTCACATTGCCCGTGGATTGTGTTAGCCAGTTGCTTGATCGATCCGAGCGCAGGGGAACGTTTTTTTACCCATCCATCAAAAAAAAAGGAATCATCATGAGAAAGATCCATTTTTTCGGAGCGGCCCTTTTCTCTTTTTTTTGTTTTTTCGCATTGACGGCGATTCCTCCGGCCCAGGGGGCGCCCGTCGTCCTCAGTGAAGTGGGGTCCCTCGACACGGCGGGAACCGCGGAGGCCGTGGCGGTTTCGGGAAATTACGCCTATGTGGCCGATGGTTATTCGGGACTGCGGATCATTGATGTGAGCAATCCCGCGTCTCCCTCCGAAACGGGTTATTACAACACGACAGGATACGCTTTTGATGTTGCGGTTTCGGGAAATTACGCCTACGTTGCCGACGGCTCCAAGGGACTTCGGATCATCAACGTCGCCAATCCCGCCGCCCCTTCCGAATCGGGTTTCTACGACACCCCCGGCAGCGCCCGGGGAATCGCCCTTGCGGAGAATCTGGCCTGCATCGCCGACAGCGACGGCGGTCTTCAGATCATCAACATCGCTTCGCCGGGATCTCCCTACCTGGTAGGAAGTCTGCCGACGCCGGGCAGCGCATACGGCGTGGCCCTGTCGTCCATTTACGCCTTCGTGGCGGATGCGACAGGCGGGTTGACCATCGTCAACATTTCCAATCCCGCCTCGCCCGTTCAGACCGGCAATTTCAACACCAGCGGCCAGGCTTATGCCGCGGGCCTCTATAACCAGTATGTCTGTGTCGCCGATTACAGCGAGGGATTGCGGGTCATCGACGTGTCCACCCCCTCCGCGCCCGTGGAAGCGGGTTTCTACAATCCCGCCGTCGTGAAATATTACCGCGACGTGGCGATCCTGGGACGGTTTGCCCTGATCGCAAGCGATGCAAACTCCGAGGGCGGGACCAACGGCCTCAGGGTCATCGATCTTTCCGATCCGGCCCTGCCGGAGGAAGCGGGATACTGCGACACCGCCGGAGACCCGAGAGGCGTGACCGTTCAGGGGAAGTACGCCTATCTTGCCGAGTATACGAGAGGTCTCAGGATCATCGACATCTCCCCGGTTCTGGTGAATTACGTTTATTATGTGCCCTATTACACCGGCGACCCCGAATACTGGACGGGGCTCGGGATCCGGAACGAAAGCGCCGAGGAAGCGGCCAATGTTTCCGTGGTGGTCCGGGAATCGGACGGTACGGAGATCAGTACCGATTACCTGACCCCGATTCCGGCCCGGGGACAGAACGCTTTCATGGTCGCACCCGGGACGGCCAGGGAAGGATGGTTCCAGCTGAACGCGAACCAGCCCCTGGCGGGGGTGTGTTTCGTTGCCTTGTACGACGAGCCTACGCTCATGTTCGACATCCCCTTCGTGAACGAACTGTCTGAAGTTCTTTATCTGCCCCACGTGGCCCAGAACGACACCTGGGACACGACCCTCATGATCTGCAATCCGGGAGGCACCGCTGCCCAGGTGACCCTCACCTTTGTCCAGGACAGCGGGGAAGCGCTCACGCCCCTCGTGGTATCGATTCCGGCAAGGGGAAGCGGCAAGTACGAGGTGGCGGCCTTGACTCAGGGAACCGGGTATGCCAAGGGAAGCGTGGAAATCTCCGCAGACCAGGGGGTGGCCGCCTTCGCCCTCTATCGAAACACGAAAGCGCCGAATAACGGCTCCAGTTACGCCGGGATCACGGCGGTAAAGCCCCAACGCTGATTGAAAGCGAAGAAGGGAAAAAAGGCCGCTTTTCCTGATCCGTCCGGTTTCGGTCCATGCCCGTCCGGAGGGCCGGATCGATCCGTACCCGCGTCATCGAAGACGAGATCGAATCCCGGCATCAATCAGTACCGATGCTTCAGGTCTCCATCCACGGTACCCCTGACGCATTCCCTTTCCTCCGCGAAGTCGAATCCGGTCCAGATGCCGATGGATTTCAGGATACTTTCCTGCGGATGATATCGTTTGAAAATCTCGAAGTAATAGGCCGCTTCCTTGCTGTTTATGACGGCGTGAGGGTGTTCGCGTTTGACCCGCTCGTATTTTTCGTCACTCATTTCCGCGTCGGCAAGTTTCTCGCCGAGACTCTCGCAGCCGGCGCCCTGGGTGTATTGAACCTTGTACCTCCATAGGATTTCCTCGGGCAGATAATCCGTGCCTTCAAAAGCCTTCCGGAGAATCCATTTCTCGATCTTTTCGCCGTTGTGCTCCCGTATTTTAAGTTCGGGCGGTATCTTCATGGCGAGATCGATCATGGCAACGTCCAGAAAGGGAACCCTGAGCTCGAGGCTGAAGAGCATGCCCATGCGGTCCGCCCGCTGGAGATTGATATTGTGAAGACCGGCAATCAATCTACGGGCCTCGACATTGACCGTGTCGAGAGGAAAATTCTTCATGTAATGATAACCGGCGAACACCTCGTCGGCGCCCTCGCCGGTGAGAACGACGGTCACGTGCTCGGCCGCCAGTTTGCAGGTGAAGTAGCAGGGAACGGCACACCGCACGAGGGACGGATCGTAACTCTCCAGCTTTTTGATTACCACGGGCAGTGCATCGTAATATTCTTCCTCGGTAAAAATGAGTTCGTGATGGTCGGACCCGATATGGCCGGCGGCGATCCGGGCCGCTTTGATGTCGTCGCTCACATCTCCTCCCGAATCCTCCATGCCGACGGCAAAGGTGTGGAGACGGGGAATCTCGTCCGCCGCTATGGCGGCAATGATGCTGCTGTCGAGACCGCCGCTGCAAAAGGCCCCGACCGGAACCGTCGGATCGGCAAGCAGCCGTTTCTTGACGGCATGGATAAACGTCTCCCGAATCAAGCGACAGGCTTCCCGGCAGTCGGTAATCGGGGAATCCTGAATTTCGGGAACATGGTAGTATTCGACGAATCCATCCTCCGGGGTGTAATAGTGCCCCGCCGGGAATTCATGGACATCGTCCACGCCGGCAAGACTCATGGCTCCCAGCTCGGAGCTGAAATACAGATGGTCCCGGTGGTAACCGTAGTACAGAGGCTTGATGCCGACAGGATCCCGGGCCAGCATGAAATGGTCGTCATCGAAAAGGGCGAAGGAGAACATGCCGTCCAGATCGGCGACACAGTCCGGACCTTTTTCCTGGAACAGGTGCAGGATGACTTCCGTGTCCGAATTCGTCTGAAAAGGATACTTGCGCGACAGGGGCTCTCTGAGTTTCCTGAAATTGTAAATCTCGCCGTTACAGATGATTCCCTTCCTTCCGTCCTGCGTCAGAATGGGCTGATGCCCCCCGGCGACATCGACAATAGACAGTCGCGTATGACCCAGCACCATTTGCCCGCGGCTGTGAACGCCTCTGTCGTTCGGTCCTCGATGGCCGAGCGCATCCAGCATTTTTGAAATGGTCGTTTCATCTCTGACGCCAAAGCATCCTGCCAAACCGCACATGATTTTCTCCTTTTATGACTCGATGATTGTGCAAAGGATCGTTTCCCGTCGCAATGATTCATATGGTTCCGAGCAATAAACATACCATTCGAAATACTTTTGTTGAAATAATTATATTTCATATGATTTGTATTGAAATCTGTTGATGCATCCATCCGGGAATCTCACGTTTCCGTAGGATCAAGCATGCGATTCAACGCATTTGTAGGGAACAATGCATGCGGAACAGGCTGAAGTCGTAACCGCTCAACGTTGTGCAAGATGCCGGTGAGTTCCCTTTGCGGAAACAGCCTGTGTGACGGGCTGTCCGGTGCCGGCGCCAATGCCGAAAAAAACCCTGACAACAACAATGCCGTACCACGGCCAGTTTCAATCCACGCGCCCGCACGGGGTGCGACAGGGTGATTTCCCCATCCCGTCTGGAATTCAGAGGAGTTGCGAATTGACCGTCTGCAAATCGCAGGCTGGATTTTCTTATTGCGATGCAAAGAATGCTAACGGGAATACTTGTGTCTCATATCCGTGAAGCCTTGAGATGCTTATCTTTTTTAACTTGGCAGCATTTCATGACACATTGCCGGCGAGGGACGGGCGCGCTAATGACCTGTCATCGGATATAGATCCGGGAAAAGATATCCTGCGACCGAAGCGGGGAACCCGAACCGCACCGGTCCTTTCGGGGTGTTCGATACCAGGAGTCCCTCCCGCAAGAGCTGTCCCAGAAGGATTCTGCCTGTCCTCTCGGCCATTCCCGAGCAGCGGATCACGCCTCCCCTGGACACTTCCCCGCGCAGGAGCACATCCTGGAGCATGTATGCGGCCTCTTTTTTCAGAGGAGGCGACGCTGGCAGGGGGGAGACTATTGATTGCTCCTTCCTGAGGTTCACGTAGCCCCGGATCCTGTCGAGAAGACCATCCAGGGCAAGCATCCTGCCCATGTAGTCGATTTGATCCAGGCAGACTTCGAAGAAAAATTCGCAGAAATGCGTCAACCCTTTTTGTGAAAGATTGCCTCGGCCGTTCAGATCGCCGTGACGCGGGGCATCCGCTTGAACGAGGGCGGAAGTGTATCCGCGCTTCTGCCGTGCGATGCCGCGGCTGATGTTCCATAATCCGTACCCCGCGAGGGGCAGCTTCATGAACCATGCGTCCGTGTGAAGGCGCGCTACACGTCCGTTTCCGTCCAGGAAAGGGTGAATCCAGGTAAGGCGGTGATGGGCCGCCGGTGCGGCCACGAGAGGATCGATCCCATGGAATGATGCAGGGTGATAAAAGGACGCAAACCGATCGAGAAATTGAGGGAGGACGTTTTCGCCGGGGCCGATGTGCCGCCCGACTACAACCGTCCTGTGCCGGATCTCGCCCGGAATGACCTCGATTTCTTCTCCCGTCTCCTCGTTTCTTACACGTCGCAGTTCGGAGGGAAGCTGTTCAAAGAAGATCCGGTGCAGCCATTTCAGGAATTCAGGGCTGGATATATTTGCGGTCGGGTCCGCCTCCAGCCGTTCTTCAATCATACGCTGGCATTCGATGTGCGCAAGACTTTCCATCTGCAGGCTTTTTTTCGCCAGGTCGTTCGAATAATCCTTGCGCATGGCCCGCTCGATGTCAACCGGATGCGTGCTGTGTCCTTCTATGAGATTTGAGTAATAGCTGTTGGTGATGCGCAGGAATTCTGTAATCGATTTCTTCGTGATCGGATGAAGACGGCCTTCAAGGATTGCGGATCGGCTTAGAATCTCACGGGCAATATCGACAAGCTTGGGCGACAAAGAAGGGTAGAGAGGCTCCATTTGCGAAACATGTTCCCACATATTCATTGCCGGTCTTTATGCCGATAATTAGCTGTTCATAACAGTATAAATATATATTGATATTGTCAAGATGTTTATACATTTTCAACCGTA
The DNA here is from genome assembly GCA_002441265.1 of Syntrophaceae bacterium UBA6252. Taxonomy (GTDB): domain Bacteria; phylum Desulfobacterota; class Syntrophia; order Syntrophales; family UBA6807; genus UBA6807. The sequence continues at coordinate 7,058 of DJVQ01000069.1, forward strand.
TTGTTGCCGATTATTCTGCCGACGGTGATCGAGCTGCCTGCTGATGACTTGCCTGCCCCGCAAACATGGAATGAACCGGAACCATGATGCCAGTCCATTGGGTCCCGTTTTTGGAAACTTATCCCGCCCGGCTTCTCTCCCGGCGGGGGATCGTCCAATTACGCCCTTGTCTCCGGAGTTCTTCCTGTTTCCTGCATTCATTCCTGCAGCCGCGGTTCGGTGATTTCGCCGGCGGAACCCTTTCGTACATCGCGGAATCGGGAAGCGTCGGAGATTACATCAATTCCATATCGTCACTGAGCACGCGCAAAATCCTTGAAATCTATCCCGGTCACGGGGACATTTCGACAAGTCCCGAGGAGGACATGGAAAAGGCGGTTTTCAATGCGAAGGCGTTCCTTCAGAGCGAAGACGCCGTCAAGGTGGCCCGTTTCAAAGAGGCCGATACGGCGGGGGCCGGCGGCGGAGAAAGGGTTTGAAAAGACGCCGCCTGCGACTTCCCGTGGAGGGGCTTCCGGGATCGCCGGTTTCGGGTCGCCGTTTCCCCGCCGGAGGGCACTCCTTCAAAAACGATTTCGGTGGATCCGCTTTCACCGCCCGTTCCTCCATGCCACGTGAAAATCGACCCCGTCGCGCGGCGTCCCGCCAGGGTGTCAAAGACCCTGTTCCGGAAATTCAGAATCCCGTCCGTTGAAACGCATCCCGCCCGTCGCAGACAATCTACATAATTGAATGCGCCGCTACCGACATTATTGTGCAGGTCCACAAAAGTGTCCGGTGTACGGCATGCCCGGGAGGCCGCTTCCGGAGGAGGAATTTATTTTTTTAACATTGAATTCCTCCGTTCTTACGGGCGGCTGTCGTTCGCAATACGTTTCGGCCTTTGGATCTGGCACGTTCCTTGGACTATGCGCTTTCAAACGGAGAGGAACGGAGACGGACGATGGCGATGACGGGAGATATGTGGAACGGGTCGGGAGGCGCCGGCGGCCGGAGGCAGCCCGGCGGGGGAGCATTCCATGAAGGCAGCCTCTCTCATGTTCTTGATACCGCCGGGATTCAGCCCGGCTGAAAGGGGTTTCGTCGGGGCGATGATCGCCGACGGCATTTCACAGGAGGCGAGAGAATGGATGAGGCAATGGGTCAACTGATCAAGACGCCGCGCGAGGAAAACTGGCAGACGGGAAACACCTTCGCCGGCCCGTTGAGGAATCTCCTCGACAGGGACGTTGAGAACACCGCCCAGGAGAGACGCTGTTACGACATGTGCGTCTGTCCTCCCTGTTCCTGTTCGGGAACGCTCAGCATGATCAATAAAACGGTGATTCTGTTCAACAGCCCCCCCGGCTGCGGAGAGGAGGGCATGATCTCCTGGCGGACGTTCCACATGCAGAGCTGGCAGCAGATGGGCCTGAAAAGCCAACCCGAGTGGTACACGACGGTCGTGGTGCACAACAACATGGGGCAGAAGGAGATCGTTTTCGGCGGCGGGGACAACATGCACCGGTCTGTCCACTGCGCCTATGAACGGTACAAGCCCAAAATGATCGTTATCCTGAACACGTGCCCTCCCGCCATCATCGGTGACGACCTGGAAGGCGTGGGGACGCTTCTGAAGAAGGAATTCAAGGACAGGTGCCACATCATACCGATCAGAAGCGAAGGAATCAGCACGCCCATCTGGAGCAATGCGTGGGATCTCAGCCTCATTTCCCTGATGGACAACGTCATGAAGCCCCCCGAACGGAGGGTCTCGAACAAGATCAACATATTTTCCAACTTCACCTATTTTTACGATGACTGGCAGGAACTGGCGAGAATGGTCCGGGCGATCGGCCTGGAACCTTCGGGACGTTTCGGAAGCCTGCCGGGTTACAGCGAGGTGGAGGACATCGAAAACATGGCGGATGCCGCCTGCAATGCCGCCGTATGCTCCAATTATGCGCGCTCGGCCTTTGACAGGATGGAAAAGGAGTACGGCATCCCCTTCGTGGAGTTTCCGAGCCAGGCGATGGGCATCGAGATGAGCGAGGAGTGGCTGACGGCGGTCGCTTCCGTATTCGGTCTGGAGAAGAAGGCCGCCTCCTTCATCGGCAGGGAGAAAGATCAATTACGGGGATCCATAAAAGATTTCGCTTCCGGCCTCAAGGGCAAGAGAATCCTGGTAAGCGGCGGAATCGCGAGAGCGATACCGAACGCCTTCATGTGCCATCATCTGGGCATGGAGATCGCCGCGATCAACCTTTTTCACTACGATCACAGAAACGATCGGGAACTGGAGAAACTCGCCGATCTGATCGGCGGCGATGTCCCCGTGCTGGTGGGTATGCAATTGTACGAGGACATGCAGCTTCTGCGCGAGCTCAAACCGGACATATACCTCGTCGATCCCCACTATGCCGGGATCGGCGCACGGATGGGAGTCCCGACGGTAAGCAATCATTTTTCGAACAGGGGCTCCTACGTGGGGTTCAGGGGCGCCTTCAATCTCGCAAAGTCTCTGGCCATGGCGCTCGCTCGAAAGGATTTCTTCGCGAAATTCTCGGGGCTGGGAGAGTGCAAGTACAGGGGAACGGAGTTCTTCCCCTGGAACGAGCCTTATTACGGAATGCTGAAATCCGGCGTTTATCACGGCGGCAAGCGCCGATGCGGATGCTGAATCAAGGAGCGGCCATGGAAACGACAGCGACAGCGACTCAGGAAAGACCGTGCGTGCGGGAGGTCACTACGTCCTGTTCCGCACTGGGAGCAAATTATTTCGCGTTCGGAGTCGAGGATGCCATATCCGTTCCGAACACGGGCCAGGGGTGTCTTTTTACCCTCATTCACGGATTGAAAGCGAAAGGGAACAAGGATTTCGGTCCCGTCTGCGGCACGGGGCTGTGCAACAGGGAGGTGGTTTACGGAGGCCAGAGCAGGCTGGAGGAAACCATCTTCGCCGCCGAAACCATGCACGATCCCAATCTCATCTACGTGGCCGACGGCTGTGTCCCGGCCATCATCGGCGATGACAACGTCGGGGTCATCCAGTCCATGAGGGGAAGGTTGAAGAAAGCGAAAGTCGTCTACGTGGACACGACCGGTTTTGACGGGGACCTCGTTTACGGGTTCAACAAAGCGGCCCTGGCGACCGTGAACCAGGTCATGGATCCGCCCCGGGAGAAACTGGACCGTACGGTCAACATCATGGGGATTGCGTACTGGTATGACTCCTTCTTTGAAGGCAACGCCCGGGAAATGGCCAGGCTGATGGATCTGATCGGATTGAACGTGAACTGCGTGTTCGGCTGCGGCTGCACGCGACGGCAGATCGAGGACATGCCCGAGGCCGTCCTGAACGTGGTCGTGTCGGACTATATCAATGTGGATGCGGCCGAACGGATGGAGGAAAAATTCGGCGTTCCTTTCGTGTACGCAAGAAGAGGGACTCCCGTCGGATTGGAGGCGACGGAGGAATTTCTCCTGGAAGTGGCAAGGAAGACGGCGCTGAACCTCAAGGAAGTCGAGGGAAAAATAGCGAAAGAGAAGAAAAGGATCATGGAGAAGGTATCCATCGGCCTCGATTACTGGTTTGAAAGAATCGGCAGGCATAAAGTGGCCATCGTCGCCGACTCGGGCCGGGCGATCGGCCTGTACCGTTTCCTGGTGAACGACCTGCAACTGGAACCGGCGTTTGTGGCCATGACGACCATGGGCGTCGAATCGAGAAGCATTCTGGATGAGATCATTTCCCGGAACGGAATCGGCTGGCGGCCTCCCGTCCTGGAAATGCCCGATGGATGCGATATCCGGAACATGGCCGATCGTACGAAGCCCACCCTGATGCTGGGCAGGACGCCGGAAAGGGAATGGTGCCTGAACCATGGAGCCAATTACCTTCCCATCACGCACCCGGTCCTGGACAGCATCGAAATCCTGGGAAGAACGGACATCGGGTTCAACGGCATGAGAACGTATCTCCATGAAATGGTGAACGTGCTTCTCAAATAAGTCTGGAAGAAGGGACAAATCATGAGACAGATCGCGATTTACGGAAAAGGGGGAATCGGCAAGTCAACGATTTCATCGAACCTGGCTGCCTCGATCGCCGGGGAAGGCGTCAAGGTCGCCCTGATCGGATGCGATCCCAAGGGCGATTCCACGCGGAACCTGATGAGGGGAAGGAAGATTCCGGCGGTGCTGGACATTCTGAGGAAAAGCGGGAGCACGAAGAACATCGAGAAGGATTCCATCATCTTCAACGGCTTCGCCGATGTGACCTGCGTCGAGTCGGGGGGTCCGGAGCCCGGGATCGGGTGCGCGGGCAGGGGTGTCATCGAGGCGCTTTCCACCATCAGTTCCTTCGGTTTCTATAACGACGGTTTCGACATCGTTCTTTACGACGTTCTCGGCGATGTGGTGTGCGGCGGATTCGCGACCCCCATCAGGCAGGGGTTCGCCCAGGAAATCTACATCGTGGTCAGCGGGGAATACATGTCCCTTTACGCGGCGAACAACATCTGCCGGGGTGTGAAGGTCTTTGCCGACAGGGGCGTGAAAACGCACGTGGCCGGGTTCATCCTGAATTCGAGAAACGTGCCCCGGGAGCGCGAACTCGCCGAGATCGTAGCGGAAGCGATAGGCACCCGGATCATCGGAATCATCCCGCGGGACAACACCATCGGAAATTGCGAACGCCAGGGGATGACCACGATAGAGAACGCCACCGGGTCCGACATCGAGAAGACGTTCCGGGAACTGGCGAGGTCCATCATAAACAACAAGAGACTGGTTGTTCCGACGCCGCTTTCCAACGACGATCTGGAAAGCCTGCTGATGAATTTTCAACTCGAGGAATGCGCAAAAGGGTAATCGAAATGCTTCAAATCTGGGAAGTGAGCAAGGACTATCAACTGAAAGGCAGGAAAGTCAGAATACTGGATGACGTGTCTCTCAAGGTGGAGGACGGCAGGTTTCTGGCCATCCTGGGCGCCAGCGGATGCGGGAAAACCACCTTGCTCAGGATCGTGGCCGGCCTGGAGGAAGCCAATGAGGGCAAGGTTTTTTTCCGGGGGGAGGAGATCACGAAACCCAGCGCCCAGTGGGGCATGGTTTTCCAGGATCATGCTTTGTTCCCATGGCGCAACGTTCAGGAGAACGTCGAACTCGGCCTTGAAATCAAAGGGTTGAAAAAGACGGAGCGGCGGGAGCTTGCAGTGAAATATCTGACGCTCGTCGGGTTGTCCGACCATCTGACGAAACTGCCGAACGAGTTGAGCGGGGGCATGAAACACCGGGTCGCCCTCGCCCGGACCCTGGCATCGAACCCGTCGATGTTTCTGATGGACGAACCCTTTGCGGCCCTCGACACGCAAACGAAAAAGGAGTTGCAGCGGGAACTGCTGCAGATCTGGTCGATTGAAAAAAAAATGGTTCTTTTTGTCACCCACGACGTCGAAGAGGCCGCCTTCCTGGCGGACATGATCTGCGTCCTGTCCTCCTGTCCGGGGAGGGTGAAGGAAGTCGTTGTCAATCACCTTCCCCGGAATGAGGACTGTTCCAGAAGCAAGGGAAAGGAATTTTACGAGTTGAAGGAGCGGCTGCTCTCCTTGATCGACAAGGGGTGGTAGCGGTTCTTTCGGGACAGGTCTGTTCAATCGTCGAACATCTGCGGTTCCGGTGTCTTCATGCCGGTTTTCACGAAAGCGAGGCGACCAGATGTCTGTACACGAAAAAAAAAGAAACGTGGAAGGGCGCCAACCGACGGCGTTGCCGGGGAAAGCGGATGCCGCCGGCGGGGATCTCTCACGGGCGGGGTATACCCGGAAGGATTTCCTGAGAATCTGCGGCAGGGCGGGATTGGCCGTGACGGCGTTGACCGTCGGCACGATGTGCGGCAGCCTGTCTCCGGGACACTCCTTCGCCGAGGGGAAAGAGGACGTTCTCAGGATCGGGTACATCCCCATCACCGATGCGACGCCCCTTCTCATCGCCTATGCGAAGGGTTTCTACGCCGAGGAAGGGATTGAAGCGGAACGGCCCGTTCTGATCAGGGGCTGGTCCACGTTGTCCGAGGCGTTCATGTCGAAAAAATTCAACTTCACCCACCTGCTTCTGCCCATTCCCGTCTACATGCGCTACAGCCTCGACTTCCCCGTCAAGGTCGTTGCCTGGGACCACTTGAACAACTCGGCGATCACCGTCGGGGAAAAGAGCGGAATCAATTCCCTTCGGGATCTGGGCGGTAAACGCATCGCCATTCCCTACTGGTATTCGATGCACAACATCATCCTTCAACTCTGTCTGAAAAAATACGGCATCAGGGTGGTCACCAGGGAAGGAAAAGTTCTCGAAGACGACGAGACCTATCTGTTTACGATGAATCCGCCCGACATGCCCACCGCCATGGCAAGAGGTTCCATCGACGGGTACATCGTTGCCGAACCGTTCAACGCGGCCGGTGAAATCTTCGCGAAGGGCCGGATCATCAGATTCACGGGAGATGTCTGGCAGAACCATCCGTGCTGTGTGGCGGTGATGCGCGAGGAAGACATTCGAATGAACCCGGAATGGTGTCAACGGGTAATCAACGCCGTCGTCAAGGCGGAACTGTGGTCGAAGAACAACATGGGGGAAACGGCTCACATTCTGTCGAAGGAGGGCGACGGCTACCTGCCCCTGCCGGAGAAGGTGATCGCCCGCGCCATGATGAAGTACGATCTCGACACCTACGGAACGGAGAAGGGGACCGGCGCCATCACCCATGCGGACTGGCCGGTTTCGAGAATAGGGTTCCAGCCGTACCAGTTCAAATCCAATACCGTAAAGGTTGTGGAATATCTGAAGGAAACGGTCATGGAAGGGGATGTGTCCTTCCTGGACAAGGTTTCTCCCGAGTTCGTGAGCGAGGACCTGATGAATTATGAAATGGTGACGAAGGCAATTCTGAAGGCCGGGGGGATGAAACGCTTTGACGGAATCGAACGGGATGACGCCCTGTTTACAAGAGACGAAATCATATCCGTCTGAGAAAGACAACGTGCCGGGGGAGTCGAGCCGTGAAGCATCCTTTGCTGTTGAAAGCGATGGGAGTCGTTATTGCCCTGTTCCTGTGGCAGATCGTTGCCAGTTCACACGTCCTGGGTGACGATTTCGGATCGTCTTTCTCCCCCGTCAATGCCCTGACTTCCCTTTTTCATCTGGCCTTGAGCGGGGATCTGGCCAAACAGGCGGTCCCCAGCCTGAAAAGGATATTCGTCGGGATGACGGCCGCCACCTTCCTGGGAGTGATCGTCGGGATCGTCATAGGCCTGTACGGATCGATTCAATACCTGACATACATGCCCTTTCAGTTCATCCGGATGACATCCCCCCTGGCGTGGATGCCCATCGCCATCATTCTGCTCGGCATCGGGGACAGGCCCGTCTATTTTCTCATCGCCGTCGCCGCCGTCTGGCCCGTCATCATCAACACCTATTCGGGAGTCAAAAGGGTCAGCCGGATATGGATCGAAGTCATCAAGACGCTGGGCGGCAACGACTGGCTGGTTCTCACGAAGGTGATCGTACCCGCCATCATTCCGTATGTCATGACGGGCCTGAAGGTGGCCGTCGGAATCTCCTGGATCATCCTCGTGCCCGCCGAGATGCTGGGAGTGAGTTCCGGCCTGGGTTACTTCATCTTGGATTGCCGCGACAGATTCAGCTACGACGAGATGATGGCCGTCATCCTGGTCATAGGCATGATCGGTCTGATTCTGGATTCTCTGATCGGGATTCTGCAGGACCACTATAACTGGAGCTTGTGAGAGAGGAAATCATGCACGTTACGATGACGAACGGAACGGCGGCTGCGGTGCTGAGCGATCCTGAAGAATCAGGCATCAGCGGGGAAAGAAGGACCGGACATCCATGTTTTGACAGGGCCTCCGTCGAACACGTGGGACGAATGCATCTGCCGGTGGCGCCGAAGTGCAATATCAAATGCCGCTATTGCGAGCGCCGGTACGGTTGCGTGGATGGGGACGGCCCCGGGTCCGCCGATCGGGTTCTGAGTCCGGAGACGGCGCTCCAGAGGGCAAGGAGGATTCTGGATCGGGACGTAAGCATACGGGCCATCGGCATCGCCGGGCCCGGGGATCCCCTGGCGAACGAGGAAACGATGACGACCCTGCGGCTCATCGGCAGGGAATTCCCGGATTATATCAAGTGCCTGTGCACAAACGGGCTGGCATTGCCGGAAAGGGTGGCGGAACTGAAGGAAGCGGGCCTGAACAACCTTACGGTTACGGTGAATGCCGTGGATCCGCGGATCGGGGCGAAAATCTACGCACACGTGATCCGGGAAAAGAGGATATACCGGGGCGAGGAGGCGGCGGCATTGCTGTGGAGCCGGCAGAAAGAGGGCATCGAAAGAGCCGTCGATTGCGGCTTGCGCGTGAAAGTCAATACGATTCTCATCCCGGGAATCAACGATGAGGGAGTGGCCGGCGTGGCCCTTGCCGTGAGCCGTCTGGGAGTGCCCCTGATGAATCTTGTGCCGTTGATCCCCCGCGCGGATTTTTCCCATATTCGTCCCCCGAGCGGACACACGCTGCGAATCATCAGGGCGCGGTTGCAGGAGTTCCTGCCGCAGATGGGCTGGTGCCGCCAATGCAAGGCCGATGCAGTCGGCCTGCTCCATGACTCAGCCCGTTGCCGCACCGGATGCCGTTCGCGCCTGTCGATATGAGTCTTTCCCACGGAGGGATCGGAAGAGGGCCGCGTTGATGGATATATGCCGCATTTTGCGGAACCTATCCGCCGAGATCGCCTTTTTGCGCGGCCGTCCGCCGCACCGGCCGTCGCGCCGTCTCCCTCCGGGGATGCGTTTCCTGTCCGGCCGAAACCGTGCCCTCTTCGAATATCAAACAAATATGTATGGATGAGTTGTCAACGTTACGAATACGGGTGTTTTGCCCTTTTGCCCGGCAGGGCCCGGGCATGCAAACTTCCTCTTCTGTTTTCGGACGGATAGCACCCGTTTCCCCGTCGACGACCGATTGGCACACACATTGCTATCTTGATTTCAGAGACTTGAAAACCTACGGCACTGAAAGGCCTGGCCTCCCGTTCATCCCGAGGTCGAAGAACGCGGGACATGGATGAACTCATACGAAAGAATCAGGAACTCAGCGCCATACTTCACATCAGCCGGGTCCTGACCAGTTCCTTCGATCTGGAGAAGAACCTCCATTCCGTGATGGAGTTTCTCGCCGGGCAACTGGAAATGCAGCACGGGTGCGTCTTTTTGCTCGACCGGATTTCCCGCGAGCTGCGCATCGTGGCCGCCTACGGTTTGACCCAGGGAGAGATTGAGCGGGGGAAATACCGCATCGGAGAAGGCATTGTGGGCCGGGTGATCGAAACCGGCCAGCCCATGTTCGTTCCCAACATCGGCGACGAGCCCAAGTTCCTGAACCGCACCGATTCGCGTCCCCGGAAAAGCGGGATCTCCTTTCTATGCCACCCCATCGGACTGGACGGCCACATCATGGGGGTCATCAGCGTGGATCGCATTTATAACGAGGTGCGGGGCAATGTGGACGACGATCTGCGGGTGCTCACGATCGTTGCGTCGTTCATCGCCCAGTTCGTGACGCTGTGGGAGCACCACCAGCGAACCGAGCAGGAATGCGGCCATTTACGCTCCCAACTCAGGGATCGGTTCGACCTTTCGAACATCATCGGAGATTCTCCGGCCTTTCAGCAGGTGCTCAAGCTGGTGCGCAAGGTGGCCGCGACGGATACCACCGTGCTGCTGCTGGGCGAAAGCGGCACCGGAAAAGAGCTGATTGCCCAGACATTGCATTATAAGAGCCGCAGGTCCAAAGCATCCTTCGTGGCCGTGAACATGGCGGCCCTGCCCGAGAATCTGATCGAGGCCGAACTCTTCGGGGTGGAGAAGGGCTCTTTTACCGGAGCCACGGCAAGGCGCGTGGGGAGATTCGAGTCGGCCCACGAGGGCACGATCTTTCTCGACGAGATCGGCGAACTGCCCCTCAACCTTCAGGTGAAACTGCTCCGTGTGCTGCAGGAGCGGCGATTTGAAAGAATCGGCTCCTCGGAGAGCGTCTCCGTCAACGTGCGCATCATCGCAGCCACCAACCGCAATCTGCTGGAGGAGGTGAAAAAGGGCAATTTCCGGGAAGATCTGTACTGGCGCCTGAACGTGGTTCCCATAGAGCTGCCGCCGCTGCGGGACAGGCCGGAGGACATTCCCGTTCTTCTGGATTTCTATGTCAACAAGTTCAATCTCATGTACAACCGCCATGTCCGGTTCGATCCGACGGCGGTGGAACAGTTGACCGCCTACGGGTGGCCGGGCAATGTGCGTGAACTGGCCAATTCCGTCGAGCGGCTGGTGATCATGGCGGAAAAGGATGTCATCGACGGGGGGGAACTGCCTTTCAGGATGGCGCTGACCGCATCGAAGCCGGTGCCGATAGTGAATGAGCCGGTTCCGCGCGACGTGAAACTGGGAGATGAAATCGAGCGTCTCGAACGAAACCATATCGTCCGGGCCCTGAAAGAGCACGGCGGCATCCAGCAGCAGGCGTCGCGGGTCCTGGGGCTGACCCCGCGCCAGTTGGGGTATCGCATCAAAAAGTACGGGATTGATCCGAGGGAGATTTAACCGCGATCGCGGAACTTCCGGACCGCTGCCGGCGGTCATCTCCTGCTTCCGGGCGGCAGGATACTGAGCAGAACCCCCGTGACGGTGATGAGGCCGCCGGTCACCTGTTTGAGATGGATCACCTCGTGGAGGATCAGGAAGGAAAACAGTACGCCGAAAACGGGAACCATATTCATCAGAATGACGGCATGAGCGGACCTGACGCGTCTCAGACCGTAGGCGTATAAACCGAAGGCCGTCAGGGAACAGAAAAATGCCAGGTACATAACGGCGAGCACTGCGTCCGTCTTCGGAACTGTCCAGCGGTCTGTCTCAAGGAGAATGAGCGGAAGAAATCCGATTGCGCCGGCGGTGACCTGGTAAAATGTTATTGTGGTCATCGAATAACGGGAAACCACGCCTCGCGTAATGAAGTTGTACGCGCTCCATACGAAACCCGCCAGGATGAGCAGTACGTCGCCGGCAAGCCGGTTTGTCGCCGAATGAGCGAATCCGCCCGCGGTGACGATCAGGTACACACCGACGGCCGACATGCCCACGCCTATGAAGGATGTCAGGGGAAACCGTGTCCGATAAATCAGCATTTCAAGCGAGATGGTGATCGCGGGATAGGATGCGATGATCAGCGCGGCATCGGCGGCGGTGCTGTACTTCACCCCGACATTCTCCAGGGAAAAGTAAACCGTGATTCCCATGAGTCCGCTGAGTGCCAGTTTGGCGCGATCTTTCCTGTCCGGTATAATAATTTGTTTACGGAATGCCAGCAATGATCCAAGCAATATCGACGCCAGTCCGAACCGGACCAGTCCAAGCAGGAGAGGGGGGAAGGACGTCAAAGCGATTTTGGTTGCAACGAAGGATATGCTCCAGATCAGGACAGCGACAAAAATTGCCCAGAAATGTGCGTTTCCCGAAATGTATTCAGTAAACGTGTATGGTACATTCTGATTTTTCATGCTGCGATTGATAAGGATCCTGTCCCCGTTTAATTGTTTTTCTGCATGAAGGACGGTTGGACGGAGGTTAAGGGCCGGCGGAGGAGGGGGAAGACCGGCCCTTAACCTGTCACGGGCATGGTTTTCAAATTCATCGTCACGGGAGTTCGAAACCATGTTTTCAAGGTGCTTCCTTTCCCGTCTAAAGAAACGCGACAGGAAGGGCGATCGGAACCGGTCCGGAGTGCTTCAATCAATCACGCTGGTGATCGGTTCGGACGTAACACGCAGATCCACATAGGGAAATTTGCAGTTCTTCAGACCGTCGGCGCTGGGGTAACGCCGGTCCGGATCGAAGGAGAACATCCAGTGATTCGGCTTCAGGCCGAGGTCATAGGCGCCCCTCTCGAGCATCTCGCGATCGTCCGGATGGGCGACGCTGATGATTCGCCGTGCGATTTCCCAGCCGGAGCAACCCATGAGATTCACGATTCCGTATTCCGTAGCCACGTAACTGACGAACTGGGAGGGGATATCCACGCTGCTTCCGGGATCGAGCTTGGGGAGGAAACGGGAGCGTCCGTTTTTCTCCCTTGAGGTGGCCGCCAGAATCGCCCTGCCTCCTTTGGACATGGCGCAGCCGAGGGTGAACTGGAACTGCCCGCCGACCCCCGAATGGGGGCGGCCGCCCACGTTGGCGCAGCAGTCCTGGCCCATCAGGTCCATCTGGGCGAAGTTGTTGATGGCGACCATGTTGTCGTTTTGCGCGAGCTGGACGATGTTGTTCACGTAGTTGATCTCGTTGGCGGAAAAATAGGGATTGTGATGGAGCCACTCGAAATACCTCTGCCGGTCGACCGGCATGATGTACGCCCATACGCAACGGCCGCGGTCTATCTGTTTCCTGGAATTGTCGATGATTCCAGATTCGGTGAGCCTGAAGGCGTATTCTCCGATCATCTCGCTGTGCACACCGAGATGTCTCAGATCGGATTTCTCCAGGGCTACGACGACGGCCGTGGGCAGGTTGCCTATTCCGACCTGAATGCAGTCGCCGTCGCGCATGATGGTGAGGATGTTTTCCGCTATTGTTGTCTCCACCGCCGACGGATTGATCGCCTTTTCATCGATGGCCGGCCACCGGTACTTCGGATTCGATGTGTCGACCTCGATGAAATAGTCGACGTCGTCGATCGGAAGGACATGATTCCGCCCGCCCTCGCACCACGCATAGTCGTCGCGGATCTCGCAGACGAACTTCTTGCAGGTCTTTGCCGTGATCATCCAGTTGTTGACGCCGTAGCTCGCATTGACGTAGTTTCCCTCCGGTCTCGCGCACGCCTGGATGCCCCAGTCGTAGGCGCGCTTGCCCTTGTCTTTATGGAAACTTCTGGCCCACTTGTAATTATTCCCCAGGGCCCATCCCCACTCCTTCCAGTCCAGCCCCTTCCATCCGCTTTTGTCTCTCGCGTTGCGGTAGGGCGCCAGAATGAAATCCTCATGAAACACGTGATATTTCCCTTCGAGATCGGCATTCGTGTAAAAGCCGGCGCCGAGCATCCTGGCAACGCTCCACAGTTCGATGCCCTTCACGCCGTCAGTCCCTTCGCCGAGCTTTTGGCAAAGGGCTTCGACGCAGACGGTCGAATCGGATCCGGGTCCTCCCAGATTGATCCAATCCCCGTCCTTCAACATGTCCGCCCATTGTCCGGCCGTGATCGTCTTGTTTCTTATTTTCTGCTGAACCGGTGTCTGTGACATTCCATTTCCTCCTTTTGCGTTGTCGATTTATCCCCGCCCAGCGCAGACGGCTGGAAGACGCCTTTCCTGTCGGTGTGGAAGACAAACGGGACCATGACAGGAGCAATAAATCTTGCATACGTAATAATAGTTCAAAAAAAGTCCGTCATTTCGCCCGGGCGGCCCTGCTCGAGAAGATGCACGTATTCGTGCCTTCCGCCGCCAGTTTCCCTTCCTGGTTGAATACGCTCCATTTGTAGGTCACGGCCCCGCCCAGTTTCGTTTCCTTGACGCTTAACGCCTCGGTCTCGGCGGAAACCCTGTCTCCGGGATAAAGGGGAATCCGGAAGGAAGCGTCCCTGATTCCCATCATGGCGACGACATCCGCAAGGAACCCCTGCTTCGCCATGAGACCGATCATGCATGCAATGACATACACTCCGGGCGTCACCCTGTCCTTGAACCCCCTCCGCTGGGCGAAAGCGGGACTGAGAAATCCCGGCAGGTCCATCCCGGAAATCTGCGCGACAAGATCAATCTCCGTTCCCGTGATGGTTTTTACGGCATCCGACTTGTAAATCTTCCCCATTTCCAGGTCTTCGTAATACATGACGATTCTCCTTCCGATTCTATTGGGATTCCATGTCCGGTGTCGGATCCGGATTCTCGAAAGCCGCCGAGGAGGGTCAGACGACGTTCTCCGGATCGGACAGCCGGGCACATTCTTTCAACCCGCATTCCGTCCAGTCGTTCGTATCCCGGACGCGTGGCGGAAGGATTCCTCCGCCATGTATGAACTTCTGACGAACGGCGATGAAACGGCATCCCTGAAACCCATTTCCAGGGCCGTTTCCCTGTAGCGGGCAAACATTTCGGGTGTCACGTATTCCCGGACGGGATGGTGGCTCCGGGACGGACGCAGATACTGGCCGATCGTCAGGATATCGCAATGGACGCTCCTCAGGTCTTTCATGACCCTTCTCACTTCGTCCGGCGTTTCGCCCATTCCGGCCATCATGCCGGACTTCGTGACGGTCGGGCGATCCGACGCCCGTTTCGCGCTTTCGAGTAGCTCGAGGGACCGGCCGTAGTCGGCTTCGGGTCTGATCTCCGGGTACAGGCGGGGTACTGTTTCGACATTGTGGTTCAAGACGTCCGGTGCGGCGGCGAGAACCGTCCGCAGGGAATGAACCGATCCCGTGAAGTCCGGGACAAGAACCTCGATCCTTGCGCCGGGATTGTATTTTCTTACGGACCGGATCACCCGTGCAAAATGATCCGCCCCGCCGTCGGGCAGGTCGTCCCTCGTAACGGATGTGATGACCACGTAGCGAAGCTTCATGGCGTGCACTTCAACGGCGATTCGTTCCGGTTCCTCTTCGTCCGGCGGGTCCGGTCTCCCGGAATGGACGGCGCAGAACCGGCAGTTTCTCGTGCAGATGTTTCCCAGAATCAGAAATGTCGCCGTACCCCTGGCGAAACATTCCCCCATGTTGGGACAAAGGGCCTCCCGGCAGATCGTGTGGAGAGCGTTGCGCAGGAAGTCCCGTTCGATTTCCGGCGCGAGGCCGCCGAGGGGCAATCTCTTCCTGATCCAGGGGGGGGTGCCGGGAATCATGGCCGCTTTCCCATGGCTTTTCCGAACGCTTCCCTGTCCATTTCCAGAATGGACGCGGAGAACACCTCTTCGAAATGACGCAGGATCCCGACCTTGACCGTTCCCATATCCGCAGCGGCATCCGGAGGAAGGAAGCTGTCGAGAAAGGTGATCCCCTTGTCCGCGATTCCGCAGGAGACGAACAGGGGATAGAGGCTCCGGTCTTCGCGCACGTTCAATGAAAATCCATGGAGGGTTACATGGTTTCTGACTTCGATTCCCACGGAGGCGATTTTGTCGTCGTCGACGAACACTCCTCTGTATCTCCGGATTCTCCTTCCCCTGATGCCGAAATCGGCAAGCGTACGCATCACGATCTCTTCAAGGCCGTTGACGAATTCGTGGACGTCGCATCCGAGTCGGATCAAATCAACGACGGGATACACGACCAGTTGCCCGTGGTAGTGGCAGGTGATTTTTCCTCCCCTGTTCACGCGGCGAAGCGCGATTCCCTGCGCGGCAAGCGCTTCCTCCATCACGAGCAGATCGCTGCCGGAGCCGCTTTTCCCCATGGTAATCACCGGGTCGTGCTCCAGCAGGAAAATCACGTCGTCGAGCCCGCCTTCGGTGTTGCCGGCGTGGGCGTCATGCTGGCGGCGAAGACCTTCATCATATGGGACGATTCCAAGATCCACGGCAATCATGGGACGTTGCCTCCCGGTGGTCCTTCCCGCCGTCAGGGCAGATGAACGGCGCCGCTTGTCACCGTCATGGCCGATTCCATGACGGCTTCCGACAGTGTCGGATGGGGATGGATGGACCGGGCCAGCTCTTCGGCCGTCATTTCCATGTTCATCCCCAAAACGGCTTCCCCGATCATGTCCGTCGCGTGCGGACCGAGGATGTGCACGCCGAGCACTTCACCGTCCTTCCTGTCGGAGACGATCTTGACCAGGCCTTCCGTTTCGTCCAGGATCAGGGCCTTCCCGTTCCCCCGGAAGGGGAAACGGCCGATCCGTATTTCATGCGACTCCCTGGCCCGCTCTTCGGTCATTCCGACACAGGCCACTTCGGGCGAGGTGTAGATGCAGGAGGGAACGGCTTTGTAGCTCATGGCCTCTTCGCTCCCCAGGGCGTTTCTCACGGCGCACTCTCCCTCCGCCGATGCCAGATGCGCCAGCATCATCCCGCCGACAACGTCCCCCGCGGCATAGATTCCCCGGATGTTCGTCTCCATGAACGCGTTCACGGCAATGGCCCCTTTCTCGTGCCGGATGCCCACCGCATCCACATTCAGGAGCGAAAAATCCGGCGTTCTTCCGACAGCCAGCAGAACCTTTTCCGCGTCAACCGCTTCCGTACTGTTTCCCGAGCTGTAAGTGACGGTGTGGCCCGTCTTTTTCCCGGCGATGTTCTTCACCGAGGCGTTGACGATCACATTGACGCCCGAGGCGGCCACGAGCTTCTCCAAGATCCGGGCGATTTCCCCGTCCAGGCCCGGTGCCAGATGGGGCATCATCTCGATAACGGTCACGGTCGTTCCCATGGCATTCAGAAACTGGGCGAATTCGATGCCGATCACGCCTCCCCCGATCACGACGACACTTTTGGGAAGGGCCTTCATCTCCAGCAACCGGTTCGAATCCATCACGCCGGGTCCGTCGACGCCGTTGACGGGGATTTTCCCGGGCCTGGAGCCGGTGGCGATGAGGACGGCATCGCCCTCGATCTTCTCCCCCGTCTCGGAGATCTGTATCGTTTTCGCGTCGATGAAAGATGCGGTGCCCGTGACGACCTTGATTTTCCTGGCGGCGAGAAGCGATTTCACCCCCTGGGTGAGCCGGGAAACCACCGCGTCTTTTCGGGTCATCACGGCCTCGAAGTCGATTTCGTATCCTTTGCATCTGATTCCGAAGGTATCCGATATTTTCATGGTATGGATGACGTCGGCGGACCGGAGAAGCGCCTTTGTCGGAATGCACCCGCGATTGAGACAGGTGCCCCCCAGTCTGTCCTTTTCGATCAGCGTGACGTCTGCGCCCATGCGGGCCGCCCGGATGGCGGCCGGATAGCCCCCGACACCGCCTCCGATAATGATCATCCTTGTCGTGTTTCCCATGGATCTCCTCCCGGATCGTTGCCGGTCCTTTATTCCGCGGGGGAGAGGTCTCGGGACTTCCCCTCCCGTCCGGAATGAACGATGAAATATCATGCCAGGACGAGGACCGGGTCTTCGATGAATTCCTTCAGCGTCTGCATGAATTTTCCCGCCTCGGCGCCGTCGATGGTCCGGTGATCGTAAGAGAGGGTTACGGTCATCATGGGACGGACGACGACCTGCCCCTTGACCGCCACCGGCTTGTCCATGATGGAGGCCACGGCCAGAATCGCGTTTTCCGGCTGGTTGATGATCGCCGTAAACTGCTCTATGCCGAACATCCCCATGGCCGATACGGTGAACGTGCTTCCCTGGATGTCATCCGGCGAAAAACGGTTGGTCTTTCCCTTGTCGATCAGATTCGTTCTCTCCACGGCCACCTCTCCGACGCTCCTGGCGTTGATGTTTCTGATCACCGGCACGATGAGCCCCTCATCGAGGGCCATGGCCATGCCCATGTGGACTTGGGGTATGTAAAGAACGCCCTGGTCCGTCCAGCGGGTGTTGATGACGGGGTGTTCCCGGATGGCGGCGCCGGTCACCTTCATCACCAGATCGGTGATGGTGATCCGCACGCCGTGTTTTCTCTCCACGCGGGGAAGCATCAGCCGGCGGCATTCCAGAAGGTTTGTCGCATCGACCGTATTGCTCATGTAAGTCTGCGCCGTCCCGATCTTGCTTTCGAGCATCTTCCTGGCGATGGTCCGCCTCATGCCGGTGAGGGGGATACGCTTTTCCTCCCCGGCCGGACCGGCGGTTGCGCTGGATGGGGCCGCCGCGGCGGTTTCACGGGCCTTCTCGACATCGGCTCTCAATATCCGGCCTCCCGGGCCTGTTCCTGCAATGTTTCGCAGATCGAGACCGTAGGTATGCGCCGCCTTCTTCGCCAGCGGTGAGGCTTTGACACGAACGCCGTGAGATGCCGCTGCGGCTTCGGTTTCCCGATGGATGGAACCCGGTCCCGCGGGTGTTTCCTTCGCCGCTTTCCCCGCGGATTCGACGGAAGGTGCGGCATTCAGGGCGTCGGCGCTTTCCCCGGGCTTCAGAAGGAAGGCCACGGGAACACCCACGGGGACCGTCATCTGCTCTTTCACGAGAATTCTTCCCAGGATGCCGTCCTCCGGGGACTCCACTTCATAGGTCACCTTTTCCGTCTCCAGGACGAAAAGGACCTCGCCTTTCACGACGGGATCGCCCTCGTTTTTCTTCCATTCCACAATTAAGCCCTCGGTCATCGTGAGACCGAGTTTCGGCATGACGATTTCAACCGGCATCACTTGCTCCTTGCGTCATCTTCCCCTGAAATCGGGCTTTCGTTTCTCGATGAAGGCCGCCGTGCCCTCTTTCATGTCTTCCGTCGAAAAGCACGTGACGCAGTTTTTCTGCGCATACTGCACCGCATGTTCCAGCGGCAGGTCCATGCCGATCTCGACGGCGTTCTTGCACAACTCGATGGCGAGGGGACCGTTGGCCATGATCTTCCGGGCCGTTTCCACCGCCGCGGTCAGAACCTCCCCCCGGGGGACGACCCGGTTGACCAGGCCCAGGCGCAAAGCCTCCTCGGCGTTGACGGGATCGCCCGTGAGCATCATCCAGTAGGCCCTTCCCTTGCCGATGAGCCTGGGCAGGCGCTGGGTTCCTCCGGCGCCGGGAATGATGCCGAGCTTCACCTCCGGCAGTCCGAGCAGGGCTCCTTCCGCGGCGATGCGGATGGAGCATGCCAGGGCGAGCTCGAGACCTCCCCCGAGGGCGGGACCGTTCACGGCGGCGATGACGGGCTGTCGCAGTCTCTCGACCGCCGCGATGACCCGAACGAGAGACTCGTTGTAACGCAGGAGTTTCAGGGGGGTCATCTTGCTCAGTTCCCTGATGTCGGCTCCCGCCTGAAAGCCTTTCCCCGCTCCCGTGACGATGAGGACTTTGACGTCCGCACTTTCGTCCACGGCCGCGAGTTCGTCGCCGAGTTCCGCGATCAATTCCCGGCTGATCGCGTTATAGACTTCCGGACGGTTCAGCGTGAGAATGCATATGCCGTCTTTGCTTTCGGATAGGATCGTCCTGTAGGTTCTCACGGTTCTTCTCCTCGATTCATGGCTTCACGAGAATCTTGATATTGCGGTCTCCTCTCCGGACGAGTTCCTTGATTCCTTTCTCGACCAGGTCGTCCAGCGGGATTCTGTCCGTTATCAGCGGTTCCACCCTGACTCTTCCGTCGGCGAGGTAGTTGATCGCGGCGGGAAACTCATCGTCATACCCGCTTGAAAAAACGAGTTCCTTTTCATGGCCCCAGAGGCGGTTGAAATAGACCTCGACGGGCTTCATCGCGAGTCCGACGATGCAAAGGACGGCCCTTCTCCCCGTCGCCTTGACGGCCGTGTCGAAAGATGCCTGGTTCCCCACGCAATCGAAGGCGTAGTCGGCGCGCAGCCCGCCCGTCAGTATGCCGATCTCCTTGCCGGTGTCCGCCTGCGCCGGATCGAGAACAGCCGCGGCCCCCGTCTCGGCGGCGATCGCCCGTCTCATTTCGATCGGCTCGATGACGAAAATCCGGCCGGCGCCCGCGGCGCGGCAGGCCTGCATCACGAGGAGTCCGATCGGTCCGGCGCCCACGACCGCCACGGACGCGCCGATGTTCATATGACTCCGCTTGACGGCATGGACGGCCACCGCCAGGGGCTCGACGAAGGCGGCCGAATCGTAGCCCATGCTGTCCGGAAGCCTGTGGACGCCGTACTCGGGAAACACCCCGTATTCGGCGAATGCGCCGTTCCAGGCGAATCCGACGGTTCCCAGTTTCGTGCACATGACATGCTGGCCCCGGAGGCAATAATGACAATTGCGGCAATAGATCAGAGGATTCACGGTGACGCGGTCGCCGGGCCGGACACGGGTGACGCCTTCACCCGTCGCGAGGACTTCGGCGGAAAATTCGTGGCCGAGTATGACGGGGCCCGATCTGCCGGTAAGCGGATGGGGCTTCGCGGGAATGAGGAACGGGCCGTTTCGATATTCATGGAGGTCGGAGCCGCAGATACCGCAGGCCTTGATCCTGACTTTCACCTGGCCCGGACCGGCGTCGGGATCGGGCACGTCTTCTATCCGGATATCCTCTTTCCTGTGCCATACGGCCGCTTTCATGGTTTTCGATTCCTTTCCTCCGAAGACGGCCGCCCCATCACGGCCAGTACGGCGGCCGACACGTCCCGCGCGCCGGGGACGCAGGCTTTTTCCAGGCTGTAATGGATGGGCATAAACGGTGCCCCCACCCTGATGACGGGGGCGTCCAATTCATCGAAGATTTCTTCGGTGACCGCCGAAGAGATCTCCGCCCCGATACCGAACTGCTTGACGCCCTCGTGGGCGACGACAAGCCGGTGCGTCTTGCCGACGGAACCGTAGACCGTTTCCCTATCCCAGGGCTGGATGGTCATGAGATCGATCACTTCCGCATGGATGCCTTCCTTCTCCAGGGAGTCGGCGGCCAGGAGCGATTCGCTGACCATTCGCGACACGGTGACGATTGTGACATCCCTTCCCTCGCGTTTGACGTCCGCCTTTCCGATGGGGATCAGGTATTCCTCTTCGGGAATTCGCCCCTTGACGGCATGGAGTGTCTTGTTTTCGATGAATATGACCGGGTTGTCGTCTCTGACGGCGGATTTGAGAAGACCTTTCACATCGTATGGCGTCGCCGCCGTGACGACCTTGAGTCCCGGAACATGGGCGAACCAGGCTTCGAGACACTGGGAGTGCTGGGGGCCTGCGTTGAGACCCGCTCCCTCGGGCATCCTCACGACGATCGGCATGGTGTATTGATTCCCGAACATGAAGCGCATCTTGGCGATTTGATTAACGATGCTGTCCATGGCGCAAGTGACGAAATCCATGAACATGATCTCCACGACGGGTCTCAGTCCGCAGGACGCCGCCCCTGCCGCCAGTGATGTGAAGCCCGCTTCGCTGATCGGCGTGTCAAGGACCCTCCCGGGGCCGAACTTCTCGAGAAGGCCGCGCGTGGCGCCGAAAGAACCGCCGGCGTGTCCCACATCCTCGCCGATGAGAAAGACCGTTTCGTCCCTCTCCATCTCTTCCCGCAGGGCTTCGTTGACCGCGGATATGTATCTGATATCCTTCATGACCGGTTCTCCTTGGATTCCGTGATCCCATGCAGGCATCCGGAAATTATGCGTACAGGCCGTCCATCATTTCCGAGGGGTCGGGGAAAGGGCAGGAGCGGGCGAAGTCAACAGCTTCCGCAAGTTCGGACCTGATTTCCTCTTCGATCCCGTCGATTTCCCTTTTCGTCAGAATCTTTCTCGCGAGCAGCAGTCGTTCGAAGTTCTTGATGCAGTCCTTTCCCATGGCGGCTTCGATATTTTCCCTGTTTCTGTATTTCTGGGCATCGCCGACATAATGGCCGTGCCAGCGGTCGCATTTGACTTCGATCAGCGTCGGCCCGCCGCCGTTGCGGGCCCTCACGACGGCTTCGCCGACGGCGTCGTGGATTTCGAGAACGTCGTTTTCGGTGATGATTCCGGGAATGCCGTATGCAGCAGCACGGTTCGCGATGTCCTCGATTTTTGAATGCGTCCGTATGGAGGAGAATTCAGCCCAGCCGTTGTTTTCGCAGATGAAAAGAACGGGCAGGTTCATGACCGAGGCGATGTTGAGGGATTCATGAAACGTTCCCTGATTGGCCGCACCGTCTCCGAACGTTGCCACCGCCACCTGATCGGTGCCTCTGTATCTGGCCGCGAAGCCCGCTCCGGTCACGATGGGGATGCCGCCGCCGACGATTCCGTTGGCACCCATGATGCCTTTGGTCATGTCGGCGAGGTGCATGGATCCCGACCGCCCCATGCAGAATCCCTGTTTTTTCCCAAACAGTTCGGCCATGGCCCGTTTCAGGTCGATGCCCTTGGCAATTGCATAGCCGTGACCCCTGTGGGTCGTTCCGATGTAATCGTCGTCGCGCAAATGGGCGCAAAGGCCGACGGGAGCGGCTTCCTGACCGACGCTGACATGGAGAAAACCGGGAATTTCGCCTGCCGCGAAGACCTCCATCAGTTTCTCCTCGGTTCTTCGTATCGTCACCATCTGTCGATAAAACCGGATCAGCGTCTTTTTGTCCGGCCTGGTCGTTGTTTTTTTCATCGGATTCTCATTTCCTCTTTGCCGCCAGCGCTTCGGCCAGCGCCTGCAGTTTCGTGTTGTTCCGCTCCTCGTCGTAGAACGTCTCATCCACCAGGTCGCCCTCGATGATCGTCACCGGTGCGCCCAGCTTTTTCCGAACGGTGTCCGCGATATAATGCATGGATATGGAAAAGGGCTTGCAACTCGATGCATATGCGAAAACGCCTCCGTCCAGATGAAAGTCCCTGAAGATCCTTTCCGTCGTTTCCGTTTTGTAACCGACGGAACGGTTGAGATAGAACATGGCGGTGTTCTCGGCCACGCTGTCGAGAGGGTGCGACGGGTCGAGATTTTCAAAAGCGAAAACTTCGAAATAGGTGCTGGTCACGAGGGACATCCCGAAATTCCGGAGCTTTTCGTAGAGGTTTCTGATGGCGAACCAGTAAGGGACGCCGTCCCAGTACAGGCGATATTTCATGCCGGGTGCCGCGGCGACGCCCCCGGCGATTCTCATGTCCAACTCCGTTTTCATCTGTTCGTAATGTTCCGCCGATGCCGGATCGTAGCGAAGGACGAGATTGGGGAAGTTGTGACCGATCAGGTCGAAGAAACTCGCGGGCACGGGATCGTGACGGCTTGCATCGAGCATCCCCCTGTATCCGTCGGCGCTTCTTTTTCCATTCTCGACGATTTCCTTCATTCGGTCGTGATCGAATCTCTTCTTTGTGAAATCTTCAAGAAATTGAATGAGATCAATGCATTGCCGTTTGACATGACCGATGATATCCCCGCGGTCCATCCCGGGGACGACGAGGGGGGAATCGATGTTGATCATGGGGATCTTCCAGTAATGGCTCAGATGCTCCCACCACTTCGTAATGAGGATACAGCTGTTGTTGCTGACCAGGAGGAAATCCGGGCGGGCCAGGGGCTCGAAAGCCCCCGTGCCTTCCATCTCGGCGAGCGACGCGCCGATGCTGTTCCGGCAGTAGGTGCAGAGATGCCGCTCGTAGCCGCGGGCTTCCGTCACCGCACAGTGGGCATGCGCGGCATGTCTCGCCCCGCAGGTCGCCGCGTAGGCTTCGGGGAATTGTACGAAGAAGCCCATGGCCCATAGAATCTCATTCGGTGCGCCCGTACTCGCCCAGGCGATGGGTTGCTCCCTTGTCCTTTCGATTTCACGGGCTCTTCCGTAATGCTTTTGAATCAACCCGCCCAGTCGATGCTGGGCTTCCAATCTTTGATTCATGATTGCCTCTTCACCTCCCGCCGTGGCTCCCGGAAATCGGGACCGTCTATCGACGGCGTTTCATGAACGTCGTCTCTCGTGAGAAGATGACCAATACGGCGCCGCGCCATGCCCGGCTGTCATCCGAGATCCTCCGCCAGAAGGGCGGCGCCGTAAGCCGTGACGACCTGTGGATTGTTCGGGACCAATATTTCACGGTCGAGCATCCGTTCCAGCGATCCGACGACGGCGGCGTTCCTTGCTACGCCTCCGGTCATTACGATCTGTGCCGCCGGCTCGGGATTCACGGAGCGTATCAACCCGTAAACCCTGTTCGCCACGGCTTCGTGAACCGCAGCCGCGATATCTTCCGTCTTCGCCCTCCCGGTGATCAGGGATACGATTTCCGTCTGTGCGAAGACGGCGCACGTGCTGTTCATCGTGATTTTCCTTTTCGATTCCCGGGATATTTTCGCCAGATCGTCTATGGAGACCCCGAGCGTACGGGCCGCCCCCTCCAGGAACTGTCCCGTCCCGGCCGCGCATCTGTCATTCATGGCAAAAGCCAGTATTCTGCCTGATGCGTCCATTTTGATGACCTTGCTGTCCTGTCCGCCGATATCCACGGCCAGTGTCGCCTGAGGATACAGTTTGCGTACGCCCGTCGCGTTGCAGGTGATTTCGGTCATCTCGCGGGTACGGAACGGAACGCTGATTCTCCCGTAGCCCGTCGAAACAATCCGCTCGATGTCATTAAAGGACAATCGAACCTTTCCCGCCGCCTCGCCGATCACCTCTTTTGAAACGGAGGGCATATCGATGCCCGTCGGCTTCATCGAATCGGAATAGAAGCCTCCGAAACCCTGACCGAACCCAAGAATGACGGCCTTCGTGGTCGTTGAACCTATGTCGAGACCCGCTACGATCATGCTTTCCCTCTATAGATGTGTCTTCAGTCTTTCCGCGAACGCCTGAACCCTTGTTCTGAGAGATTCCAGAGGAACGGGACCGTGCTGTGTCACCAGGGGCAGAAACGGAATTCCTTCCTCCTCCAGTCTCTTCTTCAGGAAAACGAATTCAAGATCGAAGGGGTCGCAGTACATCATCCTCAGAATCACAACCGCTTCGGCGTTTCCTTTCCTGACCATTTCGATCACATGGTCACTGTACGGCGAATGATCATCACCGCTCTTCATCCAGGCCGACGGAAAATGATGCGTCGTGCAGGGAAGGGCGTTCATGTAGGAATCGGCAAGGGCTTCGACGGGGTCGTTTTCGAGGATGACATCGGTGGCGCAGCGCCTCCCTCCGCTGAAGAGGTCGTCGTCTATGACGGAGAGGCCGTAATTCTCCAGCATGTCGAGAAGGTCCGCATCCGGGACGGCGCAGGGGTGACCGGCCACGACGATTCGCGTCCTTTCGGAGCCGTCGATCGCTTCCCGCTCCAGGACGGATATCAGCTGTTTCATGAGCGTGATGTTTTCCTCGATGGGCATGAGCATGCCGGCGGCGATGATTCTTGCCGTATCCGCCGCACCGAGGATGCCCGGCCTCCTGCTTCTGATGTCATTCATGGCGCGTATGAGCAGACGGGATTCGTTGTAGCTCTCGATGCTTTCCCGGAGGGCTTGCGGGGTTATTTGGTTCCCCGTCAGTTTTTCCAGGCTGGATTTCAGTCGTTCCAGTTCTTTCAGCAGGAACGGGCGCGTGCTTCCGTCCATTTTGAAGGGGCGCCACATTTGATGGAAAAAGGGGAAGGGCCGATCGAGCTGCCACACCTCGATAAAGAATCTGACTTGATCGCACACATGAAGGGCGGCGACGCCGTCCATGAAATCGTAATGTCCTTTCAGCAGACTGTCGAAGGTGCTCCGGACCTGATCGCATGCATTGGTCATGAGGTGCGCATCGGCATGGGAAATCGGTTCGCCGCTTCCAAACAGGGCCACGGGCAGCGCTCCCGCGGCATGAACCATCTCGTCCGGGAAATACATGGGGACGCAGCCGATTACTTTTTTTCCGGTGATCCTTTTCCATTCGGCGGCGCGACGATACGGGTGTTTGAACATCGTTTTGAATCCGGTCAGCATTTCCCCCTTTTTCATCGTCATGACCTCGTCGGAATATTATCTTGAATACAAAGTAATTAACGAAAAAAATGAATTCCGTCGGCAATTCATCTTCCGTACACAATATTATTATTCCTGGTGTGAATTTCACAACTATCGGTAATCATAGCTATATAGTAATATTGTCTTGTCATTGATCGTGTATTTATTATATTGAATACGTACTTTATTGCCCTTCTCCATCTTTGTCAAGAAAAAAATCATTCAAGCCGTAATATTTTGTGATTATCAATTATATCGGCAGGTTGAAGATCATATGGCTGCTTGATCCCACCCGATGTCGTTCGGGGGCACTTGCATGGAATCCGTCAATCGACCGTCATCGCCCTTCAGTCATTCGGAAACGATCATTTTCTCAGGTCCTGGAGCATGCGAAAGAAGAGGAGAACTTCCTCCATCTTGAACATGCTCAGCAATTCCCGGTTCACATCTTCGACTTCCTTCAGGAGATCGTCTTTGACCTGTACCGCCTTGTCCGTCAATTTGATCTCCAGCAGGCGCTTGTCCTCTTCCGCCGCTCTCTTGGTGATCCATTCCCCCTCGGCAAGCCTGTCCAGAACGCCCGTCAGAGTCGAACTGTCGATGATCAGGCGTTTTCCGATTTCGCCGGCGGAGAGCCCGTTTTCTCCATAGAGCACTTCCAGAACGAGGACTTGCGTTGTTGTCAGGTTAAAACGATGAAAGCGGGCGCGAAAGATCCCGTCCACCTTTTGGTATGCCTTCGTGAGGTTGAACAACAGACAATCTCTGTACGAATACACAACGGAAGCTCCTTTTATTTTGTATGCAAGATAGTATTTTCTTACTAAACAGATTGATCAATGTCAATTTTTTAATTCCCCATCCTCTATCTTTTAATGAATTGTCTTTGGAAATAATGGCCTTTCAGCCGCATGAGAAGAGACGATTGTGTATGTGCAAACACCGATTCAAATGCACTGCGCGATCAGGCGATTCAAGAATAACGAGTTGTGCCCGCAATGATGTCCCTGTTTTTACGACGGGAAGTGATCCTATGTGATATCGTGCGACACGCAATAGTATTTTTGATCAAAAAAACCTGAACCCATATTCAGTTCATGGCTTTCATTCCATGCCCGTTTCACCAATTTCATCCGTTTTAATGATTTCAATGGATTTTGTATTTAAACCGGTATCATTCGAGTTCCCCAGGACGACATAACCGCCGTCCCCGGTCTTCTGAACGGAAACGCCCATGCCTTCCACATAGCACTTGTACCATTGAAATTCCCCGCTGCGATCGATTTTCATCAGATCGATGCCCATATTCCCGTTCAGAGAATCGCAATAATCGTATCCCGCGATGACGTAACCGCTGTCATCGACGGCCTCGGCGATCGCCAGGCCGAAGCCGCTCCATCTGCCGCCTACGGACTTGCAGATGCGACTCCACTCCACGTCGCCCGACCGGTTCGTCTTCATCACTCTGCAAAGACCGTCGGCGGGCGCGGTGGTGATCGATTGTTCCAGCACCACAAATCCGCTTTCCTGTGCTTCCAGGACGTCAAGGCCGCGCCGGATCACGAACGGCCCCCCTGAAAACGACTTCCGCCAGATTGGGGCCCCGCTCTCATCGACGCGGAGCAATAGAAGACTGTCCTCCTCCGTGCCGGAAAGGATCGTTTCCGTATGATCGGTCGTTCCGGTAACGATGAATCCGCCGTCGGCAACTTCAGTGACGGACCGTGCCTTTTCATTGTAGGGACCGGCTTCGTCCGAACGCTCTCCCCACGTGCTCTCCCAGATCAGGTTCCCGTCCGGATCCACTTTCAGAAGATACACGTCCCAGTGCAATCCGGTACCGGATCGGCCGGTAGGGTCCGGGATTTCCTCACTGACTTGCGTTGAACCGGCGGCCAGCAGGTTTCCGTCGATTGTGCGTCGAATGCGGCCGGCCTCGTCTGCATCGGGCCCGCCGAAATGTTCTTCCCACAGCGTGTCCCCGTTTTAGTCCACGCACAGCAGACCGATGTCCGTGGTGGCGTCCGGCAGTGTGATCCGGCCCGCAATGACGTATGTTCCCTCATCGACCTCGACGATGCTTTTCCCCGTGTCGTCTCCGGGACCGCCGTAAGCCTTCTCCCATAGCACGGTTCCCAACCGGTCGATTTTTGTCAGATACACATCCCAGTCGCCGTCTTCCCGCATGATCCTGCCCGTCACGAGAAAGTTCCCTCCCGATGTTTCAATTAAGGACTCCGCTTCAATGTTTTCGGAGCCTCCGAAGGATTTGATCCATGTCGCCGATTTGATCGTGAACGCTTTTTCCGTTTCGCAATCCTCAAGGGCGGCCGTGACGGTCACCTCGCCGGGGGCGATCGCGGTCAGAAGTCCCGGATGTTCCGTTTCATTTGAAATCGCGGCAAGGGATGTATCGGAGCTGCTCCAGGTCACTTCCCCGGTGATGTCGCGGGTCTCGCTGCTGTCGAACGTGCCCGTTGCGTTGAGCTGAACCGATTGCCCGGCGGATATGGAGGTGATTTCGGTCGTGATGGTGATGCCCGTCAACTGCGGTTGTCCCTGTGTCCCCCCGCCATTGCAGCCCGATAACAGAAGAAGGAGCCCTGTCGCGAGGCAATATCGATTGATGGCACCGTGAAGCGATCGCGCTGAAGAATGAATGCCCATGGCGGGACTCCTTCAATCATACGGGGTGATTGCATGGATGACAGCCGGGTTCCGACCGGCGGGAAGATCCTCTCGGACTGGCGGATCCACAGGAGGCATCGAACACCCTGAGGAGAAGCTCCTCGTGTCCGGAAGCGTAGTAAGAAACATGATGAATTTCAATTGAAAAAAATGAAGCGCCTGCGTTCGGGCCCCTGGGCGGGGATCCTGCTGAATCCTTGTGCCGGAGCGGCAGGTTATGAATGTCGACCCGGAAAATTCCTATGAACGGGTCGGCTGCGGCGTGCTCCTGACAGGGCAGGAGGGCGGGCAGGCCGTTTGGTGAAGGCCCCGTTTTTCCCGCCTCACGGCGTCAGCACCGTTGTCGGAATGTACAGCGGCAGGCACAGCCCCAGTGCGGTAAGCGTCAATACGATGATCTCCGCCAGCAGAAGAACGGTGACCGCTGTCAAAACGACCTTTGTTTCCGGCCTGGTGCGGACCGACAGGAAGGCGGCGAGAAGGGCGATTGCGGCGATTCCATATGGCCACCAGGGCACGGCAAGGACCCGTTCCGTGAGAATGGGGAGATGCAAGACGCCCATGTGCCTTGCGTAGGTTTCGGCCATGAACGCGCAGGTATTGCCGATGACGGCCCCTGCGGCGAGATTCACCAGCGCAACCGCGATCCACACCCATGTCGAAAGCTGCTTCATTTTCCTTTCTTCAGCCGAAATCCACGTGGAAACCGCTGTCAATGTCCGGCGAGTCCGGCACCAGCGTCATCCGGGCTCCCGATTCGAAAACCAGCCGCAGATGCGTCAGGGCGTCCGCATTCTCGAAAGCCGCCGCCGAAACCAGACGCTGCGGCAATCCTCCGACGCGCTCCGAGTAGTCGACCAATCGAAAATCGTCCTCCCTGAGCTCGTCGAAGGCGCTTTCGATGGACCCGCCCTCCCATGTTTCCCAGAAGGCGATCTGCGCCTGCAGGAAGAACCTGTGCCAGGCGTCCGCCCCGTCAAATTCGGCGAAGACGACGCTCGGGGAGCGTTCGTCCCTTCCCTTGTCGACGGCGCCGATCAGGCGAGTGAGCGAACGGCCCTCGACCTCGGCGACCCTGAAGGAATAATCCTGGTATCTGCGTGACATCTCGGTCTGCGGACCAATGGCTGTCGGTCTTTTATTCAATGCAACACGTGACGGACAAGAGGGACGCGACGGGGGGGCCCGTCTTTTGGCCTCCGCTGAGGTTTTGCACATGGGCCGGGGCTTTCCTCTCTCCCGGAGATCCCCCCGTCGGATTCCCGGTGGGGGGATCACATGCCGCTTGATGCCGGAAGGAGTGCATTTTCGTTGCCCCGGTGCACAATCCCATGGGAATCTGGTAACATAGGAAGGCTGATGTGTCAAAGAAGAATCGGAACATAAGGAAACAACCGTTCATGACACCGCCGATGGGATGGAAAAGTCGAGGAGAACCGGGACGTGTTTGTTCCCGCTCAAGTTTTTCCGAAATATGCCAATAATAGTAAAAGTGGGGGAATCGCTCCGGTCACCGCTTCCGGGATAGGGTAGTGGGCACACAGCGCTTCCATGTCGGGAATAGCCTTTTTCCAGAGAAACTTAAAGGAGGTGTTGTCATGGATCGACGTGATTTCATCAAGGTCGCGCTGATTTCTTCCGCCGGGGTCGGCGTCATGCTGAGAGGCGTTCCGTCGTGTGCGCGGGGAATTCCCGCCTCCGCCCTTTCGGGAAGGGCCGGGGTCAGGTGCTATGCCGGTGCGCCCGCAGGGGTCATTCAGACCTCACTGAGCGATTTTTTCAAGATCGGCCCGGGCCCTTCCAGTTCTCATACCATTGCCCCGATCCGGATCGCCGCTCATTTCAGGGAAACATTGTCGGCGCTTCCCCGGGAACGACTGTCCAGGGGGAAGACGATCAAGGCCCGGCTTTACGGGAGCCTGAGCAGCACCGGAAAAGGCCATCGGACGGACCGCGCCGTCATCGCCGGCCTTCTCGGCCAGAAACCCGAGACCTGCGACACAAAGCTCATGGAGGAGCTTGCCGACGAAACAAGGACTTACGCGACCGCCATCAACGGCGTGGATTTCACCATCGGCCGGCAAAACATCGTCTGGGACAGGATCGAACACGACTTTCCCTTTGTCAACACTCTGGGAATGCATCTGGTCGGCGACGGGGATGTGGAGATCTTCTCGCTGGAATATTACTCCACCGGCGGAGGCTTCTTTCAGTGGAAGGGACAGGAGCCTGAAGTCCGGGGAAAGCCCGTTCATCCGTATGGGAGCATGACCGCCTTCCGCCGCCTTGCCGCGGAACGGGGAAAAGCGCTCCACGAGATCATCCTGGAAAACGACATGGCGGTCATGGGTGTCGATGAAAAAAACATCCTGTCCCGGCTGGACCAGGTGCTCGAGACGATGGACGACGGGGTGCGCCGGAATCTCGATGAGGAGGGCGTTCTGCCTGGGCCGTTCGAAGTTCATCGCAAGGCCGGGCGCATTCACCGGCAGGCGCTGAAAATGAAAGGCGGGGACAGTTTCATGGGATTGCTGAGCAGTTATGCCCTTGCAGTGTCCGAAGGCAACGCTGCCGGGCGTCTGGCTGTGACGGCGCCGACCCTTGGTTCGGCCGGCACCATCCCGGCGATCGCCTATGTGATGAGACACCATCTGAAGTATCCTCAGGATACCATGCGCAGGGGGCTGATGGCGGCCGCGCTGGTCGGTTTTCTGTGCAAGAACAACGCCAGTGTCGCCGGCGCCGAGGTGGGCTGTCAGGGTGAAATCGGTGTCGCCTCGGCCATGGCGGCGGCCATGATCACTTATGCCGGCGGCGCCTCGCTGGAAACCACCGAGGTTGCGGCGACCATCGCTCTGGAACACCATCTGGGCATGTCCTGCGATCCCGTGGGAGGATTTGTCCTGATTCCCTGCATTGAACGGAATGCATTCGGCGCCGTCAAGGCGTACAACGCCTATCTTATCGCTACGAACGAAATCGCCTCGCAGCACTTGGAGGACCTGGACCGGGTCATTGCGGCCATGCTGGAGACCGGGAAAGCCCTGCCGCAGGCTTACAGGGAGATGGGCACCGGCGGTCTGGGGGTGACGATGGTCGACTGTTAGACCGTTGTTGAAGCGGGGGGGCGGCACGGATCGGGAAAGGGGCTTGGCCCCTGGTTCGGGTGCCGGATCGATGGGACAGGAAAGCTCCTGTGAAGGACCGGACGGGGGACCTTCCATGGCCGGCAGGGACGGCGGCGATGTCGGAGGATGGGGGGGGACCCGTCAGGGAGACGATGACGGGAGGGTCGGCGTTTCATCCCGGAGGGACTTCCCGAAGACGACTGCGTTTGCCGGGCAAAGGACGGCCGGACGGATGCCGGCACTCCCTGATCTTGATTTACCGCCGGGAAAACGGCATGGTAGAGAAAAAATCAACGAATTGGCCCCATCCGTTCCGGATGCCGGGTCGTAAAACCTTATCAGGAAAGGAAAACCAATGAGGAAAATCCTTGCATTGATGCTGGTGGTCGTGGGTTGGGCCGTTTGTGGCCCGGCGGATGCCTGCACCGTAACGGTCGTCGGACGGGCGGCATCTGCTGACGGATCGGTCATGGTGTCCCACTCGGACGACGGCCTGGGCGACGCCCGGATGATCTATGTCCCGGCCATGGACCACAAGGCCGGGGCGCTTCGGGCCGTTTTTTACTCCAACTGCGCCCTGGACTACAAACCCCAGTGGGGGGCGAGCGAAACGCAGCGGATCATGACCAAGGACCGGGGGCCGGGCTACGACACGCCGGGCGTTCCGCCCAGCGTGCCCCTGGGATTTATCCCCCAGGTGCCCCACACCTACGCCTACTTCGACGCCAATTACGGCATCATGAACGAACACCAGCTCTCCATCGGCGAGTGCACCGACAAGGCCAAGGTGCACCCGGAGCCGGAACCGAAGAAGCGCATCTTCTATTCGGCGGAACTTTCCCGGGTCGCCCTGGAACGGTGCAAAACGGCCCGCGAGGCCATCAGGCTCATGGGGCAGCTCATCGAGAAATACGGTTACTATGGAACGGGCGAAACCCTGACCGTCGCCGATCCGAAGGAAGGGTGGGTCATGGAGATGTGCGGCTACGACATGAACGGAACGGACGGCGTCTGGATCGCCCAGCGCGTGCCCGAAGACGGTTTCTTCGTGGCGGCCAACCAGTTCCGCATCCGGGACGTGCGCAAGGACGCCGAGGACATGATGTGCTCCTCCAATATCTTTGACGTGGCGCAAAACAAGGGCTGGTGGAAGCCCGAAGACGGCCCCCTGGACTGGGCCCGCGTCTATGGCGACGGCGAGTTCCACCACCCCTACTACTCCCTGAGAAGGGTCTGGAGGGCCCAGTCCCTTGTCGCACCCTCGCTGGATCTGCCCGCCTGGGTGGAAGGGGCGTTCACGAGAAAATACCCCTTCGCCGTCAAGCCCGATCAGAAACTGGCCGTGGCGAACATCTTTTCCATACACCGGGACAATTACGAGGGAACCGAATTCGATATGACGAAAGGCCTTGCGGCAGGTCCCTTCGGCAATCCGAACCGTTTCGAGGGACAGGCCGAGAGCGTGGCGGACAAGGAAGGGCGCCTGACGCCGCTCAACGGGGAATTCGAACGGCCGCTCAACATCTACCGGTGCGTTTACGCCTATGTGAACCAGTCCCGGGGATCGCTTCCGGATCCCATCGGCGGCCTGACCTGGTTCGGTCCCGACCGGCCCGCCACCGCCGTCCTGATGCCCTTTTACGCAGGCGCGACGACCCTGCCCGAGATCGTCCAGCGGGGGGACCTCCTGTCCTTCGACTGGAAGAGCCTGTGGATGGCTTTCAACTATGTGGCCAACTACGCCATGCTCAAGTATTCCTACATGATCCAGGACATCCACGCGGTGAGGGACCGCTTCGAGGCCGACGCCTTCGGAGCGCAGCAGGAGCTTGAAGCGCGGGCGGCGGCCCTGTGGAAGGCAGGGGACAAGGAAGGCGCCCGGGCCCTTCTGACCCGGTATTCGGAGGATATCGCCGCGCGGGTGCTCAAGGAATGGTGGAAGCTTGCCGGGCACCTCTACGTCAAATACAACGACGGCTACGTGAACACAAAGCTCGGCGTCGCCCAGCCCGTGTTCTACCCCGCCTGGTGGCTCAAGGCGGTGGGTTATGAAAACGGCCCCACCAGCTACGAAAAGAAGCCCGGCGGAAACTGACACCCCCGTCGCCCGCAGGACGCACGGACGTGCGGGGGCGAACCATCCCCGGCCTGCGGGGGGAACGCCTGAAACGCTCTGTGCGCCGGGATGAGAGGGCTTTTGACGAGGAAGGCCGTGTCTTTCGACGCGGCCTTCCCCGTTTATGCAGGTGGATGCAAGGCTCCCGCGATTACAGACCGCTTTTGAAGTCGTCGCGCATCAGCTCGCGGGCGATGATCGTGCGGCGAATTTCCGACGTTCCGGCGCCGATTTCCCACAGTTTCTGATCCAGGAAATGACGGGAAATGGCGTACTCGGTGCAGTAGCCGTAGCCGCCGTGGATCTGGATGGCGTCGAGGCCGATCTTCGTTCCCATCTCGCCCGTGTACAGCAGGGATGCCGCGGCCATCCGGTCGAGGTCCGTTCCCTTGCCGCCGGACTTGTGCTCCAGCGTGTCGCAGTAAGCGGCGGCGCTGTAGGCCAGCCACTTGCCGGCCTTGTAGCCGCAGTACATGTTCGCCAGCTTTTCCTGGATCATCTGGAAGGAGGCGATGGGCTTGCCGAACTGGACCCTTTCCTTCGCGTATTTCAGGCTGATTTCGAGGCACGCCCTCTGGCCGCCGAGGGTGCAGCCCGAGAGGGTGATGCGCTCGGTGCAGAGACCGCTCGTGAGGATGGCCACGCCCTTGTTCAGGCCTCCGATCAGGTTTTCCTCGGGAAGTTCCATGTCCTCGAAGGTGACGAGACCCGTGGGGGAGGTCCTCATGCCCCATTTCTTGATCTTGTCGACCCTGCAGCCCTTGACCTTGTCGAACTCGAAGCAGAAGGCGCTGATGCCCTTGGGGCCCGCGGCGGGGTCCGTCTTCGCGTAGAAGGTCATGAACTGGGCCACCGGCGCGTTGGTGATGAAGGTCTTGGCGCCGTTGATGACCCACTTATCGCCCTTCTTCTCGGCCTTGGTGGACATGGACATGGCGTCGGAGCCCGCGTTGGGCTCGGTGATGCCGAGACAGCCGATCCACTCGCCGCTGCAGGCCTTGGGGAGAACATATTCTCTTTGCGCCTCCGTGGCGTTGCGGCGGAAATTGTCGAAGCACAGGGTCTGGCTCGCGCCGACCGTCATGGAGAGGGCGTTGCTGACGCGGGCGATGGTTTCATAGACGAGAAGGGTTTCCACGTAGCCGAGGGCGGCGCCGCCGTACTTCTCGGGAAAGACGATTCCGTTCACGCCGAGATTCCCCAGTTCCTTGAAAATCTCCGGGGGCATCTTGTCTTCTTCATACATGTGCTCCATCTGTGGTTCCAGCCATGTCGAGGCCCAGCGGTAAACCTGGTCCTCGAGCATTATCTGTTCTTCGGTGAAGGTGAAATCCAATGCCATGATAAATCTCCTTTCCTTGTGGTGTGACGGTATTCAAACCACCGGTCCGTGTTCCAACGGTTTTCCCCTGTCTCAAGGAAACCGGGCTTCCCTTTGCCCGACGGGCCCGGACGGCCTTCGGCTTCCGGCGGGGATCTCCCCTCCCGGGGAAACGGTGGGTCACTTTCCGCTCTGGAATCCCTGATCCCAGTCATAGCCCCACACGGCGCTTCCCATGGGGATCTTGAAATTACGGCGCTCCTCGTAGGTGGGATAACGGCGCCCGCCCCCTTCCGCGGGCAGCATGGAAACGGGGAATTTGGGCGGCAGGAGGCCGCTCGCGCGGGCTTCCTTCTCCAGAAACTCCCGGTCATCGGGATGGGCGATGGAAATCAGGGCGGAGGTCCGCTCGTAGCCGGTGAGACCGCGCAGATTGACCATGCCGTATTCGGTGCAGACGTAGTTGGCGAACTGGGCCGGTACGTCCACCGTGGATCCCTCCGGAAGGAACGGAACGATCCGCGGCGTGCCGTGCCGGCTCCGGGACGTCATCGCGGCGACCCCCCGGCCGCCCTTGGACTGGGCACAGAAGATGTGAAACTGGAAGAAGCCGCCCGACGAGGAGATGGGTCGCTTCTCGTAGAAGCCGGTGGAAATCTGGCCCAGCAGGTCGACGGCCACGCAGTTGTTGATGGAGATCATGTTGTCGATCCGGGTCAGGACGTTCAGGTTGTTCGTGTAGTCGATGTCGTACACCGCCATGGCCTGGTTTCGATGAATCGTGTTGTAATACCAGTCCACGTCCACGGGGAAGGCGAAGGTGTAGACGCTCTTGCCCCGGTCGAGGCTCTTGTAGGCGTTGGTGATCTGTCCCGACTCGATCATCTTGATGAGGCCGTAGTTCATCATCTCCGTGTGGACGCCCAGATCCTTGAAACCGGCGTCCGCCATGGCGGCGATGCAGGCGGAAGGCAGGGAGCCGATGCCGAGCTGGATGATGTCGCGGTCCCGCATGATCTTCATGACGTTCTTCGCGATCTGCTGTTCCACCGGACTGGGCTTGATGGACTTCTCGTTCAGCTGGGGCCAGCGGTACCGCTCGCAATCCACTTCCACCCAGTAATCGATGTCGTCGATGTGAATCGTGTTGAACCGGCCTCCTTCCGCCCAGGGGTAGTCGGAGCGGACCTCGAAGACGATCTTCTTGGCCGTCTGCCGGAAGATGTTGCAGTTGTTCGTCCCGTAGGACATGTTGAAATATCCGTGCTCGTCGGGAGGCGTGGCCGCGTTGAACCACCAGTCCATCCCGCGCTTTTCCTTGACCGCGTTGGCGAACCGGTAGAGATGGGCGTGCATCCCGTACGCCCAGCCCCACTGGGCCCAGTCGGTGACGTTGTTCGCGTCCCGGGCCTTCCTGTTCCATGGGAAGAAGAAGAACTCATGGATGACGTGAAATTCCTGATGGGGATCGATCTGCTGGAGCTCCGGATGGGGATAGTACATGGCGTGCATCCAGAACTCGATGTCCCTCAATTGATCGGCGCCGTCGCCGAGCCGCCTCGCTACCGCCTCCGTACAGACCGTGGAATCGCCGCCGGTGCTCCCGTGGTTGATCCAGTCGCCCGATTTGACCATCTGCGCAATCTGTTCCGGTGTCCTTTTCTTATCTCTGATTTTCTGCTGTACCGGTGTCGTCATGTAATTCTCCTGTCAATACGAGATCTGTGTTTTCAATCGCCTCTTCATCGGAACGACGCCTCCGAAGACACTTCCCGGTCGTTCAATCTTCCGGATCACGGCTCCGGGACGTTGACAACGCCATGGGACACTATCCTTGCATATAGCTTGCGGCAGGATCGCTTTTATCGCAATTCGATTCCGTCTGAAGTTGTCATCGGACTCGGGCGACACTTTTGCCGGAAGAGGGGGAAGGCTTTCCGGAAAAGGGGCCCGTCCATGGCATCGGTGTTTTTCCGGTAGGCGCCGAATCGATGGGGAACCGGTTTCCCCCGGCGGGGTGCCGCGGCGGTCCGGCGCCTCCCGTTTTCTCCGATTGTCCGGTTATGAGACAAAAGCCGTACGATAATCGGATGCTCTTCCCTCCGGTTCCCTGAGCCCATATATACCATACCGATATTCTTATAATTAATATTGTCCCAAGACTGGCATGATTGCTGCACAATGCCCCGCAGGATTGTGACCGGCGGGACCGTTCCCGTTTCACGGACCGGGCATTGCGGCTTCTCCTTATGTTTCCCGCGGAGCCCGGATTCCAGGTCGCAGAAGGTCGGACCGCCCTTCGTCTCCCGTTCCTGCGGCGCGCTTCCCCGTGCCCCTCGTTTCTCGGGATTCGGGCGTCCCGTACCCGGGGCTTTCGCCATTGCCGTTCGAAAAAGGCGTTTTTTAACTTTTCGCGGGTTCGTCGAGGATGAAGGGGAAAAGACGGGTAGCCCTCAAGTACTGCGGGGGCTGCGATTCCGCCTACGACCGCGTCCGGTACTGGCGGGAAATCCGGGATGCGGCGACGGGAAAGATCGAATGGGTGACCCTCGCCGATCCCCCCTTCGAGGCGATCCTTATCGTCAACGGGTGTGAGAAGGCGTGCAAGGAGCGTGACCTGGAGCGGGAAGAAGGGGCGAAGTGGAACATCGTTTCGGTCAGGAGCGACGGCCTCGATCCCCGGGAGGTCGTCGATCGATTGATGTCATGCAAAAACGGCCAGCGAGGTGTCTCATGATCAGAACCAAGGAAGATTACGTCAGGAGTCTGAGGGATCAGAAGCTGAACGTCTACTACAACGGGTCGAAAGTGGACGACGTCACGATTCATCCCGCTTTTATCCCCCATATCAATTCGGCCGCCAAGACCTACGAAATGGCCCTTCGGCCGGAGCACGAGGATCTCATGCTTGCCACCAGCCATCTGACAGGCAGGAAGATCAACCGGTTCACCCACATCCATCAGTCGGTGGACGATCTCATCAAGAAGGTGCAGATGCTCCGGCTCCTGGCCCACGAAACGGGGAGCTGCTTCCAGCGCTGCGTCGGTTTCGACGCCCTCAACGCCCTGTACATGACCACTTACGAAGTCGACGAGAAACACGGCACGAACTATTTCAAACGGTTCGAAAACTACCTCCGGAGGATCCAGGAAGAGAACTTCATGCTCGTCGGCGGCATGACCGATCCCAAGGGCGACCGTTCCAAGCGGCCCGGCGAGCAGGCCGATCCCGATCTTTTCACCCGGATCGTGGAGAAACGGGAAGACGGCGTGGTGATCAGCGGCGCGAAAGCCCACCAGACGGGCGCCGTGAACAGCCATGAGATCATGATCCTTCCCACCCAGAACATGGGGCCCGGCGACGAGAACTACGCCGTCGCGGCGGCCATTCCTCTCAACACGAAGGGAATCACCCTGATCTTCGGACGTCAGACCAACGAAGAACGGAAACAGGAGTGCGGCATCGACGCCGGCAATCCCGAGTACGGCATGGTCGGCGGTGAAGCCCTGGTGGTTTTCGAAAACGTCTTTGTGCCCTGGGAACGGGTGTTCCTGTGCGGGGAGACCGACTTCACGGGCATTCTCGTCGAGCGTTTCGCCACGCTCCACCGGCAGAACTACGGCGGATGCAAGGGCGGGGTCTCGGACATCATCATCGGCGCGTCGGCCCTCGCCTCGCAGTATCAGGGCACCCTCGGCGCTTCCCACGTGAAGGACAAGCTCATCGAGATGATGCATCTCGCCGAAACGGTCTACGCGGGGTCGGTGGCCTGTTCCGCCATGGGATCGCGGACGAAAAGCGGGGCCTACTATCCCGATCCCCTCCTGGCCAACTGCACGAAACACAACATCACCCGGAACATCTACGAAATCTCCCGCCTGGCCCACGATGTCGCGGGCGGCATCATGGCGACCCTGCCTTTCGAAAGGGACCTGAGGAGTCCCGAGATCGGGAAACTCGTGGAGAAGTACATGGCCGGGGTGGAGGGGGTCTCCACTGAAAACCGGATGAAGATCCTGCGCCTGGTGGAAACGATGACCGGCGGGACGGCCCTCGTGGAGAGCATGCACGGCGCCGGTTCCCCCCAGAGCCAGAGGATCATGTACCAGCGGCTCGGAAAATTGAATGAAAAAATGAAATACGCGAAGAAACTGGCGAAGATTGCCGAATGACGGTACCGGACCCTGTCTGGAACATGTCCTGAGGCGGATGCCGTCCCTCCGGCCGGAGGAACGGCATCCGCCGCCTCCTTAGGCTAGCCGAACACGCCCTCCCGCTCCAGTTCCCGGTACGACTCCTCCGAATGCCCCAGTTCTAGGACGACCTCTTTCGTGTGCGGTCCTCCCGGAACGCCGGCGTTCCCGTAAGTCTGGGGCGTTCCGGAAAACTTGATCGGATTTGCGATCTGGCGGATTTTTTCGCCCGAGGGGAGGGCCACCTCGATCACGAGACCCCGCGACCGGGCATGCGCGTCGCCGAGCGCCTCCGAAACGCTCAGGACCGGTTCGACGCAGGCATCCACGTCCTGAAAGACGCGGGTCCACTCCTCCTGCGTCCGGGATCGGACGATCTCCCTGATTTCCGGTTTGATCCGGGAGATGTCTTCCGTCACCACGCCCCCCGGAATCAGATCGGGACGGCCGACGGCGGTGCAGAAGGCCTCGAAGAACTGCGGTTCGAGCCCGCCGAAGCTGATGTACCGCCCGTCTTTCGTTTCGTAAAAGTCGTAGAGGCTCCCCCCGTTCAGCCAGTTGCCTTCCCGCTCGGGGTCCGCGCCGTCCGTCAGGAACCCGGCGCCGTAGTACGAGTTGAACGCCAGGGCGCCGTCGGTCATGGAAATATCGATGTGCTGGCCCTTGCCCGTTTGGTTCCTGCCGATCACGGCGGCCAGGATCCCGATGACCGCGTTGTGGGATCCCGACGCGACGTCCGCGATCTGCATGCCCGTGAGGACCGGTCCCGATTCCTTCCTTCCCGAATAGGACATGAGCCCGGACCGGGCCAGGTAGTTGATGTCGTGTCCGGCCTTCGCGTTCAACGGCCCCGTCTGGCCGTAGCCCGTGATGGAGCAGTAGATCAGGGCCGGGTTCGTTTTGCCGAGATCCTCGTAGCCGAGGCCGAGCTTCGACATGACGCCGGGGCGGAACTGCTCCACGACGATGTCGTAATCGGCGACCAGCCGGTGGACGATGCGGATCGCCCGGGGATCCTTCAGGTTCAGGCTGATCGAACGTTTGCCCCGTCCCAGAAAGGCCGTTGTCGCCGACAGTTTCGTTCCGTTGATGAACGGCGGCGTAATGTCCGCCAGGTCGAGCCTTTTCGGGGAGCACACCTTGAGCACGGAAGCCCCCATGTCGCAAAGGTACATCGTTGCATACGGTCCCGGAAGAAGCGACGTGAAATCCAGAATCTTCAATCCCTCTAAAGGCCCTCCCATCGAAGGAACCCTCCTTTCCGCATCGTTGTTTTGTTCTTCCGAACGAGGGAAGCCCTGTCCGGCCGCACATCGACGGGGCGGTTTTCCGCCGAGCCAAGCAAACACCGTACCACATCGTTCGGGCGGGGCGGCGGGAGACGGCGGCGGCGCCGTAAAAGACGCCTTCATCCGGGTGTCTTGCCGATTTCTCCGCGGGGAGGGACGGCGGCCGTCTGCGGCAGGATTTTCCGAGTGACGGCCGCCCCTCGGGGGCCGGACGGGGGGACCCGATCCGTTGCGTCCGAAAACGGGACAAGGCCCGGTTCCTGCGGGCTCAGGAAATTTCGTACTTCTTCATTTTCAGGTACAGCGTGCTCCTGGCGATTTTCAACTGTTTCGCGATTTCGTCCTTCGTGAGGTCGGCCTGCAGCAGTTCGGATATTCTGCGGCGTTCCATGTCCTCGAGAGAGGCGTTGTCGTAACTGTACATGGTCTGCTTCGTGTTGAACCTGATTTCCGGGGGTAGAAGGTCGTACGTGAGCATGGGTCCCGTTGCGACGTTCATCATTCTTTCCACGACGTTCTGGAGCTCCCGCACGTTTCCCGGCCAGGAATACGCCATGAAGCCATCGATCACCTTCCTGTCCACCCCCTGGATGTCCAGGTTCAGAATGCCGTTCAGGCGCTTGATGAAATGATGGACCAGCAGGGGAATGTCGCTTTTCCTCGTTTTCAGGGGGATCATCTCGATGGTGAGAACGTTGAGCCTGTAATACAGATCTTCGCGGAAATTCCCCTTCGACACCTCTTCCCTCAGGTTCTTGTTCGTTGCGGCGATGAGCCGGACGTCGATGGGCGTCGTGATCGATCCCCCGATGCGGGTCACCTTCCGTTCCTCGATCACTCTCAGGAGGGCGATCTGCAGTTCAAGGGGCATCTCCCCGATTTCGTCGAGAAAGATGGTTCCGCCGTCGGCGAGTTCGAATTTCCCCGGACTTCCACCCTTTTTGGATCCCGTGAACGCCCCCTCGGCGTAGCCGAAAAGCTCGCTGGCGATCAGCTCGCGGGGGATGGCGCCGCAATTGATGGCGATGTAAGGTCTTTTCTTCCGCTTGCTCCCGTTGTGAATGGCCTGTGCGAAAATGTCCTTTCCCGTTCCGCTGTCACCGAGGAGGAGCACGTTCGACGCGCTCATGGCGGCCCGTTTGCCGAATTCGATCGTCGCGATGAACCGGGGGTCCTCCCCGATGATGTTGGAAAATTCGAAACCCGCTTTCGCCCCGATCATGTCCGTCACCAGCCTTCGGGTCCGTCTGATCCCGTTGAGGGTGATGATGGAGCCGATGACTTCGTTCCGG
Source organism: Syntrophaceae bacterium UBA6252 (assembly GCA_002441265.1). Taxonomy (GTDB): domain Bacteria; phylum Desulfobacterota; class Syntrophia; order Syntrophales; family UBA6807; genus UBA6807. The sequence continues at coordinate 48,642 of DJVQ01000069.1, forward strand.
CCGGCGTAGATCGGCAGGGAGGTCAGGGTGTATTTGTCGTAGCCGTCGCCGCGGTAGATGACGCACTCCTTGTCGATAATGGACGTGTTGTGCATGATCGTGCCGATGAAGGGGCGGTTTTCGCTTTCGTGAAAAACCTCGGCCAGCCCTTTCCCCACGTCCGAGGAACGGAGCTTGAGCAGTTCCTTCCCTTTCCTGTTGATGAGCGTGACGATTCCCGTCCTGTCGATGGCGAGCTGGGCCGCCTCGTAGGAATCGAAGATCGTCTGCCGGTAACAGTAGGCTTTCATCAGGTCGTCCATGGCCTTTTTCAGCTTCAGCTGGTTTTCGATGGCGTAGGAGGCCGCGGCGACCATGCCCAGCGTGTGGGGATGAACCCTCTCGTAGGGCGCGGTCATGTCGATGACGCCGAGGATGTTTCCCCCGCTGTCGTGAATGGGGGCCCCGGAGCACGTGAACCGGTGGGCCAGCTTGCAGTAATGCTCGCTTGCGAAGATCTGGACGGGCCTGTTCTCCGTCAGGGCGGTCCCGCACCCGTTCGTGCCGACGACGTTCTCGGCCCAGCAGGTGCCGACGATGTAGTTGTCCCTCGCGTGCCGGGTCATGAGGTCTTCATCGCCGATCATATGGATGATGAACCCCTCCTTGTCGAAGAGGACCACGGAAAAACCGGAGCCCTTTACATGGTTGTACAGGTTCTCGAGGTACGGGATGCTGGTGGCGATGAATTCCTCGTTCTGATGCAGCAGATCCTCCAGCGGCTTGCCCCGGATCCCCTCCGGAACCTGTCTCAGGTAAGGGTCCACGCCGAAATCCCGGCACCTCTTCCATGAATGGATGATGGTTTTGCTCACATGGGTCGAATGATCCACCGGCATGCCGTTCAGAAATTTCTGCAAGGTTTCCCGAACATTTGCGAATCTCTCGTTGTAAGTGAACATACGCAGCCTCGTCCCCTTGAAGTGGTTCCCCGTCCCCGCAGGCATCGTGGAAGACAGGAAAAGCGTGCTCTTTTCCTCCTCCTTCCGGGCGTCCAATATTCGGATGACCGGTGTCCATTATTCGGACAACCTCCGCTAACAGAATCCCCGGGGATTGTCAAGCACCCGGCCACGGGGGGGAGGGGACGCCCGGGGCGCTGGAAAAAAATACTCCAAAGTTATCAGGATGTAACACGCGTTTTCCGGGGACGTTCCCGTCTTGCCGGCGGGGTCTGGTATCAGGATTGCTTTTGCAGCCGGTGACGATTCGATGGCCGCGAGGGGCCGGCCGGGGAATGTACACAAACGGATGCGGGAGGATTCATGAACTATCTCGAAAGATTCAGGCTGGACGGAAAGGTCGCCATCGTGACCGGCGGCAGCAAGGGACTGGGCCGCGCCATTGCGATCGGAATGGGCGAAGTGGGCGCGAAGGTCGTTGTCGTCAGCCGGACGAAACGTCTCATCGAGGAAACGGCGAACGAAATCACCTCTCGTGGAGGAAATGCGATCGCCATCCCCGTTGACGTGAGAAGCGAGGACGATATCAGGAACGCCGTGAAGGGGACCATGGACGCCTTCGGCCGGCTGGATGTCCTGGTGAACAATGCCGGCATCGCGCCGATGAACAAGACCGTGAACGTTACGCCCGAGGAATGGAACGATGTGATCGGGACGAATCTGACATCGAACTTCCTGTTCGCCAGGACGGCGGTCAAGAGCGCCATGAAGGAACAGCGAAGCGGCAAAATCATCAACATCGGGTCCGTCCTCGGATTCATGGCGTCCAACATGGCGCCCCACTATTGCGCCACCAAGGCGGGGCTCGCCCATCTGACGAAAGCCTTCGCCCTGGAATGGGCCCCTTACAACATCAATGTGAACTGCATCGCCCCCGGTTTTTTCAACACCGACATGACGAAGGAACAGCAGGAAGACGAGGCCCATCAGAAATTCCTGCGTTTCAAGATTCCTTTCAGAAGGCTCGGGGAACCCGAGGAGATCGTCCCCGCGGCGATCTTTCTGGCATCGGAGGCCGCAAGCTACATCACCGGCGCGACCTTCGTCATCGACGGCGGATACATGATCTGGTGAGGAGAAACGACATGAACATTCAGAAAGTTGCAGTAATCGGTGCGGGCACCATGGGGAATGGAATCGCCCAGGTGGCGGCGACGGCGGGATTTGAGGTCGGCCTGAACGATATCAAGGACGAATATCTTGCCAGGGCGCGGTCCGCCATCGAGGGCTCCCTGGACCGGATGGTGAAAAAGGACAAGATTTCCAAGAACGAAAGGGAATCGATCCTGAAGAGGATCACGTTCACCGCGGATCTCGAAAAGGCGGTTTCAAGCGCCGATCTCGTGGTCGAGGCGGTGCTGGAAAACATCGAGCTGAAAAAGGAAGTCTTCAGGAAGCTGGACCGCCTGACCGGGGCGGAAACCATTCTCGCATCCAATACTTCCCAGTACAGCATCACGGAGATCGCCGCGGCGGTGTCGGACCCGTCGAGGGTCATCGGAACGCATTTCTTCAATCCCCCCGTCATGATGAAGCTGATCGAGGTGGTGCGGGGGCTGGCGACGTCGGACGGCGTCGTTGCGCGGATCAGGGATTTCGCCGACAGGCTCGGCAAGGAGGTCGTGGTCTGCAGGGATTCGCAGGGGTTCATCAGCACCAGGGTCCTTGTGGCCCTTCGCCTCGAGTGCTACCGGCTTCTGGAGGAAGGCGTCGCCTCGAAGGAGGACATCGACAAAACCCTGAGGCTTGCCTTCGGTCATCCCATGGGACAGTTCGAACTGGCCGATTTCTCCGGGCTGGACATCGAGATTCCGATCTGTGAAAGCCTCGCCAAGGTTTTCGGGGACCGTTTCCGTCCCCCTCAGAACATCGGGCATCTCGTCAAAGCGGGAAGAATCGGCAGGAAATCGGGCAAAGGCTGGTACGACTACTCGAAATAGCCCTTGCCGCGCTGGAACGTATCAACAGGAAAGGCGGAGGAATTCCATCATGAGCAATGGAGAGGATCTGGTTATCGCAAGCGCCGTGAGAACGCCCTTCAGCAGGTTCGGCGGGGCGCTGCGTTACATGCACAGCACCGAGATCGGTGCCGTCGCCATCAAGGAGGCGCTCAAACGCGTCAATTTCAACGGGAGCGAACTGGACGAGCTTTATTACGGCATGTGCATCCAGTCGGAAGCGGCCCTTCTGTACAACGTCAACGCCAGGCAGGCCCTTCTGAACGCCGGGCTGCCGGACAGCCTCGTTTCCCTCACCGTCGACAGGGCCTGCTGCTCGTCCCTGACCTGCGTCCATCTCGGACGCAAATCGATCCTGCTGAACGAGGCGGAGATCTGCATGGCCGCGGGCGCCGAGAACATGAGCAACACCCCGGTGGTCCTGAACGGGCATCGCTGGGGCACCCGGCTGAACAAACCTGTCATGGTTGATCACCTGAATCCGATCATGTATGTCGGATTCAACTCCCTGGCGAAGGATGCCGGCGAAGTGGCTCTCGAACACGGCGTTCCGAGGGAAATGCAGGACGAGTGGGCCTTCGGCTCCCAGCGGAAGTATGACGAGGCGAAAAAAGCCGGCAAGTTCCGTCTGGGGGAGGAACTGACGCCCGTGGCGATTCCCAAGGGAAAGGGCGGCCCCGCGGTGCTGGAGGAGGACGAGCTTCCCCGGCCGGACACGACCGTGGAGAAGCTGGCCAAGCTGTCGACGGTGTACGGCAGTCCCACGGTCACCGCGGGAAACGCGCCGGGCCTGGATGCCGGCGCATCGGCGATGATCATCATGAAACGCTCGAAGGCGGAGAAGATGGGGATCAAACCGGCGGGCATCATCCTTTCCGTGGGCAGCGTGGCCAGACAGCCCAGGCTGCTGGCGGAAGTGCCCGCCCTTGCGATTCAGCAGGCCCTCGACAGGGCGAACCTGACCGTTGACGACATGAGCGTGATCGAAATCAACGAAGCCTTCGCTGCGATGCCACTCGTGTCGACCCGGATGCTTGCCGGGGGGGACGAGGCAAAGTGGAAGGCCCTCATGGCCAGGACCAACGTCAACGGGGGGGCCATCGCCATCGGGCATCCGGTCGGCGCGAGCGGCGCCAGGATCCTCTTGACGGCCATGTATGAATTGAGGAGAAAAGGCGGTGGCGTGGGCGCCGTGGGGATCTGCGGCGGCCTGGCCCAGGGTGACGCCGCCGTCGTCAAGGTGGACGACAGCTGTTTTTAGGGACGTGACGGTGGACGTGCCCCTCGAAAGGGGGGCACGATGCCCCGGGGGGAATATCCGGAAGCGGAACAGGGGGATCTCCCGAAAACCGCGATGAACATGGAGGTCGGTAATGTCGAACAGCAGGATCAAAGAGGAATATCGATCGAAATTACTCAGCATGGAAGAAGCCGCAAAGCAGATTCAGTCGGGAGACGTCCTGTCGGTCCCGCCTTCCCCGGGAGAACCCAGGGCCCTGTGCGCCGCCATTGCGAAGCGCGCGGAGAAGGGGGAGCTGGAGAACATCGCCGTGCACAACATCTACACGTTCGGTACGGAAAATCCCATCTGGAGCCCAAAACTCAAGGGGAAGGTCATCCCGTCCCCTCTTTTCGTCACGACGGCGCAGCGATGGGCCATCGATGAAGGGGTGGGCGACTTCACTCCTCTCTATTATACCGATTGCCCGGTCCTGTACGAGCGGGGGCACCTGCCCCTGGATGTCTTCATCGCGGAAGTGTCGCCCATGGACGAACACGGATATTTCTCCTTCGGGTGCGGGGTTTCCAATTCCCAGTCCTGCGCCCGGGTCGCGAAAAAAGTCATTCTCCAGGCCAACCCGAATCAGCCGCGGGTCTTCGGTGACAGCTTCATCCACATTTCCGACGTGGACTACGTGGTCGAGGACAATCAGCCCCTCCCCGAGATTCCCAATATCCCCATCACGGAAAACGACAAAAAGATCGCGGGCTACATCGCCGAACTCATCCCGGACGGCGCGACGCTCCAGGTGGGGGTCGGGGGCGTTCCGAACGCCGTGTGCACCCTCCTGAAGGACAAGCGGGATCTGGGGATCCATACGGAGCTGATCGGGGACACGATCCTGGACCTCATCGAGTGCGGGGCCGTGACGAACAGGAAGAAAAACATCAACCGGGGGAAAAGCGTCTTCACCTTCGCCCTGGGCTCCCGGCGGCTTTATGACTTCATCAACAACAACCCGGGAGTGGCCTCCTACCAGGTGGACTATACGAACGATCCCTATGTCATCGCGCAGCATGACAACGTGATCGCCATGAACGCGACCCTGCAGGTGGACCTGACGGGGCAGTGCTGCTCCGAGTCGATCGGGACCCGGCAGTTTTCCGCCGTCGGCGGCCAGGCCGATTTCGCCCGTGGCGCCTTCCTTTCCAGGGGTGGAAAATCGTTCCTCTGCGTGTATTCGACCGCCAGGAACGGGGAATTGTCCTCCATCGTCCCCTGCCTGTTGCCGGGGGCCGGCGTCAGCACCCAGAAGCAGAGCATCATGTACATCGTGACGGAGTACGGCGTGGCGAAGATAACGGGCAAGACCCTCCGGGAAAGGGCCCGGCAGCTGATCGACATCGCGCATCCCGATTTCCGGGAGGAGTTGAAGGCCGAGGCCCGCAAGCGGAAAATCATGTGATTTCGGAGAGGAAATCGCCAAACCGGAAGGAGACGAAACATGGAATATCTGCTTTTTGAAGTCGATGGGCAGGTGGCGAAAATCACGCTGAACCGCCCGAAAGTCCTGAATGCGCTCAATCCCGGCCTCTACCGGGAACTTGGGGAGCTGCTGGAAAAGATCGGCGAAGACAAGGAGATCCGGGCGATCGTCATCACCGGCGCCGGGACGAAGGCCTTCGCCGCCGGGGCCGACATCAGCGCCATGCAGTCCATGACGGCGCAGGAGGCCCGCGAACTCGCCCGGGTCGGACAGCGTCCCCTCAATCTCATCGCGTCGCTTCCGAAGCCGGTCATCGCGGCGATCAACGGCATGGCGCTGGGCGGCGGATGCGAACTGGCCATGGCGTGCGATCTGAGGATCGCTTCGGAAACGGCGCTCCTCGGGCAGCCGGAAATCAATCTCGCGGTCATTCCCGGGGGCGGAGGAACCCAGATGCTGCCGCGGCTCGCCGGCCTTGCGAAGGCCAAGGAGCTGATCTTCACCGGGAGGCTCATCAAGGCGGCCGAGGCCCTTGATCTGGGTCTTGTCAACAAGGTCGTTCCCCAGGAGGAAGTGGTGCCGGCGGCGGAAAAACTCGCCCGGGAGATCTGCGCGAAAGGACCCGTCGCCATGGCGCTGGCGAAGGCATCGATCAACAAGGTCCTGGAGGCGCCCCTGAAGGTCGGTCTCGAATTCGAAATCGAAGCGTTCGCCGGCTGTTTCGCCACGGAGGACCAGAAAGAGGGAATGGCCGCCTTTCTCGAAAAACGGCCTCCCCGGATCAAAGGGGTATAGACGATACGGCGTGCGAAGCCGCCGTTCGTGCGAAGAACGGGATTCGCGGGCTCCACGGCGAATGCCGGGGAACAGGGAAAGCATAAGACTTCTGGAGAACATGCAAGATGGCAAACAAATTGACCGACGTCAACGATGTGAAATTCGTTCTTTACGAACAACTTCAGATAGAGGAACTGTGCAATTCGGAAAAGTTCGGGGACCACTCCCGGGAGACCTTCGACATGATCCTGGACGCCGCCGAGAAACTCGCCGTGAACGATTTTCAGCCGGTGAACGGGGAAGGGGACGAACTGGGCTGCACCTGGAAGGACGGAATCGTCAAGGTGCCGGGGCCGTTCCATGCCCCCTACCGGAAGTTCTGCGAGGGCGGCTGGTTGAACATGGCGGAAACGTATGATGTCGGCGGCCAGGGCGTTCCCCTGACCATCGATTTCGCCTGCAAGGAAATGATGTTCGCCGCCTGTCATTCGCTGATCGGGTACACCGGTCTGACGCACAGCGCCGCCAAGGTCATCGAGCGTTACGGCACGGAAGAGCAGAAGAGGAAATACATGGGCCCCCTGTACGAGGGCAGGTACGGCGGGGGAATGAACCTGACCGAAGCCCAGGCGGGAAGCGACGTGGGCGCGGTGCGGACCAAGGCGTTCAGGAATCCCGACGGCACCTACTGCATCGAAGGCGGAAAGATCTTCATCACCGGCGGGGACACCGATCTCACGGAAAACGTCGTTCACATCATTCTGGCCAGGATCGAGGGGGATCCCGAGGGGACGAAGGGTCTTACCTGCTTCATCGTTCCCAAGATCCGGGTCAACGGGGACGGGTCCCTGGGGGAGCCCAACGACGTCGTGTGCGCGGGCATCGAGCACAAGATGGGAATGAGGGGTTCGGCGACGTGTGTCCTCAAGTTCGGGGAAAACAGCCGGTGCATCGGCGAGCGGATCGGCCCGGAGCAGAAAGGCATCGTTGTCATGTTCACCATGATGAACGAACAGCGGGCGCTCGTGGGGATGCAGGGTCTCGCCCAGGGAAGCGCGGCCTACCTGCACGCCCTGGAATTCGCCAGGGAACGGCATCAGGGTTCGAAGTTCGGGAGCAGGGACCCCAGGCAGGTTCCCATCATCCGCCATCCCGACGTGAAACGGAACATCCTGTGGATGAAAGCTTTCACGGAAGGGATGCGGGCTCTCGTTTTCTACGTGATGTACTGCATGGACCGGATGGAGGCGGCCACCGACGGGAAGGAGAAAGCGAAATGGCAGTTCTTCGTGGAGGTGCTGACCCCCATATGCAAGGCGTACTGTACCGACAAGGGCTTCGATGTGTGCATAAGGGCGATCCAGGTACACGGCGGCTACGGGTACTGTAAGGAATACAAGGTGGAGCAGTTCGCGAGGGACTGCAAGATCACGTCCATTTACGAGGGGACGAACGGGATCCAGTCCCTGGATCTGTTCGGACGCAAGATCAGGATGGCGGACGGGGCGGCCCTGGCGGCCCTCCTCGGCGAAATGGAAACGACCGTCCAGGAGGCCTCGCAGGCGAGCGCCCTCAAGCCCGCCGCCGAAGAAGTGGGAAAGGCGCTGGAAGGCCTGAAGCGGGTCACGGCGTATCTGAGGGACGACCTGTCCTCCCGGGACGCCTACCTGGCCTATTCCTGGGCCACTCCCTATCTCGAAATGTTCGGCGACGTCGTCCTGGGGTGGCTCCTTCTCTGGCAGGCCAAGGTGGCCTTCGACAGCAACGTCAAGACCGGGGTCAACGGAAGGTTCTATGCGAACAAGGTCGCCACGGCGAAGTTTTATATCGGTTCCGTCCTGCCCGCGGTTCACGGAAAGATGGAGACCGTCATGAAGGGAGACCGATCCCTGGTGGAGATGGGGGAAGAGATCACGGCGGGTTAATGGGTCGGGAACCGCCGTGGAAGCATCCGGAAAGACATCGGTGATGCGGTAAAGCCTTTATGGCGAATTAAATAGGGAAGAAGGAGGTTTTTGAGCAATGAACATGGCCGCACTGTTGTCATTTCTTCATCCGATGATTGTCATGGTCATCTGTGGCATCTGGGTCCTTTCGATTCTGAAGTCGGACTACTCGGAACTCGTAAAGGGTGGCGGGGGCGACGCGCAAGTAAAGGGCGATAACAACTGACCGCCGAAGGCGGATTGGTTTCCAAGCCGGCTTGGAAGGAGGAAACAATGGCCGTTGCAACATTCTGGATCATTCTGATCCTCGTGATCGTAACCGCGTTCATGGTCAACAGGTATGTGAAATCATCAAGCGACTATTACGTCATGGGCAAGAAGGGGGAGACCATCGGGATCACCGGCGTGCTGACCGCAAGTTATCTCAGCGCGGTGACCTTCGTCGGCATCGCCGGGATCGAGTACCTCAACGGACCGCCGATCTTTCTCATCTGCTACGGAAGCTGGATCGGCATGGTTTGCGGGTTCATCTACGTCGGACGCAGGCTCAGGGCCTATGGCGCCATTACGATGCCCGATTACCTGCAGGAACGTTTCGGGACGTCCGTGAGAATCATCGCGACGGTAATTCTCATCGTCGGCCTTCTCGGATACGGCGTCGTTCAGCTGATGGGGGCGGGGGTGCTCCTGAGTTCGGTGACGGGCATCAGCTACAACATCGTCATTATCGTTTTTGCCATCGCCCTGATCACCTTCTGCGCCGTGGCGGGGATGTACAGCGTCGTCATCGTCAACACCCTGCTTCTTGCCACGATCCTTGTGGCCTGTTTCATCCTGGCCCCGATCATGATCAAGCTCGGCGGCGGCTTCGACGGGTTGACGAACGGCCTCATGAACATCGATCCCAATTTCTGGAGCGCGGGGGGAAGAAAATTTCACATGCCCACGGGTTGGACGGTGGGACAGTTCGTGCTGTGGGCCCTCTTTTTCCCGGCCGCCCCCTGGATCGCCGGAATGGCCCTTCCCTGCAAGAACGACTTCGTCCTCATGCGCGCCATCTGCTGGTCCACTCTGATCACGACGGTGGGCGTCGTGACCCTCTTCCTGGGCTGCAGCGCCATGTTCCTGGTGAACCCGAACATCGCTCCGGCGGACCAGGTCTTCATCTGGGCCTGCAAGAACTCGGTGCACCCCATCCTCGGCGGGCTGGGAATCGCGGGCGTCATGGCGGCGATCCTGTCGAGCGGCGCCACGATCTTCATGGGCGCCGGATTCGGACTTTCCAGGGACCTGTATGAAAGATACATCATGAGCAAGGGCGGAACCCTCGACGACAGGAAGAAGATCGTCCTGGCCCGCATCGCCCAGGTCGTGGTGGGCGTGATCGTCGTCATCTTCGCCCTGTCGAAACCGCTTGCCATTTACTGGATCTCCGCATGGGCGGGCGCCCTCTTCGCGACGGCGTGGCTGCCGACGCTGATCGCGGGCTTCGAGTACAAGAAGGCGACGCGGGCGGGCGTCATCGCGGGTATGCTCTGCGGCGCCGGCTCGTACATCCTGCTGTACCAGTGCGTGAAGAAATGGAAATTGTTCACGCTGCCCTTCAACCTGGATCCGGTCATTTTCGGCATCATCGTCTCCTTTGTGGCGATCCTGCTCGTGTCCTCCCTGGGGAAGGCAAAGGAAGAGGACATGGCGGTCTATACCCGGGTGAAGGGTATCGGACTGGCCGAGGGTACGATTCAAACCATGACCCGCGGCGAGATCGTGAAGGAGTATCTGACGACAAAGACGACGGCGTGGGTGTGCATCATCGTCGCCGTGGTCGTCCTCGGCCTGCTGGCGATCCGGATCGTTCCGGCCGTATCGGGGTAAACCGGGCTTCGGCGGCCGGGAGGCGCGAGGGACGCACTCCCCTCCAGGAACCTCGCGCTCCCGGCCGTCATGCCTGAAACAAGCGTTTCGCGGCACGGGAACCCTTCGGACATTTCCTCCCGGCGTGCGGCGGGTCCTTTCCCTTGCCGCCGGCGGCGGGAAAGGAGACGGTTCCCGATTCACGCACTTTCAAAATGAACGGATCACCGGATTCGACCGGAAATCCCTTCCGGCTGCCTCCCGGAGAGACTCCAGGGCTGCACCTGGTTCCCTGGTATCCTTCCTCCTCTTTTCCGGGCGGCATTGAAAGATGTTCCGCCGGCCCCCGACGGACATCCCCCGCGCCCGGAGGGGATTGGGATTTCCGGTCGACCGGCCCCTCGGGGAGAGGCCGGGGCGCATGGCGAACATGAAACCGGACGAATTCCCTTTTCCGCAGATCGGAGATTTTCTGCGGAAGGTCGTGCCCTTCGACACCCTCGATGACGGGGAACTGGCCCGCATCGTTTCCCGGATCGAGATCGCCTACTACCCCCGGGGAACGGTCATCGTCAGGCAGGGAAGCCCGTCGCCCGATTTTCTGTACATCGTTCACGTCGGTTCGGTGCGGATCACCATCTCCGGCGGCGGCGGCGAGGAGATCCTCACGGATTTCCGGGGCGAGGCCGACGCGTTCGGGGGTGCGAGCATTCTGCAGGGGAGCGAGTCGCTCGCCGAGATCACCGCTACGGAAGATTCGATCCTCTACCTGCTTCCCGCGGATGTGTTCAGGCATCTGGTGAACACGAATCCCGCCTTCGAACGGACCTTCAAGTTTTCCCTGGCCAATTACATCAAAGGGGCGTGTGATTCGAGGTACCGGCAGCTCTCGCAGCCCGACGGGACGAGAACCATCAACCTCGACTTCTTTCTCGCCGGGAAGCTCGTGTCCGACCTCATGGTGAGGAACCTGGTCACCTGCGGCCCGGACATGACGATCCGGGATGCCGCGGAGAAGATGACCCGAAACCAGGTGAGTTCGATCGTGGTCACGGACGGAAGGGGCACGCCGCTGGGCGTCATGACGAACAGGGACCTCCGCTCGAGGGTCGTGGCGGAGGGACGGAGCGGGGACGAAAGCGTTTCCGGCGTCATGAACCGGGCCCTCCACAGTGTGGACCGGAAAACGTACGCCATCGACGCCCTGCTGCACATGAGCGAGCACCACATCCGGCACCTCCTGGTCATGGACGGGGACTCCGCCGCCGGCATCCTCAGCGAGCACGACTTTCAAGTGGAAGTGGGAAGCTCTCCCCTGGGCATCATCGCCCAGATTGAAAAGGCACAAACCGTCGACCACCTGGCGCGGCTGCGCAAGAGAATCGACAACGTGCTGGAAATGCTCCTCATGCAGGGGGTTCCCGTGGACAAGGTCGTGTCGCTCGTCACGGGGATCAACGACAGGGTGACGCAGCGGGTCCTGTCCCTCGTCGAACATGCCATGGCGGATTCCGGGATGGGGCCCGCCCCCGTTCCATACTGCTGGATGGCGCTGGGCAGCGAGGGCCGCCGGGAGCAGACGCTCCTTACGGATCAGGACAATTCCCTTTCCTATGCCGATGTGCCCGGAGAGGACGGGGAGCAGGTGCGCAGGTGGTTCCTCGCCTTTTCCGAGGGCGTCGTGGACGGCCTGGTGCTGTACGGGATTCCCCGCTGCCCCGGCGGGATCATGGCGTCGAATCCGTCCTGGTGCCAGCCGGAAGGAAAATGGAGGGAAACGTTTTCGAAATGGGTGCTCCGGCCCGATCCGCTCGCGGTGATGCTGTCCATGATATTTTTCGACTTCCGTGCCGTTCACGGGGGAACGGAATTCATCGCCGGCCTTCGCGAGGAGCTTCACGGGAATCTCGGGAAAAAGAAGACCATTCTCGAACTTTCCGCACGGGAGGCGCTGGAGAACCCGCCCCCCATCGGATTCTTCCGCGAGTTCATCGTCGAGCGGTCCGGGGAACACAGGAATCAGCTGGATCTGAAACGCCGGGGGCTGCGTCCCGTGATCGAGGCGGCCAGGATCAGGGCCCTCGACCTGGGCGTCGACCGGACGAACACCATGGAGCGTCTGGAGGCGGTCCGGGATGCGGGCATCCTGGACGACGGCCTGTATTCCGATATTCGCGAGGCATACCATTTCATGAACCGTCTTCGGATCGACCGGTACCTGGATGCCGTGGCGATGAACCGGGATCCGGACAACTTCATCGACCCCGCCACGCTCAACAGCCTCCAGCGGAACATGCTCAAGGAAAGCTTCAGCGCCGTCGCCAGGCTTCAGAAAAAACTGCTCGGGGGCTACTTGTTCCCTTGAGCTCCGGGAGGGGATCGTAACGTGCTGCGCCGGATCGCGTTCCTGCGGAATCTGTGGCTTCGGTACCGCTTCCGATTCGCGGCGCTCGCGCCCGCGGCCCGCAGGAACCTGGAAGCCCCTGCCCGCCTGAGGCTCACCGCTCCCGCGCGGTCCTGCAGCTATGTCGTCGTCGACATTGAAACGACGGGGTTCGATCCGGACAGCGACCGGGTCGTCAGCATCGGGGCGCTTCGGGTCGTGGAGGGACGGATCCGGCTGGGGGATACCTTTCACGAACTGGTAAATCCGGACCGCCCCATTCCCGCCTCATCCATCAGGATCCACGGCATCATTCCCGCCATGGTCGCCGGCGCACGGCCGTTCGGAGAGGTGTTCGACGATTTTCTGCACTACCTGGGTCCGGACGTCGTCGTGGCCCACCATGCCGCCTTCGATCTGCAGTTCCTGAACGGGGCCATGAAGGGGAAATACGGGTTCGAACTGCAGAATCTCGTTCTGGACACGGTGCCCATGTGCCGGGAAATCCTGTTTCGGCCCGGCCTCCGGTACCCCTTCGGCATCGACCTGGATTCCAGGCAGTACAGCTTGGACAACGTGGCGAAGGTGCTCGGCATCGCCATCTCCCGGCGGCACTCGGCCCTGGGCGATTCCCTGGCGACGGCCATGATCCTTCAGCGGGTTCTCGCCAGGCTGGAAAAGGGTGAATCCGGGCTGCTCCGCGACCTGGCGAGGGTCGCCCGCGTCCCGTAAGAGGAAAAGCAGGGATGTCGGGGGAGGGGACTTCCGGGCGGTCGTTTCGGGACGGGCCGGCCCATGAAAAAAGGCAACCCTGTTTCCCGCAGGGTTGCCTCCTGTCGAACCCGCCCCTTCGTTCCGGCAGCGGTCACTTTACCAGCATGACGGGAGTCTTGGAGTACCTCAGCACCCTCTCGGAAACGCTTCCGATACGATGAAGCATCCCCTTGCTGCCGTGGGAGGCGATGACGATCAGGTCGATCCCCTTCTTTTCCTGTTCTTCCAGGATCACCTTCACCGTGTCCCCTTTCCTGATGTCGAAGACGATCTCGACATTCCCGGACGCGGCGACGGCCGCGACTTCCTTCCGAAGTTTTTCCTCCGCGAATTTCATGCTCTGCTTTTCCGCCTGCTCGACCAGGGAGACGTCGAGACAGTAATCGGCGGCGCACTGGACGATTTCATCGACGACATGAAGAAGGTGGATTTTCGATTTGTTCTGGATCGCGATATCGACGGCTTCCTTCAGCGCGTTGTCCGAGTAAACGGAGAAATCCGTGGGAACGAGGATGTTTTTCGGCGCGAACATGTTCGTACCTCCTTTCGTTCCGGTTGGTTGACAATGAACCCGACACCCTGCCACGATTCATGAATCATTCCATCCATCCGTCATACCCAGAGAAGATGTTTCCGGATCATGCCTTGACGGCTTCGTAAAAAGCCCATATGCTGCGTTCCCCTTCCTCCCTCGACCCTTTGGCGTACCATCAGTACGCCTTCCTCGGGATTCGGGCGCCTTGCCTATGGAGCTTTTTCCTTTGCCGTTCGAAAAAGTGTTGAATTGGCCTTTTTACGACTTCATCATGCCATGGCGTTGAAAAAATCATGGTTCATGATTCGGCATAATTCATTATCTCACACCAAGAGGTTGTTCTTCAAGGCGTTTTCCCGTTCCGGCGTCTCCACCGCCTGTACGCATCGTGATTCGACCTCCCGCCCCGGCGACGAGGGTCGCCAGGTTCATCAGGATATTCGGAAGGGCGAGCCCCGCGGGACAGGCGAGGTACTTGGGGTGCCACACCGGATCGAATTTTTCCTTGTACCGCCGCAATCCCTGAAAGTTGTAGAAGTGCTCTCCGTGATGAAACAGGTAGTTGCCGAGCCGGTTCCACAGGTGGGCCTGGTCCAGGGCGTCCAGGCCGGAGAGCGGCGCCATGCCGAGATTGAACGTTTTGTACCCCGCTTCCTTTCCCCACAGCATGACCTCGAGGAAAAGATACTCCATGACGCCGCGGGGGGCGTCGGGACGATACCGCATGAGATCGACGGAAATCTCCTCCTTCCGCCCGCCGGGCCAGAGGTTGGCGAATGCGACGATGCGGCCTTCCCGGTGGATGACGGCGGCGGGGAACTGTTTCATGTACGGTTCCGAGAAACGTCCGAGGGAAAACCCCTTTTCCCCCGCCTTCTTTTCCGTAAGCCATGCATCGGAGACCTCTTTCAGCCGGGGCAGAAAATCGGGAATCCGTTCCACGTCAAGAATCTCGAAACTGCAGCCTTCCTTTTCCAGCCTGTTTTTCTCGTGGCGAAGGCCCTTTCTTTCGCCGCCCTCGAGGCTGAAGGTCTCCAGGGGCACCACCGCCTCCTCCCCGAAATTGAAGACGGTCAGTCCCAGGTCGATGTATAGGGGGAGGCTTTCGGAACCGACTTCATAAAAGACGGTCCAGCCGTCCACCTGATCGGCCATGTCCCGGAATCTCCATGCGAGTTCCGCCCGTTCGGCGCGGGGCCCCACGGGATCCCCCATGGAGATCCAGCTTCTTCCCTCTACGCCGTACATGATGAAGGCGGTCTTCCCCTCGTTGAACAGAAAGGTCTTGTCTCCCAGGAGGGCAAGGCAGGCATAGGTCCTCGGGGATTGCCGGACGATGGATACGATCCGCTCCCGTTCCTCCCGGCCGGGAATCCCGGCCGTCTTCGACGGGGGGTGAAGAAGCTTGGCGAAGGCGTAAAGAAGAACGAGCGCGGCGCTTCCCGCGGCGGCCCGCATGGACCGGGGGGCGTCCCCGTCAAACGTGAACCGCCACCACAGCTCATTGGAGTAGTCGACGTGCTTGAAGGAAAAAAACAGCAGCCACAGGGAGGACAGGACGGCAAAAGCGACGGCGGACGTCCAGTACGATGAGAACCGCATTTCCACGAGGGTGGATTTCCGATAGAAGAACCTGCGGCAGGGCAGAAGGATGAGGAACAGGAGGAAGAGGGCGAACGCTTCCTCATAATCCATGCCCTTCGCGAGGGACAGCAGAATGCCCGCGCCGAGAAGCGTCGTCGCGGCGGCCCAGGCCGCTGCGATCCTCCTCCACAGGCCCCTGGCGACAATCAGCAGAAGGGCCCCGGCGATGCTTCCCAGGAAGTGGGAGACTTCGATGGCGGGCAACGGCAGAACGTGCCCGAGCCACGCGATGCGGGATGCGATGGACGGCGTCGCCCCCGAGAACAGGAGGAGGACCCCCCCTGCGAATGCCAGGATGGCGGCGATGTTCGGCACGAAGCGGGGGAGCCAGTTCTGCAGCGACGCGGTGAGCCGCAGGAATCGCTTTCTCTCGAGGACGACTTCCTGAAGGGCCAGAAGCACGATGGCGATCCCGAAGGGAAGGAGGTAATAGAGCCCGCGGTATACAATCAGAGCGGCGAAGATCTCCGGTGAATGGCCCGACGGGGAGGCCAGAACGAGAAACATGGTCTCGAATACGCCCAGGCCTCCGGGGACCTGGCTGACCAGCCCGACGAGCTGCGCCATCAGATAAATGCTCAGAAAAACCAGAAGCGGCATGGTCCCGGAAGGGGGCATCAGCATATAGAGGGCGAGCCCCGCCAGAAACCAGTCCGCCGTCGCGACGCCCACCTGGACCATGGAGAGACGGAACGCCGGGACGGCCCAGGACCATTTCCAGATCCGGACCGGTTTTTCCCGGAACAGGCTTCCCGCCAGGTAAAGAAGAACCACCGAGAGGAGAAGGACGCCCAGCGGGACGGGCACGGTGAATGGAAGATGAAGCGACGGGGGGATGGAAATGGGGTGGAGGAGAAAAACGATGCCTCCGAGGGCGAGAAATCCGAGCCACACGGCGGTTACGCAGAAAGCGACCAGCTGGGTGATTTCAAGGGAAGTCAGTCCCAGCAGGGAATAGAGGTAATACCGGATCGAGGCGCCCGCGATCATGGAAAGACCGATATTGTTGCCGAAGGCGTACCCGGTGAAGGCCACCAGGATGATTTTCCCGTAAGACAGGGGATGTCTGATGTAGCGCAGGGCCAGGGTATCGTAAACGGTCATGGTGAGATAGCCGCCGGTTGTGATCGCCAGCGCCAGGGCGATCCTGGAGAGGGGGATGTCGTGGAAATTTTTCAGGATGTCCTTCAGATGGTAGGCTTTCAGCTCATGATACAGGACCCACAGCGCCCCGGAGAAGAGGAGGAGTCCGAACAGCAGGGAAAGGTAACGGGAACCTTTTTGTTTCATTTTCCCTTTTCCGAACGAGGAACGTCGCCGATGGCATCCATGGATGCATGAGGATTGTCGGAACCGTGCTTTCTCGAACGGAAAAGACGGAAGCTCCGGAGATGGAATGCCCGAATCCCTGGAGCTGACGCGTACTTGGGGCACATCGCAGGAACGGGGGATGAGGGACAACGCAGCATATGGACTTTTTCGTCAAAACCGTCAATATTGATATTGTTGAGGAAGATCGATTATACCTTGCGAAGGGTATCAGAGTTTACATATTATTTGAAGTGAAATGACGTCGTGAAACCCCCGGAAGCGCGTTCCCTGCCCGGAGAGTCGGATGAAACTGGCGGCCAAACTCGTATCCATCGTCATCCTGGGGCTCATCGCCATCCTGGTGATCGACGGGTACCTCTCCGTCGAAAGGGATGTCGAAATCTTCGAGGCGGGCATGAAGTCGGACGCGCACCTGTTCGGCAGCGCCATGGCTGGCCTGGTCTCTCTCGCGCGGCAGTCGGGCGATGCGTCGCTGATCAGGCGCCTGATTTCGGAAGCGGACCGGGGACCGCGGCAACTGCGGATCCGCCTGGTACGGTTGAACGCGTTGCCCGGCGATCCCGACGCTCCAGGGGTCACCGGGGCCGATCTCGCCCCGCTTCTGAAAGGGCAGGAGCTGTCCTTGAAAGAACGGGACCGGGAGGGCCACTTGCGCCTTTACACCTACGTCCCCGTCCCCGGGGACGGAACGGCGGACACCGCCCTTGAAATATCCGAATCCCTCTCCGGCCTGGAAAAACGAACCCGGGACGCCTGGATCGGGATATTCATTCTGACGGGAACGCTGGCGGCCGTGAGCGGTCTGGCCGCGGTCCTGCTGGGATTTGTGATGGTGGGGCGTCCCCTCCATCGCCTGATCGAGAAGGTCCGGCGGGTGGGAAAAGGCGATCTCACGGGACCGCTCGATGCCGGCGGCGGGGATGAATTTTCCGAGCTTGCCGGGGCGCTGAACGCCATGTGCGAGCATCTCGACGAGGCCCGAAGGGCGGTTCGAACGGAAACGGAGGCCCGTATCGAAGCGATGGAGCAGCTGCGCCACGCCGACCGTCTCAAAACCGTCGGCGGCCTTGCCTCGGGAATCGCCCACGAACTGGGCACGCCCCTCAATGTCGTTTCCGGAAGGGCGGCGCTGATCGCGTCGGGGAAACTCCCGGAGGAAGAGATCGCCGGGAGCGCGGCCGTCATCAAGGCCCAGACCGACCGGATCACGACGATCATCCGGCAGCTTCTGGACTTCGCGCGGCGCAACACTCCTCGAAAGACTGCCGTCGATCTCGGACGCATCGTTGACAGAACCCTGGAACTCATGGCGCCGCTTGCCCGGGAGCGGGGAGTCGGCATACGCCGCGTCGGGGAGACGGCGCCGGTCCCGGCCATGGCGGACGGGGGACAGATCGAGCAGGCCCTGACGAACCTCATCGTGAATGCCGTGCAGGCCATGCCGGGGGGAGGCGGGATCGAGGTGGGCATCCGGCACGAGCATGTCCGGCCGCCGGCGGGTCACGGGAGCGGGACGGGGAAGCATGCGTGCATCGATGTGGTGGATGAAGGGGAGGGAATTTCGGACAAGGACATGGAGCGCCTGTTCGAGCCTTTTTTTACCANNGGCACCGGCCTGGGGCTGTCGATCGCCTATGGCATCGTCGAGGAGCACGGCGGATGGATCGGGGTGACGAGCGAAAAGGGGAAAGGGAGCCGTTTCACCATATATCTCCCGGAGGAGGGCGGATGACGGGACGGATCCTGATCGTGGACGACGACCGGGCCCTGTGTGAAACCATGGAAACGGACCTGCGGGTTCGGGGATTTCAGGTGTCCTGGCGCACTTCTTCGAGCGAAGCCTTCCAGGCGCTTCGGAACGAAGCGTACGACGTGGTTCTCACAGACCTGAAAATGCCCGGGATGAACGGCATCGAGCTTTGCGACCGGATCGTGTCGAACAGGCCCGATGTGCCCGTCATCGTCATGACGGCGTTCGGAAGTCTCGATTCGGCGGTCCAGGCGATCCGCGCAGGGGCCTATGACTTTGTCGCGAAACCGGTGGACATGGACCTGCTGGCGCTGACACTGGAGCGCGCCTTGAAACACAGGGCCCTGCAGGACAAGGTCAAAATCCTGAGCGAGGCTGTCGAACGGTCCGGAAAGTTCGACGCGATGATCGGGGAAAGCCAGCCCATGCGGAACCTCTACGACCGGCTTTCGAAAATCGCCGATTCCGAAGCGACCGTCCTCATCACGGGCGAAAGCGGAACGGGAAAGGAACTGGCCGCCCGGATCCTCCATGATCGAAGCAGGAGGCGGGAAGGACCGTTCATCGCGGTCAATTGCGCCGCGCTCCCGGAAATGCTTCTGGAGAGCGAACTTTTCGGGCATACCCGCGGCGCCTTCACCGATGCCCGATCGGCCCGGAAAGGACTTATCCCGGAGGCGGAAGGGGGAACGCTGCTGCTCGACGAAATCGGGGATTTTCCCTTCAACCTGCAGGCCAAGCTCCTTCGCGCGCTGGAAGGAAGAACCCTCAGGCCTGTGGGCGGCGACAGGGAGGTGCCCTTCGATGTGCGGGTCATCGCCACGACAAACCGCGACCTCGAATCGGCCGTCGAGGAGGGCCGCTTCCGGGAAGACCTTTTCTTCCGGATCAACGTCATCCCCGTGGAGCTTCCCCCCCTTCGCGAGAGGGGGACGGACATTCTTCTTCTGGCCGGGCATTTCATCGGTTTGTTTTCGGACCGCGCCGGCCGATCCGTCACGGGACTGTCCGAGGCGGCGGCGGCGAAGATGCTCGAGTACGCATGGCCCGGAAACGTTCGCGAACTTCGGAACGCCGTCGAGCGGGCGGTGGCCCTGACGCGTTACGAAAGAATCGCCGTGGAGGACCTTCCGGAGAGGATCCGGAACTACCGCAGTGCGAATATCGTCATCGACGGAACCAATCCCGACGAGATGGTGACCCTGGAGGAACTGGAACGGCGGTACATTCTTCATGTCCTCAAGGCCGTCGGGGAAAACAGGACCGTCGCCGCCAGGGTGCTCGGTATGGACCGCAAGACCCTGTACCGCAAACTCCGGCATTTCGACGCCGGCGGCGGGAACGGGAACTGAACCGCCGTCCGGGCCGCCCGAAAGGCCGGGTGACCGGATCGATCGCTTCCCATCGATTGCGGGAAAGATCGAACGTTCCGCCTCCCCGTTGAAACGCAATTCCCTGAATCGGAAGCATCCCGGTGAGCGGGGCAATCCGCCCCACCGGGGCATTCCTTCCCATCGGGTCCGAAAGGGCTGCGGTTTCCCGTTTTCCGGCGGGAATGCCCCCGAAACGACCCGCGCCGCGGCCGCCGTGGCGAAACGCCCCATGCCCTTCCGGGAACAGATGCAGTCATATCCGATGGTTGGCGAATGGCACGGCGTTTGCTGTCCTGTCAATCAAAGGAGAATGACAACGCGTATCCGCGGGTGAGGTGGCATATGAAGGACAAGGATTTCGAAAGGGAAAGCGGGACGGGGCCGTCTCCGGAGGGGACGGCGGCAGGGAAGGCTCCCCGCCTTCTTCTGGCGGAGGACGATTTCGACATGCGGACGCTCCTCGCCTGGTCTTTCCGGAGGACCGGATACGAGGTCGTCGAGTGTCCCGACGGCGTTCATCTGGTCGATTATCTCTTTTCCGCCGATCCTCCGGTGAGTCCCCGGGATTTCGATCTCATCGTCTCCGATATCCGAATGCCCGGCGTCACGGGTCTCGAAGTTCTCGAAGGGACCCATGACTTGAAGGGATTCCCGCCGATGATCCTGATCACGGCCTTCGGGGACCGGGAAACCCATGAGAAGGCCGGTCGTCTGGGGGCCGCGGCGATCCTCGACAAACCCTTCGAGATCGAGGACCTGCTCGCCAGGGCCCGGGAAATCGTTTCACCCGGATTCCGGGAGGACTTCCCCCGGCGGGAGGGCCGGTTCGAGAGGGAGGAATCATGAACGAAAGGGAACCCGATCTTCGAGAGCGTACCGGTGCCGCGTCGCGAAAACTGAAGACCATGAAGGCCGTCTACGCCGCCGTCACGGTCTTCCTGATTTCCGTTGTCATCCTGACGCCGCTCCTGATCAGGGGCGGGATTGCCCTGAAACGGGATGTTTTCGTGGAGGAAGAGATCGTCGAAGTCCTGCTCATCGCCTTTCTTTTCCTCATGGGCTTCGCCATATCGTCTCTTTACAGGAATTCTCTTCGCAACTACCAGCGAAGGTTGGACAAAATATCCGTTTTGAGAGACAATGCAGAGGAACGGCTCATGGAAGCCTTCCAATACATCGGGGCGGTGAACGTGCAGCTCGGCGAGATCAGAAGCCTGCTGTCGTCGTTCAACCGGTACCCGGGGGACAGAAGGGAATTCAGGAACAGCCTCAGGTTTCTTGCGAAAAAGGCGTTGTCCGTGGCCAGCGTGGAATGGGTCGTGTTCAGGATCATCGAAACGGAGAGCCTGAGAACCGTCCAGGAATTCGGCGAGACAAGAGGGGACGCGGCCTTCCTGAAATCGGCCATGAGCAACCGGTCCATCGTCGAAACGGGAGTCGCCGACGGATGGACCGCCATAGGTTCCAGTCAGGACAATCTGACCATCCGGGTGTTCTGCCTCATTCCGTCGAAGGAGCTGACACCCGTGGAGAAGGAACTCCTGGAAACGATCGTCAATACCATCGAAATGCTTTTTGTCATTTTTACGTCCCAGTTCTACCGAAAGAGCTATTACAGGGACACGGGACTCCGTCGGGGGGATGACGGGAAGACGCCGGCGGATCGAACGGCATCAAGGAGGCGGTTCAATGGAAATTCCGCGGATCAGCGGCGATGAGGCGGCAAAGAGGGACATCGAGGAGCTTTTCTCCGAGTTCAAAACGGGGAGGGACGGCCTTAAGGGGGAGGAGGCCGGTGCAAGGCTCGCCGAAACAGGCCCCAATGTGATCGAGGAGAAGAAGGTCAGCCCCATTCTCCAGTTTCTCGGGTACTTCTGGGGGCCCATCCCGTGGATGATCGAGGTGGCCGCCGTTTTGTCCCTCGTCGTCCGTCACTGGACGGACCTGGCCATCATCCTGGTGCTTCTGGTCTTCAACGCCGTTGTCGGCTTCAGGCAGGAGGCCAGGGCCGCCGACGCCCTCGAGGCCCTGAAAAAACAGCTCGCGTTGAGGGCGCGGGTGATCCGGGACGGCGAATGGGGGGAAACGGACGCCCGGAATCTCGTGCCGGGGGACGTGATCCGCCTGCGCCTGGGAGACATCATTCCCGCCGACGTCAAGCTCTTCGACGGGGAATACCTGACCGTGGACCAGTCGGCCCTGACGGGGGAATCCCTCCCGGTCACGAAGAAACCCGGGGACGCGGCCTATTCGGGGTCGCTGGCCAGGCAGGGGGAGATGGTTTCCCTGGTCGTGGCGACGGGCGCCGACACGTTTTTCGGCCGGACGGCGAAGCTGGTCCAGTCGGCGGGGGCCCCTTCCCACTTTCAGCAGGCCGTCCTGAAGATCGGGGACTACCTCATCTACCTGAGCCTCGGCCTGATCTCCGTCCTCGTCCTCGCCCAGATCGTCCGCCGGGCGCCCCTCCTGGATCTGGTCCAGTTCGCCCTCATCCTCGCGGTGGCCTCCATTCCCGTGGCCATGCCGGCGGTCCTCTCGGTGACCATGGCCGTCGGCGCCGTGGTCCTGTCGAAGATGAAGGCCATCGTCTCCCGCCTGGAATCCATCGAGGAAATGGCGGGAATCGACGTCCTGTGCAGCGACAAGACCGGCACCCTGACCCAGAACGCCCTGACGCTGGGGACCCCTGAGATGTTCGAGGCCCGGGACGCCGGGGATCTGATTCTCGCGGGGGCGCTGGCATCCAAATCGGAAGACCGGGACGCCATCGACCTCGCCGTCCTCTCGGCCCTGGAGGATCCCGGCGTCCTCAAGCAGTACCGCCAGGTGAAGTTCGTTCCCTTCGATCCCGTAAGCAAGCGCACCGAGGCCGTCATCCGGGACGGAGGCGGCCGGACCTTCAAGGTGGCCAAGGGAGCGCCCCAGATCCTGATGGACATGGCGCATCTGGAAGGGGAGAGCCGGGCCCGGGCGGAGAAACTCGTCGACGATCTGGCCGCCAGGGGATACCGCACCCTGGGGGTCGCCCGGGCCGGTGAAGACGATCGGTGGAAATTCCTGGGCCTCCTGCCCCTCTACGATCCCCCCCGGGAAGATTCCGCCGAGACCATCGCGAACGCGAAGCAGCACGGCATCGACATCAAGATGGTCACCGGCGACAACACGGCCATCGCCCGGGAAATCTCGAAGACCCTCGGCATGGGGACGGACATCCAGCCCGCCGGAGAGCTTTTCGGGGAAGGGGAGGATGTGGAGCATCTGACGCCTCAGGCGGCGGACAGGATCGAAAGGTCCGGCGGCTTCGCCCAGGTGTTTCCGGAACACAAGTACGGGATCGTGAAGGCCCTTCAGGAACGGGGACACCTGGTCGGGATGACGGGGGACGGGGTCAACGACGCGCCCGCCCTGAAACAGGCTGACGTGGGGATCGCCGTTTCCGGCGCCACCGACGCGGCGAGGGCGGCGGCGGCCCTGGTGCTCACGGAGCCGGGGCTGTCGACCATCGTCAAGGCCGTCGAGGAGGCCAGAAGGATTTTCGAGCGCATGACGAGCTATGCCATCTACCGGATCACCGAGACGATCCGCATCATGTTCTTCATGGTCATCGCCATGCTCGTCTACGATTTCTATCCCATCACCGCCATCATGATCATCCTGCTGGCGCTGCTCAACGACATTCCGATCATGACGATCGCCTACGACAACACGTGGCTCGACCCGAAACCCGTCCGGTGGAAAATGCACCGGATCCTCACGGTGGCGTCGATCCTCGGGGGGGTCGGGGTCGTCGAGACCTTCCTGCTCCTCGCCGTCGCGAAATCGTGGTTTCAGATCGATGCGGCCCAGCTCCAGTCCGTCATCTACCTGAAGCTCGCCGTGGCCGGGCACCTGACCCTTTTCGTCGCCAGAAGCCGGCGACAGCCTTTCTACATGAAACCCTACCCGGCGCCGGTCCTCCTGGCGGCAATCCTGTGCACCCAGGCGGCGGCGGTGCTGATCGTCGCTTTCGGCATCTTCGTCACGGCCATCCCGTGGACCTGGATCGGCCTGATCTGGCTGTACTGCATCGTGTGGGTCTTCATTGAAGACACCGCCAAACGGCTCGTTTACCGGCATTTCGATCTGGATACGCCGCGGCACAGGAAATTCGTCGCCATGTCGAAGAAGGCGATCACGGATCATGCCGTTCACTGACAGCCGCCGGTTTCGGGAACGGGGACGGCGCGGATTTCCTTATCCGTCCAGATCGCAGCAAAGCACCCTGTTCCCGGAAGGCGAGGGGAACATGACGGAAAGGGTGACGCACATGTGTCCGCCCGTGATGGAAAGATAGGGCCGGGTGATCTGGACCCGGCCGGGATTCTTGAGGGCGCGGCGCAGGTAGTGCCGCCGGAACCAGTCGGCGCTTCTTGCGTCTTCCAGCGGTTTGAAACGGGGATCCTCGTCGAGCAGTCTTCTCCGGGCGACGACATTCCTCTCGATCTGCCGGCCGTCCGGCAGGAGGAGATAACACCGGATCACCGGTTCTTCATTCATCAGGAACGCGCAGGCCTTTTCCAGGGACTGCCGTTCCCGGAGCGCGTCGACAGCCCGCCGGAGCAGCTCCTTGTACCGGAGCAGGTTTTGCTCGAACCCCTTGTCCCTGGCGGCCGACATGGTCTTGAAGGTATGGAGCAGCCCGTCGAAATCGAAGGAAACGTCCCCGATCCGGCGGGGATCGGCGATCGGTTTTGCGAAGTAATACCCCTGGACGAAATCCGCGTCGCTGTCAATGGCAATGAGGGCCTGCTCCTCCGTTTCGATTCCCTCCACCAGGACGAGCGACCCCGCCTGATGCAGGAGGGAGACGATGCCGGGAAAGAGGTCGCGGATCCTCTCCTGCCGGCACGCCCTGGCGATCATGGAACGGTCCATTTTGACGATGTGCGGGGCAAGGGTCCATATCCTCTCGAAATTGGAGCAGCCCGCCCCGAAATCGTCGATGGCGATGAGGCACCCGAGTTCCTTGTAATAATGGACCGTATCCAGCTGGAGGTCTTCATTCGAGATCGGCTGCTCGACGATCTCGATCACCACCCTGGAGGGCAAAAGGCGGTGTTCGTCCAGCAGTTCCTTGAAATAGGAACCGTATTTTTTCCCATGGCAGACCACGACGGGGGAGACGTTCAGATAGAGCCAGTTCAGGTCGTCCCCGGCGCGCCGGAAATTTCCCATGTGGAGGTACCGGCACAGGCGGTCGAGGAATACGGTCCCCATTTCGCTCTTTTCGGAGGAAAAGATCTCGGGAGGCGAAACCGGCGTTCCCTGCGGGTTCCGCCCGCGAAGCAGCGCCTCGTATCCGACGATCCTCTTGTGGGCGATGCTGAAGATGGGCTGGAACGCGGAAGAGAGGACGTTGGAATGAAAACGCCCGACCAGCCCGTCGCCCTCGCGGGAAATGAATTGACGGACCGTGTGAATGTCCAGTCGCGGTTCGTTGATTGTCTTCAATGGAAAGGCCATGGATGAATCCTTCGTTGCGACGGTGTTCCCGCCGGGGTGCCTGCGGCTTTGGAACGCGCGGCGGGCGCTGGCGCGGGAATCCCGCCCGGCACCTTTTATATTATCGGCAGCCGCGCCCATTCTATAAATTGATTTCGACGGGGCATCCCCGGACGGGGCCGTGCCGGCGCCCGAATGGAAAAAGACGATCGGAAATTGTATATAAGTGGAAGTTCAATAAAAAAGCGGATTTTCCGTCCCGGGGACCGGGATGCGACGGAACGTGAAAGGGGAAGCCCCTATGGCCGATGACAGCGAAAGGATCTTCGGGAACCTCCCGGAAGAAATTTCCGGTCTGGGCGAGATGGCCATGAACCTCTGGTGGGTCTGGCCGCCCTCCGCCCGCAGGCTGTTCAAGATGCTGGACCGCCAGGAGTGGAAGGAAAGCCGGCACAACGCCGTGAAGATGCTCCGGGAGCTGCCCCGGGAACGGCTGGAGGCCGCCGCCCGCGATCCCGAATATCTCCGGCACTACCATGCGATTCTCGCTCAGTTCCGGGAGGAGGTGGGCGGCGGGGAGACCTTCTTTCCCGGCCACGGGCTGGACCCCGGAACGGGGCCCATCGCGTATTTCTCCGCGGAATACGGCCTCCACCACTCGCTGCCCTTCTATGCCGGGGGGCTGGGGTTCCTGGCGGGAGACTTCATCAAGGAATGCAGCGACCTGAAAATTCCCGTCGTCGCCGTGGGATTCATGTACCCGGAAGGGTACTTCCGGCAGAGGATCCGCGACGACGGCTGGCAGGAGGACCTGGATGAGAAGCTGGACCGCGAGGCCGCTTCCATTTCCAAGGTCCTCGACGGGGAAGGCAGGCAGATGGTGATCCAGGTTCCGTTCATCGATCCCCCCATCCACATCGCCCTGTGGAAGATCGCCGTGGGCCGGGTTCCCCTGTACCTGATCGACACGGATATCGAGATCAACGATCCGTGGAACCGGCGGATTTCCCAACATCTCTACACGGGCGACCTGGAACAGCGGCTCCGGCAGGAAATCGTCCTCGGCATCGGCGGGTATGAGATGCTTCGGAGGATCGGCATCCGTCCCTCCCTGCTCCACCTCAACGAGGGGCATCCGGCGTTCGCCGTCCTGGAGAGAATCCGGGCGGCCGTGGAAAGCGGGGCTTCCTGGGACGCGGCGGCGGGGCAGACGAGAAAAACCACGGTTTTCACGACCCATACGCCCGTTCCGGCGGGGCACGACGTCTTTCCCTTCCCGCTCATGGAGAAATACTTCCATTCCTACTGGCCCGCCCTGGGCCTGGATCACGACGGGTTCCTCCGGCTGGGGATGCACCCCGGGGATCCCGCCGCGGGGTTCAACATGACCGCCTTCGCGCTTCGGATGTCCGAATACCGCAACGGCGTCAGCAGGCGCCACGGCCGGGTGGCCCGGGAAATGTGGCGGGGCCTGTGGCCCGGCGTACCGGAAGAGAAGGTGCCCATCGGCCATGTGACCAACGGCGTCCACGTGCCGACATGGATCGAACCCAGGATGGAGCTTCTCTTCAACAAGTACCTCGGCGAGGACTGGCTGGCCCGCCACGACGACCCTTCCCGGTGGGCGAAGATCGGGGACATTCCCGACGAGGAGCTGTGGAAGACCCATTTCTGGCTGAAAGTGAAGCTCATAGACGCCGTCCGGGAGCGGGCGAGGAAAAGCTGGGTGACGGATCACGCCGGCGCCGGGAAGGTCCTGGCGGGCGGCACCTTCCTCGACCCGACCCTGCTGACCGTCGGGTTCGCCCGCCGTTTCGCCACCTACAAGAGGGGGGACCTGATTTTCCGGGACTGGAAACGGTTGAGGAAACTCGTGAACGACCGGTGGCGTCCCATCCAGATCATTTTCGCGGGTAAGGCCCATCCGGCGGACGATCCGGGAAAGCGGATCCTGCAGCGGGTGTTCCGCGCCGCCGGAAGCAGCGAACTCAGCGGGAGGATCGCCTTCCTGGAGGACTACGACGAGCAGTTCGCCCAGTACCTCGTCCACGGGGTCGATATCTGGCTCAACAACCCCCTGCCGCCCATGGAGGCCAGCGGGACCAGCGGGATGAAGGCGTCCCTGAACGGCGTTCCCAATCTGAGCATCCTGGACGGGTGGTGGATGGAAGGGTACAACGGGAAAAACGGGTGGGCCTTCGGGGCGGGACCCGTCGAAGGAGACCGGGACGACCGGGACGCCGCGGCGGTCTACGATCTCCTGGAGCGGGAGATCGTGCCCCTGTACTACCGGATTTCGGGAGACGGCGTCCCCCGCGACTGGGTCGCCGTGATGAAGGAGTCCATCCGGAGCACCGCCGCCGCCTTTTCCGCCCGCAGGATGGTGAAGGAATACGCGGACAGGTTCTACGTGCCGGCCCTGCGGCAAAACCCCTGAGGGGCGGGACCCGCCCGACGGAATTCACGGCCGGGAGGACCGGGACCTCCCGGCCCCCATATCCCCCTTCTTTTTTCACGTCTTTTTCATCCCCCCTTCAAACTGTTTTCACCGAGCCCCTGTAAAGGGAGGGAGACCGGCGGCGAAAGGACGGCCGTTCCCGTCCCGAACCGGCGGAAGGAAAAGAAGGGGGTGTCATGATGCACAGAAAATGGACGGTCTTTCTGCTTTCGGGACTCTCGGTGTTTCTCGCGGCGGCCGCCGCGTGGGGTGAATCCGGGGAAGACAGGACGCTTGCCCCCTTTTTCTTCGTCGACGGAGGGGACACGGCCCTGGAGCGGTTCCCCCTGAAGGAGACCGAGGTTTCCGTCGCCGTGGCGGGGGTGATCGCCGACGTCACCGTCGTCCAGAAATACGCGAACGAGGGAGAGCGCCCCATCCACGGCCGTTACGTCTTCCCGGCGTCCACCCGGGCCGCCGTCCACGGCGTGCGGATGACCGTCGGGGAAAACGTCGTGACGGCGAAAATCCGGGAGAAGGAGACGGCGAAAAGGGAGTTCATCCGGGCGCGGGACGAGGGGAAGAGCGCGTCCCTCCTGGAGCAGCAGCGGCCGAACGTCTTCACGATGAACGTCGCCAACATCCTCCCGGGGGACGAGATCCTCGTGGAACTCAGGTACACCGAACTCCTCGTCCCGGAAGAGGGGACCTATGAATTCGTCTTCCCCGCCGTCGTCGGCCCGAGATATTCCAACCTGAGGGAAGGGGAGGCCCCCGAGTCGGACCGGTGGGTGAAAAATCCCTATCTCGCGGAGGGGACGGAGCCCCGGACGTCGTTCCGGATCGGGGTCGCCCTTTCCACGGCCCTGCCCCTTCGGGATCTGGCGAGTCCCTCCCACAGGATCGACGTTTCCTGGCGGTCCCCGTCCCTTGCGGACGTCCGTCTCGACCCGTCGGGCGGCTTCGGGGGAAACCGCGATTTCATCCTCCGGTACAGGCTTTCCGGCGAGGCCGTCCAGTCCGGTCTTCTCCTTTTCGAGGGGGAGGCGGAAAAGTTCTTTCTCCTTCTGGTCGAACCGCCGGAGCGGGTGGCCGCTAAAGACATCCCGGGGAGGGAATACGTCTTTCTCCTCGACGTCTCCGGTTCGATGCACGGCTTTCCCCTGGACACGGCGAAGCGGCTCATGAAAGACCTCATCGGGGAACTCCGCGATACGGACCGGTTCAACGTGATTCTCTTTTCCGGCGCCTCCGCCGCCATGGCCCCCCGCTCCCTCCCGGCGACGGGGGAAAACATCGAGGGGGCCCTCCGGCTCGTCGAGGAACAGCGGGGAGGCGGCGGGACGGAACTCGCCCCGGCGCTGGTCCGGGCCCTTACCCTTCCCCGGGAGGCCGGTACGGCCCGGTCGGTCATCGTCGTCAGCGACGGGTACATCGCGGCGGAGCGTGAAATCTTCGAAATCATCCGTCAGAACCTGGAAGGGACGAACTTCTTTTCCTTCGGGATCGGGTCGGGAGTGAACCGGTTCCTCATGGAAGGGATCGCCCGGGCCGGGGCGGGGGAACCCTTCATCGTCACGAACCCCCGGGAGGCCCGGCCGGCAGCGGAGCGGTTCCGGAAATACGTGTCGTCCCCGCTCCTCGTGAACACCGCCGTCGAATTCCGGGGATTCGACGCCCGGGACATGGAGCCACCCGGGCTCCCGGATCTTTTCGCGTCGCGCCCGCTGGTCCTTTTCGGCAAATGGCGGGGGGACCGGAAAGGGGAGATCGTCCTTTCCGGAACGGGCCCCGCCGGACCGTTCCATCGGGTGTTCCCCGTGGCGGAGACGGAATCCCTTCCGGAAAACGGGGGCCTTCCGTACCTGTGGGCCCGGGCCAGGATCGCGAGGCTCTCCGACTACGGCGAGGGGGGGCGGGACGGCGCCAGCCGGCGGGAGATCACCGAACTCGGCCTTTCCTGGAATCTTCTCACCGCCTGCACCTCCTTCGTCGCCGTTCTCGAAACCGTCCGCAACCCCGGGACGGCCGCCGTGCCCGTAGACCAGCCCCTGCCGCTGCCCCTTCACGTCTCCAACCTGGCGGTGGGGAATTTCTCGGCGGTTTCCGAGCCGGGGCTCGCCCTGCTTGCCGCCCTGCTCCTGCTGTGGGTTCTTCTGGTCGTGTTCTACCGGCATTGCCGCAACCCGTTCTGGAGGGGAAAACCTTGGAAGAAATCCCTCAGATGACGGGCGGGGGACGCCGCGTCCGGGAGTTCCTCCTGGAGAACGGCCTCCTTTACGGGGCGGGCCTCGCCGTGCTCGTCTGCCTGAAGATCCACTTCAGCCGGGCGGGGGCGGACGACCTCCAGTGGATGCTCCTGCCGCTGGCCCGTCTCGTCCAGTGGACGACCGGCATTCCCTTCGAAAGGGAACTGCACGGGGGGTTCATCAGCCTCTCCCGGGGAATCGTCATCGCCCCTTCCTGCAGCGGCGTCAATTTCCTCATCCTGACCTTCGCCGTCCTTTTCTTCTCCTTCGTTCACCGCATCGGCTCCCTCCGGTCGAAGGCGCTCTGGCTCCTCCTTTCCGGCGTCTTCGCCTTCTGCCTCACCCTGGCCGTCAACACCCTCCGGATTGCCTGTTCCGTCTCCCTCTTCGAATGGGACATCTACGGGGACGTGGTCACCCCCGGCAGGGTCCACAGGCTTGCGGGGACGGTCCTGTATCTTGCGGCACTCCTGGCGGCGTTCCGGGCGGCCCGGCGCCTCGTCCGGCCGCCCTTGTTCCCAGGGTGGAAGGACAGTGGCCGGGATGCGTCCGGGAAAGCCCCCGCCGGGGTTCTTTCCCCCGTCCTGTGGTATCTGGGGGTGACCGTGGGGATCCCCCTTCTCGGTCTTTCCGGCGCCGGGAGGGCGGAAGGACTGGGCGAACACGCCGCCACGGTGGCCGCGGTCTGCGCCGCCGTCCTTCTCCCGGCCCTTTTCAGGCGGGGCGTTCCCGCGGGCGGGCGCGGGGGCAAAGAGTTCATGACAAGCGGGCCGGGAGGTGATAGCATACGCCCGGATACCGGAGGAGGGAGCCCTTTTCCCCCATGAAGCCCAGAATTCTCATCGTGGACGACGAACCTGCCATCGTGGACACGATCCAGTACGCCCTGGAAACGGAGAACTTCGACACGGTCTGTTTTTTTTCCGGCGGTCCCGTCCTGTCCTTTTTTCGCGAGCAGGCGGCGGACCTGGTCATTCTCGATGTCGGCCTGCCCGACATGAGCGGTTTCGATCTGTGCAGGGAAATCCGGAAAACCTCCGCCGTTCCCGTCATCTTCCTCACGGCGAGGGTCGGCGAGATCGACCGTGTCGTGGGCCTCGAAATCGGCGGAGACGACTACGTGACCAAGCCTTTCAGCCCGAGGGAGCTCACGGCCCGGGTGAAGGCGGTCCTGCGGCGGACCCTGAACGGTCCCCTGCCCGGGCGGGAACCGGGACCGTTCGAGGTGAACGAGTCGAAGAGACAGATCGCCTATTTCGGCACGGTGGTCGACCTGTCGCGATATGAATACGAGATCCTGAAAACCTTCATCCGCAGGCCGGGCCACGTGTTTTCCAGGGAGCAGCTCATGGATCTCGTCTGGGAGGAACCCGAGGCGAGCCTGGACCGGACCATCGACGCCCACATCAAGAACATCCGGGCCAAGCTGAGGGGAATCCGGCCCGACGGGGAACCCATCGTCACCCACCGGGGCGCGGGATACTCCCTGAAGGAACATCCGTGAAACTCGGAACCCGCATCTTTCTCGCCTTCCTCGTGATTTTCGCGATCTGCTTCTACTATCCCGTGGACCGGATCGTGAAGGACCTGCGCCTTTTCTTCCTGGAAAGCATGGAAGACCCGCTGGTGGACCAGGCCAATATCCTGGCGGCCTTCGTGGCGGAGGAAATGGAGGCGGACCGCTTCGACCCGGGGAAACTCCGGGGAATCCTCGGAAGGATCGCGTCCCTGCCCCTTTCCGCCAGAATCTACGATTTCACGAAGACCGCCGTGGACGTTGACCTGTACATCACCGACGGGGAGGGCCGCGTCCTCTTCGACTCCCGGGACCGGGAGAACGAGGGGGCCGATTACACCGGCTGGCGGGACGTGTCCCTCACCCTTCAGGGGCGGTACGGGGCGAGGACGACCCGTCTCGATCCCGACGATCCGGCCTCGTCGGTGCTTTACGTCGCCGCGCCCGTCGTCGTCCATGGAAAGACCGCCGGCGTCCTGACGGTGGCGAAGCCGACGGCGAATCTCAACGCGTTCCTGGAGGGCGCAAAGCCGAGGGTTCTGCGGGTCTGGTTTCTTTCGGCCCTCCTGGCGGTCCTGCTCGCTTTTTTCGTCTCCTGGTGGATCACCCGTCCCGTCCAGTGGCTCACCCGGTACGCCAACGACGTCCGGGACGGAAAGAGGGTCGATCTCCCCCGCCTCGGAGGGGGCGAACTCGGCGAGATGGGGCGGGCCATCGAAAAGATGAAGGAAGCGCTGGAAGGAAGGAAATATGTGGAGGAATACATTCAGACCCTGACCCACGAAATCAAGAGCCCCCTTTCGGCGATCCGCGGGGCCGCCGAACTTCTCGGCGAGGAGATGCCCCGGGAGAAAAGGGCCCGCTTCCTTGCCAATATCCGGGGCGAGGCGGGCCGGATCCAGGACATCGTGGACCGCATGCTGGAACTGTCGGACCTGGAAACGAGGAAGGCCCCCCGGAACCTGGAGACCCTGTCCCCGGCGGCGCTGGCGGCGTCGGTCCTGGAGGGCGGGGAATGGCAGGTCTCCCCGAAGAACATTCACGCCGGGCTGAACGTCCTCCAGGACGTCCCCGTGACGGGGGACCGGTTTCTGCTCCGCCAGGCCCTGTCGAACCTGCTCCAGAACGCCGTCGACTTCAGCCCCGAGGGCGGGCGGATCGAAATCACCGTGAAATCGGACGGAAGGACGGTCCTCCTTTCGGTGGAGGACGAGGGTCCGGGCATTCCCGGATACGCCATGGGGAAGGTGTTCGACAAGTTCTTTTCCCTGCACCGTCCCGATTCGGGAAAGAAAAGCACCGGGCTCGGCCTGAATTTCGTGAAGGAGGTCGTTTCCCTTCACGGGGGACAGGTCCGGCTCGAAAACCGGGAGAGAGGGGGCCTGAGGGCCGTCATGATCCTTCCCGCCGGTTCGAAGCCGGCGACGCCGGTTCAGCCCGCGCCGCCGTAACGGAGGGCGCTTTCCCGGGGAATGAAGAATTCCAATTGTGGAAAGTCCTTCAGATTGTCCGATATGCCCGCACGGAGAAACCGGCTCACCCAGGAATAGATGTCGTGGCGGTGTACGGACTGGCGGAGCCGCCTCATCCGGCGGCGGATCTCCCCGGGGTCCATGATGCAGGCCCGGCGGATGGCGTCCGCCGTGCCTTCCACGTCGTAGGGATTGACCATCAGGGCATGTTCGTGGAACTGGGCGGCCGTGCCGGCGAATTCGCTCAGAATCAGAAGGCCGTTTTCCTCCGTCTGGCTCGCGCAGTACTCCTTCGCCACGAGGTTCATCCCGTCCTTGAGGGGGGTGACGAGGGCGACGTCCGAGGCCCGGTAGTAGGCCGTCAGCTCTTCCCTGGTCAGGGCCCGGTAGATGTAATGGATAGGGACCCAGCCGACGTCGGTGAAGCTTCCATTGATCTTGCCGATCTGTCTTTCGATTTCCTTTTTCAGGGCATGGTATTCCTCCACCGCCGTCCGGCTTGGAACGACGATCTGGACCAGGGTCACCTTGTTCCTCAGGCCCGGGAAGCGGCGCAGCGCGTTTTCGAACGCAAGAAGCCGGTGGGGAATGCCTTTCGTGTAGTCGAGACGGTCCACGCCGAGAATGATCTTCGAACCGCCCATGTTGGATCGCAGCCTCAGGACCCTTCGGGTCACCCCTTCCGAACGGGCGAGTTCGGAGAATTCGCGGAAATCGATGCTGATGGGAAAGGCGGCCACCCGTGTTTCCCCGCTTTCCGAAGCGACGTGGCTGACGGCCGTTCTTCCGGACACCCGGCAGCCCCGGAGGGCCTTGAGACAGCCGATGAAGTTGCGCTGGTCGCGAAGCGTCTGGAACCCGATGAGGTCGTACGCGAGCAGGTAGTCGAGCAGTTCGAAGCGCCATGGGAGCTTGAGGAAAATGTCCAGGGGCGGGAAAGGGATGTGCAGAAAGAATCCCGTTCTCCGGCGGATGCCCCTCTGTTTCAGCTCCCGGGCCACCGGGATGAGGTGGTAGTCGTGAATCCAGAGATAATCGGTGTCTTGCGTTTCCCGCGCAATGACGGAAGCGAACCGGCCGTTCACGTGGCGATAGGCGGTCCAGTATTCGGGGCGGAAGTTGCAGTGGGAAAACAGGTCATGGAAAAGGGGCCACAGCACTTCGTTCGAAAACCCGTGATAGTACAGATCCACTTCGTCGCCGGTGAGAAAGACGGGCTTCAGATCGTATCCCGCCGCTTTCCCGCGCCGCGCGAGCAGGGTTTCCAGTTCCGTCTTCCGGGAGGCGTTGTCCGCCGGCACTCCCGGCCAGCCGATCCACAGTCCGCCCCGGTTTTTCAGAACGGGGGCCAGGGCGGTGACGAGCCCCCCCGAGCCGGGCTCCACGGTCCAGTTTCCCTTTTCGCCCATCCGCACCGCCAGGGGCAGGCGGTTGGACACCACGACAAGCCTCTTGCACTTCATTTCAATCACCTTCCTTCATCATTCCGATCCATTCCTCGAGAAATCCTTTCACGGCGGCGGCGTCGGCAAGGAACGCCCGGGCCGCCGTACCGGCGTCGGGGGGTCCCACCCGGATTCCGAACCCGTCGTCTCTCAACGCCCGAAAGGCGTCCTCGTCCGTGTCGTCGTCGCCGATGTAGACGGGGAGGGTGCGGGCCGGAAGGAAGGACAGGATGCGGCGAAGGACGGTCCCCTTGTCCCGGCCTTCCGCGCGGATTTCAACGCCTCCGTTGAAATGCCTGCAGGACAGCCGGAACCGCCGGCCGATCCGGGTCCACGCCCCGTACAGGTGCCGTTCCATGTCCCGGGCCTTTTCGGGCGACGTTCCCCGGGTGTGAAGGGCGACGCTCGCGATCTTGGTTTCCAGTCTTTCCCCGTATCCCATCTGAACGGCCGTCTCCCGGGCCCGGATCAGTCCCCCGGCCTGCCGGGGGGACGGCGGACAGGTTTCCACCGTCCCGTCGGGACTTCGGAGTTCGAAACCGTGGCTTCCCGCGATGAAACCGGGAAACCCTCCCAGGAGGAGCAGAATCTCGTCGACGGGGCGGCCCGAGACGACGGCGACGGTTGTTTCCGGCAGCAGGGAAAGGCCTTCCACCAGTTTCGGGACGCCCTCGAGAGGGACCGCCTCCATCCGGCGCACCCGGAAGGGGGCCAGGGTGCCGTCGTAATCCAGCCCGAGGAGCCGGTGGGGGGCCATGCGAAGTTCCCCCCAGAACGCGGCGGTCGGAAAGGGCTCTCTCTTCTTCATGGGAATCCGTCACCCGTCGAGTTCGATCCGGTCCGTGGCGGCATGGGTAACGGCGATCATGAGGGTCAGATATTCCCGGAGATGGCGTGTGATGAGGAAATTTTCCCGGACGAATTCCTTCGCTTTCATTCCCATCTCACGAAGCCTGTCCCGGTGCCGGAGAAGATATCGGATCCGAAGGGCCGCACCCTCGGGCGTGTTGACGAGAAAGCCAGTGTGGTGGTTGAACACCTGGATCCGGATGCCGCCTGTGTCGCCTCCGAGAACGGGCTTTTCCTTCCACATCGCTTCCGTGACGGTGAGACCGAACCCCTCCCGGATGGATTTCTGGAGCACGATGTGGGAAAGGCGCTGCAGGGCGTTGATGGACCGGTGCGCGTCGGAAGGGAGAAGGAGGGTATGGATGTCGGGATCCTCCCCCTGGGCGGCGCGGACCTCCTCCAGGACCTCCGCCCCTTCCGGGTCGTCGGAGGCGCTGCTTCCCGCGAGGACGAGCTGGAGGGGGGTGAATTCCTTCGCCAGCCTGTATGCTTCGATCACCCCCAGGGGATCCTTGAACCGGTCGAACCGGGAAACCTGGGTGATGACGGGCCGGTCGGGGTCGAGGCCCCATTTTTTCCGGGCCTCCTCCAGTTCCGACGGGTCGAGGTCGATGTTCTTTTCACTCAGGGGGTCGATGCTCGGCGGGATCAGGTACAGGGGGTGGGGGAGAATCTGGGCGAAGGAGGACAGGGACCAGATGCTCGCATCGTAAGGGGACACGAACGCCCTCAGGTATTTCCACACCGGCCGGTAGGGGCGGCTCACGTCGATGTGGCACCGCCAGATCCACTTTCCCCTGCGGTTTTCGCAGAATTGCAGCAACGGTGCGGGCTGGGGATCGTGGATGAAGACGATGTCCGCCTCTTTCAGAACCTCCTCGAGCCGTTCGAAGTTGCGCCGGTTCGTCTCCTCGTATTCTTTCAGCATGGCCGCGGGAATGGCGGTCAGGTTTCCCTGCAGGGCGTTGTGCATTTTCTTGGTGCAATCGAAAAAAACCGGGTTTCCCTCGATGACCTCCCACGTGGCCTCCAGCCCCAGGGCCCGTTTCAGGGGAATGAGGCAGTGGAGGATCTCCGCCACGCCTCCCCCCTCCCGGGTGGAGTTCACGTGAACCACCCGGATTCCCCGGAGACCCCGGGCGAGCTGCTTCAGATGGTCGATCTCCGCGTCCCCCACGATGGTTCGATAGCGCTCAAGATATTCCGCCACGTTCTATCCTCGAAAATGACCGTCCAGGATTTCTTTGAGTTCGTTCCGAAGTTCGAACAGATTCGTGAAATAGGGATCGATGGATCGCACGGCCCGGACCAGGTCCTCGTATTGCCCGTCGAAGGTTTCGAACCACACCGAAAAGTCGTCGATTCCCAGGGGATATCGCCTCCGGGCGTCGATGAAATGGTAGAAAACGCTTCCCAGTGAAAAGGAGGAAATCCGGTCCATGAACTCCCGGGGGTTCCGAATCAAGGTCCCCGTGTTGAAAACCACGATCTGGGAACGGACGAAATAAAACTGCTGATCCGCTTCGACCCAGGGCGGCAGGTCCAGTTCGTCGAGCCGCTCCTCGATGACCTCCAGGAGCTCCCTGCGCAGATCCTCCAGGTTCTCGAAGTCCATGGGATTGATGATGGCCAGGCGTTCCGCCAGCCTCTTGTCGTGGATGGCGTGGCGGGCCCAGGAAGCGAAATCGTTCGGGAACTCGGGATCGTCGAACTTCGCCCGGAGGAGCCCGCCCCAGAAGTGGTAGTAGATGCAGGCCTCGGGGACTTCCTGGATCCTGTTCCTCAACTCGCGGAGATTCTGGGCCCGAAGACCCGTTGCGATGGCGATGAGGGTGCAGTCTCTGACGATGAAAGGATTTTCCATGATCCGGCGGTTTCCTGTCGCTCGAAGGCGGTCACGGCCGGCGAAGGCCCGAACGATCGAAATGTGTCGTCAAACCGTCATGTTCGCCGGGCGGACACCGGAAAAAGAAATTTCCCCGGAAACAGGGTTCCCATGTGTTTCTTTTATTGTCTGCCCGATTGGATCGAACCGAGAAATAAACAATTGACTGATGTTAATTCTACCATTTTCCCGGACAATGTCAAGGATCGGTCCGGGACCGGCTTCGGAAGGCGGTCCCGTTTCCCGGTCCGTAGGAAAAACACCGATGACGCCGCGACGGCCCGTCACGGGAAAGATTCTGATTGTCCCCGGAAATTTTCAGCCCGATCCGGTTCGAAAATTCAGACGGAATCGGATTGCACGGCGCGGCCCGTCCGGATCAATCTATTACCGGACGGGGGATGTTCGAAACCGCCGAACGCCGGGAAAAGCCGGCGGGGCGGCGGCGACCCCGGATCAAAACATTTCCAGGGGGTCATAACCATGAAGAACGAGAAAAAGAAGAGAAACTGGAACCGCTGGATCGGACCGGACGTCTTTTCCTTCATCCGGAAAAAGAAATCGCTGTAGGGAAGTGGAACCGACCGGGAATCGTTTGCTTCAGCCGACCAGTCCGTTCCGCACGGCGTAGAAGGTGATCTCGGCGTTGTTCTTCATTCTCATCTTCTCGAGGATGTGCGTGCGGTAGGTGCTGATCGTCTTGACGCTCAGGCACAGATCCTCGGCGATGGAGGAGACCGTCTTTCCCGAGGCGATCATGAGCATGACCTGGTACTCCCGGTCCGACAGGAGTTCGTGGGGCGGCCGGGTCATGTCGGTGCCGAGAAATTCGGTGAGCCGTTCCCCCAGGGTCGCGCTGACGTACTTTCCCCCTTCGGCGACCTTCCGGATGGCCGAAATCAGCTCATTGGGGGCGCTGGCCTTGGTGAGATAGCCCGAGGCGCCGGCCCGGAGGGCCCTGATGGCGTACTGTTCCTCGGGATACATGCTCAGGATCAGAACGGGGAGCTTGGGCTTCTCGTCCTTCAGCTCCTTGAGGACTTCCAGGCCGCTCCGGCCCGGCATCGAGATGTCCAGGAGCACGACATCCAGCTTCTTCTTCCGGACGCAGGCCATCGCTTCCTGGCCGTTGCCCGCCTCGTCGGTGACCTGCATGTCGGGGGTCTCCGAGAGGACCTGCTTGAAGCCCGCCCGGACGATGGGATGATCGTCGGCGATGAGGATGCGGATTTTCTTCATGCGGAATCACTCCTGTCTCTGTAAGGAATGCGTATGCTTACGGTCGTGCCCTTCCCCTTCTTTCCCACGATCTTCACCACTCCCCCCCAGTAGGAAACCCGCTCGCGGATTCCCAGGAGACCGAAGGAGTCCGGTTTGGCCATCTGCTCCTCCGTAATGCCTTTCCCGTTGTCCTTCACGACGAGGCGCACCTCGCTGCAGGACAGCTTGAGGGAAACCTCGACCCGCTTCGCCTGGGCATGGCGGGAGACGTTCGTCAGGGTTTCCTGGAAGATGCGGAAGACCGCCGTGGACAGGTCCGCGTTCAGCTGCATGTCTTCGGGTTTGACGGTGATGCGGCAGGGGATCCCCGTCCGTTTGGAGAATTCGTTCGCCTGCCACTCGATGGCCACGGGCAGCCCCAGGTGGTCGAGCATGCCCGGCCGCAGGTCCATGTAAATCCGCTTGAGGGTTTTCATGGTCACGTCCACGAGGCCGGACATGGCGTTGATCCGTTCATGGAGTTCCCGCTGCTCCGGCGGGATCTTCCGGTTCAGGAGGATAATGTCCATGTTGAGGGCCGTGAGCAACTGCCCCAGTTCGTCGTGAAGCTCGCGGGCGATGCGGGTCCGTTCCTTCTCCCGGATGGACTGGAGATGGGCGGAGAGATTCCGCATCTGCTGCCGCGACCGCTCCAGCTCCTCCTTGGCGCGGTTCCGCTCGGTGATGTCCTCGTAGGTGATGACGATCCGCCTGTTCTGAAGGCTTTCCCCCGTGCGGGAGGCGCTGAGAAGGCACTCGATGTCCCTCCCGTCCTTCCGGCGGCAGGTGAACTCGAGGCTCACGGTCCTTCTCTTTTCCAGCGTGCTGTAGAGGATCTTTGCGATGGCCTCGTAATCCTTGTCCGTCCGGTAGAGGATGCGGCTGCTCATCCCGACGATGTCCTGGGCCTTCCAGCCGAAAACGGCCTCGAGACCGTCGTTGGCGAAGATCACCCGGCGGTCCTGCAGGCCGATGACGGCGTGGGGGATGGCCTCGAGGATCGAGGCTTCGAGGGCCTCCAGCTTCTCCATCTTGGCCCGGGCCTCTATCATCTCGGTGATGTCCATCGAGTTGCCCAGGACGGCACGCCTCCCCTTGTAGGCGATGAACGTGACCGTTTCCATGATCCACCGGATCCGCCCGTCTTTCGTGGCGATGCGGAACTCGTGGGGGGACTTTTTCTCCCCGTGGAGCAGCTTGTGGGCGTTCTCCTTCACCATGAAGCGGTCTTCCGGGAGAACGAGCTGCATCGAGTTCATCCCCGTGAGTTCCTTCTGGCTGTAACCGGCGTACCTGGCCGCGTTCTCGTTGACGAACTGGAACACCCCGTCCTGGACGACGTACACGCCCGCCTGGGAGCTGTCGGCCATGGTCCGGTAGGCCTCCTCGGCGATCTTGCGGTCCGTGATGTCCTCGTAGGTGATGACGATGTTCTTGTCCTTGAGGCTGTCGCCGATCCGGGACGCCGTGGTGAGGCATTCGATATGCCGGCCGTCCTTCCGCCGGCAGGGGAACTCGGTGCTGTGGGTGCGCCGGGTTTCCAGGGTGGAATAGAGCTCCCGGGCGATGGCGTCCCAGTCGCTGTCGCTCCGGTAGAGGACCCGGGTGGTGGCGCCGATCAGTTCGTCGGCGCGCCAGCCGAAAACCCGCTCGACCCCGTCGTTGGCGAAGATGATGCGGCGGTTCTTCAGGCCGATGACGGCATGGGGGATGGCCTCGAGAATGGACGCTTCCAGGGCCTCCAGCTCCGCCAGCTTGTCCCTGGCCTCGATCTGCTCGGTGATGTCCATCGAGTTGCCCAGGGCGGCCCGCTGGCCCTTGTATCGGATGGAAGTGATGACCTCGGTGATCCAGCGTATGTCACCGCTTTTGGTGATGGTTCTGAACTCGTACGAAGAGGTTCGGTTGCCCAGGAGCATCTGAATCGCCGCCTGGCGGACCCGCTCCCGGTCTTCCGGGTGGACGAGGCTCATCGATTCCATTCCGATGAGATCCTCCCGGGGGTATCCCCAGTATTCCGCCGCGTACTGGTTGACGAACTGGAATTTTCCGTCCTGGACAACGTAGATGCCGGCCCGGGAGGTGTGCTCCAGGGTCCGGTAGAGGCCCTCCAGGAGGAGGGGATCCGTCCCCGACGGGGCCAGCTTTTCGAGTTTCCTGTGCAACTGGTCGATCTTACGGACCAGTTGCTCCCTGATGGCGGCTTTTTCCTGCACCTTTGCCCTCCCCGGGGCGACGATTATGATCTGAATTCCAAAGATTTATAACAGATATACCGCCCCGGTGCAAGGTGTGGCGCGCGGGGACGCGGTCTGAACGACACTTTTTCGAACTCCGACGATGAAGCGCTCCGGTGACAGGGTGCCCCGATGGCCGGGAATGACGGGAACGTATGCTGTGCTGGGGAAGAGGGACGAAAAGCGAGGCGTCGTGGAGGCATTTTGCGGATCCGCCGGGATCCGGACGGCCGCGGCGATGTGTCCGCGGCGCATAAAAAAGGGAGTGCCGCCTTTTCCCTGGGGATAGAAGGCGGCGAACCCCATGCCAATTCGTACTACAAAGGAGGAGGTAGCGACGGGATTTCCAGAGGGGGCTCCCGACGGGCCGTTTAAAAGTTATACGCAGTGTGAAGGAAGGATGCCGATGAATCCTTTTTCCGCAGCAATATCCGTCGCCCTTTTCGGGCCGGTCCGCGGGAGTCGCCAGGTGCGGGAAGCCCCGGAATGAGCCACCCCGTATCCTGTCAGCCAGTGTGAACGAAATTCTGCAATCCGTAGTATCCGGAGCCCCCCGATCCGCGTTCCCGGGTCGAAGCCCTTCAATAGCCCTCCCACACTGTGTCATGCAGGAATTCCACGTTGAAAGTCGCCTGTCTCTTGCGGATGGTCCTGGCTTCCCCCGCTTTCGGGGTCATGGTCCATTCTGCACCTTTTCTGCCGCAGGCCACCGTCCTGCGAACCGCCAACCCTTCATTGTGTTCCGTTCTTTTCATGGCGCGACTCCTTCCGATCGATTTTTTTCGGCGTCCCTTAGGGCGCCCGGTTCCGGGAAGATGAGGTCTTTCTTATCTTTCCCTTCTTACCGTCGATTGCAGGATAAAGGCTTCGTCAATCCGGGTCAATCAGGCGGGGTCTGAAAATAAAATCGGATGGAAAAACGATGCGTGCGAGACAAACGGCATTCCCGGCATCGGTGTTCGTCCGACCACCTCCGCCGTTCCGCGGAGCCACAACAAACGGGACGTCGATACTTTTGTGTTTTCAGCTTCCTTTGTGGTACGATGCTTCAAAAGGGGGGATTTCCCGGGCCCCGTCGCCGGCGGGAGGCGCTTCACCCCTTGAGAATACGACGTTCTTGAAGGTTCCCATGAACACGCCGTCCGACAACGGAAAGTCTCATGCGGCGGTCACCCTGTCCCGCCAGCTGGGAAGCGGGGGGGCTCATGTGGGGTACCTTGTGGCGCGGGAACTCGGCTTCCGGTATGTGGACCGGGAAGTGCTGCGCCGGGCGGCGAAGGAAATGGAGGCGGGCGACGACCGGATCGGGACGGTCGAGGAACGGCCGTGGGGGGTCATCGAAAGGATCCTCGGGGCGTTCACCCTGGGGACCCCCGAGTCGGTCAGCCTTCCCCTGCTGAGGCCGCCCGTCTATGAAAGGGATCTCTTCGACCTGGAGTGCGGAATCATCCGCGCCATCGCCGATCGTTGCGACACCGTGATCGTGGGACGGGGCGGGTTTTACGCCCTCCGCAACCGCCCGGGGGTGATCCGGGTTTTCATCCATGCCCCGAGGGAATTCCGGGTGCAGCGGATCATGGAAGTGGAGAACATTCCCTCCATCGACAAGGCCCGGGCGATGGTGGACGAATCGGACCGCAACCGGGCCCGCTTCATCAGGGACATGACGGGCTTCCTGTGGTCCGACGCACGGAATTTCCATCTTTCCATCAACACGGGAATCATCGACTTCGAGACGGCCGCCGGCATGATCGTTGACGTCGTCCGGAAATGCAGATGAAAAAGATGCCTTTTCCCGGCGCCTTCCGCCGGTTTCTGCGATTTTCCCGGATCATGCCCGTTGTGTTTGTCGTCATTCTCCAATTGTCGCCGGTTCCGGCTCGAGCCGCGGGGAGCGGTGAAGGGGAATGGGAGGCCTCGCCGCCGGCGGCTTCCTTCCAAAAAGGGACCCTGTCCTTCCAGTTCCTCGGGGGCGCTCTTTTCTCGCCGGCTCCCCTGGC
Organism: Syntrophaceae bacterium UBA6252; assembly: GCA_002441265.1. Classification (GTDB taxonomy): domain Bacteria; phylum Desulfobacterota; class Syntrophia; order Syntrophales; family UBA6807; genus UBA6807. The sequence continues at coordinate 91,508 of DJVQ01000069.1, forward strand.
GGCCCGAACCGACGTGTTCGATTACGGCCAGGTGAACCTGCGGCTGGGGCGGGTTTTCGGCCGGTTCGACCATTGCGGGGGTTCGATGCGGGGCGCCGTGGAGGGGATCGCCGAGCTGACGGTCTCGCGGATTTTCAAGGGCTTCGGACATTATTTCGCGGGGGGGACCGTGCTTGTGAGGTACAACCTTCTCCGGACGGGCTCGCGCTTCGCGCCTTACGCACAGGCCGGTCTGGGGGCCGTTTACAGCGACGCGAGCAAGGACCGTTCCCAGACCGCCATCGGCCAGTCCTTCGAGTTCACGCCCCAGTGCGCCGTCGGCCTCCGTTATTTCATCGGGCGGAGATGGACCCTGGACGGGGAACTGTCCTTTCAGCACATCTCCAATGCCCAGCTCGCGGAAAGAAACGGTGGGATCAACGCCCTGGGCGGGCTCGTCGGATTCACCTGTTTTTTCGATATGCCGGACAGCGGCCGTAGCGGCGCCCTTCCCGCCGCCGGAAACCGGGTAAGCGAAAGGCGGTAAGGGCGCCGTTCCTCTACGGATGCTTTCTTCTACCGCCAGCAGTCCCTGGGCGATTTCCGGAAAATCTCCACCTGCAGGTCGGCGATATCTTTCTGAAGCTTCGACAGAGTTTCCGTGGTCGACTGGGGGTTCCGGAGGGCCTCGGAATAATCGAACTGCTTCTCGTTCAACTGCTTTCTCAGGGCCGCCGTGTCATCCAGGAATTTCCGGCACTCCGGCGCGTCCCCGGGACCGTATCCGAAGCCCCGGTACATCATGCCGGGGCCCCGGTCCCAATCGCGGTACATCATTCCCGGTCCCGGTCCTTCGCCCCGGTGCATCCGGCCCGGCCGGGGTCCCCAATCGCGTCCCATCATTCCCGGCCCCATGGTTTCCTCGTCGTTCAGATTGCTTCCGCAGTACGGACAGTAATTCCAGTCAGGGCCTCCTCTCGGGCGTTCCACCGCCGCGGCCGCAGTGACAAACAGCATGGCCGCAACCAGAATGCCGACGATCACGATCCTTCTCATGGCGTTCCTCCTTTCTTAGCGGGGGACGATCCCGCCCGTCATGGGCGGGGCATGCTCCCCGCGGAATCCCGTTGATGTTCCGACCTTCTTTATAATATAAACACTTGGAGTTTCCTTGTGGAGGGTTTTATGGATTTAAAATTGCTTTTTACTGTATTTTCAACAGTATTTGTTGCGGAAATGGCCGACAAGACCCAGATCGCCACTTTTCTTTATGCGTCCAACTCGGTCAACAGCAGGCTCACGGTTTTTCTCGGGTCCTCCCTTGCCCTCATCGTCGCCTCGGGGCTGGCCGTCTTTTTCGGCGCCGCGCTGTCCCAGTGGATCGACGGGAAGGTCATGTCGAAAATCGCCGGGGCGGCCTTCATCGCCGTCGGCCTTTGGACCTTGCTGAAATAGGCGGATCGACGGGAGCGTGGAACCCTGTCGCAGCGAAAAGGGGTCCCCCGGAAAAACGCCATGCCCCGCCGGCGGGAACGGAAAAGAAGGCCGTGCTCAAGTGATCCCCGGCTTCCCCTTAAGAATCCGGCGAAAGGATGAACCGAATGTCCGATTGTACCGTCGTGGAGGAAAATTCCCGTCCCTGCATCGTTCCCGGAGGAAGGATCGACGCGCTCACCGCGCCGGATATCCAGAAAGTGTTCGACGAACGGATCCTGGAGGGCGACCGGGTGTTCCTCGTCGACATGGCCCGTGTGAACTACGTGAGCAGCGCGGGGCTCCGGATATTTCTCAAGGCGCAAAAGGAACTGAAGAAGGTGGGAGGGGAAGTCGTCCTTTTTTCCCTGGCGCCGCAGGTGCTCGAGGTGTTCCGTGTCAGCGGCTTCGACAGGCTTTTCCGCATCGCCGCGGGCAGGGAGGATCTCCCGGAACTGCTCCGGGAGGACGGGGACGGGGGGGAGATCCGGACGCTGGCGAAGGACGGGATTTCCATCCGGTACCTGGAAAGAGGGGAGGGTCGGGGCACCCTCTTCACCGTCGGTTCCCAGGACGGGATGGGGGGCGCCTCCTATGCCGAGAAGGATGTCGTCGCCGTGAGGGCCGCCGACATGCCCTTCGGCTGCGGCCTCGCGGCGCTGGGCGACCGGTACGAAGAGTACCGGGATCTCTTCGGCGAGGCCATGGCGGTCGGCAACTGCTTCTTTTTCTATCCCGCGGTGCGGCATTCCTCCGTGGACTACCTGATCGAGGGACACCGGGATTCGGGCCTGACGTACAAGTTCTTTCACGGTTTCGGCTACCGGGGAGGGTACCGGTACCTCCTTTCCTTCCAGGGAACGGAGGGCCCCGTGGCCCTGTCCTCCCTGGTCAGGAGTTTTTTCGACGTTTCCGGGGCCGGCGTTCTCGGCATCTCCCTGGCGGCGGAGAGCCGGGGCTTGTGGGGCATGCACCTGAAGCGGGTTCCCGTGACGGAGCAGAAACCGGACAATGGAAAGGCCATTTTCGACGACGAGAACTTCTCCCAGTGGTTCGACTTCCCCGTCGAGCCGTCCTTTGTCAACCACATCGTCGTGGCGACGGGCATCGCCGTGAGGGATCGATCCGTTCTCCGGGGGGAAAAGGCGTCCCTCCTGTCCGGGGAGAACGACTTCCACCTCCACGGGGGGGTCTTCGACAAGGGTCCCCTGGGGAACAATCCCGCCGAATTCGACGGGGAACTGATGCGCGTCTTCCGGGAGCACCAGGTCTTCCGGATCCAGCACCTGCTGGGCCGGTCCCTGTTTTCCGGAGGCATGGCGGCCATCGTGGAACTCGGGGAGTAGGCCCGTGGAACTCTGGATCGGCGCGATCAATCTCGGATTCGTGTATGCCTTCATGACCCTGGGGGTGTTCATCACCTTCCGCATCCACAACTTTCCCGACATCACCGTGGACGGCAGTTTCGTCACCGGGGCCGCCGTGACGGCGGTCCTGGTCGTCGGGGGCGTCGACCCCGTGGCGGCCATGGCCCTGTCCTTTCTGGCCGGGGCCTGCGCCGGAGCCGTCACGGCGTTCATCCACACCCGTTTCGACGTCAACGGACTCCTGGCGGGCATCCTCGTCATGACCGGCCTGTACTCGGTCAACCTCCACATCATGGGGAAATCGAACATCCCCCTTCTCAACGAACCGGGCATCACCGCCTTTCTCCGCGCGACGAACCCCGGGATCCCCTACGAACTGTTGTTCTGCCTCGTCTTCGCGTTCGTGATCCTCGCCCTTTGGGCCGCCGTCTCCCTGTTCTTCCGGACCGACTTCGGCATCGCCATGAGGGCCACGGGGAACAACGCGGCCATGGCGGGCGCGTCCGGCGTCAACGTGAATCGGGTCAAGACCGCGGGCATCGCGCTCGCCAACGGATTCGTGGGCCTTTCCGGAAGCCTGGTCGCCCAGTACCAGGGTTTCGCCGACATCGGCATGGGGACGGGCACCATCGTCTTCGGCCTGGCGGCGGTCATCATCGGCGAATCGGTCATCCGGACGGCTTCGTTCTACGGCCGGGTCCTCGGGGTCATCCTGGGTTCCATCGTCTTCCGGCTCATGGTGGCCCTGGCCCTCGACGTGGGATTGAACCCCATCGACCTGAAACTCATCACCGCCGTTTTCGTCCTCGCCATTCTGATCGCCCCGAAGCTCTTTCCCGGAGGGAAGGCGGGAGCGGCGTCAGGAGGGCGAAGGAAGGTCCCTGCCCGGAAGAAGGCCGCCGTTTTCGCGGCCCTTGCCGCCGTCGCTGTCCTCCTTGCCGCCGGCTACCGTTATTTCCACGCCGGCGGGCCGTCCCCGGGCAGGGAACCCCGGATCGGCGTGGTGCAGCTCAGCGACCACGGACTGCTCAACATCACGAGGGACAGCTTTGTCGAGGAAATGAGGGCCCTCGGCTACGAAAACGGGAGAAACGCCGTCATCGAGCTCGGGAACGCCAACGGGGACATGGTCACCGTCAATTCCATCCTGGACCGGTATCTCCGGGACGCCGCCGACGTGATCCTGACCATCTCCACCGGATGCACCCAGGCGGCGGTGAGCCGGATCAAGGACCGCCCCGTCGTCTTCGCCACCGTGGCCAACCCGTTCATCATCGGGGCAGGCAGGACCGAAACGGACCACCTCCCCAACGTGACCGGCGTCTACGGGCCGGCGCCCACGGAACAGCTGGTGGAAATCGTCACGTCCATCCTTCCGGGCAGGATCCGGGTGGGCTGCATCTGGGACCCCTCCCAGCAGAACGCCGTCTTCAACGTGGAGCGGCTGAAGGAGGTCCTCCGGCTGAACGGGAACGTCGCCTTCGCCGGCACCACCGTCTCCGGATCCTCGGAGGTCTACCAGGCCGCCGTCTCCCTGGCCGCCAAGGGCATCGACGCCTTCGTCCTGACCACGGACAACATCGTCTTTTCCGCCTTCGAGTCGGTGGTGAAGGCGGCTTCTGCGAAGAAAATCCCGATTTTCATCAGCGACGTGGAGCGGCTCGGGGACGGCGCCCTCGCCGCCTGCGGATTCGACTACCGGCAAAGCGGGGTCCAGGCGGCCCACCTGGTGGATCGGGTCCTCAAGGGGGAAAACCCCGCCGCCATTCCCTTCGAACGGTACAGCAAGGTCACCGTCGGGGTGAACCCCGGGGTGGCGGCAATGCTCGGAATCTCCATCCCCCCGGAAATCCTCGCCCGGGCGAACGCCGTCGCCGCAGACGGCGGGGGGAACGGGAGACCGAAACGGCTCGCGCTCTTTCTCTTTTCCGACAACCACCTCCTGAAGATCGTCGCCGACGGCGTCATGGACGAACTGAAAAAAAGCGGAACCCTCCGGAAGCACAACGTTTCGGTGGATCTGAAAAACGCCCAGAACGATTACGGAACAGCCCGGGCCATCGTGCAGGACATGGTCCGGAAGCGCTATGACTTCATCGTGACGGCGTCCTCCCTGGCCCTCCAGGCGACGGCCGGCGGAAACAGCACGATCCCCCACATCTTCGGGGCGGTCACGGACCCCTATCGGATGGGGGTCGCAAAAACCCCGGGGGACCACCTTCCCAACATCACCGGCGTGGCCACCGTCCAGCCCGTCGCGTCGACCGTCGAGGCCATGCGGACCCTCTTCCCCCGGGCGAAGCGGATCGGGATCGTCTGGAACCCGGCGGAGGTGAACTCGGAGGTCTGCACCGGCAAGGCCCGGGAGGCCGCGCGGCGGTACGGCTTCACGCTCCTCGAAAAGACGGTGGGGTCCACGAGCGAGGTCAAGGACGCCCTTTCGGCCCTTCTCAACGAGGACATCGACCTGTTTTTCACCTCGGGGGACAGCACCGTCATCCTCGCCCTTCCGTACATCGCGGAAGTCCTGAAGGAACACCGGATTCCCTATTTCACCAACGACCCCACCGACGTCGACCGGGGCGCCTTCTTCTCCATCGGCGCCGATTATTACGAGGTGGGGGTGGAAACCGCCAGGATGGCGGAACGGGTCATCGCGGGCGAAAAACCGGCGGGCATCCCCATCAGGGATTACGTGCCCGAGAAGATCGGCATCAACGAGGAACTGGCGAAACGCTACGGTGTCACCTTCCCCGGGGAACTCGTGAAAAGGGCCGGAATCGTCAGGAGATAAGGGATGATAGAACTTCGGGACATTCACAAGCGGTTCAACGCCGGCACGATGCACGAGGTTTACGCGCTGCGGGACGTCCGTCTCGAGATCCGGGACGGCGAATTCGTCACCGTCATCGGGACCAACGGTTCGGGAAAGTCGACCCTTCTCAACATTCTGGCCGGCACGATCCTTCCCGATTCGGGGACCATCCGGATCGACGGCAGGGACGTCACGGGGAAGCGGGATTTCGAGCGGGCGCGCTTCATCTCCCGGGTGTTCCAGAACCCGTTCATGGGAACGGCCCCGGACATGACCATCGCGGAGAATCTCCTCCTGGCCCATCTCCGGGGCCAGAGACACTACCCGAGGATCGGCCTCAACGCAAAGCGGCGGGAGTTCTTCAAGAGCCGGGTCGCGGAACTGGAAATGCAGCTCGAGGACAGGCTCGACACGGTGATCGGCACCCTTTCCGGCGGTCAGCGCCAGGCCGTGAGCCTTCTCATGGCCGTCATCCGGCAGCCGGAGGTGCTTCTGCTCGACGAACACACGGCGGCCCTCGACCCCAAGTCGGCGGCCCAGGTCACGCGGCTGACGAAGACCTTCATCGAGCGGGGGAAACTCACGACCTTCATGGTGACCCACAGCATGCAGCAGGCCCTCGAGCTGGGGAACCGGACGATCATGATGCACCAGGGACGGATCATCGACGACATCTCCGAGAGGGAGAAGGGACGTCTTACCGTCGACGACCTCCTGGACAAGTTCTCCGAGCTGAGGAAGGCGGAGAAACTCACCGGCGAGATGATCGAGCACCTGAGGCGGGAGTACCTGTAGCCGCTTCCCCCTCCATCCCGCTCGAAAAACGGTTCCCTCGGCTGCGGGCTTCCGCCCCTACACCGCCTTTTCCTGGAAGAGGCCGTGCTTCGAGATGTACTGACGGACCTCCTCGGGGACGAGGTACATCACCGACTTCCCTTCGTTCAGCCGCTTGCGGATGTCCGTTCCCGAGATGTCGAGGAAGGTGACCTCGCGGAAATAGATGTAGTTTCCCGTGGGTCCCCGGAACCCGTTTTCCTTCGCTTCGAAGTGGAAACGGGAGGCGAAATCCGGCGGGAGGTAGCCCGCCAGCCCCTTCGCCTCGTAGCCGGGGCGGGTCATGATGATGAAGTGGCAGAGGTTGAGGAGGTTCTTCCAGTCCTTCCAGGACTGGATCTCGTAGAAGGAATCGAGCCCGACAATGAAGTAGAGTTCGATGTCCTTCAGGTACTTGTCGAGAAAATGCTGGATCGTCTCGATGGAATAGGATTTCCCGGGCCTCTGGCTCTCCACGTCCGAAACCGAGAAGGAGGGATTGGTCTCGATGGCGTGGCGGACCATCTGGTGCCGGTGGTAGAAGGAGGAGATTCTCACGCCCGCCTTGTGGGGCGGCTCGGACGCCGGGATGAAGATCACCCGGTTCAGGTCAAAAAGTTCCAGGACTTCCTGGGCACACCGGAGGTGGGCCATGTGTATCGGATCGAAGGTTCCTCCGAACAAACCCCATTTCATGTTCTCACCTGTCCGTTTCCGTAAATGATGAATTTCTGGGTGGTCAGCTCCTCCAGTCCCATGGGACCGAACGCGTGGAGCTTTGTCGTGCTGATGCCGATTTCCGCGCCGAGCCCGAGTTCGAATCCGTCGCTGAAGCGGGTGGAGGCGTTCACCAGGACCGTGGACGAGTTGACCTCCTGGAGGAAACGCTGGGCGTTTCCGTAATCCCGGGTGACGATGGATTCGGTGTGGAGGGATCCGTATTTCCGGATGTGGCGGACGGCCTCGTCCAGATCGTCCACGACACGGACGGCCAGGATGAGGTCGAGATACTCCTCGTACCAGTCCTTTTCCATCGCTTCCTCCGCGTCGGGCAGAACTTCCCTGGTGTGGGGACAGCCCCGGAGGGTGACGCCCGCCCGTTTCAGCGACGCGGCCGCTTTCGGGAGAAATTCCCCGGCGATCTTCCGGTGGACCAGGAGGGTCTCCATGGCGTTGCAGACCCCCGGCCGCTGCGTCTTGGCGTTCATGACCAGGGCCGCGGCCATGTCCATGTCGGCGGTCTCGTCCACGAAAATGTGGCAGACGCCCTTGTAGTGCTTGATCACGGGGATCCTGGAAAGTTCCACCACCTTGCGGATCAGCTCCTCTCCGCCCCTGGGGATGATGAGGTCGATGTGGTCCTCGAGCTTGAGCATTTCCGTCACCGCCTCGCGGTCCGCCGTGGGGACAACCTGGATGGCGCCGTCCGGAATCCCCTCCCGCCGGAGAACCTCCTGGAGGATCCCGGCGATGGCGAGGTTGGAGCGGAGCGCTTCCGACCCCCCCCGGAGGATGACGGCGTTTCCGGACTTGAGGCACAGCGCCGCGGNNGGGACTCGTAGATGATCCCGATGACCCCCAGCGGGATCCGCATCCGGCCCACGAGAAGGCCGTTGGGCCTTCGCCACATGGAAGTGACTCTGCCCACGGGATCCGGGAGGGCCGCCACTTCCCGGAGACCTCCCGCCATGGCCTCGATGGTGCCGTCCTTGAGGGTCAGCCGGTCGATCATGGCGGCGGTAAGACCCTTCTCCCGTGCCTCGGAGACGTCCCTGCCGTTTTCCGCCTTGAGAAGGTCCCTCTTTTCCAGGAGATCTTCCGCCATGCGCAGCAGGGCGCCGTTTTTCACCCCCGAGGGAAGGACGGCAAGGCCTTCCGATGCTTCCTTCGCCGAGACGGCGATCTTAAGGACGTCTTCTCGAATGCCCATGATCGAACTCCTCCGGGGAATGAAATAACCATTTCTTTTTTTTTCTCAATCCTGTAAAAGACAGACCGTTTCCCCCGGAAGGCGGGAGCCTCGGGTGGGGAAAGCCGCCGGCGCATGTGACTATAGAGGGGAAGGGGCGGCCCTGTCAAGACCCATTCGGGATGGGAATCCCCGCCGGGGGGAGGGCGGATCGATCAAACAATGGATATCTCTGTAAAGGCAGGCAGTCGGGTGCTGGAGAAAATCCGGGAGGGGACCTTCCACCCCGACGGGATCTCCACCTGCATCGGCCCGGGGGCCGGCCCGAGATGGCTTGTCGCCGCGGGATTCGACCTGACCCTCCTTCGGGAGAAGACCCTGGGGGGGAAACGGCCGGTGGTCCTCCTGGGGGCGTCCGCCGGGGCCCTCCGGTTCGCCGCGTGGGTCCAGCCCGAGGCGGAGAAGAGCTACGGAAAACTCCTGGACGGATACATTGACCTGACCTTCGATGACAGGGACGATCGGAGGACCGTGGCGGCGAAGATCGAGGACGTCATCGACCGGGTCGTGGAAAACGACGCCATTCCCTTCGCCCTGGCCAACAAGCGTTACCGTCTCACGGTGGTCACCGCCCGGGCCAGGAAGCTCGCCGCCGCCGAATGGGGCGCCCTCCAGGCGACCGGTCTCGCCTGGGCCTTCCTGTCCAACGCGCTCCACCGGGGATTGCTTTATTCCTCTTTCGAGCGGGTGCTTTTCTACACCGGGCCGCTGCCCCCGAGGTTCGTCTTCCGGAAAGGATTCCGGGGGAAGACGGTTCCCCTGGGCGAGGCCAATTTCAAACCCGCCCTCCTGGCCTCATCGGCCATCCCCCTCGTCGTTTCCGGCGTGAAGGACATCTTCGGGGCCCCCCAGGGGACCTATCGTGACGGGGGCCTTGTGGACTATCATCTGAACGGGAGGTACGGGGAGGGGGAGGGGGACGTGACCCTCTTTTTCAGCCACCAGGAGCGGATCGTTCCCACCTGGCTGGACAAAAGGCTTACCCGGCGGTATCCCCCCGAAAGCGTGCTCGACAACGTTCTCATGGTGCACCCCACGGCGGAGTTCGTGGAGAAGCTTCCCGACGGCAAGGTGCCGGACCGGGAGGACTTCAAGCGTTTCTGGAAGGACCCGGGCACCCGGATCGCCAACTGGCGGCGGGCGGTCGAACGCTCGAGCCATTTCGGCGAAGTGTTCCTCGAACTTCTGGAAAGCGGGAAGCTGAAGGACGTGGTGACGCCCCTTTCCCCGGACGGGAGGTGACGGTGTCCCGGTCCCCGCGGGAAATCGCAAGGGTGGCGGAGACGCTGGAGAAGCATTACGAAAGCTGCCGCCTCTGCCCCCGGGGATGCGCCGCGGACCGGCGGCGGGGGAAAGCCGGCTTCTGCGGTCTTCCCGATCATGCCGTGATCGCCTCGGCGCTGCCCCATTTCGGGGAGGAACCCCCTCTGTCCGGGACCGGCGGAGCGGGGACGATCTTCTTTTCCTCGTGCAACCTGCGGTGCGTTTTCTGCCAGAACCATCAGATCAGCCACGGCGGAATGGGAAGAAAGGCCGCTGTCGAGGAACTGTCCCGGATCATGCTCCGTCTCGAGGAAAAGGGGTGCCACAACATCGAGTGGGTGACGCCGACCCCGCAGCTTCCCGCCATCCTGAGCGCCCTGTCCCTCGCCCGCGGGAAGGGGTTGACCCTTCCCGTCGTGTACAACTGCGGGGGATACGAAAATCCCGAGGTGATCGCCCTTCTCGACGGAATTGTCGACGTGTACCTTCCCGACTTCAAGTTCGGCGGCGATGAAGCGGCGCACCGTCTCGCCGGGGTCCGGGACTACGTCGCCCACGCCCGGGCATCCATCGCGGAGATGGTCCGTCAGGTCGGGACGGGACTCGAGACGGAGGGGGACATCGCCCGGCGGGGCGTGATCGTCCGGCATCTGGTTCTGCCGGGCATGGCGGAGAACACGAAAGAGGTCCTCCGGTGGATCGGGGAGCACCTCTCCCTTTCCGTTCCGCTCAGCCTCATGGGGCAGTACACCCCGATTCCCGCCGTGGCGCGGGACCCCGTTCTCGGGGGGAATGTGGGGAAAAAGGCGTACGAGGAGATCGTCACCCTTGCCCTCGACATGGGTTTCGAGTATCTTTTTGTTCAGGATCTCGAAGGAAAACCCCTGATCCCCGATTTCCGGAGGGAGGAGCCCTTCGAATGGGAGGGAAAAGGGGGAAGCTGATTTTCCGGAAATCGGAAAGGGGGCGTTTTATGGGCGATTTTTCCCAGTTCGGCAAAATCCTGCTCGTCATCGGGCTTGTAACGGCCGCCGTGGGGGCGCTCTTTCTCATGGGAGGGAAAATCCCCTGGATCGGCCGGCTTCCCGGCGACTTCGTGTTCCGGGGGAAGAATTTCACCTTTTACTTTCCCATTGCCACCTCCATCCTGGTGAGCGTGGTCCTTTCCCTGATCTTCTATTTCTTCCGGCAGCGGTGACGATTCCTCCTCCACGGAGTGACGGGGCCCCGGGGACTCGGGGCAGGCGGGCCGGCGCCGGGGAAGCCTCAGGGAACCCGGTAGATTTCCGTTCCCGGGGGAGGGCTGAAGTTGAAGAGATCGTCTGAAAGCCCCGTGTTCACCGCCGTGTCCTCGAAGACGAGTTCCGTCCTGTTCCCGTAGATGTCGGAAAACCGGAAGCCGGTGACGAGAAAGGTGTTCCTGTCCACTGTCATGGTGAGGACGGTGATGCCGAGTTCCGGATTCTTCGGCCTCAGGTCCATGACGTAATTTCCTTTTTCATCCACGGCGCCGCCGGGCGGCCTGGAGAGGTCGAACTCCTCCCGGAGGGTTCCAAGCCCCGTCAGAAAGCGGATGGTCATCTTTCCCTTGAGAAGGCTGTCCGTCGGCTGAAGGTAGGCCACGCCGTCCTCGGGCAGATACAGCCACGCGTCCTGGGGGTTGACCACCAGTTTCTTTTCCGAGGGGACCCGGTAATCCCAGAGCATCCGCTTCGGTTTCCGGAAATAGACCGTTCCCTCCTCCCGGATCGTACGGCCCATGGTCTTGAAGGTCGCCACCTGGACGAACCGGGCCTTCAGGTCCTCCGCCCGGTCGTATTTCGACTGGACCTTCGACGCCAGCTCGTCGAGGGAAGGAACTTCCCCCATGGCGGCGGCGGGGAGAAGAACCAGGAGAAGAAAAAGCCATGAGAACCATCCGTTGCCGGAGAACTTCCGAATCATGACGGGTTTCCTCCAGGGTGGTTTGTGGACAAGTGCCCCAAAAGGATAGCAAAAGAGCAACTATTTGATATTACGATACATTTACCCTGCTCAAGGACCATGCAACCCGGAAGAATCGACGTTTCGAAGGCCCTTTACAGGGACTTTCCACAGCCTTTTCCACAGCTTTATCCACATCTTTGTGGATGTTTCCCGGGAGGCTTTCTTTTACGGGGACTTGCGGCTTCCCCGCGCCCGGCGGGCCTAGATCGCCCCTTCGATCATCCGTAAAAAATAGCGATGGATTCTGGGGTCGTCCGTGAGTTCGGGGTGAAAGGTCGCCACGAGGACCTTTCCCTGCCGGGCGAAGACCACCGTGTCTTCGTAGTCCGCAAGGGGCTCCACCTCCCTGCCGACGGTCCGGATGATGGGCGCCCGGATGAAAACCGCGTGGAATGCCGGGGATCCCAGCGCGTTGATGGCGATTTCCGTCTCGCGGCTTTCCACTTGCCTGCCGTACGCGTTTCTTTCAATGTCCAAGTCGATGAGATTCAGGAAATCCTGTTTTTTCCCGCCGAGGTGGCCGGAAAGCACGATCGCACCGGCGCAAGTCCCGAAAATCGGGTTTCCGGCGTTCAAAAAGGCCCGGATCCTGTCGGGGAAGCCGTATTCCACCATGAGTTTCGTCATGGTCGTGCTTTCTCCCCCGGGGATGACGAGGCCCGATACTTCTTCCAGTTCGCCGGGGAGGCGGACCTCCGTCGCTGCGGCGCCGCAGCGGCGGAACATGAGGACGTGTTCGCGAAATGCGCCCTGAAGGGCCAGTACACCGACGGCTTTCATGACGATGCGCTCCTTTGGCCGGTTCTGTGAAATCCCTGTCTGATTACAGGAAAGACATGGTTTTTTCAACCTTTTGAGGACGGGAGCCGCCCTTTCCCTTTCCGGGAGGGGGGCCGGGGGGAGAACCCTTCTCCGGGGGAGCCATTTCCTTCTCGATTTCCGCGGTCTTCTTCGGATCGGCGGAAAAATAGGGAAGGGCTTTGCGGAAATGAAAGAGGGCGCTGTCCCTTTTCCCCTGGCTCTTGAAGTATTTACCGAAATAGAAGTGGGAGTTGCCCATATCGTTGAGCTTCCCGTAAATCATGGCAAGGTTGTAGAAAACGTCCTCCCGGTCCGGAAACCTTTCCCGGTACTCCGTGTACCTTTCGAGGGCGTAGGAATAATTCCCCAGGTACTCGCACGCTCTCCCGAGGTAGACGAGGGTGTCGCCGTCGGCCGGATTCAGCGCGTGGGCCTTTTTCAGCGGATCCAGGGATTCCCCTATTCTTCCGGCGGTGTAAAGGGTGATTCCCAGGTCCCTCAGGATGCGGGGATCGTCGGGCCGTTTCGCCAGGGCCTCATTGAATCCTTCGATGGATTCCGTGGTTTTTCCGGTTCTTCCCTCCACGACGGCGAGACCGTAAAGGGCGTCCACGCTTGCCGGGTTCTTCTCGAGCGCCCTCTGAAAATATTTCAACGACCTGTTGGAATCCTTGTCCTTGAGGACCAGGATCGTCTGGATTCGTCCCAGGTCTCCCGTTTCCGCGGTCGCCCGGTGGCTTCCGCCGTCCATTTCGAGGAGGGTGTCGAGATAACGGATCCTGTCGTCCGTTCCGGGGTGGGTGAGGAAATAGGACGGAACCGCGCTGGAGTAATACTCGAAATTCTTCATGATGCCGAGAAACTGCGGCATGCCCGTCCCGTCGTATCCCGCCCCCGTGAGGTAGGACATTCCGAGGCGGTCCGCTTCCTCCTCGTTTTCCCTGCTGTATTTCAGGTTCAGGCTCGTGGCCGTGGCGATGGAAAAACTGGCGATCGCCGCCGTCGCATCCCCCCCGAGAAAGGCCCCGGCGATGATGGCCGCAAGGGTCGCGATTCCGATATTCTTGGATTTGTCGATGGAATCGGCGATGTGCCTGGCCCGTACGTGGGCGATTTCATGGGCAAGGACGCCCGCGAGCTGGCTTTCGTTTTCCGTCAGTTCGATGAGCCCGCGGTAAAGGAAGACATAACCTCCGGGGGTCGCGAAGGCGTTGATTGCCGGGCTGTCGACGACGGAGAAGGTGAACGAGAAGGGCGTCTTCTCCCCCTGGGAGATGAGCCGGTTCCCCATCTTCGTGATATACGCCGTCACCTCCGGATCTTCCAGAAGGAGTCCCTTGTTCTTGAGATTGTCGTAAAATTCCTTTCCCAGCTTCTGCTCGTCCTCCATGGAGAAATCCGCGAGGGCGGGGCAGGCTGAGGCGATAACAAGCCAAAGGGCGAAAATCGAAGCAAGCCGTTTCATCATCATCGAGGAATCCTTCCTCTCCCTTGGACCCCCCTGAGGGGGCGGAAGATCAACAATATATGCTATCTCTTTTGCGGAAAACTGACAAGCCTCCCGCTTGATGAAGTCGTAAAAAGGCCAATTCAACACTTCTTCGAACGGCAAAGTAAAAAAAGCTCCATAGGCAAGGCGCCCGAATCCCGAGGACCGAGGCGTACTTTTGGTACGCCGCAGGGTCGAGGGAAGAAGGGCAACACAGCATATGGGCTTTTTACGAAGCCGTCCCGCTGAGCATGGCGCTTTTCTCGTGCTTCTCATGCAAATGTCTGTCCATCGGACGGCCGCTGTGCTATAGGGAAACCAAAAAACCGGAGAATACCCCGTGATTCCCATTCATGAAAGAAATCTCAGCATTCGTACCTTCGAAATGGAGGAGGAAAAGCTGCTGATCGAGGGAACCCTGAAAGACGAGAGATTTTTCCCGTCCTATTTTTATTCCGCCCGGAAATTCGCGGAGCCCGGGATCATTCACCTCATTACGGTCCGGCTGACCGTTTCCCTTCCAGGACTTACCATCGTCAAGGCGGAAGCCCGGATGGACGCCGTTCCCAATGATATCTGCCGGGAAGTCCGGGATGCCGTCCACAGGCTGGAGGGGATCCGGATTCACAAGGGATTCCGAAACCATGTGACGAAACGGATGGGGGGAACGGCAGGATGCCTTCACATGGTCAACCTCGTGATCGCCATGGCATCGGCGGCCGTCCAGGGGCAGTGGGCCTATTACAGCAGGAAGCGGGAAACGGGGCCCGTGAAGACCCCGAAAATGGACCCCTCCCTGCTTATCGACAGCTGCTGGCTCTGGCGGGGCGACGGCCCCTTCTACGAGAGCATCCTTCGGCGCGATCACGACGGGAAGGATGAGGAAAAAGAACCATAAGGCCTTTTGACAGGCCGGATGATATGTGATAGGGAAAAACCATCGTTGCGAGTGGCCGGTCCGTTGATGACCCTGAATGTGTCGAAAGGTTGTTTCCGTTATCCATTGTCCTCATTTTTTCCTTTCCCGTCTGATCCGCGTCCTGAAATCGACCCCACATCCTTCTTTGGGAAATCCGCTTCATGGCGTTTCGACAAAATTGTCCCTGTTGCGGAATATTTTGTCATGGCCCTCTTCCCGATCCGTCTTTCGGGCATGTCTTCCCGAAAGCTCCGGAACATCCCGGAGGGAGGTTGATCCATGGGGATCGGTCCGGTCGTAACCGTAGACGGACCCGCCGGATCCGGGAAAAGCACGGTCAGCCGCATGCTTGCGGCGGAACTTTCCTGGTGCTACCTGGACACGGGGGCGCTGTACCGGGCGCTGGCCTGCCGGGCCATGGAGAGAAACGTTTCCCCCGACGACCCGGAAGCCCTCCGCCGTTTCTGCGGGGAAACGAACCTCGAACTGGTGCCCTCGGGGCGTGAATTCAGGATTCTCGTTTCAGGGGAGGATGTGACGGATCGGCTGAGAAGCGAAGCCGTCGGCCGTTTCGCATCGGCGATTTCCGCACACGAAACCGTTCGAAATTGCCTTCTCACGGTTCAGCGGAACGCGGCGGCCCGGGGCGGGATCGTCGCGGAGGGAAGGGACATGGGATCGGTCGTTTTTCCTGATGCGCGGTTCAAGTTTTTTCTCACCGCCCGCCTTGACGAAAGGGCCAAGCGGCGTTTCATCGAACTCGGGGAAAGGAAGAACCCCGTTCCGTACGAAACGGTGGAAAGGGAGATCGAGGCGAGGGACGCAAGGGACCGGGAAAGGGAGATCGCTCCCCTGAAGATCCCCGATGGCGCCGTGGTGATCGATTCGACGGATCTCTCGATCGCCGGGGTCTTGGACAAAATGAAATCGGTCATCTTGGGGGCAACATGACGATCTTACGGAAGGGTTCCCCGGGAATGACGACAAGCTCATGGAATTCAAATTACTTGATCTTTCATAACCACTGTGTTAGATCATCAAAATTGACTTACCTGCAGAGATCAATACACACATTTGCCATAGGGCGCAGGGAAACCGTTTCTGGTTTTTCATATTGTTTCAAGGAATAATGTCAGGGGGTAGTTAACGGATGTCAACTGAACAAAACGAAATGAACGAAGAATTGAAAAATTCCCAGGCGATGGAGGATCAATCGCTTCAGGATAGCGCGGCAGGGGACGAGGTGGAAGAATCTATGAGCTTCGTGGATCTTTTCGAACAGAGCCTTCAGCAGGTTCCTTACGGAGAAATCCTCACGGGCAGGGTGGTCCAGATCAATCCCGACTTCATCATGGTGGATGTGGGCTATAAAACGGAGGGACAGGTCCGGACGAGCGAGTTTACCGATCGTGAGGGCAACGTCGGTGTTGCCGTCGGAGACGACATTGAGATTCTCGTGGAAAGAAGAGCGGAGGACTCGCTGATTCTTTCCCGGAACAAGGCCATCGCCCTTCGCGTCTGGGACGACATCAAACGCATCTATGAAGCGAAGGAAACCATCTCCGGAAAGATCGTCGAGAGGGTGAAGGGCGGTTTCGCCGTGGACATCGGTCTTCTGGCGTTTCTGCCCGGTTCCCAGGTCAGTCTCCTCCCGCTTCGGGATTTCGAACGGATGATCGGCCAGAGCATGGAGTTTCACATCCTGAAATACGACCGGAAAAAGAACAACGTCGTCGTGTCCAGGAAGACGGTCATCGAGAAGGAGCAGGGCGAGCTGAAACGGCAGACCCTCGAGAAGATCGAGGAGGGGAAGGTGATGGACGGCGTCGTCAAGAACATCACCGAATACGGTGCCTTCATCGACCTCGGAGGCATCGACGGACTGCTCCACATCACGGACATGTCCTGGGGAAGGATTCAGCACCCGTCGGAGTTCCTCAAGAAAGGGGATCCCGTATCCGTGAAAATCCTTTCCTTCGACAGGGAAAAGGAGCGGGTCTCCCTCGGCCTGAAACAGCTCACGAACAATCCCTGGGACAACATCGCGGAACGGTACGTCGTCGGTTCGATCGTCGAGGGCAAGGTTGTGAACATTCTCGATTACGGCGCCTTTGTGGAACTCGAGTCCGGCGTGGAGGGACTGGTTCACATCTCCGAAATGTTCTGGACGAAGAAGATGAAACACCCCTCGAGGGTTCTCTCCGTCGGGGACACGATCAGCGTGAAGATCCTGGAAGTGGACGGCGAGGGGAAGCGGATTTCGCTTGGCTGGAAACAGACCCTTCCCAATCCGTGGGAAACCCTGGCGGAAAAGTATCCCATCGGATCGGTGGTCTCCGGCAAGATCCGGAACATCACCGATTTCGGGATCTTCGTCGGGATCGACGACCAGATCGACGGCCTCGTTCATGTGTCGGACATTTCCTGGAGAAAGCGGATCAAGCATCCCGGTGAACTCTACCGGAAGGGACAGGAAATCCAGGCCGTCGTCCTGAGCGTGGACCGGGCGAACGAGAAGTTCTCCCTGGGAATCAAGCAGATGGACAAGAATCCCTGGGAGGAACTCCAGGACAAGTACGGGGTCGGCGGCGTCGTTTCCGGGAAGGTCACGAACATCACCGACTTCGGGATCTTCGTGGAGATCGAGGAGGGGATCGAGGGACTGGTCCATGTCTCCGAACTGAGCCACAAGAAGGTCAAGTCCCCGAAGGAAGTGTACCAGGTAGGCAACGAAGTGACGGCGGTGATCAAGAACATCGATACGGAAAACAAGCGCGTCGGGCTCAGCATCAAGGATTACGAGTCGAGCTCCGATTCGACCACCGTCAAGAATTACGTGGACAACAAGGAAAAGATCACTTCCAGTCTCGGAAAGGCGCTGGCCAACCTGAAACTGAACATATGACGGCTTCGTAAAAAGTCCATATGCTGCGTTGCCCTTCATCCCTCGTCCCTGCGGCGTACCGAAAGTACGCCTCGGTCCTCGGGACTCGGGCGCCTTGCCTATGNNTGCCTATGGAGCTTTTTCCTTTGCCCTTCTTCCCTCGTCACCGCGGCGTGCGGAAAGGCACGCCCCGGTCCTCGGGAGCGAGGTGCCGCGCCTGTGGCGCCGTTGCCATTGCCGACCGGAACCGTCGTATTTCCGGATCTTTGACGTGCCGTTCATCGACAGAAAAGGACGTGGACTCCCATGAGAAAGCATCCTGTGATCGCGGGGATCCTCCTTCTCCTTCTTGTAGGCGTGTGTTCTTTTCTCCTGATTTACGGAATTGCCGGCAAGGCGGGGATGGGGGGCGTGTTCTCCGGCGGGGAACGGGTCGGCATCGTCCTGGTGCGCGGGGTTCTCGCCGACGCCAGGGAAACCATTTCACAGATCGACGAGTTTGCCAGTGACGACCGCGTCCGGGCCGTGGTTCTTCGGGTCGAGTCGCCGGGAGGCGGGGTTGTCGCGGCCCAGGAGATTTACGCCCGGGTCCGGAAACTGAGGGCGACCAAGACGGTTGTCGCCTCCCTGGGATCCGTCGCGGCGTCGGGCGGGTATTACATCGCCTGCGCGGCGGAGCGGATCGTTGCCAATCCCGGGACCGTCACCGGAAGCATCGGCGTCATCCTCCAGTTCCCCCGGTTCGAGGAACTCTTCCGCAAGGTGGGGATCGGAACGACCACGATCAAAAGCGGCGCGTACAAGGATGTGGGATCCCCCTTCCGGGCAGTGACCCCGGCGGAACGGGAATTCCTCCAGGGCGTGACGAACGATATTTACAAGCAGTTCGTGGACGTGGTCCTGACCAGCAGGAATCTCCCGCCGGAGCGAACGGCGGAAATCGCCGAGGGAAAGATCTTCACGGGGAAACAGGCAAAGGCGATAGGGCTCGTGGACGATCTGGGCGGGGAATCGGACGCCGTGGAAATCGCCGCGAGGATCGCCGGGATGGAGGGGAAGCCCGCGGTGGTCTACGCGAAACAGAAGCGGACAGGCGTGCTTCGGTATCTCCTCGAGGAGTCTGCCCGTTTTCTAGCAGAGGAATTCCAGGAAGCGGCCCCGGCAGGGGTCGAATACCGGATGGCTCCCGGGCTTTCCGGAGAAATCGCCGATTGAGGGAACCTCCAACATGACCCCATCATCCTATGAAACGATCCGGGTGGACAGGGAAGAAGGGTACGCCGTCGTCACGCTGAACCGGCAGAAGGACATGAACGCCCTTTCCCTGCAGATGCGGTGCGAACTGGAAGAGTGTTTCGAGTCTCTCGAGAGGGACGACGCGATCCGTGCCGTCGTTCTGACCGGAGGGGACTTCATCTTTTCCGCGGGCATGGATCTCAAGGAATGGGAACAGATCCAGGACGGGGAACTGGATGAATACTTTTCCTCCATGATCAAGTACCTGAAAAAGATCTACACGTTCCGGAAACCGGTGATCGCCGCCGTCAGCGGGATCGCCCTGGGCGGCGGATTCAACCTCGCCACGGTGTGCGACCTCATCATCGCGTCGGAAACGGCCATTTTCGGACACCCGGAGCTGAAATTCGGGCTGAATCCCCTCTTCGATCCCCTCATGCGCCTTGTGGGACATGCAAAGGCGAAGGAAATCGCCATGCTGGGGGAACCGATCGGCGCCCAGGAAGCGCTTCGCATCGGACTCGTCAACAAGGTGTCGCCTCCCGACAAGTTCCTCGAGGACGCCAAGGGCGTGGCCCTGGAACTGTCGAAACGGTCCGCCCGGGCCGTCGAGGCGGTGAAGCGGATTTCCGACATCGTGCCGAGGCTGGACAAAGGGACGGCCCTGGAGCATGAATTCGAAATTTCCGCCGTCCTGTTCTCGAGGGCGGAAAGCAGGGCTCATTTCCGGAAATTCATCGGGGATCTGAGGAAGAAAAAAGGGGACGAGTCTTAACGAACGGGCTTGTAAAAGTCCTGAAACCGTCCTTTTCGGAAGGCTGCGCAAGAAGCTCCGCAGGCAACACGCCCGGATCCCGGGGACGGAGGCGTAACGGGATCCCCGTCGCAGGAAGGACGGGTGAGGGGCAACGCTGTAAAAGGTCTTCCGGCGACGTCTTTCAGTCTTCTTCGATTTCCGAGGTCGAGAAATCTCTCAACTGATCCCGCCGTTTCTTGTGCTGGAGCTTACGGAGGGCCTTGGCCTCGATCTGGCGGATTCTTTCCCTTGTCACCCCCATCATTTCCCCGACCTCCTCGAGGGTGAACGGTCCGTAATTGCAGGCGACCCAGGTGCAATTGCAGAACGTCTCGTTTTTCAGCCACCAGTCGCAGACCTGATCCGTACAGGGTTCAATGATGTAGTCGTTGCTTTTCTTGCACTTGTAGAGATCGGACAAGACAGGCTACCTCCTGTGATTTCTCACATAATGTAATCCTCTAAAACGGTTTGTCAACGGTGCGGATGGAAAAATCCATGGAAAAAATCCATTGACAGGGGGAAAGAAATCCTTTATCATCGACAAACTTTTGCAGCAGAAGGATCGTAAAGGCTCATGTTCGTAAACGGGATAACCATTATCAACGGCATCATTATTGGGGGCTTACATATGTAGCCTGATAATGGGGTTTCCCGGCTGAAAACAAGAAAGACAGAAAATCCGTTATCAGGCACCTGATAACGGATTTTTTATTTTATGAGGAGTGAGAGTGGTAGATATGGAAGCAACGTCGATGGACCTGTACGATACGACCCTGAGGGACGGCACTCAGGGGGAGCAGGTGAATTTTTCCGCCGAGGAGAAACTCCGGATCGCGAAGAAGCTCGACGAAGTCGGAATTCACTACATCGAGGGCGGGTGGCCCGGCTCGAACCCGAAGGACCTGCGGTTCTTCGAAATGGCCCGGGAGGAAAAATTCGTCAATGCACGCCTTTCCGCATTCGGAAGCACCCGGAGACCGGACAGGACGCCCGGCGACTGCCAGAACATCCAGGCGCTCCTCCAGGCGGAAACCCCGGTGGTGACCATCTTCGGAAAAACCTGGGATCTCCATGCTACGGAGATCCTCGGCGTCTCTCTCGAGGAGAATCTGGCCATCATCCGGGAAACCGTGGCCTACCTCAAGGAAAAGGACAAGGAACTCATCTACGACGCGGAACACTTTTTCGACGGGTACAAGAACAATCCGGAATATGCCCTGAAGACCATCGAAACGGCCCGTGAAGCGGGAGCGGACCGGATCGTCCTTTGCGACACCAACGGCGGGACCCTGCCCTGGGAAGTGGCGGAGATCCTGGAAGCCGTGAAGGGCATGATTCCCGCTGACGAACTCGGCATCCACGCCCACAACGACTGCGGCCTGGCGGTGGCCAATTCCCTTTATGCCGCGCGGCTCGGGGTTCGGATGATCCAGGGAACGATCAACGGCTACGGCGAACGATGCGGAAACGCCGACCTCATTTCCATTATTGGAAACCTCGGTCTCAAGATGAACAGGGGATGCCTTCCCGGGGATTCCGTCCGGATCCTGACCAACCTGTCCCGGTACGTGAGCGACGTGGCCAACATCCCTCCGGTGAACTCCCGCCCCTTCGTGGGACGGAGCGCTTTCGCCCACAAGGGGGGGGTCCACGTGAGCGCCGTTCTGAAAAACCCCAGGGCTTACGAACACATCGATCCGACGCTCGTCGGGAACCAGCGCCGCGTCGTGGTTTCCGATCTCGCCGGGAAGAGCAACATCGAGTACAAGGCCCGGGAGTTCGGCGTCCGTCTCGGCGACGACAACGGCCTGAGCCGGAAGATCGTCCAGGAAATCAAAAAGATGGAGGACAAGGGGTACCAGTTCGACGCCGCCGACGGTTCCCTCGCCCTTCTGATCCGGAGAGCGACGGGAGAGTTCAAGGAGCCCTTCACCCTGGAATCCTTCCGGGTCATCGACGAAAAAACGAAGAGCGATTCTTGCCGCGCGCTGGCCACCATCAAGATCTCCGTGGGCAAGGAACATGAAATCACCGCGGCGGAGGGGAACGGGCCCGTGAACGCCCTGGACAACGCCCTCCGGAAGGCGCTCAGAAAATTCTACCCCCAGATCGACGAGATGCATCTGGTCGATTTCAAGGTCCGCATCCTGGAAGGAAGCGAGGGGACGGCGGCGGCGGTCCGGGTCCTCCTCGAATCGAGGGATGAAAAGGAGGTCTGGACCACCATCGGGGTCTCGGCGAATGTGATAGAGGCGAGCTGGCAGGCGCTCATCGAGAGCATCCAGTACAAGCTTTCCAAGGACAAACTGAACAGGAACGGATAGGGAACCGGCTTAGACGGAAGCCCGCACGCGCTCCCCCCGGGAGCGGCACATGGAAAAGCGGGCGCCCGCCCGGTCAGGGCCCCTCGTGGAGGGGCTTGCGTTCCGAACAAGAATAAGGGATAGGATATCATGGGAATGACTATCACGGAAAAAATTCTGGCCGATCATGCGGGAGTCTCCGCGGTCCGCCCCGGGGATCTCGTCCAGGTGCGCGTGGACGCCGCCTTCACCCACGACGTCACGGCGCCCCTGGCCCTCGAAACGTTTCACAGGATCGGGGTCCCCCGGGTTTATGACCGGGAGAAGGTCATTCTCGTGGCCGACCATTTCGTCCCGAACAAGGACATCCAGACGGCCCAGCAAGTGAAAAAAATGCGGGAGTTCGCCCGGGAGCAGGGACTCCGCCATTTTTACGAGGGCGGGGAAACGGGGATCTGCCATGTCCTTCTCCCAGAAAAGGGCCTCATCCTGCCTGGGCAGGTGATCATCGGCGCCGACAGCCACACCTGCACCCACGGGGCGCTGGGGGCCTTCTCCACCGGGGTGGGCAGCACGGACCTCGCGGCGGTGATGGCCACGGGGGAGATCTGGCTCAAGGTCCCCGGAACGATCCGGTTCGAGTACACGGGAACCCTTCCCGAGTGGGTTCAGGGGAAGGACCTCATTCTTCACACCCTGGGCCGGATCGGCGTGGAGGGGGCGCTCTACCGGGCCATGGAGTTCACCGGCCCGGTCATCGCGGCCCTTCCCATGCATCAGCGGTTCACCATGGCCAACATGGCCATAGAGGGAGGGGCGAAGAACGGAATCATGGAAGTGGACGACGTCACCCGGGCCTGGCTGGACGAACGGACCTCCGGACCGTACCGCGTCTTCCGGTCCGACCCCGACGCCGACTATGAATCCGTTGTCACCATCCAGGTGGACGGCCTTTCTCCCCAGGTCGCCTGTCCGTCGTCGCCGGCGAACGTGATGCCCGTGTCGGACGTGGGTCCGGTGCCCATCGACCAGGTGTTCATCGGGTCCTGCACGAACGGCTGGCTCGAGGATCTTCGTTGCGCCGCGTCACTGCTCGAAGGCAGAAAGGCGGCACCGGGACTGCGCCTCGTGGTGATTCCCGGATCCCCTTGGATTTACCGGAAAGCCCTGGAAGAGGGGATCCTGGCGACGCTGCTCGATGCGGGCGCCGTCATCGGCCCCCCCTGCTGCGGTCCCTGCCTCGGCGGCCACATGGGGCTCCTCGCGGAGGGGGAAAGGGCGGTTTCGACGACGAACCGGAACTTCATCGGCCGGATGGGCCATCCGAAGAGCGAGGTGTACCTGGCCAATCCCGCCGTCGCCGCCGCCTCGGCGGTACTCGGCAGGGTGGCCGGTCCGGCGGAACTCTTCTGAGAACCCTCCGGATCCTGAACCCGGTTACGCGGCCCGGGGCTTCGGCTCCGGAAAGAAGGAACGGCCGGCCCTGAGGGGCCGGGCTGCATTGGATGGATTTTCGTCGTCCGGGGCCTTCTCCCCGGGGGGGCGGCATTTCAATCCGACACCTGCAGACCGGGGTTTCGGCCCCGGCGGAATGACAATCCTTTTCGGAAAGGAACGGCAACAGATATGACCATCGAGGGCAACGTGTGGAAATTCGGGGATGACGTGGACACGGACCTGATCCTGCCGGCCAGGTTTCTCAACCTGTCCGACCCCGCCGAACTGGCAAAGGGATGCTTTCTCAACCTGCGCCCCGATTTCATCGGCCGCGTGCAGCGGGGGGACGTGATCGTCGGGGGAAGCAACTTCGGGTGCGGTTCCTCCCGGGAGCATGCGCCCCTGGCCATCCGGGAGGCGGGCGTCGGCGCCATCGTCGCAAAGAGCTTCGCC
Source organism: Syntrophaceae bacterium UBA6252 (assembly GCA_002441265.1). GTDB lineage: Bacteria > Desulfobacterota > Syntrophia > Syntrophales > UBA6807 > UBA6807. Next base: position 115,494 of record DJVQ01000069.1, read on the forward strand.
AGGATCTTCTACCGGAACGCCTTCAACATCGGGCTTCCCCTTCTCGAATCGGAAGCGGCGGCGGAAGGCCTGAAGGAGGGCGACCGGGTGTCCGTCGATCTCGCGACGGGGGTCATCGAAAACAAGACCAGCGGGAAAATCTGGCGGGCGAATCCAATCCCGCCGTTCATGCGGGAACTCATCCAGGCGGGGGGCCTCGTCGAATCCATCCGGATGAAGACGCACGGCGCGAGGGGATAGGCTTTCAGGCCGCCGTCAAAGTTTCGAACATCACAGGCCTGCTCTCGGCGGGCTTTCTTTTGCACTGTAAACACATGGAGGTAGTGGAATGCGTGAGTACGACATCGCTGTGATCCCCGGTGACGGGACCGGTCCGGAGGTTATCGCCGAGGCCCTGAAGGCCCTCAAAGCCCTTTCGGAGACGGGAGGGCCCGCCTTCCGTTTTACCGAGTACGACCTTGGCGGGGAGCGCTACCTCCGCACGGGGGATCTCCTCCCGGACTCCACGGTGAACGAACTGCGCCAGTTCCACGCCATTCTTCTCGGGGCCATCGGGCACCCGAAGGTCAAACCGGGCGTCCTGGAACAGAATGTCCTTCTGCGGCTTCGCTTCGATCTGGATCTTTACATCAACCTCAGGCCGGTCGTCCTTCTGCCGGGAGTGTACACCCCCCTGAAGGACAAAGGGCCGGCGGACATCGATTTCGTCGTCGTCCGTGAGAACACGGAGGGGCTCTACGCGGGAAGCGGCGGATTCCTGAGGAAGGGGACGGCGGATGAAGTGGCCGTCCAGGAGTCCATCAACACCCGCCGGGGGGTCGAACGGTGCCTCCGCTATGCCTTCGAGTACTGCCGGAAAAGAAACCGCAGGAAGAAGCTGACCCTCTGCGGGAAGACGAACGTGCTCACCTACGCCTTCGACCTGTGGGATCGGGCCTTCCGGGAATGCGCCAGGGACTACCCCGAGGTGGAGACCGATTACGCCCACGTGGACGCCATCTGCATGTGGATGGTGAAGAACCCCGAGTTCTTCGACGTGATCGTGACGGACAACATGTTCGGCGATATCATCACCGACCTGGGGGCCATGATCCAGGGGGGGCTCGGGATCGCCGCCGGGGGAAACATCCATCCCGGGAAGACCTCCATGTTCGAGCCCATCGGGGGCTCGGCGCCCAAGTACGCGGGGACGAACAAGATCAACCCCGTTGCGGCCGTCTACGCCGCCCAGATGATGCTGGAAACCCTGGGAGAGGACGAAGGGGCGTCGAAACTCTTTGACGCCATCGTGAAGGTCGTGAAGAACGACCTGAAAAGCATGGATGCGGGAAAAATGGGCTGCGGGACCCGCGAGGTGGGGGATCTCACCGCCCGGTACATCCGCACGGCCTGAGGCCACGGTCAAAAAAGGGGTGCCCCCCGTCGGGGGGCACCCCTTTCGCTTCGATGCTTACGGTTTTCCCCGTTTCAACTGCTCTCCCAGCAACTTCTGGTTGTCGATGGCCTTTTGAGTCCGTTTCAGGGCGCTCGTGATGTTGTCGTCCGGTTTCATCATGAGCCGGTCCGCCTGGTGGTAGAAGGTGAGCGCCGTCCCGAAGTCCCCCCGGCTTTCCGCGCAGACCCCGAGGTTGAACAGGATGGCCGGGGAGTCCGGCGCCTCGGTGCGGGCATCCTCCCAGAGTTCGCAGGCCCGGTCCATCCGGTCCTTGCCGGCGAACTCGATCCCCTGTTTCAGCTTTTCCACGGCTTCCTTCGTCGGGATCATGTCCTTCGAATTCATGAGGGCGATTTCCTCGGTCGTGTAGAAGGGCGCGATGTCCGTGCGGAACCGTTTTTTCACGTTGTCCTTCACCCGTTTCAGGAGCACTTCCTTCGCCTCGACGAGTCCCGTGTCGTCGCACCCGTAGGATCGGGCCGTGTCGTTCAGGTTTTCCGCGTACAGGATCTGGCCGGTGCTCACGTCCACCAGCTTGGGGGCGACGGAGAAACTGGCCACCCGGTCGGTGCAGCGGACGTACTTGTGGACATAGCGCACGCAGGGACCCTGGTACGGTTTCCCGTCCTTGTCCTTGAGGATCTTGTACTGGGCGCATTCCGTCCGGGTCTGGGTGGTCACGGTGTCGCTGACGTCATTGGCCGTGACGGTGCCCGTGTAGATCCCCTGCGCCCCCAGCATCCGCCCCACCGTCGAGGCCGTCTTTTCGTCGAGAAGCCCCGACTGGGAAAGCTGCAGTTCGCTCAAGGTCTTGTTGATGCTCATCCGGTCCACCAGGGTGAAGTACGGCTTTCCGCCGATCATCACGCTCGCCAGGACCGATTCCAGTTCCGATGCGAAAGCCGCTCCGTCCTTGCCCTCGAAGGGGAGAACGGCCACGGTTCTCGTCAGCGACGCCTCATGGTACTTGGCGGGCTGGAGCATGTTCACCTTGATCTTGGTGGCACAGCCGGAGACAAGAAACAGGACGATGATCGCCGCTGCCGCAATGGCGCGCGGGAAAACAGGGCCGGAAACGCACTTTTCCATTTTTTTCATGGACCCCCCCCGGGATGGAATTTCCGATGAACCACGGTATGCGCGGAATCGAATCGTTCCGTTCTTTTTACCCCTCATTTCCGTTTGAAACAAGTTTTTTTCACCCCGGTGCGCCGCTAGCCGTCCCGGCCGGCCGGGAGGCCCCTTCCCCGCGGCTTTTCGTGCCGGAATGCCCCCCTTTTATCAGTTGACAGGGGTTCGATTTGAATATACATTTGCTGCACTCGACGGGACACCGATGCCGTTCCGCAGGGAATTCCGCGGCGGGAAGCGGATTCGCCGCGAATTTGTCTCCGTCGATATGGGAAGAGGCTATGCTGGTTTCGATCAACAGGGAGAACCCCCAGGTGCGGCTCGTCCGGAAAGCCGTCGATGTCCTGGAGGAAGGCGGGATCATCATCTATCCCACGGACACGGTTTACGGGATCGGGTGCGATCTTCTCAACCGGCGGGCCATCGAGAGAATCTACGACATCAAGCAACGGAGCAGAAAGCAGCCCTTCAGCTTTGTCTGCGCCGATTTAAAGGACATCAGCAATTACGCCATTGTTCCCAACTATGCCTACAAGGCCATGAAGCGGCTCCTTCCGGGCCCGTATACCTTCATCCTTGAAGCCTCCCGCCTTGTGCCCAGAATCATCATGCCCAAGCGGAAAACGGTGGGGATCCGTGTTCCAGACAACCGGATCTGCCTCGCCGTTGTTTCCACGCTGGGGCGACCGATCATCAGCACAAGCGTGACGACGGCGGGGGATGAAATCATGACCGATCCCGAGGAGATCGACGAGAAATTCCGTCACCGCGTGGACATGGTGATCGACGGCGGGGTCCTCCCGCCGGCGGAGTCGTCCGTGGTGAGTTTTCTCGAAGAGTCGCCGGAGGTCGTCCGTGTGGGCAAAGGGGACGTGAGCATGTTCGGATAGGAAATCATATGACAAAAAAGATGCTTATCAACGCCATCGACGAGGAAGAGAGCAGGATGGCCATCGTCGACAACGGGAAGCTTGTCGAGTTCAACATCCAGCTTGCCGTAAAGGAACCCATCACCGGAAACATCTACAAGGGAATCGTTCAGAAGGTCGAAAAGGGGCTTCAGGCCGCCTTTGTCGATTTCGGGGCGGGGAAGAACGGCTTTCTGCCCTTTCGGGACGTGAACTACGAACTACTGGGGCAGAAGGAGGAGGGCGACGCCTCCGGAAAGTCCCGGTCGCGGCCGGGCCTGAAGGCGAAGCAGGAACTCTTTGTCCAGGTCGTCCGGGAAGGGATCCAGAACAAGGGGGCCATGCTGACGAACAACCTCTCCCTGCCGGGACGGTACCTCGTTCTCATGCCGAACCGGAAAAGTGCCGGCATCTCCCGGAAGATCGAGGACGAGGCGGACAGGAAACGCCTCAAGACGATGATGGACGAAATCACCGAGAAGGAGGGTTTCGGATTCATCGTCCGCACGGCGGGGACCCAGAGGACGAAGCAGGAGATCCTGCGGGACTACCAGATGCTCATCCGCCTGTGGAAGGACATCATGAAAAAGGCGGAGAAGCTCGCAGCGCCGGCCCTCGTCTACCGGGAGAGCGATTTCGCCGTCCGTTCCCTCAGGGACTATTACTCGTCGGACATCGAGGAGATCCTGGTGGACCATGCGGACACCTACCGCAACATGCGGGCCTATTTCAAGGCCGTGTCCCCGAGAAACGTGAAGGTGATCAAGCATTACAAGGAAGAAATCCCCCTGTTCGAGAAGTTCGCCATCGAGGGCCAGATCGAGGAGGTGTACCGGGAGCGGGTCTTTCTGAAATCGGGAGGGCATCTCTTCATCAAGCCCACCGAGGCCATGATCACCATCGACGTGAACTCGGGCAAGGGAACGAGCCGGAAGGATGTGGAGGAAACGGCGTACCGGACGAATCTTGATGCGGCGGAGGAAATCGCCCGGCAGCTCCGGCTCCGGGACCTGGGCGGGCTCGTGGTGATCGACTTCATCGACATGGAGGACCGGAAGCACGTCGCCCAGATCGAGAAGGCGTTCAAGAACGCGCTGAGCATCGACCGCTCGCGGATCCAGCTTTCCAAGATTTCCCGGTTCGGCATGCTCGAACTGACCCGCCAGAAAAAGCAGTCCACCATCCAGGAAATCAGCCATGTCCAGTGCCCCCACTGCAAGGGCACGGGAATCCGCCCCTCCTTGGAGTCGCTTGCCCTTCGGATCTACCGGAAGATCAAGGGGGAGTCGGTGAGCGGCACCTGCGCCACCATCAAGGTGCTTCTCCCCCCCGAGGTCAGCGATTACCTTCTGAACCAGAAAAGGAGCGAGCTCGCCAAGCTCGAAACGCTCTACCAGACGGGGATCCAGCTCCGGGGGAGCTACAACGTTCCCTGGGGGGATTTCGAACTGGAGATCGTAAGAAAGGAACCGGAGGGATTGCCGGAACCCTCCCGGGTGCCCGAACAGGCGGCGGAAGGGAAGGCGGCCCGGAGGGAAAAGGAAAAGGAAAAGGGGAAAGAGAAAGAAAAAGAGAAGGAAAAGGAGAAGGAGAAGGAAAAAGAACAGGTAAAAGCGGCGGAGGGGGAACCGGAGGTAAAGAAGAAAAGCCGGTCGCGGCGGAGAAGGAGACGGGGCAAGAAGAAACCCCCCGCGGCGGTCGAGGGCGCGGCTGTTCCGGGAAGCCTCGAGGGAGCGGAAACGGCGCCCGTGGCGACGCCGGAAGGCGGCGAAGGGCCTGAGCCGCCCCCCTGGGAGGGGATGGACAGCTTTGAGGGAATGGAATCGACGCCCCGGTCGCTCCCGGAAGGACCCGGAGAGGCCCCGGAAGCCCCGCCGGCGGCAGGCCGCGAGGAACCGGAAAGTTCGCAGGAGCCCTCGTCGGCCGGAGAACCCTCGGAGAAATCGAAAAAAGAACCGGAGAGCCCGGCGGAATAATCAGACGAGTTTTCCCAGTTCCTTCGACCGGAGGGTGGCCGCTTCAACCGCCGAAATGAGGGTGGCCCGGAGCCTTCCCGTCTCCAGCGCGTGAATGCCCGCGATGGTCGTCCCTCCGGGAGAGGTGACCATGTCCTTCAACTGGCCGGGGTGTTTTCCCCCCTCGAGCACGAGTTTCGCCGCCCCGAGAAGGGTCTGGGCGGCGAGACGGGTGGCCGTGTCCCGGGGCAGCCCCATTTTGACCCCCCCGTCGGAAAGCGCCTCGATCATGATGAAAGCGTAAGCCGGCCCGCTTCCGCTCAGTCCCGTCACCGCGTCCATGAGTTCTTCCCGGACGACGACCGTCGTTCCCAGACCGTCGAAGATCCTCTTTGCAGCGAGCACGTCCCGTTCCGTGGCGTGAGCCCCCCCGGCCAGCGCGGTGGCCCCTTCCCCGACGAGGGCGGGAGTGTTCGGCATGACCCGGACGACGGGGTGTTTCCCCTCTCCCAGATGGCCCTCGATGAATCGGATGGGGATGCCCGCGGCGATGGACACGAGGAGTTTTGAGGGGTCCAGGAAGGACCGGATGTCCTCGAGCAGTTCCCTCACGTTCTGGGGCTTCACTGCGACGACGACCAGGTCGGCGAAGGAGACCGCTTCGTGGTTGTCGGCGCCGGCGCGGAACGGGTATTTCCCCTTCAGATATTCGAGCCGGGGAACGGATGCGTCGGTCACGACCAGGGATTCGGGCGGAACCAGCTCCGAGGCCAGAATCCCGGAGGCGATCACCTCTCCCATGTTTCCCCCGCCGAGGATGGCGATTTTCTTCCCTTTCAGCATGTCGCGGTGCCCTCCTTCGCTGCGTTTTTCCCTGCAGGGATAAAGTAAGGGCAATATATACCTTGACTTTTTCCCATGCAATCATTATTTAACCCATAACACATCAGCAACCACGGGGGAACCCATGTTCGTCGCAGCGAATTTTATCGAGGCCGTTGCGCGGATCCTGGACATCGGCCTTACCATTTACATGTGGATCATCGTCATCCGGGCGGTGCTTTCCTGGGTGAATCCCGATCCCTACAATGCAATCGTCCAGTTTCTCTTCCGGGTGACCGAACCGGTCCTCTACCGGGTCCGCCGGTTCCTGCCTTTCGGGAACCTGGGGATCGACTTTTCTCCGATCATCGTCATCCTGGTCATCATTTTTCTCCAGAGCTTCCTCATCCGGAGCCTCTACCAGCTTGCCCTCCAGTTTAAATAGGAGGTCCCATGGAACAGATCACTCCTTTGGACATCCACAACCAGCAGTTCCGGGTCCGTTTCCGCGGGTTCGACATCCGGGAGGTGGACCGGTTTCTCGATACCGTCGCCCGGCAACTGGAGGAACGGATCGCGGAAAACGACCGGCTCAAGGAAACCGTCGCCGCCCTCGAGACGCGGATCTCCGAACTGGAGCAAAGCGCGGGCGATACGCAAAGGAGGGAAATCGAGGAGTTGGAAGCATCCCGGGACGCCCTCCTCGGGGAGGCGAAAAAGGCGGCCGAGGAGATCCTGGAAGGCTCCCGGAGGGAGGTGGAATCCCTGAGGGGCGAAGTGGAACGGCTGGAACAGATGAAGAGAAGCCTCGACGAATACTTTGAATATTTCCTCTATTTCAACGAGAAGGTCCTCCAGTCCTGGCAGAAGTCCAGGAAAAAAACCGAGGAGACGGAATGAACGGCATTCCCGTCACCGAGTCGGACCAGGGGATCGTTTTCCAGGTCCGGGTCGTTCCCCGGTCATCCCGATCGGAGGTCGCCGGTATCCAGGACGATGCCCTGAAGGTCCGGCTCAAGGCCCCCCCGGTGGAAGGGAAGGCGAACGAGGAGTGTGTCCGGTTCCTGGCTGGGCTTCTCGGCGTGAAGAGAGACCGGGTCCGGATCCTCTCGGGCTTGAAATCGAAAACGAAGACCGTCGCCGTTTCCGGAGTGAAGAAAAAGGATCTCGAAACGGCGGTCGCCTCCGGCTAAGGGCATTCATTCCCTCTCCCACTCCATGGACAAGCCCACCACAGATCCAACGAAGGAGCACGTCCGGATCGCCCGGGCGGCGGGTGTCGTCGGGTTCGCAACGTTCCTGAGCCGCATTTTCGGCTTTCTCCGGGACATGGTCGTCGCGGGGTTCTTCGGGGCCGGGATCGCCACGGACGCATTTTTCGTGGCCTTCCGCATTCCAAATCTATTGAGGAGGCTCCTCGCCGAGGGGGCCCTCACCATCGCCTTCGTGCCCGTCTTCACGGAATACCTGAAGACGCGTCCGAAAAAGGACGCCTTCGCCTTCGCCGGCATCGCCTTCACCCTGCTCAGCATTGTCCTTGTCGCCGTCACGCTCGCGGGCATTCTTCTCTCGCCCTGGATCGTCCGCCTCATCGCGCCCGGCTTCACCGAGGTCGCCGGCCAGTACGACCTCGCCGTCTTTCTCACGAGGCTCATGTTTCCTTACATCTTTTTCATCTCCCTCGTGGCGCTTGCCATGGGGATTCTGAACTCGCTCCGCCATTTCGCGGCGCCCGCGCTCGCCCCGGTGGCCCTCAACCTGTCCATGATCTTTTCCGTCTTTTTCCTGGCGAGATTCTTCCGGGAACCCATCGTAGCCCTTGCCGTGGGGGTCCTGGTGGGCGGCTTCCTGCAGCTCGTCATGCAGATCCCTTTCCTGCTCAAGTTCGGGATTCCCCTGCGGCCCGATTTTCACTTCCGCCACCCGGGCGTCCGGAAAGTGGGGCTTCTCATGCTTCCCGCCGTTTTCGGAGCGGCGGTCTATCAGATCAACATCTTCGTGGGGACGCTCCTCGCATCCCTTCTGCCCAGCGGAAGCGTCTCCTACCTGTACTACGCGGATCGGATCGTGGAACTGCCCCTGGGGATCTTCGGCATCGCCGTCGGGACCGCCGTCCTTCCCAGCCTCTCGGCGCATGCGACGGACGGCGCCTTCGACGAACTCCGGAAAACAGTGTCCTTTTCCACGCGGCTCATCCTCTTCGTCACCCTGCCCGCCATGGTGGCCCTCGTTCTCCTGCGGGTCCCCATCATCTCCGTCCTCTTCCAGCGGGGGGAGTTCGAGATTTCCTCCACCCTGGCCACCGCCGACGCCCTCCTGTACTACACCCTGGGACTTTGGGCCTTTTCGGTGATCCGTGTGGTCGTTTCGGCCTTCTATTCCCTCCAGGACACGAAAACGCCCGTAAAGGTGGCCTTCCTGGCCTTCCTGGTGAACGTGGCCGTCTCGGTGGCCCTCATGTTCCCCATGAAGCACAGCGGGCTCGCGCTCGCCACGTCGGTTTCCACCGCCGTCAACGTGGGCGTCCTCGCAATCATCCTGAAAAAGCGGATCGGGCCGTTTTTCGACGCCCCCTTCTACCGGTCCCTCCTGCGGATGTCCCTGGCCGCCCTGGCCATGGGGGCCGTCATCGTCCTCTGGGGCGCCGTCGCGCCCTGGGACCTTTCGGGAAGGATCGCCGGGAGGCTCTTCCACCTCGCAGGCGCGGTCGTCCTGGGGGGAGTGTCCTTCTTCGTGTTCGCCCATCTCTTCCGGTGCGACGAGATGATCTTCCTGGTAAAGAACGTGAAACGCAAGCTGGGAAGAACGGGCGGCGGCGCGTAGCGGAGGGACCCGCGGGGGAGAAAGTATTTGACTTGAAAATGCCAAAGTGGTAGGGAAAAGGGCTCTGGTAGTGGAAGGGAAAGGTGTCGAGCCATGCTGGATATCCGATTCGTGAGGGAAAATCTGGATCTCGTCCGCCGGAAAATGCTCGAGAGGGGAAAAGAGGTCGATTTCGATCTTTTCGTGTCCCTCGAGACGAAGAGGCGGGACCTTCTCCAGGAGGTGGAAAACCTCCGGAGCGACCGGAACCGGGTGTCGAAGGAAATCGGCAAAAAGAAGCAGCAAAAGGAAGACGCATCCGACCTGATCGCCCAGATGGGCGAGGTTTCCACCAGGATCAAGGAACTCGACGAGGAACGGAAGGACACCGAGTCCCGGCTCCAGGATTTCATGATGATGATTCCCAACATCTTTCATGATTCCGTGGTGTACGGGACGGGGTCGGAAGACAATCCCGTCGTCCGGACATGGGGCGAGAAGCCCGTCATGAAGTTCGTGCCGAAGCCCCACTGGGAGATCGGCGAGGATCTGGGGATCCTCGATTTCGCCCGGGGTGCGAAGATCGCCGGCGCCCGCTTCACCGTGTACAGGGGACTGGGGGCGAGGCTCGAGAGGGCCGTCATCAATTTCATGCTGGACCTCCACACGGGCACCCACCGCTACACGGAACTTCTGACGCCCTTCATGGTGAACCGGGAGAGCATGACCGGAACGGGCCAGCTTCCCAAATTCGCCGAGGACCTCTTCAAGATCGAGGGGATGGAATATTACCTCATTCCCACGGCGGAGGTTCCGGTGACGAACCTGCACAGCCAGGAGATCCTGGAGGAAAAGAACCTTCCCCTGTACTATGTGGCATACTCCCCCTGTTTCCGGGCGGAGGCGGGCTCCTACGGGAAGGACACCCGGGGGCTCATCCGGCAGCACCAGTTC
>DJVQ01000014.1 GCA_002441265.1 Syntrophaceae bacterium UBA6252
GCATGGAGCCCATGCCGTACACGGAACGGACCTGCATCGTGGTCGTGGAGATCAGCGGGTCCGTGGGTCCCATCATGATGGGGATCGTCGTGGACACGGTGTCGGAGGTTTTGAACATCAAGGCCAGCGAGATCGAGGACACGCCGACATTCGGGGTGAAACTGAACACGGAGTTCATCCTGGGGATGGCCAAGATGAGCGGTGCCGTCAAGATCCTCCTGGATATCAACCGGGTTCTGACGGAAGAGGAGATCTCGCATCTCCAGTAGCCATGCATCCGGAGTCCCGCGGCCGGGATACGGCCGCGGGAGGAAGGGCCCATCGGTGGATGACGCTTCAAATGGGAGGTCCCTGAGCGCGCTCATGGAAGAAACAAGATTTTTTTCCACGTCTGAAGTGGCGGAACTCTTCCGGATCAACCGGGTTACGGTGTACCGGTGGGCGAAGGAAGGGAAGATCAAGGCCTACCCTGTGGGAAAACACTATAAAATTCCCGGGTACGAGGTGAAAAGACTCCTCGGGGAGTTCGGTTTTTCCGGGGAGGACATGAAAAAATTCCCCGACATGCTGGAAAAGCTCGGCACGGCGGGCAAGTGAGCGGGGACGCATTTTATATTGAGGAGTTGAAATGATCGCAAGCGCCGAACTTCGGGATCTGGATTTCGAAAAAATCAGCCGACTCGTTTACGATCTTTGCGGTATCAATCTTCACGACGGCAAGAAGGAGCTCGTCCGGGCACGGCTGGGGAAACGCCTCAGGGAAGGCGGGTTCCGGTCGTTCAGCGAATACTACCGGCACGTCACGACGGAAGAAGGACGGGAGGAACTGATCGCCATGATCGATTCCGTCTCCACCAACCTGACCTACTTCTTCCGGGAGGAAAGCCACTTCAGGAGACTCCGCCAGGTCATCCAGACCATGGGCGGGACCGATTCGAAAAAGCGGGAGGCGCTCCGGATCTGGTCGGCGGGATGTTCGTCCGGGGAGGAACCCTATTCCCTGGCCATCACGGCGATGGAAAGTCTCGACGGGAGAACCGCCCGGGATGTCCGGATCCTGGCGACGGACATTTCCACCCGGGTGGTCCGCAAAGCCGTTTCCGGAATGTATCCCAAGGAGAAATTCCAGAAAGTTCCGACGGATTTGATCCGGAAGTACTTTCAATACGGCTGCGGACAATGGGAGGGATACTACCGGGTCAGGAAGGAAATCCGGGACCTCGTCACGTTCTCCCGGTTCAATCTCATGGACCCCTTTCCGCCGGACTTTCAGTTCAATTTCATCTTCTGCAGGAACGTTATGATTTATTTTGATAAGAAGACGCAGGAAATGCTGGTTAACAAATTCTATCACTGCTTGAGGGAAGACGGGTATTTCTTTGTAGGCCATTCGGAGAGCCTCACCGGACTGTCCCATCCCTTCAAATACATTGAACCCAGTGTATACAGAAGGTAAGCAATGGTGGATATCGTTGTCGGCATCTCCGATCTCAAGGTGAGCCATCGGCCGGAGGACGTGCTCGTGACCTATGCGCTCGGCTCATGTATCGCCGTCGCCGTTTACGATCCCGTGGCGAAGGTCGGGGGGCTTCTTCATTACATGCTCCCCGATTCGACCCTGGATCTGGAAAAGGCGCGGCAGAACCCGGCCATGTTCGCCGATACGGGAATTCCCGTTCTGTTCAAGAGCTGCTATTCGCTGGGGGCGGAAAAACGGAGAATGATCGTCCGGGCCGCCGGCGGCGCGAGCATCCTGGACGACACGAATTTCTTCCGCATCGGGCAGAAGAACATCATGGCCATGAGAAAGATATTCTGGAAAAACAATGTGATGATAGAAAGCGAGGACACGGGCGGCAATTTCAACCGTACCGTGCGTCTCGCACTGACGAACGGAAAAACCTACGTGAAGACATCCGGCGGCAGCATCAAGGAAATCTGATGATCGAGAAAATTCTGAATTCCATCAAGGCGATTCCCGCCTTTCCCGAGACCGTTCAGCGGCTCATGATTCTCCTGAACCGGGAAGATTATTCCGTGCAGGAACTTGCGACGGTCGTCAAATACGACCAGGCCGTTACGGCGAATGTCCTGAGAATTGCCAACTCCGCCTATTTCGGTCTCAGGGAAAAGGTGAAATCGGTGGAACAGGCCCTGTCTCTCCTGGGAAGAAAGAACCTGATCCGGACCATCCAGACGGCCGGCGTTTCCAGGATCTTCCGGGCCGTTCCCGCAAGGGGGTACGTCACAACCGGTTCCGAGCTGTGGCAGCATTCGGTTGCCGTGGCGCTCATGTCCCAGATTCTGTCCCGCCGGATCCGGGGGGAGGAGGACAACGTTCTCTATACGGCCGCTCTCCTCCACGACGTGGGAAAAATGATCATGGGAGAATATGTCGAGGAGGCCATGACCGCCATCATGGACAAGGTCACGCGACAGGGATATTCCTTCCTGGAGGCGGAAGAGGAAGTCTTCGGGATCAACCATGCCGAACTGGGCGGGAAGATCGCGGAGAAATGGAAATACCCCGAGGAGATCCGGGATGCCATCCGCTACCATCACCGGCCCGATCTCCTGAGCGAGGAGCGGCCCGTCCCGTGGTTCGTCCATCTGTCGGATCAGTTCGCTTCCCTGATGGGCGTGGACGGGGGGATCGACGGGCTGGCCTGCAGGGCGCTCGAACAGACCATTCCCATGTTTCAGTTGAGGCACAAAGACCTTGAAACCTGTTTCATCCTGCTCCATCAGGACATGGACAGAGCGAAGGACGTGATGAACCTGGTCTGACGACCGGCCCTGCGGGGACCGGACAGCGGGAGACGCGGTTCGAAAAAGAATGTGAGGAAAAGGTTGGGGCCATGTCATTTAACATTTTGATTGTGGACGATTCGAACGCCATGAGGAGCGTGATCCGGAAAATCATTTCCATGTCCGGATTTCGAGTGGACAGTTGCTTCGAGGCCGGCAACGGAAGGGAGGCCCTTTCCGTTCTTTCTTCAAACTGGGTGGATGTGATCCTCTCGGACATCAACATGCCCGAGATGAACGGCCTGGAGTTCCTGGAGACTGTGCGGTCCCACGATCTGTATCATCATATTCCGGTCATCATGGTCAGCACCGAGGGAAGTACCGAGCGGATTCAGGAAGCCTTCGAGAACGGTGCCCGGGGATTCATCAAGAAGCCATTCCTTCCGGAGGACATCCGGAAGGTGCTCTATCAGGTGGTCGGTTGCCAGGAGGACGGTGAATATGGAGGAAACGCAGAGAATCCGTCAGACTCTGAAGAAGTCGATTTTTGAAGTTTTCGAGAAGATGTTTTTCGTCTTTCTCGAACCGGCGGAGACGTATCCCGCCGGAAAGGAGGTCCTTAAGGCTTCCATACGGTTCAGGGGCCCCCGTTCCGGAACCATCGATCTGCTGTTCGCAACGGACCTGGCGATGAGAATGGTCCAGAATTTGCTATTGAAGGAACCTGATGAGATGTCGGACCGGGACGTGGAGGACTGTCTCAAGGAATCGGCCAATGTGGTCTGCGGAAATTTCCTTCGTCTTTTCGATTCCTCGCTGACCTTCGATCTTTCGATTCCCGGCTTCGAACGGAATATCGAGGTGCCCGGAGAGGAAAAGGGCGAACAGGCGGGGAATCCGGTGGTGATACATTTTCAATCCGAAGATGGGGGACTTTCCGCGGTCCTCCGGGAGACGGGATCTTGAGGGGACGGAGCGGATCGTCCCGATGAGCGACAACGAGGTCCGGATCTTCGAATATTTCCTCCTTCCGGGGCACATTTTTCTGCCCCGGGAGCCGGCGCTCATTTCCGCCGTCCTCGGCTCCTCCGTGGCCGTGTCGGTCTGGGACAGCAGGACGGAATGCGGGGCCATGGCGCATTTTCTGTATCCGTATACGGACAGGCGGGAGGAAGCGAAGGCGACGTACGGAAACGTGGCGGTACGATACCTGCTCCGTCAGTTTCTTGGAAACGGGTCGAGAAAGCAGGACCTGAAAGCCCAGATACTGGGCGGGGCGACGAACGGCATGGCGGAGTGTGACGAAACCGCCCGGGAGAACATCCGCATCGCCCGGAGCATCCTCCATCGATTCGGGGTGGAGGTCCAAAGCGATGACGTTGGGGGAAGCATGGGAAGAAAGGTGGTTTACAACACGTTGTTGAACGAGACCGTGGTGTACAAGGTCCAGCGGCTTCGCCGGGGCGACTGGTATCCCTATCTGAAGGAGGACGGACGGGATTGAGCGTGATACGGGTTCTCATCGTCGACGACTCGGCGATCGTTCGGAAGATTTTCACGGAAGAGCTTTCCCGGTATCCCGACATCGAGGTGGTCGGCGCAGCCCCGGATCCCTTCGTCGCCAGGGACAAGATCGTCGCCCTGAAACCGGACGTGGTCACACTGGACATCGAGATGCCGAGAATGGACGGCATCACGTTTTTGAAAAAGCTCATGAAGTATTATCCCCTTCCGGTGATCATCGTCAGTTCCCTAACAACGAAGGGCGGAAAATTGACGCTGGAAGCCCTCGAGATCGGGGCCGTCGAGGTCGTCGCCAAGCCTGGGTCGTCCTACACCGTGGGGGACCTGAGCGAACAGCTGGCGCAGAAGATCCGGGCCGCTTCCAAGGTGACCATGACCCGGCGGACGCCGGCGCCGCCCTCGCAGGTGAAGGAATCGGAGCCGGTCCGGGCCCTCGCCCAGACCTCCCAGAAGATCGTCGCCATCGGGGCGTCCACGGGGGGAACGGAAGCGCTGAAATCGGTTCTTACGAAGCTGCCGCCCAATTCCCCGGGAATCGTCGTGGTCCAGCACATGCCGGCGAATTTTACGACCGCCTTCGCGGACCGCCTGAACGGTCTTTGCCAGATCGGGGTTCGGGAAGCGAAGGACGGGGATACGGTGACGTCGGGATCGGCCCTCATCGCGCCGGGTAATTTCCATATGATCCTGAGGCGGAGCGGGGCGCGGTATTACGTGGAGGTCAAGAACGGCCCCATGGTGCATCACCAGAGACCCGCCGTGGACATCCTGTTCCGGTCGGCGGCACGGTATGCCGGGACGAACGCCATCGGGGTCATTCTCACGGGCATGGGGGCCGACGGGGCCGCCGGCCTGCTGGAGATGAAGAAAGCGGGGGCGTCCACCATTGCCCAGGACGAAAAAACGTGCGTGGTCTTTGGAATGCCGAAAGAGGCAATCAAACTCGGCGCAGTCGACAGGATTCTTCCCATCGACCAGATCGCCGGAGAAATCATTAGGATGGCATGACGATGAAATACGAGAAGCTGGCCCAGTTCATGGAAGGTTTGGCGTCCGATTTCGTTTTTCTGGATCAGAAGGAAATCGACGTTCCCACGGCGGGGAATTTTCTCAACGTCCTGGATCAGGTCTCCCGGGAAGCGGAGGCGATCCAGGTCGGGGAGGCGGTGAAGATCGCCGGGGCATTGTCCGTGCTCCTTGAGAAAATCGTGCTTCTCCAGATCGGAGACGCCGGGAAGGCCTACAGGGCCCTCGAAGAAGGGATCACCGCCATCCAGCAGGTCGTTTCCTCCTATAGAAAGGTGGGGAAATCCGAAGGGAGCGTCGACGAAATTCTATCCGTGGTCCTTGAAGCCTGCGGGGACGACAGGATCAGGGATCTCATGGGAGAGCGGAAAAAGGAGGAAGGGGAACCGGCGGCGCCGCCGGAAGTGGCGGCCAAGGAGGCATCCTTCGAGATCGAGGACGAGGGGCTCCTCCGCGATTTCATTACCGAGGGTCTGGAATATATCTCGGAAATCGAGGTGAACATCCTGAACCTGGAACAGAACCCGACGGACAAGGAGTGCATCAACGCCATCTTCCGTCCTTTCCATTCCGTCAAGGGGGTGGCCGGGTTTCTGAACCTCTCCGAAATCCGGGGTCTGGCCCACAGCCTGGAGAACCTCCTCGACAAGGCGCGGAACGACGAACTGGAGGTCACCCAGCCCCTCATCGACGTGGTCCTCGACGGGTCGGACACGCTGAAGTCGATGATCGGTCAGTTGAAGGACCGGCTGGAAGGGAAGGAGATGAAGCCCCTGAACACCGATCTTTCCGTCCTTTCGAAACGGATCGATGCCGTGGGATCGGGGGAGGAAGCGGAAAAGCCGCAGAAACTGGGGCAGATTCTCGTTTCCGGCGGCGCCCTTTCGGAGGAGGCCCTGGAGGCGTCCCTTCAGACGAGCCAGACGATCGTCCCGAAAAAGAAAATCGGGGAGACCCTGATCCAGGAAGGGAAGGTGTCGCCGAAGCAGGTGTCCCAGGCGCTGCGGAAGCAGGCGGAACAGGTGAGCGACACCACCACGGTCCGCATCGACACGCGGAAGCTGGACGACCTGATCGACATGGTGGGCGAACTGGTGATCACCCAGTCCATGATCCAGCAGGGCCTGTCCCAGCAGTTTAACGGGGACCGGAAACTCATGAGGACGGTGGCCCAGTTCTTCCGGATCACCTCGGAGCTTCAGCGGACGTCGACCAGCCTCAGGATGATGCCCATCAAGCAGACCTTCCAGAGGATGGCCCGCCTGGCCAGGGACCTCGGCAAGAACAACGGCAAGCAGGTCACCGTGGAGATGGTGGGGGAGGAAACGGAGATCGACCGGAACATGGTGGACGAAATCTACAATCCCCTGGTCCACATGGTCCGCAACTCGGTGGATCACGGTCTGGAATCGACCGAGGAGCGGCGGATTGCCGGGAAGCCGGAAAAGGGGATGATCCAGCTCAAGGCCTATCACCGGGGCGGGAACATCGTCATCGAGATCATCGACGACGGGAAAGGCCTGAACCGGGAAAAGATCCTGGAAAAGGCGAAGAAAAGCGGTCTCGTTCACAGCGCGGACAACCTGACGGACCAGGACATCTTCCGTCTCATCTTTCTTCCCGGCTTTTCCACCGCGGAGAAGGTGACGGAAGTGTCCGGAAGGGGCGTCGGCATGGATGTCGTCCGTCAGGCCATCGACCGCCTCAGGGGAAAGATCGAAATCGAGAGCGTCCCGGGGAAGGGGACCGCCTTCGCCCTCAGATTCCCATTGACGCTGGCCATCATCGACGGGATGATCGTAAAGGTCGGCTCGGAGCGGTACATCGTTCCGACGACGGCGATCCGCCAGGCCCTGAGGCCTTCCCGCGAGGTTTACAACGCCATTGCCGGGAAGGGGGAAACGATCAATGTCATGGGCAACCTCCTTCCCCTCGTCCGCGTTTACGAACTCTTCGGCAAGGAACCCCTGCACCGGAATCCCTGGGAGGCGATCATCGTCGTCACCGAGGGAGAGGGACGGGCGAAGTGCCTCATGGTGGACGAAATCGTGGGGAAGGCCGAGGTCGTCATCAAGAGCCTCGGGGAAGGATTGAAGAACGTCCAGGGGATCTCCGGCGGGGCGATCCTTGGGGACGGGCAGATCGGGCTCATCATCGATCCCGAGGGGCTTTTCGAACTGAGCGAGGGGGTCCGGAACGGTTGACGGCTTCGAAAAAAGTCCCTATGCTGCGTTGTCCGTCATCCCTCCTCCCTGCGGCGTACCCCATGTGCGCCCCAGTCGTCGGGATTCGGGCGCCTTGCCTCCGGAGTTTTTTTACTTTGCCGTTCGAAGAAAGCGTTGTTCCGACTTCTTGCGAGTTCGTAACGGTTGACGGTTCTGCAAAAAGTCCTTATGCTGCATGGCCCGGGAGCTTTTTTCACGGGGCCCTTTGAAAAAAGCGGTTTTTTGAAATTTGTTGGGTTCGTTATGGTTGATTTTCTGGAATAAAATCTTTAATCGGGGGAACGTATGGACAAGAACATGAAAATACTGGTCGTGGACGATTTCGCGACCATGCGGAAGGTTGTCCGAAATCTTCTGAAGCAGGTGGGATACGAGAACATCTCGGAAGCGGAGGACGGCGCCATAGCGCTTCGGATTCTCAAGTCCCAGAAGGTCGACTTCGTTATCTCCGACTGGAACATGCCCAACATGAACGGCCTGGAGCTGCTCAAGGCGGTGCGGGCCGACGGGGACCTGGCGAAAACTCCTTTTCTCATGGTCACGGCGGAGGCGCTCCAGGAAAACGTCATTGCCGCGGTCAAGGCGGGGGTGAGCAACTACATCGTCAAACCCTTCACGGCGGAAGTCCTGAACGAGAAGATCAAGAAGATCGTCGAAAAACTGTAAAAGAGCGAAAAGGATCCTTCAATGAACGTGAAATTCATCAATCCCTTCCTCGAGGGAACGGTCAAGGTATTGAAAACGATGGCATTCGTGGAACCCCGCCCGGGGAAGCCCTTTCTGAAAAAGGACAGCCTGGCGAGAGGGGACGTATCGGGCATCATCGGGCTCACCGGCTCGGCGAAGGGGTCGCTGGCGCTCAGTTTCAGCGAACCCTGCATTGTGAAGATCGTGTCCACCATGCTTGGAGAGGACATGAACGGGATCAACGGGGACGTAAAAGACGCCGTGGGGGAATTGACCAACATGGTGTCCGGGGTTGCGCGGAAAATGCTCGAAGCAGAGGGATACAACATCCTGGCGGCGATTCCGACGGTGGTTTCGGGGAAGAACCACAGCATCGTCCATGTACTGGGGGGGCCGAGCATCATCATTCCCTTCGAGACCGATTCCGGTCCTTTCTTCGTTGATGTGTGCCTCAACGAAGTGAAGTGATCCCCTTTTCACCACTTTGATCTGTTTTCACCGATCATGAGGATGATGCTGATTCTGCGGTTTCTCGGGTCGTAGGGATTGACGGGAATCAGAAGCTCCTGGTCGGCGAAACCGACGACGCGGGCGATCCGCTCGGGACCGATCCCGTTCTTCTCCAGTTCCTTCCTCGCAGCGGAGGCCCTGGCGGTGGAAAGTTCCCAGTTGGTGATCTCCCCTCCCCGGAAAGGGGCTCCGTCGGTATGTCCCTCGATGGCGATCCGGTTTTCGAGATCGCGGACGTTCTCCGAAACGAGACGGAGGATTTCCTGAGCCCGGGGTGTGGGTTCCGTTCCTCCCAGGGAGAACATCATGCTCCCCTCGATGTCGACGATCTGGATCCGGACGCCCCCCTGGACAATGTCCACGATGATCTGTTCGCTGAAAGGCTCGAGCTTCGCCTCGATGGAGAGCTTCAGCCGTTCCACCATGTCCTTCGGGGCGAAAGTGCCCGTGGACGTCCCCCGCTTCACGAAGCCGGTGCCCATGCCCTGGACGTTGGCGAAATCGTGAGACCGGTCCAGGAAGGATTGCCCGCCTGTCGTCTGCTGCATCTTGAACACATTGAAGAACTTGAAGTACTCGGAAACGGCGAGCCTCTTTTCCGGTGACACCATGGTGACGAGCCACAGGAGAAGGAAAAAGGCCATCATCGCCGTGACGAAATCCGCGTAGGCCACCTTCCAGGACCCGCCATGATGGCCTTCGTGGCTTTTTTTCTTCGTTTTCTTGAAGATGACCGGTTTTGCGCCCTGTTCCATTATTTCTTAGCCTGCTTGAGGGCTTCCTCCATCTCTGCGAAGGTGGGACGGACGTCGGAGGGAACGACGCGCCGGCCGAATTCGACGGCCACCTTGGGGGCGGCCCCGCTGACGAAGGCGATGAGGGCCACCTTGAAGATGTAGAGATACTGAATCTCTTCCGAAGCCATGTGCTCGAGGTTCTTTCCTACGGGACCCACATAGCCGTAGCAGAACAGAACCCCCATGAAGGTGCCCACGAGCGCCGCCCCGATGCTGTGGCCGAGGACCTCCGGCGGCTCGCTGATCTTTCCCATGGTGAGGACGACGCCGAGAACGGCGGCGACGATCCCCAGTCCCGGGAGGGCGTCGGCGACGAAGGTGACCGACTTGGAGGGAACCAGCATCTCTTCCTGACAGATCTCCAGTTCCGTGTCGATGAGGGCCTCCAACTCATGGGGGACGATGGAAGTGGACATGACCGTCCGCAGGGTGTCGGTGATGAGGGCGACGGCCCGCTCGTTTTTCAGGATCCGGGGATAGGTGTTGAACAGGCTGCTTTCCTCGGGGGCGTCGATGTCGTTTTCGACGGCCACCAGCCCCTGCTGGCGGATCTTGTAGAAGATCCCGTTGAGGAGCAGGAGGGCCTCGATGTAATCCTTCTTGGAGAGATGGACGCTCTTGAACATGGCCAGGGTCGCCCGCACGACGGCGCGGATGACCTTCGGCGGCGAGGAGACGACGAACCCCCCCAGGGCGGCCCCGAAGATGATCAGGATCTCGGCCGGTTGAAACAGCACAAACAGGTTTCCGTGTTCCATCAGATACCCGCCGATGACGGCGACGGTAACGATGATCATTCCGACGATGGCGATCATGAATCCCCTCGGCTTCCTCTCTTCTCTCTCAAGATTTCGCGTTCCCGCTCGAAAACGAAATGGACGATCTCGTCCCTTACGGGATCGTCCATCCAGATGAACTGCAGGCCGATATAGTGTCCGTCGCGCTGTTCCATGGATTTGACCACCTTCCCGTAGGCGTAGACCGCCACGGGGTGGGGGTGGGAAAGGAGCATTTTCATTTCAAGAATCGTTCCCAGGGGGAGCGGGTCCCCCGCCGGGAATCCGATGCCGCCGCCGCTGACGTTCACCGCCCTGCAGGGCAGGTTGTGGAAGCCCTCCTGCTGCATGGTCAGCATGTGGATGAGGAGATCCACTTTCATGTCCAGCTTTTTCAGGGCATCGATCAGGGGCTGGCTGCCGCTTTCCACGGGAGCCGTCTGTTCCATGGAACTTACCGGTCCCAGGAAGCGGGACCGCAGATTTCCCCATTCCTCCTTCTGGACGATGCGGTAATTGAAAGGAATCCAGGCGTTGACACGGGAGAATTCCCTGCGTTCCGCCCGGGGCGGCGTTTCTTCCCTGCTCATGGTCCTTGGCCCTCCGCGGAATGATGATGTCCCTTCCTGTCCTCTCCGTCGAGAACCCGTCAAAGAATTGGCTTTTTGGCCGAATCGTTGACAGGATTTTCAGCCGGATGTTCCCGGAGCGGCCGGGAAATCAGGACCCGAAACCGCGCCGGAACGGGAGAAAGAGCCGGATTCCCCGGCCCGGGGGTCCTCCCGGAGACCCCGTCGAAGCGTGGACGCTGCGGCTTGGTATGAAAGTTGCTTTGTCATGGAACCGCAGGTCTCGGCTTCGCGCGACCTTTCGATACTTTTCGGGATTTGCGGCGGACGGGTTCCCCGGCTTGTATCTCCCGATCGGAGCGTATTGGATCTAAGGCCATGAAACCAGACAACCGCAGACACGGCTTCCTGTTGAGACCGGTCTTCCTGTCCCTCGTTCTTCTTATCGGCATTTTCGGCCATTCCATGAAGTCTTTCGCGGGGGAAGAGACGGAAAAAAAATACGCCGTCCAGGTGGCGTCCTTCCGCACCGTGGAAAAGGCGGAGGAGGAAGCGGAACGATTCCGGAAGGCCGGATTTTCCGCCTGCTGGCGGGAAGTGAACCTGCGAAATAAGGGGATCTGGCGCAGGGTGTATGCCGGATGCGCCGACACCAGGAAAGAGGCGAAGGAACAGCTTGCGGAGATGAAACGGAAGAAAATGATCCGGTCCGCTCCGGTTGTGAAGCTGCCGGCGGCGACGGCCGATACCGCGGTACCCGCCGAAAAGAAGCCGCCGGCCGAAGAGAAAAACCGGGTCGCCGGGGCCGTGCCGAAACCTGCCGTCCGTGATCCGGAGCCTTCCCGGGAGACCGCGGCGCCTGAAACGGTCCCGCCGGGACCGGTCGTGTCGCCGGCGGGGGACGCACCGGCGGCGCCGCCGGAAAAAAAGGCGTCCATCGATTTTATCCCCGAGCCCGATATCCTTCCCGCCCCGCCCCGGGACGAGGAAGACGATTCGATACCGATTCCGCCCGTGCCTTTCACCGGTTCACAGGAAAAATGGGAGGACGCGGAGATGATTCCGGAACCGCTTCCGGATGTCCCGCACGGGAGCGACTGCAGGGAAATACTGCCCGTCCTGAAGAAGACGGCCGGCGAATCCCTCCCGGGGTCGCCTGGCAGGGATCGGCTCTTCCGCGACTGTGCCGACTGTTCCTGGCAGCTCGGGATGCAGGGCAATTCCCTCATGCTCCTGGAGGCCGTCGACACGTACCGCCAGGTGCTCCGGATCGACCCGAAGGGCGGCGGACATGAGGACGAGATCCGGTACCGGATCGCCCGCAGTTTCGAAATGCTGGATTTTTATCACGAAGCCCAGGGCTCTTACGAAAATCTCCTGGTCCTGTGCCCCGCCTCTCCTCTCGTTCCCGAAGCGCTCTTCAGGATGGGCAGGATGTATTTCAAGGGCGGGAAATACCAGGAAGCCATCGGCGCCCTTGTGGCCTACCTCAGGAAACAGCCCCGGGGCCCCTGGGCGAAGGAGGCCTATTTCACCGCCGGGGTAGCCTGTCTCCGCCTGGGGAAGCCCTATCATGCGGAGATCTGGTTCAGGGACGGCATGAAAGGGTGGTCCCGGTACCAGGACATTCCCGAGGGGATTCTGTTCGCCATCGGGGAGCACTTCATTCGAAGAAAGAAGTACGACGACGCACTGAACGTGCTGACCCAGTACGTGAGCATCCATCCCGGGGGCCAGGGGGTCGACGAAGCCCTGTACCGCCTGGGGACGGTCCTCTATGAAAAAGGCCAGCCGGAAAGGGCCGTGTTCCTTTTCGGCAGCGTCCTGGAACGGAATCCGGAAAGCAATGCCGCGGAGGAAAGCCTCCTCATGCTTGCCCGGATCGCCTGGGAAAATCCCGACCTGAAGATTCAACGGATCCTGAAAGGGGGGGACGCCCTGTTCGACCCGATCCACGCACTGAACGGGGTCCATGAAAGGCACAGGACCGATCCCCTGGGGGAAAGGGCCCTTTTCTTCAAGGCCCTCTGCCTGCAACGGATGGAGAGATGGGAGGAAATGACGGATACCTGCCTGGCCCTTCAGAACAGTTGGGGAAGCAGCGGGTACCGGGACAAGGTTCTTCCCCTGCTCCGTTCCGGCGCCGATCGTCTCGTGGCGAAATATTCCGGAGAGGGGGACGACGTCGCCGTCTCCGATCTGTACTTCAGGATCTACGGGAAGGGGCTTGTCCTGCCCGCCGAATTCGCCACGTGCTGCAAGGTCGGGGAGAGTCTCCGCAGGATCGGGGATTCGCGGACGGCGCTCGAGGTGTTCGAGACGGCCATGAAGATGGCCGGAAACGATGAGGACCGGTTTGGCGCCCTTTCGTCCATCGTCGACCTGGAGTGCCGGGACGGGGGGACGGAACGCGCCCTCCAGCGGCTCTCCCGATTCCTTGCCGAAGGGGAAAAGGGGAACAAGACGGTTTTTGCCTCCAGGGTCCGCGAGAAGATGGCGGAGGTCCATTTCCGAAAGGGGGACGGGGAAACGGCGCTGTTCCTCATGCGGCCCCTTCTCGACGAGCCTTCCTGGAAGCCCGCCGATCCCGTTTCCGCCCATTTTCTGCTCGGCAGGACCCTCCATGAGGCGGGGGACTGGCATGGGGCCGCCACCCATTACGACAGGGTTCTCGAGGCCTGCGCGGACCGCGGGGACTGCGACGGGGACTGGGTCCGTCGGGTCATGCGGGACCGGGGGGAATGCCTCTACAGGGACCGCAATTATGAGAAGGGCATTGTGTCCTATGAAGACGCGATGAAGAAGGAAAATTTGAGGGAACGGAAACTGTGGACGCTGTACCGGGTCGGCCAGGGCCATGCGTTTTCGGGAGAAACGGGGAAGTCACAGCGGACCCTGAACGAACTCAAGGAGGCGGGAGAGGATGAATTCTGGAACCGCCTCGCCGACTGGTGGCTGTACGACCACCAGTGGACGGTCGCCAACGGGCGTTACGTCGAGCCATGACATCCAATAAAAAAAGGGGGGTGCACCCCCGGTTCCGGGAGAAGAGAGAGATTATGAACAATGTCGGTATCCTTCAGAGTTCTTTTGCGGAATTCAACCGGGCGACGTCCCTGCTCCGGGACGCTTACGACTGTCTTCAGAGGAAGTTCGGCGCCCTGAACCTGGAGCTGGAGAAGAAAAACAGAGAACTGGAGGACTCCCTTTCGGAAAAGGAGGCCATGAGGAATTTCCTGGGGAATGTCCTGAACAATCTGACGACGGGGGTTGTCGTGACGGACATGAACCACAGGATTCGGGAAATGAACCTGTGCGCCGAGAGCATCTTCGAAACGGGGGGACAGAGAACGGGGGAGCGGATGGAGGAACTTTTCCAGGATGTTCCGGAGGAATTCCTCCGGTCCCTGATCGACAGGGCCCTCCAGAGAAGTGAAACGGGGCTCCGCCTCCCATCGAATGGGAAAACGCTGGAGATATCCGGTTCCTATCTGAGAGACGGCAGCGGAAGACCGGTGGGGAAGATTTTTCTCGTCCGGGACGTGACCCGCCTTGGGAAGCTGGAGGAGATGGTCAAGAGAAACGAGAAAATCACCGCCATGGGCGAACTCGCCGCCAATTTCGCCCACGAGATCCGGAACCCTCTGGGAAGCATCGAACTTTTTTCTTCCATGCTCCTCAAGGATCTGAAATCGAAAAGGGACCGGGACCGGGTCGGGCACATCATGCACTCCGTGAAAAGGATGAACCGAAAGATCACCGATCTTCTTTCCTTCACCGAAACGGTCAGGATTCCCGAATTCGAATCCCTGGACCTTCACCGGATCATCGAGGAGGTGAACGCGTTCATCCTGCAGATCGTCGATTCGGAGGAGATCTCCGTGAACGTCCGGCTTGCGTGCGACGATCCGGTGATTCGGGGAAGCCGGGAAATGCTGAAGCATGTTTTCCTCAATCTGTATCTCAACGCCGTCCAGGCGATCGAGAAGGGGGGCACCATCGAAATCGAGACGAGGCATTCGGAACTCTTCCTGAGGGAGGAGGGGGTGCTCCCCGCCGTGGAAATTCGTTTTTCCGATGACGGAACGGGCATTGCCCCGGATGTCCTGGAAAAGATATTCGATCCGCTTTTCAGCACCAGGGAGAGCGGGTCCGGACTCGGTCTCGCTTCCGTCCACCGGATCATTCAGATGCACGGGGGCCTGATCCATGCGGAGAACGGGTCGTCGGGCAGGACGGTTTTCACGGTGCTGCTGCCCCTTGCGGGATCGGACCGGCCCGGCGGCGGACTGAATTCATAATGCTTTTGAAGCGGGTGCAAGGATGAGCAAACAGACGATCCTGATCGCCGACGACGATTCGGGCATGAGAGCGGCTCTTTCGGAATCTCTGGAGCGGTGCGGTTATTTCGTGACCATGGCGGAAAACGGGTCGGAGGCCCTCGAGATGTTTTCCGACGGCGGCCGCTTCGAGGCGGTGATCACGGACATGCGGATGCCGAAGATGAGCGGGATGGAAGTCCTCCGGGGCGTCAAAAAAATATCGCCGGACACGCCGGTCATCGTCATCACGGCGTACGGGACGGTGAACACGGCCGTGGAGGCGATGAAGGAGGGGGCTTCCGACTTCCTCATGAAACCCTTTTCCCTGGACAATCTCGAGTTCGTCGTGAGGAACGTCCTTGCGGACGCGAAGGGAAACGGCTGCCAGCGGGAAAGCGAACGGGGAGAGGCCCCCGGCGCCGGAGAGATCATCACCGGCGATCCCGGCATCCTGAAGATCCTCCACTTTCTCAAGAGTGTGGCCGGAAGCAGGTCGACGGTTCTTCTCCACGGGGAAACGGGAACGGGCAAGGAATTGTTCGCCCGGTTCGTATACAGGAACAGCACCCGCCGGAGCAGGCCCTTCGTGGCGGTGAACTGCGCCGCCATCCCCGGAAATTTGCTGGAAAGCGAAATGTTCGGCTACGAGAAGGGCGCTTTTACGGGAGCGGTGCAGAAGAAACCGGGCAAGTTCGAACTGGCCGACGGAGGGACCCTGCTTCTCGACGAGGTCAGCGAGATGGACATGCAGCTCCAGGCGAAGCTTCTCCGGGTGATCCAGGAATCCGAGGTGGACCGGCTGGGAGGGCGGTTTCCCGTTCCCGTGGACGTGCGGATCATCGCGACGACGAATACGGATCTGAAAAAAATGGTCGCCGAAAAGAAATTCCGGGAGGACCTCTATTTCCGGCTCCGCGTCATTCCCGTGACGATCCCCCCCCTCCGGGAGCGGGAGGGGGATGTGGTTCTGCTGGCGAACCGGTTCATCAGGAAATACAGCCAGATCAACGAACGGCCGCCGGCCCGCCTTTCCCCGGAGGCGGAACGTCAACTGAACCGGTATTCCTGGCCGGGGAACGTGAGGGAGCTGGAAAACGTCATGGAACGGGCCGTCCTCGTCTGCGAAGGGGACATGCTCCTTCCCGAACACCTCTATTTCGAGCGGGAGGAGGGGGAGACCCGGCCGGAACCGGCGCCCGCCCCCGTGATCGCGGCCAGGCCGCGGGAAGAGGCGATCCCCACCATCGGGGAAATGGAAAAGGCCCTTATATTCGAAGCCTTGAACCGGTCCGGCGGAAACAAGACCCGGGCCTCGAAACTCCTCGGGATCAGCGTCCGCACCATACGGAACAAGCTCAATGAATACGGCTGTTCCTGCGACGGGCCGGAAGGGGACTGACGGCGCCGGCGGGAAGGCGGCGGAGGAGTCCCGCCCCGAAGGGGATGGTATGAGGATTGCAAACAAACACGGAAAGCAGGGAAAGCGGGAGGCGCAATCCGGATGAAAGCCCTTTTTGACAAGACCTTCGACCGTATCGAGTTCATGCTCGACTACCGGTCGGAAAGGCAGAAAATTCTGACGGCGAATGTGGCCAACATGGATTCCGTCGACTACGAACCGAAGGATCTCGTGTTCGCCAGTCATCTGGAATCGGCGATGAACGGCTCGTCCGGACTTCCCCTGACCCGGACCGATCCCGGCCATCTTCCCGCCGGACCGGCCCTGTCAAAGAACGACCTGGAACTGGTCTCCATGGGGGATACGGTGGTTCTGGACGAGGCCATGATGAAACTGACGGAGAATCAGCTCCAGTACAACACGGATATCGAAATGCTGGGAAGAAAATTCCGCATCGTGAACAACGTCCTTCGGGAGGTGATGTAGCATGGATTTTCACAACCTCTTCCGGGTCTGCGGTACGGGGCTGAAAGCCCAGCGGATCCGCATGGAAGTCATCACAAGCAATCTCGCCAACGCCCACACGACGAAAACTCCCGAGGGAGGCCCCTACAAGAGAAAGGTCGCCGTTTTCGGGTCCAGGCCCATCGGGGATGCCTTCGGCGACCAGCTGGGGGAGGCCCTGAGAGAGGTCGAACTCCGGAATGTCAAGGAGGCGGAGGGCGGGTTCAAAACGGTGTACGATCCTTCCCATCCCGACGCGGCGGACGACGGCACGGTGACCATGCCGAATGTCAACGTGGTCACGGAAATGACGGAAATGATCTCGGCCAACCGGTCCTATGAAGCGTGTGTCACCGCCTTCGATGCCGTCAAAAGCATGGCGCTGAAGGCCCTGGAGATCGGAAAGTAGGAATCTCCCATGAACGACGGAGGGCGCAATGTCTGATTTCATTGTTCGAAACGATCTCATCCCCCCCGACCTCACTAAGGCGAAAAGCGGCGAGAGCGGGAAAAAAGAGGAGGGGCAGTTTCAGAATGTCCTCAAGGGAATGATTCAGGAAATCGGAAAACTCCAGGACGATGCGGACAAGGCCATCGAAACGGTTCAGTTCCAGAATACGGGGAGCATTCACGAAGCCATGATCGCCCTGGAAAAGGCCGACGTCTCCTTCAAGGTCATGATGCAGGTTCGCAACAAGATCCTCGAGGCTTACCAGGAAATCATGAGGATGCAGATCTGACGAATTTCCGCGAAAAGGGATAGAAAATGAACGGAATCCTGGAACTTGCGAACCGCCTGTGGAAAGGCTTCAACACGCTGTCCGCGGGCCGAAAACTTTCCATCGCCATGGCCGGCGGGCTGACCCTGGCCGTTCTCGCGGCTTTGGTCTATGTGACGAACCAGATCGATTACCGCGTCCTCTATTCCAATCTTTCCGGGGAAGACGCCTCGGCGATTGTCAACCGTCTGAAGGAACGCAAGATTTCCTACAAGCTGTCCGGCACCGGGGATTCCATTCTCGTCCCGGGAGAAATTATTTCCGAGCTTCGGGTAGAACTTGCCGCCTCCGGAATCCCCCAGGGGGGAGGCGTGGGATATGAGATCTTCGACAAGAAGGCCTTCGGCACCACCGAATTCGAACAGGAGTTGAACTACCGCAGGGCCCTCCAGGGTGAGCTGGCGCGCACCATCACCGGGCTCGACGCCGTGCAGTTCTGCCGCGTTCACATCGCCCTTCCCAAGAAGTCCCTTTTCGTCGCCGAGAGAAAGGACCCCTCGGCATCGGTCACCGTCCGCCTCAGACCGGGGAAAAAACTGTCGGCGGCGCAGGTGGACGGGATCGTCCATCTGGTTGCGAGCAGCGTGGAAGGCATGGCTCCCCAGAGCGTCATGATCGTGGACAACACCGGGAACATCCTCTCCAAAAACCAGCCGGAAAGCGGCCCGGGAAAGGCGGCGACCGCCCAGATCGAGTACCAGGCCCGCCTGGAGGGAGACCTGGCCCAGCGGATTCAGACCATGCTGGAAAAAGTTCTCGGCCAGGGGAAATCGGTGGTCCGGGTTTCGGCGGACATGGATTTCCGGATGACGGAAAAAACGGAGGAAGTGTTCGATCCGGATTCCCAGGTGATCCGGAGCCTGCAGCGCCAGTCGGAAAAGTTCCCCACGGCGGCGGGGCAGTCCGCCGAAGCGGGGACCGGCGGGGAAGGCAGGGAGCGGTCGGACGAGACCATCAATTACGAGATCAACAAGGTCATGAGCAGGACCGTCATGCCCGTCGGGGAGATCCGCCGTCTTTCCATCGCCGTCGCGGTGGACGGAACCTACGCGAAGGACCAGGAGGGGCAGGAGGTCTTTCAGTCGAGATCGAAGAAGGAACTCGATTCCCTCGAAAACCTCGTC
Organism: Syntrophaceae bacterium UBA6252; assembly: GCA_002441265.1. Classification (GTDB taxonomy): domain Bacteria; phylum Desulfobacterota; class Syntrophia; order Syntrophales; family UBA6807; genus UBA6807. The sequence continues at coordinate 18,991 of DJVQ01000014.1, forward strand.
CGCAAATCCGCCGGTTTCGACACCGCCCGGGGGGACCAGGTCGTCATGACCTGCATGCCCTTCCGGCAGGATATCACGGGAGAGGGGTTTGAAAAGGCCTCCCTGTGGGAGACGATTCTTTCGAAAGCCGTGCCTGTGTTGAAATATGTGATTCTGCTTTCCGTGTTCGTTCTCGCGTTTCTCGTTGTGATCCGTCCCATTGTCAGGAACATTCTTGAACGGGCAGACCGGATGGGCGAACAGGAAATCCGGGAGGTGTCCCCCGCTTCCGTTCCCAGGATCCAGGTGGCGCCGTCGCTTCTGGCCGGTCCCGCCGGCGGGGAAATGACGGATGTCGATATGGCCCGGCAGCTGGCGAAGGAGGATCCGAAAAAATTCGCGGAACTGCTCCGGAACTGGCTGCGGTGAGAACGGTGAACCCCGACGGCGGAGGAATCGATGAACGATGAAGAGAAGGCGGCCGTCCTGCTCCTTTCCCTGGAAGAGGAGACCGCCGCGAGCGTAATGAAGAATCTCAGACCCGCCGAGATCCGGCGGGTGGGCAAGCACATGTCCAGGATCACCGATATTCCCGGGGACGTTCTCAAAACGGTGATCAAGGAATTCTGCGGGATCGCGAAGGAAAAGGGCGGGTCGATCCTGGTGGGCGACGACGCGTCGAGGAAGATCGTCGAGAAGGCGCTTGGAGAGAAGGCGGCGCAGGATCTGCTCGCCGATCTGGAAAGCGGCAGGGTAGGCCACAACCCCATCCTGGAAAAACTCAGGGATTTCGACCCGAAGATGCTCATGGACTTCACGAAGACGGAGCATCCCCAGACCATCGCCCTCATCCTGGCCCATCTCAAGCCGGAGCAGGCGGCGGAAGTCATGGAAAATTTTTCCGTGGAGATGCAGCGGGAAATTTCCAAGAGAATGGCGACCCTCCAGAGCGTCCCCCACGAATTTCTGGAGGAAGTCGCCAAGACGCTGGAAAAGGAGATCGTCGTCGGGAAAATGGCCGATCAGAAGATCGGCGGGATCAAGACGATCGCCGAAATCCTGAACCGGATGAACCGGTCCAATGAAACCGCCATCATGAGCGGCCTCGAGGAAATGGACCCGGAGCTGGCCACCCAGATCCGGGCGCTCATGTTCACCTTCGACGACGTCCTGAAGCTGGACGACCGGAGTCTCCAGGAGCTTCTCCGCGAGATTTCCAGCGACGACCTTGCCAGGGCCCTGAAAGTGGTCGACGAAGGACTGCGGGCGAAATTTTTCCGCAACATGTCCCGCCGGGGGGCGGAGATGCTCAAGGAGGAACTGGAGATGATGCCCCCGGTCCGGCTTTCCGAGGTGGAGACGAGCCAGAGGAACATTCTGGAAACGGTGAAGAAACTCGAGGGAGAGGGAAGAATTTTCATGATGCGGGGTGGCGACGAGGATGCGTTCGTCTAGGAATGTGTTCAAATCGGAACAGGTCACGGTTGTCCGGGATGCCCTCCGGGTGCCGGGGTGCGATGGATCGGGAAAACCGCGGACCCCGGAGAAGGAACAGGTCCCGGCGGCGGAGAACGTCCGCGCGCAGGAGCGGACCGCCCTGAAAAGAGAGTATGACGAACGGCTCCGGAAGACCGAGAAAGACGCCTATGCGAAGGGCCGTGCGGAGGGGCTCCAGGAGGGGAGGACCCAGTCCGACAAGAAATTCCGCCATATCCTGGACACGATGAAGAATCTCATCGAGGAACTGAAGAAAAAGAGAGAGGCCGTCCTGAGAGACGGGGAGAAGGACATGGTGAAACTGTCCCTCGCCCTGGCGGAGAAGATCATCCGCCGCGAGGTGGAGGCGGCCCCGGCCGTCGTTGCGGGAATTCTCCGGAGCCTTCTGAAGGACGTGGCGGTTCAGGACGGCGTGAAGGTCACCCTGAATCCCGTCGATCACCTGTTCCTCCAGGAAAACGAGGGGACCCTTCTCAAGGAAATCAAAACCATGGGCAAGCTCCGGTTTGAGGCGGATCCGAAGATGGAACGGGGCGACGTGGTGGTCGACACCGGTTTCAGCCTTATCGACGCCCGGGTGGGCGAGCAGATCGCGGCCATCGGGGAGGCGTTCGGGGAATCCGCCGGATTCCCGGATCGGAAAGAAGCAACGTGAGGCGGGACACTCCAGGCATCCACATGGAATCCATCGTACCTGTCAAGGGAAGCGTCGTCGATTTGTCGAAGTACGCCGGCATCCTCTCCCGGATCCAGCCCGTCCGGAGCTACGGCAAGGTGTCCGAAATCGTGGGCCTCGTCGTGGAAGGATACGGTCCCGGGGCGTCCATCGGGGAGGTCTGCCGCCTGTTCCCCAACGGCGGGGCGAGGCCCGTCGTCGCCGAGATCGTCGGATTCCGGAACGGACGGATTCTGCTCATGCCCCTCGAGACGACCCACGGACTGGGACCGGGATGCAAGATCCGGTTCGTCGGCAGAATCGCCACGGTTCCCGTCGGCCCTGGCCTGCTGGGCAGGGTCGTTGACGGTCTCGGAAATCCCATCGACCAGAAGGGGCCCGTTTCCCGGGAGAGCGAATATCCCGTGTATTCCGATCCCATCAACCCCCTCGCCAGGGGCCGGATCATGGAGCCCATCGATCTCGGGATCCGGGTGGTCAACGGCCTGTTCACCTGCGGCAGGGGGCAGAGACTGGGGATCTTCGCCGGTTCGGGCGTGGGGAAAAGCGTTCTTCTGGGCATGATCGCGAGAAACACCGACGCCGACGTGAACGTCATCGGCCTGATCGGTGAGAGGGGAAGGGAAGTCCGGGAGTTTCTCGAAAAGAACCTCGGCGAAGAGGGACTGTCCCGTTCGGTGGTCGTGGTGGCCCCTTCGGACACCCACCCGCTGATCCGGATGCGGGCCGCCCATGTGGCGACGACGGTCGCCGAATATTACAGGGACCGGGGGAAGCACGTCCTTCTCATGATCGATTCCCTGACCCGGTTCGCCATGGCCCAGCGCGAGATCGGGCTGTCCGTCGGCGAGCCGCCGGCGACGAAAGGGTACACCCCTTCCGTTTTCAGCGTGCTTCCGAAGCTTCTGGAACGGTCGGGGAATCTGGAAGGTGCGGGGAGCATCACGGGAATCTATACGATTCTCGTGGAGGGCGACGACTTCAACGAGCCCATATCGGACACGGCCCGGTCCATCCTGGACGGACACATCGTTCTGTCGCGCGAGCTGGCCAACGGGAATCATTATCCCGCCGTCGACGTTCTGGCGAGCATCAGCAGGATCATGCCCGACATCGTCGACGAGGAGCACCGGAGAATGGCCGGCGAAATCATCCGTACCGTGGCGGCGTACCAGAAGGCCCGCGATCTCATCCACATCGGCGCCTACGTCAAGGGGAGCAGTCCCGAGACGGACCGTGCCATCGCGATGATCGACCGGGTGAACGGTTTCCTGAAGCAGGACATGAACGAAAAGGTCACCCTTCAGGAATCGAGGAACAGACTGAAAGAACTCCTGAAGAAGGGGGCGTGATGTTTCAGTTCCGGTTCCAGTCCATTCTTGAATACCGAAAGGCGCTGGAGGACAGGATCCAGTCCGATTTCGCCGAGGGAAAAAGGCTTCTCGAAGCGCGGTTGAAGGCCCTGGACGACGTCCGGGCGGAGAAGGCGCGGCGGATGGAGGCGCTCCGTTCCATGGACCGGATGCGTGTGGCCCCGTCCGACGTTTCCTTCCTCGCGTCGTACATCCGCTTTCTCAGGGAGGCGGAGTCCAGGGAGGAGAACGCCGTTACGGAGATGAAGACCTCCCTGGAGGAAAAAAGGAAGGAGCTCGTCTCCGCGATGAAAGAGAGAAAAATCATGGAGGAACTGCGGAAACGACATATGCTCGAGTTCCAGGTGTCCGAGAAAGCGCTGGAAAACAGAAATCTGGACGAAATCGGCGTTACCCGTTTCCGGAAGAGGGGCCTGTGAAAAGAACCATTCGATTCACTCAGATCGTGCTGGTGCTCGTCCTCCTTTTCAAGGTGGCCGCCATCGGCGATTTCCTGCTGGGACGGGGAGGGGCGGATTCGGACGGCCTCTTTGCCGGCAATGCCATGGCGGAACAGCCCGCCGGCGGGAAGGCACTTCCCGTGAGGGACGTTCTGGAGGACCGGTGGAAGGAGGAACGGACGCTTTTTCAGTCCCTCGATGAGAAGCGGAAGGAACTGGACCTCCGGGAAGCCGCCCTGCAGGAGGAGGAGAAAAACCTGGTCGCCCTGAAAGGGGAGATCGTGGAAAAGATCGACCGGCTGTCGTCCCTCGAGAAGAAGCTGGAAGAACGGATCCAGGAAATCTCCGACGTGGACAACGCCCGGTACAAGGATCTGGCCAAGGTGTTCGAGACCACGCCGCCGGCGAAAGCGGGGCCCATGCTCGAAAAACTGGACACGAAAACGGCCGCCCTCATCACCCTCAACATGAAACGGGACAAGGCCGGGGCGATCTGGGGGTATATCAGCCCTCAGAAAGCCGTGGAGATCACCCGGGAGATCAGCCGGTCGATGAACGCCGGAAAGAAGTGACGACCTCCCGACCCATCCGCTGATTCCATCCCCTGTTTCCATGCAGACGGGGCCTGTGCAAGGACAGGCCCCGCACCGCGTCATGCCGGCGGCACGCCCGGGCGTCTTTCCGCCGGGACCCTCCGCCGTTTCCCCGCTCACGGCCCGCCCCGCGGGGAACACCCTCTTGCCGTTCCCGTAATGCCCCGGATGACCAGGGTATTTTTTTCTTGCCTCCCCGCCGGGAGGGAAAGTTTTTCCTTCTTCCGGGAGACCTCCCCGGGAGGCCAACCTGTAACTTACCGAAATATCAATCGATAAATTTGGCCGGACCGGTGGCATGACCCTTGCTCAAGGGAGGGGGAAAGGAGTATCGCAAGCGCGAAAGGAGATACGGATGAACGGGGTGTTCCAACTGCTTTCCCCGGCCGGAGAGGCCCTCTGCCAGGGCACGGTCCTTGCCGGCGGGGAAGGAACGGGAATATCGAGTTGCCGGCAGGGAAAAGGCGCTTCCCTTGCCTCCCTGGCGTCCTTCGAATCCCTTTTTCGCCTTTTCATGCGGGAGGGGGAATCGGGGGAGTCCGGCAAGGGAACGCTTACGGTTCCGCAGGCGGCATCCTGGTCCGGCGAAACTTCCGTTTCCGCGGAATCGCCGTTTTCTTTCCCGGGCGTTTCCGTGGCGGAGACGTCGGAGCCGGACGGGGAGGGCCTGGCGGAAGGCCTGCAGGGTGCATTGACGGCCGCAAAGCGGCAAAAGGGCGAAGAATCCCCGGAGGAGGCAAGCGGCGAGGACCATGGCGAAGTTCCGGAGGGGCAGGCCTCCCTGCCGTATTCCGGGGCGGAGAAGGAACTTCCGGTTCGGGCCGTCGACGCCGGTCCGGCGACCGGACCCGCGTCCGTTCCGCTGGAGACCGCCGCGGAAGAACCGGCGGTCCGGCCTGACGCTTCGGCTTCCCCCGGTACGGATTCCGCTTCTTCGAAGTCCCTTCCCTCCCTTTTCCCGGAGACGGTGAAGGAACCCGCAGCCAAGCCCGCGCCGTTCTCTCCCGTGCCTGCGGACGCGGGCGGGGAGACCCCGGGGATGACCCCGGAAGAGGAGGAAACGGCACAGCTGCAGCCCACGGCCACGGCGGCATCCTCTGAGCGGGAGGCGGGAACGAAGGCGCTTCGGACCGAGGAAGTCCTCCCCATGACGGGGAAAGGGCCCCTCCGGGAAGAAGGAAAAACCGGGAGGAACGCTTCCGCGAACACCGTCGCGAAGACGGACGTTTCCGAGGAGGCCGCCGTTCGTGACGGGGCCCTCGCACCGGAAGAAAAGCCGATGACGGCCAGGTCCTCCGCGACGGCCGGGCAATCCGGACCGGAGAGGAGCGAACCCCTTGCCGGGGGGATCGAGGAAACCGATGACGGCGCCGCCGCCAGGACGAAGGAGAATCCCTCCCTCGACGCTTCCGTGAAGGCGGAAGGCGGCAAGGCGAAGACGGAATCCGCGTCCGTTCGGGAAGGCGGTTTCACCGTGGAACCGAAGCCGCTTCAGGAAACGTCCGCCGACGGACTGGAAACGGAAGCCGCCCGGCGAAGCCGGACGGCCGTATCCTCCCATGAGGTCGCGGCGGTGAAGGTGGATTCCTCCCCGGCGGGCGCCGTGGGGAAGCAGGGGACGGCGACGGCCCAGCCGGTGAACGCCCAGGAACTTATGGATACGGTCGTCGGGATGCGGCAGACCCTGGGGAAGAATTCCGGAAAGGTGACCCTCACCCTCGAGCCTCCGTCCCTGGGAGCGCTGACGCTGGAGGTCCAGGTCAGGGACCGGCGCGTGGAAACGGTTCTCGTCGCGGACAGTTTCGAGGTCCAGCAGGTCCTGAAGGGAGGCCTGGAGCATCTGCGGTCCGCTCTTCAGGAACAGGGGCTGAAAGTGGACACCATCCAGGTATTGTGGCAGGGAGCGCCGTCGGACGGCGGTACCGGCGAGTCCGCTTCCCATTCCTTTTCCCAGTTTTTCCGGGAACAGCCGGGTTCCCAGGGGGGAACGGGAAACTGGACGCCCGGCGGGGAGGAGGAGTCCTCCACCGGCGGAACCGACACCCGGGCCCCGCTCTACGAGAAGGGCCGGGGTGAAGGAATCAACGTCTTTGCCTGAGAAGGATTGAAGAAAGGAGAAGAACATGACGGCTTCCATTACGGATTCGATATCGTCGTCCAGCCTGGGGCAGGACGAGTTTCTCACGCTGCTGTGCACCCAGCTCCAGAACCAGAACCCGCTGGATCCCATGGACGGAACCGAATTCGCCGTCCAGCTCGCGCAGTTCACCAGCGTGGAGCAGCTCACGAACCTGAACACAGGCCTGGATTCGGTGCGATCCGACCTGGTGTCCATGATGAACCTGGAGGTCATCGGCGGCGTCGGGATGGAGATGACCTACGCCGGGGACGAGATTGAGGTGACGGGAAGCGAGACGGAGATCCGCTTCGTCCTGGACGATGCGATTCAGCAGGGCACCGTGACGATCTACGACGGGGGAGGAACGAAAGTGGGAACGGTGGACCTGGGCAGTCTCGAGGCGGGGCTTCAGTCCGTTTCCTGGGACACCTCCGGCGTCGATGCGGGAACGTACACCTTCGAGGTGTCGGCGGCGGACGCGGACGGGAACGACGTGACCGTCGAAACGATGATGACGGGGACGGCCACCGCCGTTTCCTGGATCAGCGGCGTTCCCTATTACAGGATCAACGGGACCGATGTGCCGTTCAGCAGCGTCATTTCCTTTGGTGGGAGCGACAACGGGTGAGACACGGCATCCATGAGGAATGTAAACCGATTGAGGAGGTGAAATAATGGGCAATGCATTGTGGGCGGGAATTTCGGGATTGAACGCCTCGTCGAAACAGATGGACGTCATCGCGAACAACATCGCCAACGTGAATACGATCGGCTACAAGGCGGGGAAGATCTATTTCGCCGACGTCCTGAGCCAGAGCATTTCCGGAGGGGCTTCGGGCTCCATGCAGGTGGGAAGAGGAGTGTCGGTGACGGACGTGACGACCCAGTTCGGGTCCGGATCGTTCGAAACGACGGACAACGCCACCGACGTTTCCATCGACGGGGACGGGTTTTTCATGGTCAACGACCAGGACGGCGCCACCTACTACACCCGGGCGGGGTCGTTCACCCTGGACAAGGACGGGTACATGGTGGACACCAACGGGTACTACCTCCAGGGATTTAATTTTTACGGGTCCACGGTGAACACCATCTCCAACATCAGCCTGAAGGACGTTCAGTCCACACCGCAGGTGACGTCGATGTTTTCCGTGGGCGTCAACCTGAACGCCGAGACGGAGACGGGGGGCACCTATACGACATCGCAGACGGTCTACGATTCCCTCGGGTCGCAGCACAGCCTGGGGATCACCTTTCAGAAGACCGGCGGCTCGGGGACCGGCGTGAGCGGTTACTGGGGGTTCACGGTGGGCCTCGACGGGGTGAGTTCGGTGGACCAGTCCTACTCGGGTTTCAAGTTCGATGCCGACGGAAATCTTGATCAGGTCTACCGTTCCGACGCCGCCATCGGTACGGCCGCTGTGGGAAACTCCGTTCTGACGATCGACAACGAGGGACAGCTGTATCAGAGCACGACGACGCCCATCGAGCTGACCTATGACGCCACCACGGAATCGTGGACCATCACGAACGCCGACGTGTACACCGATGCCACCGTGTTCGGGGACGCCGACTCCGTCTCCATCGATCTGGACGGCTCGGGGGGTGCGGACATCACCCTCACCCCCGATACGGGCATCACCTGGGCGAGCGGGACCCTCACGTTCTCCGTCACCCAGGCCGAGGCGGATCCGACGGACCTCTCCATCACCCTGGCGACCCTCGACAACGGGGCCACCATCGGCGATGCCAACACCATCACCTGGGACCTCGCCGGTTCCTCGGCTCTGTCCATCACGAACTACGCCAGCTCATCGGTGATCAAGTCCCTGTCGAACGACGGGTACGCGTCGGGGCTTCTGAAAAGCCTCTCCATCGAATCGGACGGCACGATCACGGGGTTCTTCACGAACGGGCAGACGGCGAGCCTGGCCCGGATCGTTCTTGCCGACTTCAACGACGCAACGGGTCTGAGGCGCATGGGATCCAACCTCTTCGCCGAGACGGTGACATCCGGACCGGCGATCAAGAACATCCCCGGCGACTCCGGCATGGGCGAACTGACATCGAACAGCCTCGAAATGTCCAACACGGACATCGCGACGGAGTTCATCAACATGATCACGGCCCAGAAGGCCTATCAGGCAAGCTCCCGGGTGATCACCACCCAGGATGAGCTTCTGTCCGAGCTGATGAACATCATGCGGTAACGGCGTCGTAAAAGGTCCGTATGCTGCGTTGCCCTTCATCCCCTGTCCCTGAGGCGTACACCCCGGTACGCCTCGGTCCCCGGGATTCGGGCGCCGTGCCTCCGAACCTTTTACCATCGCCGTTCCTGAAAACGCTTTTGGGCTTGCAGACGTTTGTCATGCGGTAACGGCTTCACGGGGCGGCGGCGGTTTCGCCGCCGTCCCCTTCCGTTTCATGCGTCAAGGAATTGTCGATGCGTCGGAGAAACCGGCGCAACCGTTTCCCCCATTCCTTCCCCCGTCTCCGTCAAGCAACTCATAAGTATCGGATATAGCATAACATATCTATAACGCTTCTCGGTGGTACAAAGTTTGCTCATCATAGGGCTGTACCGTCCTGCGGGGGTGTTTCGGGCATGTCTTGTACAGCCGTTTGACGGGACGGAAACCGCTGATCCGGAACTCCAGAGAGGGGCCGGAGGGAGAGTGAAACATGGCGAAAGAGGATAAGGAAGCGGAAGTCGCTGCAGCGGAAGGCGCCGGGAAAAAGAAGGGCGGCCTCTGGAAATGGCTGATCATCGGCGTGGCCGCCGTTGCCGTCGCCGGGGGCGGTTTCGGGGCGTATCATGTTTTCCTGAAGAAAAAGGAGGAGCCGAAACAGGCCGCCGCCCGTCCCGCCATCGGGACCCTGTGGCCCATGGACCCCTTCATCGTGAATCTCACCGACAACAACGGTGAGCGTTATCTCAAACTGGTCCTGCAGCTCGAGGTTTCCGGCAAGGAATGCATTCCCGAACTGGACCAGCTTACGCCGAAACTGCGGGACACCGTTTTGGACCTTCTCTCGGCGAAATCCTACAACGACATCATCGGGATCGGGGCGAAACAGCGGCTCCGGGACGAGCTGATCATGCGGATCAACCGTTTTTTGACGACGGGGGAGGTCCACAAGATCTACTTCACCGAACTGGTCATCCAGTGAGTGCGGAATATTACTCGGGGGGAGAGGGGACTTCATGTCTCACATACTGACCCAGGAAGAAGTCGATGCCTTATTGAGGGGAATTTCCGGAGGGGAGATCGAGACGGAGATCGAGCAGACCTTCGACCCGTCGGATGTCGTCAATTACGATCTCACGAGCCAGGACCGGATCATCCGGGGGCGGATGCCCACCCTGGAAATGACCAACGAGAAGTTCGCCCGCATGTTCCGGGCGACCCTGTCCTCCATGCTCCGGAAGGTGGTGAGCGTGTCGGCGCTCTCCGTGGACATGATCAAATTCGGGGAGTTTCTGAAGACGCTCCCCGTGCCGACGAGCCTTCATCTTTTCCGGATGGACCCCCTTCGGGGCAGCGCCCTCATCGTTCTGGAACCGAGGATCATCTTCACCCTCATCGACATTCTCTTCGGGGGCCTGGGGAAGGACAACTACAAGATCGAGGGCAGGGAATTCACCGCCATCGAAACCAGCGTGATCCGGAAAATCGTTCTGTCCGGCCTGACGGAACTGGAAAAGGCGTGGAAGCCCCTCATCGACCTCACCATCACCTACCAGAGGTCGGAAGTGAACCCCCAGTTCGTTCACATCGTGCCCCCCACCGACGTCATCGTGCTCATCAACTTCGAGATCGAGGTGGAATACACGACGGGGATCCTCGCCCTGTGCCTTCCCTATGCGTCCCTGGAGCCCATACGGGAGAAACTCGCCGCGGGATTCCAGAGCGAGCAGCTGGAAGTGGACCGGGTGTGGATGGAACGGTTCAAGAAAAGCCTTGTCCAGTCCAAAGTCGATCTGGCCGTCGAACTCGGAAGGGCGAATATATCGACGACGGACGTGCTCCAGTTGAAAAAGGGAGACGTGATCATGCTCGATCAGTACGCCACGGATCCTCTTTACGTGTTTGTGGAAGGATTGTCCAAATATCGTGCGTACCCGGGGATTTACAAGGGCAGCCAGGCCATACGGATTTCCGAAATATTGATGGACAAAGAGGTGTTTTCCGATGGAACAGAATGAAATCGACCGTCTGATGAGTGAAATCGAGGGCTCGGAAAATCCCGTTCCCGAAAGCGCGGATGACGGAAAGGAAGGCAACGGCAACGGCGGCGGCGGGGGGGGGAACGGCGACGGCGAGAACCTGGGCTGGGACGATGTTCAGGAGGAAATGGAGATGTCCCGGGTGAAAGCGCCGAAACTGGAAGCCCAGGAAATGCAGTTCGAGGAGTTGAAGAAGGCGGAATCGCCCAAGTCCTCCCTGGACATCGATTTCATTCTCGACATTCCCCTCTCGGTGAACGTGGAACTCGGACGGACGCGGCTTCTCATCAGCGAGCTTCTCCAGCTCGGGCAGGGGTCGGTCATCGAATTGACGAAACTGGCGGGCGAGCCCATGGACATCTACATCAACCAGAGGCTCATCGCCCGGGGAGAGGTCGTGGTCGTCAACGAGAAATTCGGGATCCGGCTCACGGACATCATCTCTCCCGCCGAGAGGATCAACAAGCTTCGTTAGGACGGAAACATGGACACCCTCACCGTCGTTTCCTCTTTCGTGAAAATGGCTGCCGCCCTTTGCGCCGTCCTGGCCCTGATGATCGGATTTCACTGGTTCGTGAAAACGCTCCGCCGGCGCTCCCCTTTCCTGAACGGGAAGGAGGACGTGCTGCGCGTCGTGGCGTCGAGGCCTCTCAACCACAAGAACAGTCTTCTTCTGGTCGACGTGCTCGGGGAGTTGTTCCTCGTGGGCCTGTCGGGGGGACAGATGACCTGCATGTCCGCCCTCTCCGATCCCTCGGCGAAGGAGAAAATCCGGGCCCTCCCGGAGAATTCCGGGCCAGTTCCCTCTCTTTTCGGGCAATTCCTGAAGGACCGGCTCCGCCTTACCGGGGCGTCCCCCGCCCGGGACAAGGAAGTTCCCCGGGAACGGCCTCAATGAAAACGGACCGGAGTCTCCTTCTCATTCCTGCCGCCGCATGCCTTCTTCTCCTTCTGACCGCCGGAGAGGGGCTTGCGGAGACGTTGTCGCTGCCCGGTCTCAAGCTTCAACTGGATTCGGTGACGGACCAGCCGGAACGGCTGTCCTCGCTGATTCACCTCATTTTCGTCATTACCGTTCTCTCCCTGGCGCCGGCCATCCTGCTCATGATGACCTCGTTTATCCGGATCGCCGTCGTCCTCTCCCTGCTTCGGCAGGCCCTGGGGACCCAGCAGATGCCTCCCAACCAGATCGTCATCGGTCTGGCCCTCTTTCTCACGTTCTTCATCATGATGCCGGTGTGGAAGGATGTTCACCGGCAGGCCCTGACGCCCTACTACGAGGAGAAGATCGGGTGGGAGGAGGCCTTCCGGAAGGGCGAGGAGCCGATCCGGGAGTTCCTGCTCCGGCAGACCCGGGAGAAGGATCTCGCTCTTTTCGTCGCCATTTCGGGGACGGAGACGCCGCCGGAAAAACCGGATCAGGTGTCTCTGGTGGTCCTCATCCCCGCATTCATCATCAGCGAGCTGAAGACGGCTTTCCAGATCGGGTTCATGATCTACCTTCCCTTTTTCATCATCGACATGGTGGTGGCGAGCGTCCTTCTTTCCATGGGGATGCTCATGCTCCCCCCGATCATGATGAGCCTGCCCTTCAAGCTCCTTCTCTTCGTCCTTGTGGACGGCTGGAACCTGATCGTGGGTTCCCTGGTCAGGAGCTTCCAGGGGTGAAGGACCCCTTCCGGGACCGGAAAGTACAGGAGGAACAATGACAACGGACTTCGTAATCGGGATCATGGCGGAATCGGTCAAGCTGACCCTCCTGATCGCCGCCCCGGCGCTTCTCGTGGGACTGGTCATCGGATTCCTGGTCAGCCTCTTTCAGGCGGTGACCCAGGTGCAGGAGATGACCCTTGTCTTCGTGCCCAAGATCATCGGCGTGTTCGTCACCGTCATCGTGGCCATGCCGTGGATGATGAATCTCCTCATGGCGTTCACGGAAAGGCTGTTCAAAGATATTCCCCATTGGGTCCGGTGATTTCCGGAGAGATCGGGAAATCGGGAAGGAGAGGCCTGGATCGATGGGGATTCCCCTGCTGGCGGAAAAGGACCTGTTCGGTTTCCTCCTGGTTTTTCTGCGCACCCTTTCCATGATCGCCTTCATCCCCATTTTCGGGGAACGGGTGGTTCCCGCCCAGGTCAAGGGGATCCTGGCTTTTCTCCTCGCCTTTGTCCTTTACCCTTTCCTGGGGAGGGAAATCGTCCCCGGAGAGGTTCCCGGCGTGATCGCCCTCCTTCTGGGGATGTCCGGGGAAGTCCTCATCGGCATGGTCGCCGGGATCATGGTCCGGTTCATTTTCGCGGGGGTCCAGTTCGCCGGGGAAATGATCGGCTTCCAGATGGGCTTTTCCATCGCCAACGTCATCGATCCCGTTTCCAGCCTTCAGGTGTCCCTCATTTCCCAGCTTCAGTATTACATGGCCTTTCTCCTGTTCCTCGCCCTGGACGGCCACCACGGGTTTCTTCTGGCCCTGGCGGAAAGCTTCCGCACGGTTCCCCCCCTTGCCTTTACCTTTTCCGGGGGGCTCATGGAAATGATCCTGGAGACGTCGAAGGGTCTTTTCATCCTCGCGGTGAAACTTTCGGCGCCGGTCATCGCCGTTCTCGTGTTCACCCATGTGGCCCTCGGGCTCGTGGCGAGAACGGTGCCGCAGATCAACGTGTTCATCGTCGGGTTTCCGATCCAGATCGCCCTGGGGCTCCTGTTTCTCGCCCTGTCCTCGGGGTTCGTCCTGGCGGCGCTGGAATCGGATTTCCTGGGGTTTTCCGGAGTCCTCCGGCAGGCCTTCCGGCTCATGGGGGCCCCGTGAGGGGGACCGGTCTTTTCCGGGACCGTCGGGATCCCGTTGGAGACGTTTTATTGACGGGGTTGTCATAAAGTTGATCCCAGAGGGAAGCGATGGCGGAGAACGACAAGGACCAGGAACGAACAGAACAAGCAACACCGAAGCGAAAGGAGGAGGCGAGGCGGAAAGGCCAGACGGCGAAAAGCCGTGAAATCCCCTCCGTCGCCGTTCTCGGGATCTCCCTTATTCTCCTGTATTTCTACGGATCCGGGATGACGGAACAGCTGATGGACCTCATGGTGTCGGCATTCCGTCTCTCCGGGGACACCCTCGTCGATCGGGGGAACTTTATACGAATTCTGACGGATTTCGCCTTCCGCAGCTTTTCCATCATGTTTCTCTTCTTCGTGTCCGTCCTTGCCGCGGGCATTCTCGCCAACGTGGTTCAGGTGGGTTTCATGATCACCACGGAGGCCGTTGCGCCGAAATTTTCGAAACTCGATCCGATCAAGGGTCTTGGAAGGCTGTTTTCCCTGCAGGCCCTGGTGGAGTTTCTGAAAAGCCTTCTCAAACTGGGGATTGTCGGGACTGCGGCCTGGCTCATGGTGCACCGGGAGCTTGGCGGGATTTTTCCCCTCGTCCGGCAATCGACGGGACAGATTCTTGTCTACATCGCGGGGGTTTCCTTCCGGATCATGCTGGTGACGACGCTGGTCCTCGTTCTCCTCGCCCTCCTGGATTACATGTACCAGCGCTGGGAGTATGAAAAGAGCCTGAGGATGACCCGGCAGGAGGTGAAGGAGGAGTTCAAGCAGACGGAAGGGGATCCTCTCATCAAATCGAGAATCCGCCGTCTCCAGAGGGAAATCGCCAGGAGGAGAATGATGGCCGCCGTGCCCAAGGCGGACGTGATCATCACGAACCCCGATCATCTCGCCGTGGCCATTCGCTACGACCCCCGGGGATTTGCACCGGTGGTCATCGCGAAAGGAGCCGGATTCATTGCGGAAAAGATAAAGGATCTGGGCAGGCGCCACGGGATTCCCCTCGTGGAGAACAAACCGGTGGCACAACTATTGTATAAAACCGTGAATGTCAACCAGTACATTCCGGAAAACCTTTACAGGGCAGTGGCGGAAATACTGGCATACGTCTACAGCCTCAAACAGCGCAATCCCTTCGGGGTGTAAGGAGCCATGGCCGATCTGACCGCAGTGGATGGAAACACCTTCTCCGAGTTGACGAAAAGAAGCAGCATCGCCATGGCCATCGCCGTCGTCGGCATTCTCGTCGTCATGATCATTCCCATGCCGACGGTGGTCCTGGACATTCTGCTGGCCTTCAACATCACCCTTTCCGTCATGATCCTCCTCATGTGCATGTATGTTCTGAAGCCCCTCGACTTCTCCGTTTTCCCGTCCGTTCTCCTCACCGTCACACTTCTCCGGCTTTCGCTCAACGTGGCGTCGACACGGCTGATCCTCCTCCACGGGAGCGAGGGGACGGGGGCGGCCGGCCAGGTCATCAAGGCGTTCGGGACCTTCGTCGTCGGCGGGAGTTACATGGTGGGGCTCATCGTGTTCCTCGTTCTCGTTCTCATCAATTTCGTCGTCATCACCAAGGGGGCGACGCGGATCGCCGAAGTGTCCGCCCGGTTCACCCTGGACGCCATGCCGGGAAAGCAGATGAGCATCGACGCCGATCTCAACGCGGGGCTCATCACCGACTCCGAGGCGCGGAGGCGCAGGGGGGAAATCGAGCGGGAGGCGAACTTCTACGGGGCCATGGACGGGGCGAGCAAGTTCGTCCGGGGAGACGCCATCGCGGGGATCATCATCGTTTTCGTGAACATCATCGGAGGGCTCGTGGTCGGTGTCCTCCAGCAGGGGATGGAGCTTTCCGACGCGGCGACGAATTACACCCTCCTCACGGTGGGGGACGAGGTGAGAACCCAGCTGTTCAACCACCCCAGGGTCTTCGCCATGGTGTCCTTCATGCTCTTCACCTTCGCCATGATCCCCGGGATGCCGAAGCTGTCGTTTCTCCTCGTGTCCCTCCTGGCCGGCGTCGTGGCGTTCCGGCAGTTTCGCACCGGCGCCGGGAAGGGCCGGTCCGACGTCATGGAAGCGGAAGAACCCGCCGCCCCCGCGGCGGACGGTCAGGAATATGTCGCGCCTCTCGATGTCATGGGCATCGAGGTGGGATACGGCCTCATCCCCTTCGTCGACGCCGGCCAGGGCGGGGAACTCCTGAACCGGATCAAGGCCCTGCGACGGCAGCTCGCCCATGAAATGGGATTCATCATGCCCTCCATTCACATCCGGGACAATCTCCAGCTCAAACCCGGCGAGTACGTCTTCCTCCTCAAGGGCGTGGACGTCGCCAGGGGGGAAATCATGCCGGGGCACTGCCTCGCTCTCGTGAACGAGGACAAGACCATACGGGGCATCGAAACGCGGGAACCGGCATTCGGCCTCCCGGCGGTGTGGATCCCGGAACGGGAGAAGGAGATCGTTCAGGCGAAGGGATTCGTGGTCGTCGATCCGGCGACGGTGGTCACCACCCATCTTACGGAGGTGGTCAAGTCCCACGCGGACGAGCTTCTGGGGCGTCAGGATGTTCAGGCGCTCATCGACAACCTCGCCCGGACCTATCCCAGGACGGTGGAGGAACTCGTGGGAAAGACGGTTCCGATCCAGATCGTTCAGAAGGTGCTCCAGCGCCTCCTCAGGGAAAGGGTCCCCGTCAGGGATCTCGTCACGATCATCGAATCCCTGGCGGACTACGTGGCCGTTACGAAAAACGTGGACGTCCTCACCGGCTACGTCCGCCAGTCCCTGTCGCGGTCCATCACGAAGCAGTTCCAAGGCTCCGACGGAAACGTGCACGTCATGATCCTGTCCCCCGATGCGGAGGACGCGCTCAACCGGTCCGTTCAGCACACGGAACACGAATCGTTCCTCACGCCGGACCCCAATCTCATCCGGAAGATCACGGGGGGCATCCAGAAACTGCTTCCCCAGTTCACCGCCCGGGGGATGTCCCCGGTGATTCTCTGCTCTCCGGGGATCCGCATCCACGTGAGGAGGATCCTGGAGAAGTACCTTCCCGGCATCGTGGTGATCTCCCACAACGAGATCACCAGGGAGACGGGGATCCAGTCCCTTGGAATGATTGAGGCCTGATCATGCAGGTGAAACGGTACGAAGTCGCGAACATGGAGGAGGCGTTTCGGTCCATCCGGAAGGACCTGGGGCCGGATGCCGTCATTCTGTCCTCCAAGCGGCTCCCGGGCGGAAAGAAGACCCTTTACGAGGTCGTGGCGGCCCGGGACGACGGGCGGCGGGAACCGGAACCCGCGCCGGCGGCGTCCGCCGGGGCCTCCCGGGACGGGGCGGACGACGGAACCCAGCCGGCGGGCGGGGTTTCCATGGATCACCTGTGGCGGGAAATGCGGGAGCTCAAGCATCTCGTCCGCGGATGGGGGGGGCGGGATTCGTTCCGCGAAGAGCTTCGAACCCTCGGGGAAACCTGCAATCGGTTCATGGACCTTCTGACGGATGAGGGGAAGAACGGGAACACGCCCGTCCGGGTGTACCGCCGGCTCACCGGCAACGGGGTGTCCCGGCCGAGGGCCCTCGCCCTGCTGGAAAGCGAGCTTGCCGGTCTGCCCGATGGGGAGCGGGAAGACTTCACGGTTCTCATGAACCGGATGAAACGCCGCCTGGAAAATGTCTTCGCCGGTCCGGAAAGACCGCTTCCCGCAAGGCGCGTCCGGGCGCTGGTCGGACCGTCGGGATCGGGAAAAACGACGACGGTCGCCAAGCTGGCGGCCCGGCTGGTCTGCGAGGGAAAACAGAAAGTGGCCTTCGTGACCGCCGACACCTACCGCCTGGCGGCGGCGGAACAGCTGCGCATTTACGGGAAGATCCTGGGAGCGCCCGTGGAGGTCGCCGCGACCCCCGAGGAAATGAAGGGGGCCCTCCGGAAACTGTCTTCCTTCGATGTCGTTTTCGTCGACACCCCCGGGAAAAGCTTCACCGACCGGCAGGCCATGGGGGACATGAGGGAGCTGCTGCAGGTTTCCGGGGAAGTGGAGCGAAACCTGGTCCTGAGTCTGACCTCCCACCGGGATCATTTCGAGGATGCCGCAAGAACGTACGGGGAATTCGGCCTGGTGGACAAGGTCATCCTCACGAAACTCGACGAGTGCCGCCGGCCGGGAATCATTTACGACATCGCCGAGGAGACGGGGCGGCCCATCTCCCATATCGCCTGCGGGCAGAACGTGCCCCGGGACATTCAGGAAACGTCGTGCGCTTTCCTGTCGGACCTGGTGCTTCACGACCGCCCCCGTCACTCCGCCGCGGGATGATGGAAAAAGAGCGGAAAATCCGAACGAGGGAATTCATATGGATCAGGCTTCCGGTCTGAGAATGAGAATGGAAAAAGGAAAAGAGGGGATGTTCCGGAAGGGTCCCTCTCCGGCGGTGCCGGAGAAGCGGCGGGGGCATGGAGATGTACGGGTCATCGCCGTCACGAGCGGAAAGGGGGGGGTCGGCAAGACGAACCTTGTCGCCAATCTGGCCTGCCTTCTGTCCAGGATGAAGAAAAAGGTTCTCCTTCTCGACGGGGACACGGGACTTGCAAACATCGATGTTGTCCTCGGACTCTCTCCGAGGTATAACCTTTCTCATGTGCTCCGGGAGGAGTGCACCCTTTCGGAGACCCTGATCGAAGGGCCCGGGGGATTTCTCATCCTTCCCTCTTCCTCCGGGATCCAGGAAATGAGCGACCTGACAAGGGAACAGAAGCTCGTGATCCTGGAAGAGCTGAACCACCTGGAAATGGACGTGGATTACCTGCTCATCGACACGGCCGCCGGGATTGCGGGGAACGTGATGTATTTCAACCTCGCCGCCCGGGAAATCATCGTGGTCGCCTCCCCCGAACCCACGTCGCTGACCGACGCCTACGCGCTCATCAAAGTTCTTCACCAGAGACAGGGGAAAAAAAGGTTCCGGCTGGTCGTGAACATGGTGCAAAACGCGGCGGAGGGAGCGGAGGTGTTCGGAAGGCTGAGCCATGCCACGGAACACTTTCTTCACCTGAGTATCGAGTATCTCGGTCATATCGTCAGGGACGACTGTCTTCCCAAGGCGGTGAAACAGCAGAAGGCGGCGGCGGAACTTTATCCGCAGGCCCCGGCGGTCAAGTGCATGGAACGGATCGCCTATAAAATCAACAAAGAAAGACCGGATTGCAGCCTCAATGGAAGCATCAGTTTCTTCTGGAAACAAGACATCGTTCAAAGCGGGAGATAAGAAGGCCCGGAACGAGGCGGTTCTGCAGTACGCGCCCCTGGTGCGGAATATTGTGGAACGCATCGCCCTGAAGATCCCCATCCGCGAGGCAGACAGGGAAGACCTCGTCAATGTGGGGATGATGGGGCTCATGTCCGCCGTGGAGAAATTCGATGAAAAAAGGAATGTCCAGTTCAAGACCTACGCCACGTACCGGATCCGGGGAGCTGTGCTCGACGAGCTGCGCGCCCGGGACTGGGTGCCGAGGTCGGTGAGAAGCACGGACAACAAGCTGGAGGAGGCTTTTTCCTTCCTTCAGAGGTCCCTGGGAAAACCGCCCTCCGATGAGGAAATGGCGGATCACCTGGGGATTCCCCTCGACGGGTACTACCGGATGCTCGACGAGGTCCGGTCCGTTTCCTTCATCAGCACGGAGGACCTTCCCCCCGATTACCTGGAACGATACAACCCCGCCGACATGCTCCATCACGTCGACGAGGGCAATCCGTTCGACATGCTGTCCGGCAAGGAACTCCGGAAGAAGTTGAAGGACGCCATCGAAATCCTCCCGGAAAAGGAGAGGCTCGTACTTGCCCTTTACTATTACGAGGAGCTGACCATGAAGGAAATCGGGAAGGTCATGAGCCTGACCGAATCCCGGGTCTGCCAGCTTCATTCCAAGGCGATCTTGAGACTGCGCGGCTCCATCAAGGACCTGTGAGGGGAACACCAAAACATGCGGGAAAGGTCAGCGGATGAAGCAGAGTCTTGACAGGGAGCACATGAAAGTCCTTGTGGTCGATGACATGCCGAGCATGCGGAGCACCATCCGGAACATGCTTCGCCAGCTCGGATACGTCCATATCCGGGAAGCGGAGGACGGACGGGGCGCGTGGAACAGAATGAAAGCGGAGAAATTCGACGTGGCCATCGTGGACTGGAACATGCCCCACATGAACGGCATCGAGCTTTTGAGGAAAGCGCGGGCGGACGAGGAACTCGCATCCCTCCCCTTCGTCATGGTGACCGCGGAGGTGAACGAGGAAACGATCGCAGAGGCGGCCGAAACGGAAGTGGATGCATACATCATCAAACCTTTCGTGGCGAAAATCCTGGAGGAGAAGATCCTCCAGGTTCTCGACAGAAAGAGCAATCCCTCTCCGCTCGAGAAGATGCTCCAGGCCGCCCGGCTTTTCGCCGACAACGGCCGTTACAACGACTCTCTTCGGGAACTCAAGAAAGCCCTTCTGCTCCATCCGGGAAATCCGAGGGTCTTTCTGGGATTCGGCGATCTCTACCGGGTCCGGGGAATGACCGATGACGCGGAAAAGGCTTACAAGAAAGCCGTGATGACGGAACCGAAGTTCATGAAGGCTTACGACGGCCTGGCTGCCATATACGAGCAGAAAGGCGACGGGATCCGGAGAACCCTCACGCTGAAAAAGGCGGTGGAAGTCAGTCCGAAGAACGCCACCCGGCAGGTGAGCCTCGGGAAGATCCTCCTGGAGAGCGGGGAAGTGGATGCGGCGGTGAAGGCCTTTCGGGATGCCGCGGGAGCGGAACCGAAAAATTCCGTCCTGAAGCTCGAAATCGGGGAATTCCTTATGGAGAAGAATCTCAACGATGAGGCGGCGGGCATGTTCCAGGCGATCCTGGAACAGCATCCCGAGGATCTTCACGCTTTCAACCGTCTGGGAATCGCATACAGAAAACAGGGGAAGCACGACGAGGCCATCCGGGAGTACCGGAAGGCCATCCAGATCGGAAAGGATGACGAGAACCTCTACTACAACCTGGGAAGGGCCTGCCTGGAGGCGGGCATGGTGGAGGAGGCGGTGACGCGGTTCCGGGAAGCCCTGGAGATCAATCCGGGGTTCGAGGAGGCGCGCAGGGTGCTCGAGGAAGTCATCAAAGAGCGCTCCATGGAAGGGTAAGTCGCCATGGCGAAAAAAGCGGAGCTGGATCTCTTTGAACTGCCCGAAGGCGAAGCGCGACCTCAGGAGCCCGTGGAAACGGAATGGGACGCCGCGCCGGATCCCGCGGACGGGCAGGAACAACCGCCGCCCCCCGGGGACGAAAACAAGGTGCCTCTTTTCCGTCAGAAGAAAGTTCTCCTCCCCGCGTCGCTCCTCCTGCTCCTCTCCCTTTCCTTTCTCCTCTTCCAGCTCTTCAGGGGGCCCGCCGTTCCGTCGCCGGAAGCGGTCTCCCCGTCAGGCGGGGACACGGCGGTTTCCGCGGGGGGCTCCCCCTGGGTGACCTTCCGGAACCTGATCGTTCCCTTGAAGGATCCCGGGGACCGGAAGCGGCTTCTCCTTGTCGACGTCGCCGTGGAGATCGAGCCGCACGGCGGGGATCAGGGGGAGTCATGGATGCGGGACAGGAGAGACGACCTGTATCGGGTGATTCAGGACAACGTTCTTCCGGCGCCCGTCTCCGCGGCCGGCCGGAAAACGCTGAAGGAAACGATTCAACGGAATCTTTCCCCCCATTTCGGACCCGGCAGGATCATGGGAATTTATTTCACCCGTTTTTATTACATCTGACGAAAGGCCCCGGCCCCGGAGGCCGGGGGCCCGGTTTCGGCATTTCAGGACGGCGCCGATGACAGTGAAGAAGAAAAGCACGAGGGAGGATGTCCTCCACATGGTCGTTCACGACATGAAGGGACCGCTGGCGGTGGTCATGGCGAACCTCGACCTCCTTCAGACGCGCAGGCTGAGCCGCGGCAACCGGGCCCTCCTCGGGATCGCCTCCCGGGAATGCGAAACCCTTCACCGGATGATCCAGGACCTGCTCGAAACCGGCAGGATGAAAAGGGGAGAAACGGAGCTGAATCTTTCCATGGTGGACCTGGGCGGTTTTCTTTGCGCCTTTTGTGAAAAGGTGGCCCCCATGGCGGCGGAACGGTCCGTCCGCTTGGAACTCCGCCATGAATGCACGGCGGGGCCGATCGCCCTGGACGCGCACCTCCTTGAGCGGATGCTCTTCAACCTCGTGCTGAACGCCCTTCGCCACGCCCGGGAAAACGGCCGGATCGTCATCGGGACGGAAGACGGCAGCGGGGAACCTGCCGTGAAACTCTATGTTTCCGATGACGGGCCGGGAATCGCCGAAAAGGACCGGCAAAGGATTTTCGAGCTGTATCACCGGGGGGAATCGCCGGAAAGGAACCGGGAAAGGAATGATGGATTGGAAGGAGGGCCGGGCCGGGATCGATACGGAAGCGGTTCGGGCATCGGTCTTGCCTTCTGCAGGCTGGCGGCGGAAAGGCACGGGGGCAGGATCGGGGTGGAAAGCGTTCCGGGAAGGGGCAGTACCTTTGTCGTTCATCTTCCCACCGGCCTTGTGCCCTCGGGGAGCGGTCTTTTTGATTGAGGCAATGATGAAGTCGTAAAAAGGCCAATTCAACACTTTTTCGAACGGCAAAGTAAAAAGCTTCATAGGCAAGGCGCCCGAATCCCGAGGAATGAGGCGTACTGATGGTACGCCGCAGGGACGAGGGAGGAAGGGGAACGCAGCATATGGGCTTTTTACGAAGACGTCAATGGGAGGCGTTCCATGGACAGGGAAAAAATCTACAGGCAACTGGAGGATGAATTCGCATCGACGTTTCTGGGGGAACTCATCCCCGGCATGCTGCACAATTTCGCCAATCCCCTGAACGGCATCATGGGACGGTCCCGTCTGCTCCAGCAGCGCCTGGAGGACTGCATCGAAAACATGAAGAAGACGTATCCGGAGACGTACCTCGCGATGGAAGGGGCCATGAGAAAACTGGCCTCCGACGCGGATCTGATCATCGGGGAGACGGAGAGGTTCTATGAAATGTTCCGGAACGTGTCCCGGAAGTTCTTCGCCATCTCCTCGAAATCGGAGCAGATGGTGGATTTTGCCCGGCTCGTCGAGGAAGAGATCCAGTTCGCCGACTGCTATCTCGATTTCAAGCACCACGTGAATCGCAAGGTACTGATGCAGCCGGGCATCCCCGCCGTTTCGGGAGTGCCCGCCCACCTGTCTCTCGGTTTCTCCTCTCTGCTGCGCTATGCCATGATCCGGATGAGCAAGGGCACCGACAGGGAACTTCGGGTGGCGGCGGACTGGGACGGCCGTTTCGTGAGGCTGTCCCTTCAGTTCACGGACAAAGGGCTTCCGGATCGTTCGGAAACCCGGTCGGAAGGGCGTGGAGACGACCTTCTGGTCCTGTGCCTCCGTCTCTTTGAAGAATACGGGGCCCACTGCCGGGCTGGATCGGAAGGAGGCCAGGCCTCCGTCGAGGTCCTTCTGCCCCCGGCGGGGGAAACCCCCTTGACCGGCAAGAGGTGAAAGATGGTTCGACCTCTCGATTTGCAGCAGATCATCCTGCAATCCAATCCGGTGGAAAAAATCCAGCAGGCCCAGCAGAAACATCCCGAAATGCAGCAGCGGCAGTTCGATCTCGAACTGGCGGAGGAAAAGAAACTGCAGCAGGAGAAAACGCGGCAGCTCCATGAATCGGAGCAGGCCCGGATCCGGCGGGAGGAGCAGCGGCAGGGCCGGCGGGACGGAGACCGGAAAGGGCGTCAGGATCCGGAAACTTCACAGGTTCCGGCGGAAGAAGACGCCCCCGAACAGGGGAGCAGGATCGACGTCAAGGTTTGATGAAGTCGTAAAAAGGCCATTTCAACAGGGAATTTTCAGACTTCGTAAGAGTTCGTCAATGATGGAATCCTTCAAAATGGTTCAGCTCGTCGCCGACGGCGTCCTTGCCCTCGCTATCGTGTTTCTGGTCCTGTACCTGTTCCGGATGGAGAAAATCGGCCGTTCGAGGAACCAGGACCTCCTGGACCGGCTGGAAGGGGCCGTCGCCGAATCCCGCAGGGCTTCGGAAGAATTTCTCGCCCTCATGGAGGGGAGCCGCCGTGCCCTTTCCGAGCTGGGAGAGGAACTGGACCGGAAGAAAAAGGCCCTTGATGCATCCCTCGATCGGGCGCAGACCGCCGCCGCGTTCGAAGGGAACCGGGAGCCCGCCGGCATCGAGGGGACGAACGAACGCGATCCCTATGACCTGGTGATGGACATGCTGCAGCAGGGCGTCCCGGGAAAAGAGATCGCCGGCCGGACGGGTCTTCCGGAAAATGAAATCGATCTCATCGTCCGTCTCCGCGGTCATCGCGCCAAGGAACAGGGGGCATGACGAAGATTGCGGGCCCCCTTCCGGGCAATTTCCTCAGCCTTCCCCTGTCCTCCGAAACGTCCGCCGCAGGTCCCATCGCCCTTCCCGAGCTTTTCGCCGGGGAGAAGGTGGATGCCGTCATTCTTTCCATTCTCGGGAAGGGACGCTACCTGGTCCAGCTGAAAAACGCCGTTCTCCCCGCCCGGTCCGACCTGGTCTTCCCGGAGGGGGAACGGATTTCCGTCGTCGTGGACCGCCTTCAGCCGGAGGTTCTTTTCCGGATCGCCGGGAGGGCCGCCCCGGCCGCCGGGGGGATGCCGGAGTTGCTCGCGGGGATGCGGACGGGGACATGCTCGCTCTTCCGCCTGTTCACCGACGCCGCCGGCCTCCTGTCCTTTTCCGGGGCGTCCGCTTCTCCCGGGTCTCCCGGTTCCGGAAGGACGGACCCTCTTCTTTCCCTCATCCGGACGCTGATCCTGTCGAAGGAGACGCTTCGCGATCCCCTTTTCATCCGGAACTTCATCTATCGTCTCGGCCTGCTCCATGAAAAGACAGTCCGCGGCGGCGCGGCTTCTGGTAAGAATGCGGGTCCCGGCGCCCCGCGGGGGGATTCCCTGAAGGGCCTCCTGCTCCGGGCGGCGGCGGATCCCCGTTTCCTGGAAGCCTTATGGGGCGGCGAGCCCGACGGAAAATGGACGGAACAGGACCCGGTTCGTCAATTCGTTGACAACGGGCTCGGGGCGATCGAGACGGAACAGTGGCTGAACCTGGTTCTCCAGGAAACGGAGAGCCGGTACCTCCTCTCCCTCCCCTTTCTCTTCCCGGGAGGGGTCCGGATACAGGACCTGGCGATCCGTTTCGACGGCGGGGGGCGGGGAGCCGAAGAGGGGGAGCGGTCCTTTCAGGTGACCCTGTATCTCGATCTCGACGTTCTCGGCAGGGCCGTGGCGGATGTGACGATGAAGGCGGACCAGGTGGGATGCGCCATC
Source organism: Syntrophaceae bacterium UBA6252 (assembly GCA_002441265.1). Lineage (GTDB taxonomy): Bacteria > Desulfobacterota > Syntrophia > Syntrophales > UBA6807 > UBA6807. Next base: position 44,123 of record DJVQ01000014.1, read on the forward strand.
CGGTTCGAGGAGAAAAGCGGGTGCGATCTTCTGGCCCCCCATCTGGAGGAACTGGCGGAACGGCTGAAGACGTCGGGATACGGGATCCGGTTCCTCACCTGCGTGGCCGATCCGATGGCCCGGGAGGACCGGGAAACGTTCCTGAGACAGCGGTTTCTTTACGGGGGCGGCGAGATCGACTGCATCGCCTGAGGGAACCCCGGGCCGTTTCCGGGACGGAGAAATGTTCCATGGATGAAAAAAAACCGACCGTGAAAATCGCCGCCGCGCTCCGTTACGATCCTGGAACGGACGGCGCTCCAAGGGTCACCGCCAAGGGGAGGGGAATTCTGGCGGAGAAGATTCTGGAGATCGCCGCGAACCACGACATCCCCGTGAAGCGGGAGCCGGACCTGGCGAAAATGCTGTATCTCATCGATATCGACGACGAGATTCCCGAGCAGCTCTACCGTGCCGTTGCGGAGATCCTGGCATTCCTTTACGCCGTGAACGACCGGCTCCGTTGAACCGCCGGGGAGTCCTCCCGGACCGGGGAAAATTTTTCCCACAGAAAAAATTGCCCCGCCAGGGGCGGCATCGGGTTTTTCCTTGTTTTTATGTTATTTCAAGAATCCCATTCAGAGGCAACTAATTGGAAACACGTCACTATTTCTAGAAACGGTAAAAAGGGGCCCCGCCCGCGGAAGGTGGCACAGCCCTTGCTTTTAGAAGGATAAAAAAAGAGGAGTATTCCCCGTGGCCCTGGAAATGCAATCGACAGCCGACGCCTTCAACCGGAACTGCCTTCTTCTGGATCAGGTGACCAGCAATCTCGCAAATGCCGGCACGACGGGTTTCAAGGCGGAACGGATGTTCTTCCAGGCGAGCGAGGGGGAGGCGGACGGCGAGGCCGTATCCTTCTATTCGTACACCCCTTTTGTGAGAACGGACTTTACCGAGGGGGTGTCGTTGAAGACCGGAAATCCCCTCGATCTGTCCATCCAGGGGGACGGATTTTTTTCCGTGGAGACCCCGGAAGGCGAAGCCTATACGAAGAAGGGCAACTTCACCGTCAACGGCAAGGGGGAGATCGTAACGGTGACCGGAGACCCCGTCCTCGGGGAATCGGGACGGCTGGTGATCGAAGGGCAGGAGGTCTCCGTGGGAGCCGACGGGACGATCACCGTCGACGGAACCGTGGCGGGAAAGCTGAAAATCACGGGATTCCGAAACGAAGACGCCCTGGAAAGGGCGGAGAACTGCTGCTTTCGGGACGGCGGGCAAGGGGACCCCTACCGGCCTGACGATGTGACCGTTCAGTCCGGATTTGTGGAACAATCCAACGTGAATGTGGTTCAGCATATGATCGAGATGATCGATATCCATCGGAGTCTCGAGTCGTACCAGAAAATCATCCAGACCCTTGCCGATCAGGACAAGATGTCCACCAACCGGATCGGCCGTCTGGCCTGAAGAAGGAGGAATCCATGATCCGTTCTCTCTGGACCGCGGCGACCGGTATGGAAGCCCAGCAGATCGAACAGGACGTGATCGCCAACAATCTGGCGAACGTGAATACCGTGGGGTTCAAAAAGTCCCGGGCCGACTTTCAGGATCTCATGTACCAGGTCACCGCAAGGGCCGGCACGGAAACGTCGGAGGGAAGCATTCTTCCCGTGGGATTCGAGGTCGGAATGGGGGTGCGCCCCATGGCGACCCAGAGGCTGTTTTCCCAGGGGGATTATCAGCAGACCGGGAATGCCTTCGACTGGGCCATCGAGGGGGACGGTTTCTTTCAGCTCGATGACGAGGGCGAAACCGTCTACACCCGGGCGGGAAACCTGAAGATCAACAAGGACGGCTATCTCTGCGACACGGCGGGACTGAAGCTCATGCCGGAGGTCTCCGTTCCCGAGGGCACGGTCACTTTCAGCATCGACAGCGGGGGCACCTGGACGGCGGCGGACGAATCGGGCAACGCCCTGGCCACGGGCCGGATCGAACTTGCCCGTTTCCTGAATCCTGCGGGCCTCGTCGGGATCGGAAGGAATCTTTACGAGGAAACGGAAGGTTCCGGGGAGCCCATCGTCGGAAACCCCGGCGAAGAGGGATTCGGCACCATCTCCCAGAACTATCTCGAGATGTCCAACGTGAACGTGGTGGATGAAATGGTGAAGATGATCGTCGGTCAGCGGGCTTACGAGATCAACTCGAAGGCCATCCAGACGGCCGACAGCATGCTGCAGATCATCAACAATCTCAAAAGGTAGCTGAAATGAAGGTTGCACACTTGATCGCCCTCGGATGCGCCCTGTTCCTCCTCTTGGGAGCGGCGGCCCCGTGGGTTCCGGAAGCCTCGGGAGCCGTCACGATGGAGAACGCGGCCCTCCGGGCCGTGGTGGAACAGCACATCCGGGAACGGACCCCCTGGAAGGGGTGCGAGATGCGTTTCGACTACCCCGGCGAGATCCGGAAGGTGGTTCTTCCCGGGGACCGTTTCTCCTGCCGGGTCACCTCCGCGCCCAGCCAGCCTTATATCGGGAGTTCCATTTTTTTCATCCGTTTTTACGACAAGGGGGTTCTCGTGGCGGAGCGGAGGGTCCGCCTGACCATCGAGGTCCTCGTGGACGTCGTCATGAGCAGCCGCGGCCTGGAAAGAGGCAGGGAAATCGGGCAGGAAGACGTGACGATCGTGAAGAAGTGGCTCAGAAGGCCGCCCCGGAACCTTCTTTCCCGGATCACCGATGTGGTGGGGAAGAAATTGACCGCTGCCGTGGGACCCAACCGGGAAATCCGGGGGAACATGCTCCGCGAGGCCTACGCGGTCAAAAGGGGCGAGCCCGTCCGGATCCTCGTCGACGAAGGGCCCATCCACCTTTCCGCGACCGGCATCTGCCAGGAAAACGGTTCCGAGGGATCCATCGTCCGGGTTCAGAACGCCTCTTCCAGGAAAGTCATCTACGCCCTGGTCATCGGGGATTCCCTGGTGAAAGTCGATTTTTAGGGGGGTACAGCGAAATGCGTTTCCTTCTTTCCTGCTTCAGCGGGTCTTCTTTCGGAAGAACGGCCCTTCTCCTTTCCGCCTGTGCCTTGTTCCTCGCCGGCTGCGCCTCCGGGGGCGCCGTGGTGAAGAACGAACCCGCCGCGGCGGTCCGGCAGGAGCCGCCCGCCCGCCTGGCCGGCGCCATCTGGACCGGTCCGAGCGCGAGAACCATGCTTTTCGCGGACAAGAAGGCGCGGTACGTGAACGACATCGTCACCATCATCGTCGAGGAGTCCTCCCAGGCGGACAACAGCGCCGACACGAACACGAGCAAATCCACGTCCACCGACGCGGGGATCAATGCCCTCCTCGGCCTGGACCAGTCCGTTCTGAAGCGGAACGCGAACATGGGATCCTCCATCAGCATCGGCGGGAGTTCGACGTCCTCCCTGAAGGGGTCGGGAAAGACGAGCCGGGGGGGCGCCATGGAAGCGACGATCTCGGCGAAGGTGACCGAGGTCCTGGACAACGGGAATCTCGTCATCGAGGGGAAGCGTCAGCTGACCGTCAACGAGGAGGACCAGTACATCATCATCACGGGGATCATCCGGCCGGAGGACATCACGTCGGACAACATGATCGAGTCCCAGTACATCGCGGACGCGCGGATCATCTACACGGGCGAGGGCATCATCAACGACAAGATGCGGCCGGGCTGGCTCACCAGGATCGTGGACTGGGTGTGGCCTTTCTGATCGGACCGGGTACGGAATTTGCTAGTCTCAATCATTCATGAAGAGGATTCGAATGGGTGACGTGAGGATCTGGAAAAAGCGGCTTCTTCTTTTCCTGCCCGTGGTGCTGCTGGTGACCCTGTTCCCCCTGCGGGGCGACGGGGCGCGCCTCAAGGACGTCGCCAGCATCGGCGGGATCCGTGACAACCAGCTCATCGGGTACGGCCTGGTCGTGGGGCTGGCGGGCACGGGGGACGACATGAAAAACGGCTTCACCCGGGAGTCCCTGTCCAACATGCTGACCCGGCAGGGCCTTGCCATGAAGGACAAGCTCCTGAAGTCGGACAATGTCGCGGCGGTGATGGTGACGGCCATGCTGCCGCCCTTCGCAAAGGGAGGGACCAAACTCGACGTGACCGTGTCCTCCATCGGGGACGCCACGAGCCTCCAGGGAGGCACCCTCCTCCTGACGCCGCTCATGGGAGTGGACGGTGAAATCTACGCGGTCGCCCAGGGCCCCCTCGTTCTCGGCGGGTTCTCCGCCGGCGGCGCCGGCACCTCCGTTTCAAAGAATTTCACCAGCGTCGGGCGGATCCCCAACGGGGCCTTCGTGGAAAAGGAACTTCGTTATGACTTTGAAAACGCGAGGGAGTTTTCCGTGAACCTGTTCCAGCCGGACTTCACGACCCTGACCCGGGTCGCCCAGGTCATCCGGTCCGCCGTGGAGGGCGTGTCGGTGGAACAGAAGGATTCCGGCTCCGTCGCGGTGAAACTGGAAGAGGGGTTTCCGGGGAACCCGGTGGATCTTCTCGCCCGCATCGAAAACCTCGAAATCTCGATGGACAGCCCCGCGGTGATCGTGATGAACGAGAAGACGGGAACCGTCGTCATGGGGGAAAACGTCCGGATCTCCACGGTGGCCGTCGCCCATGGAAACCTGAGCATCCAGATCCGGGAGGAGCAGAACGTCTCCCAGCCCCTTCCCTTCGCGCCGGGGGCCGGCGGATCCGCCGGGCCGGTGATGAACCCGAAATCGGGCACCATCGTTGCCCCGGGCGGGCAGACCGTCGTGACGACGGAAACGTCCGTCGGCGTGGGTGAGGAGAAGAGACAGCTTCTGGTCGTCGAGAAGGGCGTCACGATTCAGGACGTGGTGCGGGCGTTGAACGCCATCGGCGTCACGCCGAGGGATCTCATCACGATCCTTCAGACCATCAAGGCCGCCGGCGCCCTGCAGGCGGACCTGGTCATTCTGTAAGAGGAAATGATGGACAAGATGATCCTGTCCGGCGTTCGTGAAATCTCCTCCCCTTCGGGGGGAAGGAAAAGCGGATCGGCGGAACAAAGCTCCGTGGAGGACATGAAACTCCGGAAGGCCTGTGCCGATTTCGAATCCCTTTTTCTGTATTCCCTTCTGAAATCCATGCGCCGGACCGTCCCCCAGGGATCCGTCACCACCGGGCTTTCGGGGAAGAACACCACCGAGATGCTGATGGACCAGAAATTCGCCGAGGAAATGGCGGGCAAGGGCGGAGGCGTCGGCATCCAGAAAATGCTTTACGAGGAATTGAAAAACCGGCGGATCGGAAAAAACGGGGTCGATTAAAGTGTTTTGTAAATTTGCCGATAAGTGTGTTAAGATCGCTACGAGACGAGGGAAGCCATGAAAATTTCCGACGTGAAGGACGTTACAACCCTGATGGTCCAGCAGTATCAGAAGGGCGAAGGGGTGAAACAGGCGTCCGACAAACAGCCGTCCGGATACAATCCCCCGGAAGAGAAGGTTGATCTTTCCACCAAGGCAAAGGACATACAGCTGGCCATGAAGTCGCTGGAATCCCTCCCGGAGATCCGGGAGGAGAAGGTCCAGGAGTTGAAAGACCGGATTGAAAAGGGTCTTTACGACGTGGACAGTGGAAAGATCGCCGACAAGATGGTGGGGGAATCTCTTCTGGATATCTTCGCCTGATCCTTGTCTTCCCATCCCTGAGCGATCTTTTCCCCGAGCGGCCTGCACAATGCGGGTGCTCCCTTTTCCATCCAGAAAACGAAGGATTGTCCCGTCTGGGGTGATGGACGCACACTTCCGTCCCCCTGGAAGGGGACACTCCCGGTACGCTCACCATGAACGACAAGACGATGCACCGTCTCCCCCGGGGGAAGGCCCTGCCCGCCATGGACGGAAGGGCGGGAAAGGAAATCGTCCCGCAGGTCAAAGCGCCCGCCGGCGTTTTCGATTCCCTGACGCAGAACCTGAAGCAGGAAATGGGGCTTCTCCAGATGCTTTCCGAATCGCTCGACCGGGAAAGGGAGATCCTTCTCCGATCCGACGCCCGGGAGCTTACGGAACACAACGCGAAGAAGGAAACCATCCTTCTCAAGATGCGGATGCTCGACGAGATCCGGCGGAACACGGTGAAAAAAATCTCGCGGGTCTGCGGCACGGGAGAGAGCGCCGACCTGGCCCTCCTTGCCTCCCATGCCGGCCCGGCCGAGCGGGAAGCCCTGCTGGCGTGCCGGGATTCCATCGCCGCCCTTGCCGCCTCCGTCCGTGAAAGGAACGAGGCCAACCGGCAGATCATCGGCCTCTCCCTCAGCCACGTCCAGGGGACCGTCGATTTCCTCGGGGAACTGATGAACGGGGACAGGACCTACGGGAATTCGGGGAAGTGGAACAAGGGCAGGAGAAAAGGAAAAGTCGTGAACACGGAAGGGTGAACCCATGTCCGATCTCTTTCAGATCATGAACACAACCAAGCAGGCCATCCTGTCCCATACGACGGCGATCAGCGTGACCAGCGGAAACATCGCCAACGTGAACACCGAAGGCTATTCGAGGCTTCGTCCCGTTTTCGGGTCCAAGGGAACCATCAGCGCCGGGGCGGTGGACATCGAAGTGGGCGTCGAGATTTCCACCATCGAGAGGATCTACAACCGGTACCTGGAAACGCAGGTCGTGGAACAGGCGCAGGAGGTCGGCTACAACCAGGTCCAAAGCGATCTGCTGGGCCAGGTGGACGGGATCTTCGACGAGTCCGACGGGGGGGGCATCAACGAACTCATGTCCGCGTTCTGGAATGCCTGGTCCGACCTGTCCGCCAGCCCCGAAGGCTACGAGGAGCGGGACGCCCTCGTGTCCGCCGCCCGGAACCTGACCCAGGCTTTTCAGGAGCGTTCGCGGGAACTCACCGACGTCCAGGCGGACGCGAACGAGACGCTTGCGTCGAATATCGAGAGCCTGAACGGGTACCTGAGCGAGATGGCGGACCTGAACGATAAGATCGTCGAGGTGGAAATCACCGGCGGCACCGCCTCCGATCTGCGGGACAAACGGTCCACCCTTCTGAAGACCGTGTCGGGCATGATCGAACTCGACTACTACGAAGCCTCGGACGGTTCCCTGAGCGTCTTTCTGTCCGACGGACGTTCCCTGGTGGAGGGCGGCGTGTCCCACGCCCTCGACGTGGCCGTGAATCCGTCGAACGACAACTATTACGACATCGTCTTCGAGAGCGACCCGGGAACCGCCATCAACGACCAGATTCACAGCGGCGAAATCGCAGGACTTCTCAGCGTAAGGGACGATCTCATCCCCGGGTATCTGAGCGACCTGGACGATCTCGCCAACAACCTCGTGAGCGCCGTCAACAGCCGGCACGGGCAGGGATTTGACCTGAACGGGGATTCGGGGGGAAACTTTTTCGCCGTCGGATCGGGAGCGAGGGACATGGAAGTGGATGCGGCGATCCTGGCGGATTCGGGGAAAATCGCCGCCGCGACCACCGTCGACGGGAACGGGGACAATGCGCTGCTCATTTCCGAGATCCAGGACAGCCTCATCATGAAGGGAAACACCCTCACCGTGGGGAGTTTTTACAGTTCCCTGGTCTCCAGGGTCGGCGGGGACGTCCAGAACGCATCCCGGTCCCTGGAACATCAGACGCTGATCCAGGAACAATACGAAACCAGCATGGAGTCCCTTTCCGGGGTCTCTCTGGACGAGGAGATGATGAATCTGATCCGGTACCAGATGGGATACAATGCGGCGGGGAAACTGTGCGCGGTGGTGTCCGAAATGATGGACACCCTGATCGCCCTCGGTGAATGAGGAAAGGAACGATAGGCCATGATCACCCGGGTAACGGAAAAGATCAAATTCGATCTCGTCAACAGCAGCCTTTTTCGCGTGCAGGACCAGTACACGGAATTGATCGAAAAGGCGTCGAGCATGAAGGAGGTGAACCGTCCTTCCGACGATCCTCTTGGAATGGGAAAGATCCTGGACTACCGGTCGTCCCTGTCGTACATCGAACAGTGCGACGGAAACATCAGCACCGCCCGCTCCTGGCTGACCGTCACCGAGTCGAAGCTGACGTCGGTGTACGACATCCTCGTGGAGATCAAGGAAACGGCCCTGTCCCAGGGGAGTGACACCGCTTCCACGGAAACCCGGCAGATCGCGGCGGCCTCCCTGGAGACCCTTATCGACGAACTCCGTTCCCTGGCCAACTCCAAGCTCGGCGACCGGTATCTTTTCAGCGGGACCAGAACGGACACGGAGCCCTTTTCGGAAACGGCCTCGCCGGCGAGGGCCGACGCGCCCGTCGCCGGGAGCGGCAACGCCTTCGACGGGACCGCCGCCACCGGCGGGAGCTACACGGGTGACGCGAACCGCACCTATGTGGTGAAGATCGCGTCGGGGGGGGCTTTCGGGACCGCAACGTACCAGCTCTCCTCCGACGGGGGAAAGACCTGGGGGACCGAAACCGCCGTTCCGGGGACGGGGGTGATTTCCCTGGGGGACGGCCTCGAAATGACGCTGACCGCCGGCACGGCGGACCTCGCCGCCGGCGACCTCTTCACCGTCCGCGCATACGCCGAGGGATATTACAACGGCAACGGGGAGGCGCTGTCCCTGGAAATGGCGAAGGGGGTGGTCCTGGAATACGGTGTTTCCGGGGAAGATGTGTTCACCGCCCAGGGCGCGTCGGGGGGAACGGATCTCTTCGCCATGCTGGAGGATCTCAAGACGGCCCTCGAGGGGGACGACGCCGACGGGATTCTGGCCCAGCTGGACGCCATCGACGGGTCCATCGCCTCGGTGAGCCGTTACACGGCGAAATGCGGGAGCCTTTCGAACAACCTGGACATCCTGGAACAGGGAAACGAGGAACTGGATCTCCGCATCACCGAACTCTGCTCGGAGATCGAGGACGCCGACATGACGAAGTTGATCACCGACTACTCGGCCAAGGAAGTCGCGCTCCAGGCCTGCTATGAAATGTCCTCCAGGCTGGGAAGCCTGAGCATTCTCGATTATATCGGTTAGGAGAACTCCATGCTGGTTCTGACAAGGAAGTCAGGAGACGGGATCCGGATCGGGGACTCCATCGTGGTGACCGTTCTCGAAATCCGGGGGAAGCAGGTGAAGCTCGGCATCACGGCCCCGGCGGACCTTTCCGTTCATCGTGAGGAGATCTACCGGATGATCCGGGAGCAGAATGAAATGGCCTCCCTCTCGGACGGAATGGACGTCACGGGAGTGAAGGAGGCCTGGCGGACGCTCAACGAGGCAGAAGGAATAAAGACATGAAGATTCCAACGGCACGATTCGGCGAAATCGATGTGGATCCGTCCCGGATCATCGACATGCCGGGGGGGATTCCCGGGTTCGAACACCTGAGGCGGTATGTTCTTCTGACCCACAGGGAGAACCATCCGTTCCTGTGGCTGCAGGCGGTGGACGACGGGAGGATCGCTTTCGTCGTGGTCAACCCGTTCCTCTTCCAGGTTTCCTATGAGCCGGAGATCCCCGATGACGTGGTGCGGAAGCTCTCCATCGGGAAGGAGGAGGATGTGGTGGTCCTCGTGATCGTGACGATTCGGAAGGATCCCTTCCGGCTGACGGCCAACCTGCGGGCGCCCATCGTGGTGAACGGAAACAACCGCCGGGGCATGCAGGTGATCCTCGAGGATCACGAATACCCGATCCAGTTTTCCCTCCTCAAGACCCCCGTTCTGGAAGCGGAGGCGGGTTCGGCGCGGAAGGAAATGGCGATTTCAACGGCGCTCGGCGGTGTGTGAGAAGAATACCTGAAGGAGGGGATTTTTCGATTAGGGGGAAATCAGACCGTTTCGCTGAAGATCATGCCTGCCACTTCCTGCATTTTCACATAGAGCCTCTGCAGTTCCTCCGCCGGGATCTCCCGGATGGTTTGCCCCGTATCCTTGTCGATGACGGCGATGGACATCCTTTCGTTGTTCCGGCCGTACGGCGTGAAGGCGATGCTCACGTTCATCCGGTCGATGTAGTCCTGAAGCTGGGCGACGATCTTTTCCGTTGCGATCGTCGATTCTTCCGGAGAAGCCGGCTCGCCCGATTTAGCGGGCGTTCCCGGGGAGACCTTTGCCGCCGGGGTTGATTCCTGCGGGAGGGTATCCGTCCGGACAGCCCCCTGTCTGCCGCTGATGGAAAAAATTTCCATGATCCGTCCTCCTTTCATTGATGGATTGTTTTGATCACCTTTTTTTCGTAGAATCTGACAACGTTATCCTTTCACATCCAGAAACCGGGCGGGGCTTTCCCGGCCGGTTCCGTAAACGCCGGTCCTCACCCGGCCTCCTCCCCTGGAGAGGAGGTGCTGGATCTGGTTCGCCAGGCTTCCGCAGCCCGACAGAATCCCGGACTCGATGCTTCGGTTGATTTCCAATGCTTTCCGGACGATTACGGCCATCCGTTCCAGGATCTTCCCGGAATCGGAACCGTCCCGGGCCGCGGGAAGATCCGGTTTTTTCCCCCGGTAGCGGAGATCGTTGATCATTCCGTCAATCCGGTCGATTTCCCGGATGCACCGGTCCCGGTTTTCAAGATGTCCGGCCGTCCTTTCCATGTCCTCCTGATTGACCGTTTCCTGGAGAAGTTCGGTCAGTTTGAGAAATTCCGAAAGCTTCTGGAATTTCCGCTGGAGGTATTCATTGTAGAGAACTTCGGGATCGCGTTGCCGTTCCATGTCAGTACGCTCCGGAAATGGACGGATGCAGGATTTCCCTTCTCTGCCGGTCCCCGCCGTATTCTTTCACGGTGCGGGGGACGGGTGCGGCGGCTTCGGTGGAAAGCCCCTTCCATCCGGACAGGAGCTCTTCGAGGAGCCCTGCCACCTCCTCGAACGTCTTCGTGTCCCGGCGGAGGTCCCCGTCCTGAACGCGGCGCATCATGTAATGATAGAGACCGTCGAGGTTTTTCGCCACTTCCCCCCCCCGCCGCATATCGAGGGACTGCTGGAGAACGTGAACGATATCGAGAAATTTCTTGATATTGTCCTTTTTGGCCTCGTATTTTTTCGCGAGGCAGTTTGCCTGGGCAAGCCGCAGGCTCCGGATCGCCTCCTCGTAGCACAGAACGACGAGCCGGATCGGGTCGGCCGTGTTGACTTCCGTTTTTTTATAGGGATTCATTCCCGTTCCTCCTGAAGGTGTTGTCATTTGATGCATTTACCCCATTGCCCCCGTGTGTCTTTGCCGCGGCGCCGGGATCACTGGAAAAGCGCCGTCAGCTGGGTCGTAAGCCAGGTGCTTGTGGTCTGAAACTTGCTGAGCATCAGCTCCATGGCGACGTATTTGGCGGTCATGGATTCTTTCTTGCGGGTCAGGAAGTCGTTCATTTCGTCGATCTTCGTTTCCAGCTCGTCGATGCTGTTCTGGAGGGACTCCTTCTTGAAGGTGACGTACCCGTCGTCGCTGGAGGTGATGGCCTCGAGGGTCCTGCTGAACGATTCTCCCACCCCCACGGTGACCGTCACCGTCCCCGCGTCTTCCATCGCGGTGTCTCCCGTGTATTTCACGACCAGTCCCGCCGTCTTTCCCGATGTCGAGGTGCCCGTCAGCACCTGCCCCGCACCGGACGCGGTTTCTCCGTTGATGGAACCGACCACGTCGAGTCCCTGGGTCGTTTCGTTCACCAGCCCCAGGGAAAGATTCCGCTCCGTCAGGCCGAAGGTTCCCAGGTCGAGGTTCGAGCCCTCCCCCTCGTTGTTGGCGGTGAGGGTGAGCGACAGGCTTCCCTCGCCCGAGACGAGGCTTTCCAGGACGATTTTTCCGTCCTCGATCCGGGCGTTCACGACCCCGGAGCCTCCGAAGGCGGTCTCGATCTCGTCGAGAAGGCTCCCGATGTCCCGGAAGGCCCCGGCATCATAGAGGTCGTACGTCACGGGCCCCACGTCCGCGCCTCCCAGGGTGACCCCCGAGATGGTGAGGGTGTCTCCCTCGCCCACGGTCGTTCCGTAAAGCTCGTTCCATGTCGTCGTTTCATCCGCCAGGATCTCGCCCGACGAATCCGCCGTGGTGAGGGCGGTGTCGGACACCCGCATTTCCTGGATATCGCCCCCGGTCTGGGAGACGGTGAAGCTCGAGGAACTGCCGTAGCTGTCGTGGGTGAGGGTGAGATGCCCCGCCCCGTCGTCGGAAGCAGTGACCGCCAGGGCGTAGCGTCCCTGCCGGCTTCCGTCGCTTCCGTCCTCGGAGACGTCGACCGTGCCGAAGGTGAGCTGGTGTGCCTCCTCCATGTCGAAGGAAATGTCGAGGCGGCTTGCTCCGGTGGTTTCGTCGGTGATGACGATGCGGCCTTCCTCGTCGATCGAGGCCGTCACCGTCCCGTCGTAGACCGATTCGATCGCCGTGAGGAGCCCCTGGACCGTATCGGATGCGACACTGTCGATCTCATAGACCCCCGAAACGGTATTTCCCGAATGGTCCGTCCCGGAAAAGCTGATCCGGTTGCCGTCTTCGAGATTGGCCGAGTTCGCCCCAACGTAGACCTGGTCCCAGGTGGTCTCCGCCGTGAGGGCCGTGGAGGAGCCTTCCCCTTCGTAAAGTTTCACCGCCCCCACCTGGACCTCCGCGCGGGCCGTGTCCATCTCGGCGTTCACGGCGTCCACCATCTCGGAGAGGGTCATGCCCGCCGTGAGTTCCACCCTGGCGCTGTATCCCGAAACGGTCACGGCGAGGGTCACGTCATCGGAGAGCCCCCCGGACAGGTCCGTCGTTCCGGTGGCCGTCCCCTTCGTCGCCGCCTGGTCGATCCTGACGGTGTAGGCCCCGGCATCGGTGTCCTCGCTCGAGGAGACATACTCGAGATCGGCGCCGTCCGTCGTCCCCTTGACGGCGAACAGGCTCACGATGTCGCTGAAGTTGCTCTCCAGGTAGTCTCCAAGCGTGGTCATGTCGGTGGTCAGAAGCCCGTCGTCGCCGATGCTGATGCCGACGAAGCTGAGGTAGGAGAAATCGGTGTCCACGCCCCACACGCTCTGGAGGAGGGCCGATGTGAGATCGGTCTTCACCGACGAAAGGGTGCCGTCGCCGAAGAGGACGCCTCCCGTCGTTTCGCTTTCCTCGTCGTAGGACTGCTGTTCGCTGATATAGGAGGCCACGGTGTTGTAGCTGGTCACGAAAGCCGTGATTTTCGACAGGATGGTGCTGGTGTCCCGGGTAACGGAGAGGGTGATCGTGGTTTCCTCGTCCGCCTGGAGCAGGTCGAGGGTGACCCCCTCGATGGCGTCGGAAATGGAGTTGCTGCTGCTCGTGATGGTGGCTCCGTCGATTTCCACGATGCCGTCGGTGCCCGCGACGACTTCCCTTGACCGGAGGACCTCCGCCGTTCCCAGGTCGCCGCCCGTGGCGAAGTTGAGGGTGTCGTCGGCCGACTCGTCGGAGTTTTTCACCGAGAGCTGTACCGCAAGCGTGCTTTCCCCGGTGGTGTTGTCCACGATCTTGAGCCTGCCGTCGCCGGTGATGGATGCCGTCACGTCTCCGTAGACCTCCTCGATTTTCGCGAGGAGATCCCCCACCGTCGTGTCGTCGCCGATGATGAGGCTTTCCGCCGGGGAGAGGCTGACCGCCCCGCCCGCGGTGTCCGTTCCGGTCATGTGGATGAAATCGCCCGCCGCGTACCCGCTGTAGCCGTCCAGGTCCCTGAGAAGGGTGTCCGCGGTGATGGCTTCGGCGCCGCTCGTGTTCTGAATGTCCCCCTCCACGCCCATGACGTCGGAGAAACCGCCCCGGATCACTCCCAGCGTTTCCAGGATGTTGGCCGAATCGGTGTAGGTGTTGGACCCGCCTTCGATGAAAAGCCGGTAGACCGTTTCCCCGTCATTCGTCTCGCTCACCACGGACGCCGAGACCCCCGCGCCGGTAAGCTTCCCGGCGATGGCGTCGAGCGAGTCCGCGGAAAGATCGATCTCGATTTCCGTGGCGTTTACCAGGATCGTTCCGCTCCCGGCCGACGTGAGCTCGAGAAGGTTCCCGACGGCGATGTCGTCGCTCGTGAAGGTGCTGCTCTTGTCCCCTCCCGCGGTGTGGTATTGCGCCGTCCGGGTGCCGTCGGTGAAGCCGAGCAGGTTCAGGATGTCCGAGGAGCCGCCGTTGGCGATGCCGATGCCGGCCTCCCCCGTGTCGTCGCTGGAGATGGAGAGCCGGTAGTCCCCCGTTCCGTACCGGACGACGGTCGCGGTGACTCCGGCCCCGGCGTCGTTGATCCGGTCCCGGAGATCGTTCAGGCTGTCCCCGGCATCGATGGTGACGGTGACCCCGTTGATGACGATGTCCCCGGCGTAGGAGGACCCGAGGTCCTCCGTGGGGCTCGTGAAGGAGTCCGAAGAGATCTTTTGCGCCGTCGCCGTCTGGAGGACGGTGACCGAATAGGTTCCGGGGACGGCTTCGTCGGAGATGGAAACGGACAGGAGGTCCGAGGCATCCACGGAGGCGCTGCTGGAGGTCAGCTTGGAGGTGAAGGCGAGGAAGTCCTCGGTGGAGCTTATTGCCGCCGCCGCCGTCTTGAGCGAAAGGAGCTTCGTGTTGAAGGTCTGCCACTCGGACAGCTTGCTCTCGAGGGCGCTTTTTCTTTCCTCGACGAGGGTGACCCTCTCCTGGTCGATGGCGATGAGCGAGTCGATCATGGATGCCCAGTCGAATCCGCTCGAAAGGCCGCTGATGAGATTGGTGCTTGCCACGGCAGCTTTCTCCTTCGCAGGGAAATTTTTTCCTTCCTGTGTGTACTATCGGATGTTTGGAGCCATTTCTTGAGGCTTTTCCCGATATTCTGCAAAAGAAGGGCCAAAGGGAGGGCCCAAAAAAGGGGGTCGCGGCGCGACCCCCTTTTCCCGGGGCTCCGTTGGAACGGAGCGGTTGGTCAGAAGTCCTAGCCGCTGATGAGGCTGAGGACCGACTGGGAGGCCAGGTTGGCCTGGGCCAGCATGGCCGTACCCGCCTGCACGAGGATCTGGTTCTTGGTGAAGGTCGTCATCTCGGAGGCCATGTCCACGTCACGGATCACCGATTCGGCCGACTGGACGTTCTCGACGATCGTGGCGAGGTTGGACGAGGCGTAGCTGAGACGGTTCATGTACGCGCCGATGTTGCCCCGCTGCGACGCCAGGTTGCTGATGGCCGTGTCGATGGTGTCAAGGGCGGTCTGCGCGTTGGTCTGGCTGTTCAGCATGTCCGCCACGAGCCCGATGGCCGAGGCCCTCGAGTCGGAGAGGCTGATGGCCAGCCGGTTGTCCGCGGCGTTCTGGGCGCCGATCTGGAAGTCCATGGAGGACCCGGCGCTGCCCGCCACGGTGATGGTCAGGCCGTCGAGATCGCCCGTGGCCCACTTGGTGCCGAGATCGATGCTGATGCCGAGCTCGTCGAAATTGAGCGTTTCGGCCCCGGACGGTTCCGCC
This sequence comes from Syntrophaceae bacterium UBA6252, assembly GCA_002441265.1. Taxonomy (GTDB): domain Bacteria; phylum Desulfobacterota; class Syntrophia; order Syntrophales; family UBA6807; genus UBA6807. The sequence continues at coordinate 59,536 of DJVQ01000014.1, forward strand.
AGGGACTGGTTGCTCCCGTCGGCCCCGGTGAGGACGATGTTGCTGCCGACGGTGCTGAAGGTGTAGAC
>DJVQ01000067.1 GCA_002441265.1 Syntrophaceae bacterium UBA6252
TACTGATGGTACGCCAAAGGGTCGAGGGAAGAAGGGCAACGCAGCATATGGGCTTTTTACGAAGCCGTCAATCATGAAACTCCAAAAGCGGGGCCCCCAAGCCCGGGGACAGGACGTGCTCGGGATACGCCGCGGCATATGGATTTCCGCAAAGCCGTAAATGTGGGACGAATATATCGAACCCGCCGTCCTGTCAAGCCCTTACGACACACATGGGGTCGATTGCGCATACGGTTTTTACGACGCCGTCAGTCTTGACAGACCGTTCCACTTGTAATAGCTTTCTTCCGTATCTTTCAGAAGAAAGAAATCCGCTTTGCCTGTCTTTTCCCCGTACCATCTCACGACAGGAAGAAAAAATCCCTCGTGGCCATGGGGGCTGCTCCGGTGACAAGAACCTGCAAGAAAAGTGCCCGAATCCCTTTCTCCGGATCTGGGATCCGCTTCGCCCTGTTTCTCCTCTTCTGTCTTTTCCCGATCCTCGGCGGCGGAGCCAGGGCCGGCGAGACGCCGGTCCTGGTGGTTTCTCCTGCGTCCATCGAGTTCGGAACGGTGGGGTGGAACGAGGAACCCTCGCGGGTTCTCGAGATCCGGAACGGGGGCGCCGGAGACCTGGAATGGATCATCACGGGGGCCCCGCCCTGGGTCCGGGTCAGCCGTCATTTCGGAAAAGCCCGGCAGGAGGCGAGTTCCGTGGACGTCACCGTGGTCGCCTCCCTGCTTGCGCCGGGAGAGAACTCGGGGGACGTCGTCGTCACTTCGACGGGGGGAACCCGGGTCCTGCCCGTATCCGCCGATTTCAAGGAATCCCGTCCCGCCGCGCAGGAAAGGGCCGAGAAGGAGGACAGCTGGAAGATCTTCATCATTCCGGAAAAAGCCGAGATCGAAGCGGGAAAATCGGCGGCTTTCAAGGCCCGGGTGGAGTACGCCGATCGTTACACCGAGGACATCACGCAGACCGTCGTGTGGATTTCGAGCAATCCCTTTGTCGCCCGCTTCATCAGTCCCGGCGTTCTGGAAGGCATTTCGAGAGGATCGGCGGAAATCACGGCGAAACTCGGCGACGTGTTCAGTCCCTCCGTTCCCGTGGCGGTGACCGCCCTGAACGAGCCCGTCCTGGAAGCGGGTCCCCTTGAAGCGGAACTGGGAAGACTGGAGGCGGGAGACAGGACGACCTGGAAGCTCTCCATCGCGAACAAGGGGAAGGCCGCCCTTTTTTATGAAGTCCTTTCGGGGAATCCCTGGATCCGATCGGACCGGGATGCATCCGTCTGGTCCTTCCTGAGGGAGGCGAGAAAGGCGAGGTATGCCGATGCTCCCGGTGTCTATGTGGGTTGTCCCGAGTCCACCTGGGAAGCCGAGGATTATGAACCGTACGAGCGATGGCGGGAGGGAAAACGCCGTGTGGAAACGCCGGTGGCGCCGGGGGAGAGGGAGGAGCTGACGCTGGCGGTCGACACGGTGGATCTCGCAGAGGGGGATCACGAAGGTTCCGTCCTGATCCGTTCCAATGCGGGAGATCTCCGTATCCCCGTGAAGGTCCGCGTGGTCCGGCTTCGGTCCATTTTCGTCAGTCCCCTGGAGGACCGGATGACCGTGGGACAGCGGCGGACGTTCCAGGCGGTCGGGATCTGGTCGGACGGACGGAGGACCGACCTCTCCGGCGACGGCCAGTGGATCGTTTCCGACCGCAGTGTCGGAACGTTCCTCGCGGGGAAGCCCGTTTTCGTCGCCCGGAACGAAGGCACCGCCGTCCTTCGGAAGAAAAGGGGAACCCTGGAGAGCAACAGCGTCCGGGTGTCCGTTGCGGCGCCCTCGGGAGGCGCCGTCCTCTCCCTCTCCCCCCGGGAAATCGATCTGGGCCCCGTCGGGCCGGGAGAAACGGCCAGGGATACATTCCGGCTGGAGAATGTGGGTTCGGAAACGCTTGAATGGGAGGTTCCGGGACCGGACGGGTGGACGTCGTCCCGCGGCGGGTCCGTTCACGGAATCCTGAAAAAAGGTTCCGGGTCGCTCCATCTGACCGTTTCCTCGGTGGATCTTTTCGACCTGGCCGTTCCCGGCCATGAAGGCGATGCCCTCATGGAGGTCAGGCTGGAAAAGGGCGGCGATGCCATCACCCTGTGGAAATACCTGAGCCCGGGTCCCCACAGGGAGGTCCTTCCCGTGTATTCGAACGGCGGGATGCGGCATGTGTACTTCAAGCTAACCGTTTCCCCCGAGGTCTCCCGTCCCCGCATCGCCATCGAGCCTTACGGAATCGATTTCGGCACCGTTTCCGAGGGCAAGAGGGCCGTCCAGCGGATCCAGGTGCTGAACCAGGGGATGGGCTCCATGAACTGGAGCGCCTCCCTTGAAGAGGAAGGAGGCTCCGCCGGCGAGGAAGGCTCCAGGCGGGGGCGCTATGTTCCCTTCAGAAACGACGGCCTCTCCTCGCATCGGGAGTATGTGCCCCCCGATCTGCTCAGAAGCCGGTTGAGCCTGACCGGGGCGTGGGAAAACGGGAACGGCTATCCCGCCGCCCGGGGCGCGGGGGAGCACCTGTCTTTCACCTTCACGGGGACGGGCATCTCGCTGGTTGCGTACCGGGAAACGGACGGCGGAAAGGTGCAGGCCTCCATCGACGGATACCCGGTGGCGGACATCGATCTCAACGCCAGGATCCGGGAGAGGGGAACGTTTCCCGTTGCCGGTTCCCTCGAGAACGGTTTCCATGTCCTGGACATCGTCTCCCGGGACGGGCGGACCGTCATCGAGGGCGTGAGGATCCTCGGGGAAACCGTCACCCGGGGGAAGAAGGGCTGGATCCGGATCTACCCGGACAACGGAACGACGACGAAGGAGAAGGATTTCATCAATGTCGCGGTGAACGCGAAGAACCTCGCTCCCGGTCTCTACCAGGAAACCGTGCTGTTTTCGTCCAACGGTGGAAACGCGGCGGCCGACATTTCCCTGGAAGTCTCCGGAGCGCCGGTGTCTCCCCGGATCGACATTCTTTTGTACCGCCGCGGATTCGATTGTCTGTTCACTCCCGGCCCCGGGGAGGAAATCCTTCTTCCCGGCGATTATGAATACCGGGGGGTGGCGTTCCAGTTGTTCCGAAAAGGGACGCCCGGGACGACGGAATTTTACCGGTGGTTCCATCCGGAGAAAGGCAGCCATTTTTATTCCCATCGGAAGGAACGGGAAGGGGTGAATCTGGAGGGGTACGTGTTCCAGGGCGCCATCGGAAACATCGCCACATCGCGCCTTTCCGGGACCCGGGAACTCTACCGATGGGTCGATCCCGGGAAGGGGGTTTATTTTTATTCGACCGACCTCAAGGAGGAACGGACCATCGGGAAGGAATACCGGTACGACGGCATTGCGGGGTACGTACGCTGAACCGGTCCGCGGCGTTGACAAAAAACTGGACATCGATGGGTCATTGTGATAGCAAAATCCTCTTTTGATTTTTCCCGAGGGAGGAAGAAGTGGTTTTTGGTGGAATTCCGCAGGAATACACCCTGATCGAAAAGGCCGGATTCGTCGTGATCCCCGTGCCCTACGACCTGACGACGTCCTATCAGTCGGGTTCCAGGAAGGGACCCGCGGCGATCCTTGACGCCTCCTGCCAGATGGAGCTTTACGACGAGGAACTGGACCGGGAAACCTACCTCAGGGGAATCCACACGGCCCTCCCGCTGGAACCGTGCGCGGCCGGGCCGCGGGAGATGATGGATGCGGTGAGAAGGGAAATTTCCGGGGTTCTCGAACGGGGAAAGATCCCCGTCATGCTGGGAGGGGAACATTCCATCTCCATCGGGGCCGTCCAGGCGATGAAGGAAGCCCGCCCCGGAATTTCGGTGCTTCATCTCGACGCCCATGCCGACATGCGGGAATCCTATCAGGGAACGCCGTTCAGTCATGCCTGCGTGGCCCGCCGGATTTCAGAGACGGCGCCCATCGTTCAGGTGGGGATACGGAGCATGAGCGCCGAGGAAGCTTCCTGGCTGAGGGAACAGGGACGGTCCGTGATCCGTCCCGGCGATCTCAGGGGAACATCGGGGTGGCTGGAGCGGATATCCCGGCAATTGACGGAGGACGTCTATCTCACGGTGGACCTCGATGTGTTCGATCCCTCCGTCATGCCCGCGACGGGAACGCCGGAGCCGGACGGTCTGACGTGGGCGGAACTGCTCACCGTCGTCCGGGAGATCGCGAAACGCCATGTCATCCGTGGTTTTGACGTGGTCGAGCTTTGTCCTATTCCGGGAATGGTGGCGCCGGATTTCGCGGCGGCAAAACTGGTGTACCGGATCATGGGATACCTGGCATTGCAGGAATAAACTTGCGAGGAGCGGGAAATTGAGAGATTTTGTGCCGAAAAAGCTGTTTTTCGTCAAAGGGGTCGGTTCCCACAAGGAGGAACTCCACTCTTTTGAGCTGGCTCTCCGGGATGCCGGGATCGAGAAATTCAATCTCGTTCAGGTTTCCAGCATATTCCCCCCGGGATGCAAGGTGATCTCGAAGGAGCGGGGTCTGAAGGAACTGGTCCCCGGATCCATCGTTTATTGCGTCATGAGCCGGTGCTGCTGCAACGAACCGAGAAGGCTGATCGCGGCCTCCGTGGGGTGCGCCATCCCGACGGACAAGAGGGCCTACGGGTACATCAGCGAGCACCACGCCTTCGGGCAGACGGAAAAACAGGCCGGCGACTACGCGGAGGACCTGGCCGCGGCCATGCTCGCCTCCACGCTGGGGATCGATTTCGACATCGACGCCGCGTGGAACGAAAAGGAAGACCTGTTCAAGATCAGCGGGAAGATCGTCAAGACGAGGAACGTCACGAAATCCGCCCTGGCCTCCAACACCGGTTACACCACGGTCGTCACGGCGGCGGTCTTCGTGTTCTGAGCAAAGCGCGGGAACCTCTTTCTTGACTTTCCCGAGTATATGGCATATAAGAGAAAACTGTTCTTTTATGAAGCGCTGACGCGGGGTGGAGCAGTCCGGTAGCTCGTTGGGCTCATAACCCAAAGGCCGCAGGTTCGAATCCTGCCCCCGCTACCAAATTAAAGAGGGGGTCAGACGATGTTCTGACCCCCTGTTTTTTGCGATTTGTAATTGCTTTTTCTACCATATTTCTACCAAACGAGAAAAAATCAACCAAGCTCCCATCCAAACAGAAAAACCCAAAGATCGTGCCTCAAATCGCCTCATTTCAATCCCCGGATCCCGGCCTAAAAAAAATAAACATTCAATTTTGTGATGGAATTTACTTTAAAGAGCATCAGACGATTACAAATAGGGTGATTATGCATGAGGGAGAATATGCCTCCCCGGGGCTTATTCTGAAAAGGCTTTATGTTCCCTGGTTCGCATCAACAATTATCTGTACACCCCGCAACAAATCACCAAATGATCCACCCTTCTCGGGTAGGTGGTTTTGTCTTCTTCCTTTTTCATTTGAGGGTTGAGATAGAAGTAATCGACCCAGCCACTTCCCTGAGACTTTGCCAAATCAATACGCAACTCGGCTGAGAACTTGGAAGCCAATGAGAAAATCGAGATTGTCCGGTATGTGGTCGCCCTGGAGGAGATTGTTTCCAAGGCTGATCAAGTGGAAGCGGGGCCGGAGACTGTTTAGACCATGTGCTGATGGAGTAGGGATTGCCTGGAATCGTTATTCAAGTGAAGAGGAATAATGGCTTGGTTTCGAATTCCTTATTCAAGAATACTTGAATAAGAGTCCCTTCAGTGGTAGCTTATTCAAGAATACTTGAATAGGAGTCCGGTATGGGAAGAAGCGGAGGTTACATAAAGCAGATCAAGGGATATAGAGCGTTTATTCCGTCACCGTTGCCGCCCGACCCGCCGTTGAGAATCGACGGAGAAGTGCAGAAGCTGCTTTCCAGGGCGGATATGGCGCTTGCCCGCCTGGATGGTGTTGGCCATGTCCTGCCCGATGTCAATCTTTTCATAGCCATGTATGTGAGGAAAGAGGCCCTTCTGAGTTCCCAGATCGAAGGCACGCAGGCGTCTCTTCAGGATCTCTTCGTCTATGAAGACGGAAACACTGTCAGCAATGTCAATGACGTATCCGATGTGGTCAACTATGTGAAGGCCTTGAACCATGAAATGAAACGGCTCAATGACCTTCCCATGAGCCTTCGACTCATCAGGGAAATCCATGAAATCCTCATGGAGGGCGTCCGGGGAGGCGAGAGGAGGCCCGGTGAGTTCAAAAAAACTCAGAACTGGATCGGGCCTCCGGGCTGTACTCTCAAGGATGCCGTCTTTATCCCGCCGCCACCTCATGAAACGGTAGAGACCATGGGCAAACTTGAACATTACATCCACGGGGACGAGGTTCTCCCTGTCCTCATCGACAGCGCTCTCATCCATTATCAGTTTGAGACCATCCATCCCTTTCTGGACGGGAACGGAAGGCTCGGTCGTCTCCTTATTACCTTCTATCTCTTATGGAAAAAAGTGCTGAGCCGGCCTCTCCTTTATCTCAGCTACTATTTCAAGAGGAACCGCCAGGAGTACTATGACCGCCTGCAGATGGTCAGAAACACGGGCGACTACGAGCAATGGATCGCTTTTTTCCTGAAGGGGGTTGCCGAGACGGGCGATGCTGCCATGGAAACGGCCAAGAAGATTTTGGAACTGCAAAGCAGGCACAGGAGTCTTCTATGGGAGAGAAAAATCTCGTCTCCCATTGCGGTCGGATTGCTCGATAGACTTTTCGGCAAGCCCTATGTCTCGGTGAAGGATGTGGCTGAAGGTTTTAAGATTTCATTCCAGGCGGCCTCGACCATCGTATCACAGTTTGAGAAGGCAGGGATCCTGAAGGAAACCACGGGAAGGAAACGGGACAAGCGGTACCTTTATCAGGAATACATGGACATTCTCTCGGAGGGGACCCAGGGATGAAGGCTGTAAACCGGGTTCTCATCCAAAAGAGAGATAACGGCAATGGGAGAAAATGAAGGATAAACGCTTCATCGAAGAAACCTTTCCCGTGAAGGAGGTCAGCATTGAGTCCGTAAAGGAGAAGAACATCCGCCACGGGCACATCTCGACCCTCCACATCTGGTGGGCCAGGCGTCCCCTGGCGTCATCCCGGGCGACCAACTATGCGGCCATCGTTCCTGCCCCGAAAAACATCGATGAGTGGAACGAGAGGAGAGATTTCTTGTCGGAGTTCTCCAAGTGGGAGAACTCTCTAAATCGATCCATGATCGAACGGGCCAGAAAGGAAATTCTGTTGGCCAATGGCGGGAAACCACCAAAGGTCTTGGACCCATTCGGTGGTGGAGGCGCTATCCCCTTGGAAACTCTTCGCCTGGGATGCGAGACCTACTCGAACGACTTGAACCCGGTGGCGGTGTTGGCGGCGGGCCTGTAGGTTTGTATTGAGGTGCTACGCAAGTACAAAACTCATCACCGACCTGTAAGGCCAACTAGTACCAGATAAGCCGGCTCGCTTCTCAACTGCATGTGAAGAGTCTTTCTTTCACTGCTAATTACTTTTGGGGATTCATTCTCAATGCAGGCTGCATGATCCTCTCCAGGGAAAGCCTCTGGTTCTCAAAAGCAGCCGGATCTTCGGAGGGCGAAAACTGAAGCATCTTCCCAAAATAAATAGAGACTCTGGCAAATGGTTTTGGAAGGAAAAAGCTATCCCAGCTGTTAAAATACCATGCATTGTCTGCCGAAACGTAGAAAGGGACTATTGCAGCATTGGCAGCGTGGGCCATTCGGATGACTCCTGCTTTTACATAACCAGCGGGACCCTTTGGACCATCAACAATATGAGCGGCCAATCTCGTTTCGATTAAGCGACCTATCATTTCCTTCAAGGCGGCCTTCCCGCCACGCGATGAGGACCCTCGGACCACGTGCCATCCACTTTTTTCAGCCACGCCAGCAATGATTTCCCCATCGGAGCTTTTGCTGATCATAAGAGAGGGTTTAAAACTTCGGTAATTCTGGAAATGTTTTATTACTGCAAAGAACTGCTGATGCCAGGTGCACAAAAGAATCCGCCCACCGCTTTTGTAGTAGTCTTTCCATTCATTCTCATCTTCAATTGTTAATTTAAATGTTGAGCTGTAAAGACAAATAAGCCTGTAGAAGAGTGTGTGAAATAATTCTGTCGCTGTAATTCTCCTGAGGTTGGCCATTTATTTTAGCTCCTGTTGTTTCGTAAATTGAGAACATCCTTTGAAAGGATCCGTCTATTAGCACACATGAACCTGGATGCCGGGACATCCTGATCAGAGTTAAGATGTCGGTATTGGTTGGAAAACTACAATTTCACTCTGATGTCACAAAAATCCCTTTCGGAAAAGCGTGGAACAATCCGGGCGTTCGCCTGAAAACATAAACAATGTTACGAAGCCAATAATTGAGCAGAGCTTCATTCATTGTCGATGATCTTTATCTTCCTGGACCAGCCACGGATGCCTGTCTTGACATTTCGGCAAGATAAATTATGTTTAAGCGTGAAAACAATCATCCCCTGATACTGTCCCTCCTGTTCAATCCGATATCCTGTTATAATGCCTCCATAATATGATGGTGTGCTTCGGGTTTTATGAAAGTATATTTCACCACCGACGAGTTTTTTAACAACACCCTCATCAAGGTTCCACCAACCGCTTTCCCAGTCATTGTCGTCCAATTTGACAAAATTACTCATGTTTTCAAGAAGATGTATGTTCATTTCGTCGCTCCTTCTCCAGGTAAAGTTAAAACATCAATTTTGACACGGAAAACCTGACGGTCGATCCCGGAAAGCTTGCCGTCCGAGATGACGCATTCCTTTTCTTACAATGACAGGCAACAAGAAAAAGAAAAGCCCTCTCTCATTTCAAGAGAAAGGGCTTCAATAAAAAAATATTGCGTTTTTCTCCTGCGTGAAAAGAGTTACTTTTTTATTAATCCTTGAAACATCTTATGCCCAACTCACATAAAGTCAAGACATTAATGGGGTCATCAAATAATTTACGCTGTTATGCAGCATAGCAGACATGCTCACTATGGGAGCATTTCTTCACAGTTTAAGATCGGCGCCGCTCATGCATAAAACAACTACGAGCATTGGAAACGTGGTTTTGTCATCCCCGCTTCGTCTCTTCCCAAGGCACCAGAAGTTTATCTGGATTTATTTCTGGACTGTAACCAAGCAGAAAAACACGAAGATCTGATCTTCATGAGATTCAAGTTAAAGCCTTACTCCAAAAGAAAATTAATAATCCTTGACATTCTGCAATCATTCTTATACAAAGCTACAAGAAGTTGGAGAAAGACATTTTGAAGTGTTTAGATCGGTCGCCATGTCTTTATACTTTTGGCGGCCTTTTTTTTTCAGTCATAATGGCAATCCGACTTTTAAAAAATTTAAGAAAGGAGGATGCAATTATGGCAGAAGGTACCGTTAAATGGTTTAACGACGGAAGAGGCTTCGGGTTCATCGAAGTTGACGGTGGCAAAGATGTCTTCGTTCATCACAGTGCGATTAAAGCCGAGGGCTTTAAATCCCTGCAAGAGGGCCAGCACGTGACGTTCGATATCGAACAGGGCAATAAAGGCCTGGCCGCCGCTAATGTGAAAGTACTGTAAACATTAGTTGCATTGGAAAAAATGTATCCTGTGGTTTTCAAACTGCAGGATGCATTTTTTTTGGGAATGGAACAGCGTTCGGGGCGAAATAATTCATTTTGAAGAGTAGCTTAAGAAAAAGTTCGCAAGAAGATAAATATTTTCAAGACGCAAGAATCAACCAATTTTCCCCTACTTTGGGAAGAAGTCTCGATGGGTCCCGGTCAGAAGATCCCCGTCAGTGTCTTGGTTCGAAAGATCGATGTAGATGTTTGAGAATACCTCGTCCTCGGAAAACCTCTCCCGCAGGTCGATCTCGATGATCCCCTTTCCCACGGTCTCCGCAGTGAAATTCGGGGGACTGGAGGGATACCCTTCCGACATGCCGAGCGGGTTCATGTAAACGACGAACGTGTGTATCACGGTGCCCACCGTGATCCGGACCCAGATCCTGGCGATCCCGTGGTCGCAGGACCAGCCGGCGTCGTTGCGGTCGATGTTCCATCGAAGGATCGGGTTATTCTTGATGATCCCCGTCCCCGTGAAAATGATCTGAACCGCCTCATCCGAATGAAGCGAAAAATGGAGGGTGTCGTCCGAGAAGGAATATTCGGGATCATCCCAGGGATCCCAGTTTGCCACTACGGACCACTCGCCGTATTTGAACTGGTTTCCGGCGAAGGTTTCATAGATGGCGCAGCTGGCTTGGGGTTGGTTTTGAAGCCGATCACACGGGGATTGCCCCAGCCCTGCCCCTGGAATTCGACGATCTTGTCCCCGTGTCAACCGGACAACCAAGCTACCCGTGGGCAAGCATCTCGATGGCGGTTTCAACCTGGGTCAGGTCCTGGGATGAATAGGCCATGCAAGTACCTTCCGCATGGCCGCATTGTTTCAACGGGGAGGGGGTAGTTCAAATCCCACCGTTCCATTGATTCCTCACAAAATCCGATTTAGCATTTTTCATAATATTTCTCATTTATTATGATGTTTTCATTCTAACGCGTTGATCACCGGCGGCCGTAAGCCGTCCGATGTATCAGCTGGTTATGCCTTTACTTCATTTTTTTGGCTTTCGTTTTAACGCAAGAAGACACATTACATCTTTTAGAACCGTATCGGAATCAATCGTAAGCAATTGGATTTTCTTGTTGAGTTATCCGAATACTCACTTCATTCATATATTCACTCTGCATAATGTTATGGGCAGTGGCATTACTGTGCGGTGTACCCGCCATCAATAAATGGACATTTCCGGTGATGAAGGCCGCACGCTCACTTTGTAGATACGCTGCCAAGCCTGCAACCTCTTCCCGGGTCGCGAGACGCTTTATCGGATGTACGCTCGCCATCCCGTCCGTGACCTCTTTGCCTGAATCCATTATTCGTGGCGTTGCAACATAACCCGGTGCAACTGCACATACGAGGATGCTTGACTCCGCCAGCTCCAGGGCGGCTTGTCAATCCAATTATCCCGTGTTTCGCTGTGGTGTATGCAGCCATACCCGCCAAGCCGACCAGGCCATTGGCAGGCGACATATTCACGATCGCACCAGAACCGTTGGCGAGCATTGCGGGTATCTCATACTTGACGGCTTCGTAAATAGGAAAAAGTCCATATGCTGCGTTGCCCTTCTTCCCTCGACCCTTTGGCGTACCATCAGTACGCCTCATTCCTCGGGATTCTGGCGCCTTGCCTCTGGAGCTTTTTNNCCGTTCGAAAAAGTGTTGATTTGGCTTTTTTACGAGTTCATCATACTTCATGGAGTAGAAAATACCCGTCAGATCAGTGTCAATGACCTCTCGCCATATATCTGCTTCAACATCTTGAACCGGAACGCCAGCTGGACCAGTTACACCAGCGTTGTTCACCGCCAAATCGAGTTTCCCAAAACGCTCAATGGTTTGTTTCACTGCGGTTTCCATAGCTATTGGATTACGCACATCTGCCTCGGTCGCCAGCGTCCGCGTCCCCTTCGGGTCAGATGTTTCATGTTTATCGTCCGGTTTCCTTTCCGATTCCGTTCCCCGCCGGAGCGGCGGCAAAGACGGTGCTACCGGCTTCAATCCCGTTCCTTTTGCTTCGTGAACATGTTTTCCATCCGATCGATCCGTTCATCCAGCCAGTCGCGCAGCAACCGTGCCGTTTCCACTTTCATGACAACGGACGTCTGAACGATCCGGACGACGTCGCCTCCCGTCTCCCTGCCTGTTTCGGCGCCCAGGGACCCGTCGGAAGCGATCTCATGAATGGTGGTTTTCGGTACGGGCTGTCTCTCCGAGTACAGATGAAGATAGAGCTCCCCCCTGGGGGTGATTCCTCCCCAGGCCCCGTTGACGTACAGGTCCCGCAGATCTCCCGGGAAGACATACCGGAAGGAGACCTCTTTTTTCCCCTCGCTCATTTCTTTCCTCCTGTCATGCCCGGCCCGTTTCGGGATGTCCGAAACGGCCCATTTATGCATCCCCGTTCCAATCCCTTGGAATGATCATGAGCGGACGGACATGGTGAAGAGCAACCGATTCGGTCACCGTTCCCGTGAATGCCTCCTTCAGGGCGCTTCGCCCATGGGAGCCCATGAGGATCAGGGATGCGTCCGTTTCCAAGGCAAGCCTGTTGATTTCCCGGAAAGGCCAGCCTTCCCGGAGGATCGTTTCCCCCGTGAACCCCTGGAAATCGAGCTTTCTTTTCAAGCGGGCCAGCCTTTCCCTGTCGGTCCGGTTGTATGCCTCCCGCCTTTCCGGGGAGAAGTACTCGAACCTCCCGGCATCCTGGACGTGGGCGATGATGACCTTCCCGATCCCGGCGTCTTTCATGAAACAGAGCGCATCGAATGCACGGAGGGAATTTTCCGAAAAATCGGTGGGAAAAAGAACCCGTGAGAACATTCCCTGAGGGAGGCGGTCGAGCCGTTCTTCCCCGTTCTCGACCCTCGACCGGAATTTCTCGATGACGAGGGGTATTTTCGTGAGCCTCAGGACATTCTGGGTTACGCTCCCCAGGAGGGCCTTTTTCATGTATCCGTGGCCGTGGGAGCCCATGAGGATCAGGGACGCCTTCTCCTCCCGGGAGACCCGCAGGATTTCCTGATAGATGACGCCGATTTCCAGACGGGTTGACGCCGGCGCGCCAAAGGCGTGCCGGACATGACGGGCCGCCCCGTCCAGGCTTGCCGCCGCCTCCGCTCTTGCCTTTTCGACGATCCCTTCGTCCACGGTGATCCAGCGGGCCGCCTTCATGGGGTTGATGACGTGGAGAAGGACAAGCTCCTTCATGCCAAGAAGCTGCAGGTCGGGGACGAACTCCAGGAGCTTGTCGGCATGCCGGGAAAAGTCGGTGGGCAGGAGCACCTTCCGGAATATTGTCAATTTTTCCCCCGTTTCGCCGGTTCGGCGGAAAGAGCGCCTTGTTCCACAGGGAGGGCCGTTCGGACAAAAAGTCGATTCCTCGATTTACGGGCCGCCCAGACGAGGGCCAGCATGACGGGGACTTCGATGAGGGGACCCACCACCGTTGCCAGGGCCACGACCGGGTTGAACGCCGTGATGGCGATGGCAATGGCGATCTCGAAGTCCCGACCGGTCGAGTTGAATGCGCAGGCTACCGAGTCTTCGTAGTTCAGGCCGATTTTCCAGCAGAACAGATAGACCACGGCGAAGAGGGTCCAGAAGAAAAGGGTCATGGGAACGGCCATCCGAAGGATGATGCCGGGCTTTTCGAGAATCAGGTCCCCCTTCAGGGCGAACATGACGATGAGTGTGAAGAGAAGCCCGATGATGGAAAGGGAATCCAGATAGGTCTTGAAACGCCTGAACCCCTCTTCCCCCACCCTCCGCACGGCGACTTTCCGGGTGATGAAGCCGGCCGCCAGAGGAAGACCGAGGTACAGGAGAACGCTTTGCCCCACGAGAAAAACGTCGAAGGAAATGTCTCCCAGGAGGAGTTTCGCATAGACGGGAATGAGGAGCATCTGGGCGATGGAGTTGATGGCCACGAGGACGATGGCGAGGGCGTTGTTCCCCAGCGCCAGGAAAGTGAACACGATGACCATGGCGATGCACGGGGCGAGACCGTAGAGGACGAGTCCCGCGTAGAGGTCCTGGTCCGCGGAAAGAAAGGCCTTCGCGAGGAGAAGCATGAAAAAGGGGGCCACCAGGTAGTTGAAGAAGAGCACGATGAGAAGCTGCTTTGGAGACCGGGCCGCTTTTCCCAGGTCTTCCACCTTCACGTTCGTCATGGCAGGGTACATCATGAGAAAGAGACCGACGACGACGCCCAGGGCGAGGCTGTTGGACAGGGTGAATTCGTAGGTTCCCCGGAACATGGCCTTGATGGCGTCTATCGGGGGCGTCAGCGGAAAGTTGGAGATGCCGTAGAACCTTCCGATGGCAATCCCGGCGGCCATGCTGACGATGACGAACAGGGGAAGCAGGCGAAAATCCTGAACCTTTTCGAGATATTTTCTCACGATTCCTCCTCTTTGGGGTTTCCCGGGAAAAGGGGGAGAATCTCCCGGATTTTTACGCCGGGCCGGACGGGCCTGTATTTCTGCAATTCCTGGAGGATCCGCTCGCTGGATACCATGGCACCGCAGGCCCTCCGATTAGAATGAACGACCCTCCCGTTCAGCAGGACTTCGTAAATTCCGTCGTGTCCCTCCACGAGTTCAGCCCTGATACCGAACGTCTTCTCGATTTGTTCCGCCAGACCGGCGGCAAGGGTACGAAACCCTCATTCGACACAGTAGACGATTTCCAGCCGGTCTTTTGTCTTTTTCACGGATGCCGCACACATGCTTTGTTTTTAAATGATTTCCCTTCCGGAAAGGCCCTGCGATCATGCCTCGATCCGCCCTTCCGCGAGCTTTAATGCCGTCCCGGCCCTGCCCGCCGCCCGGGGGCTGTGGGTGACCATGACAATGGTTTTCCCTTGTTCCGCGTTCAGCTTTTCGAGAATGTTCAGGATTTCATCGGAAAGGGCAGGGTCGAGGTTTCCCGTGGGTTCGTCGGCAAGAATAACGTCTGGATCATTCGCAAGGGCTCTGGCGATGGCCACCCGCTGCTGCTGTCCCACGGAAAGCTCCCGGGGCAGAAAGTCCATCCGGTCCGACAGGCCGAGGTCTCCCAGCAGGGATGTGGCCCGGTCCGCCGGATTGCTCCCCTTTCTGCCGGGGGCGATCATGGGAAGCATGACGTTCTCCAGGGCGGACAGGTAAGGGACCAGGTTGAAGGTCTGTAGAACGAACCCGATGGACCGGTTCCGGAACTCGGCAAGCCGGTTGGCAGGCAGCCGGTATAAATCGAGGTCCCCATAGTGCAATTTTCCCGAGCTGGGCTGGATCAATCCGCCGAGCGAGAGAAGCAGGGTTGTCTTCCCCGATCCCGAAGGGCCGGTGATCGCCGTGAAGCTTCCCGGTTCGACCTTCCATGTAACGTCCCTCAGTGCGAAAACGGGCTCTTTACGGTGGTTATATACTTTTGAAAGGTTGCGGATATCGTACACGGTCAGATCTCCTGCATGATTACCGCCGGATCGAGCCGGGCCGCGCGGTACACGGGGTAGCAGCTTCCCAGGAAAGCGATCAGGACGGCGATGAAAAGCGACCACAAGAGATAGGAGAATACGGGCTCGATCGCGAGACCTGCGAGATAAGGCCCCAGGATGATTGCTGCAACGGTTCCGAGAAGGTACCCCAGCAGACCGCCGGCAACACCGAGAAGGATGGATTTCTGGAGGAAAAGCCGATAGATTCCTTTCCTGTCCCACCCGATGGCGATGAGCGTTCCGATTTCTTTCCTTCGTTCCTCCACGTTTGCCCAGACGTAATTGCCGATCGATATGGACCCGACAAGAACGATAAGAAATAGAAGAACCACGGTCACCCTGGACATGAGCCGGTTGGTCTCGATCTGCGTGTTCACGATGTGTCCGATGGTCATGATCCTTGTATCGGGGAGGATGTTCCTCAGCTTGCCGAGGAGACCCTCGGAAATTTCGTTGCAGCAACCCATGATCTCTATATTGCTCACCTGGTTGCCGACCCCGAGCAGCTTCTGCACCGAGCGCAGATGGGCGAAAACCCGGTTGTCGTCCACCGTTCCCGTTTCCGGCAGGACATGGGTCACAGTGAAGGACATGCCTTGAATGTCCAGGGTCGAACCTTGTCGGATGGCCATTTTCTGCGCTACCAGGCTTCCCGCCCAGGCTTCACTTTCACCGAGGGCTTCGACGGCCTTCCGTTCCGCTTTGCGGTCTTCCTCCGTCAGCGTGGATTCTTTGCCTTTCGAGGGTGCGCAGGTCAATGCCGGTCCGGCACCCATCAGTTCCGAGGTCTGCCAGACCGGTTTTGCCGCCAGTTCATTTCTGGGAAGGATGCCCGTCAGGACAACGGCGTTCTCCCCGACCTTCACTTTCCGGGTGAGCTTCGGGGAAAGATTGTCGATGCCGGGGAGCATGGACGCTGTGATGCGGTCCACGTATTCCCCGGGAAAGGTCGGCGCGTCGATGTCGGCGGAATAATAGTCATCCACGGAAGCCCCCTGGGGGAGAATCTGGATGTTGGCGCCCAGAAGGTCCAGTTTCCCGGCGATGACCTGCCTGGAGGCCTCCGTAATGGATTGAATGGCCACGATGACGGCAATCCCGAGGGTGATGGCGAGAAGGCCTGAGAAGAGACGCCCTTTCCGCTGCTTCAGCTCCCGGAAGACTACGGTGTTCTTGTTGAAGGACATATTGCCCTTCCTTTCTACCGGGGTACGGCGCAACCCTTGCCGCCTCCGCCTCCGGGACAGCAGCCGCCGCCTGCCGCCGTCGCAGCCGAACTTACAAGAGCTGTCGTTTCAACCATGCCTGCATAAGACCCCGTTATCTGTCCCCGGGTATTGATCACCACCGTCACCGGGTCTGTCGATTTCGGATTCACCTGGAGCTGCTTGAGAAAAGAGAGTTCCTTTTCGTCGTTCAGATCGATTTTCACATATGCCGCCTTCCCGTTCAATTGATTGCAGGCCTCCAGACAACGTTTTGAAATGTCGTCCTTCATGGCCATTTCCTCCCTCATGGCGGTGATGAAAACGCTCTTCTCGGAATAAAGGGCTCTCAGAACTTCCGTTTTCTTGGGACTGGGGACCAACTGGACAAGGTCTTCCATCGTTTTGTCAGCTGCGGGTGAAACCCCTGCCAGTATGCCGCTTGCATCGAAGACCATGACAAAGGGAACCGGGGCGAAGGAGAGCCTGTATTTGTAAAGAAATTGTGCGGTTTCCGGAGAGGTTCTATCGATTTCGATCATGACGGCGTTTCCGGTTTTCGCGGCGGCTCCCGACGCCAGGGATCGTGCGTCGTCAAGTCCTGCGTTTCCCGGTTCGAAAACGACGGCAAAAACGACCTTTCCGTTCTTTGTGGCTTTCTCGAGATCTGCCAGGCCGGCGCTCACAAGAGCGGGTAAAAGTATCAATATCAGACTTAAAGCAAAAACACGGGCATGACGATACATATACACCTCCATATTCAACCTGATAGACTCACGATCCGTTCATGACGGAATGATTGCAATGCCTTTCCAGGACTTCTTCCTCGAAAGGCATTTTTTGCTCTGGCATAATTCCAGGGGGGTGACCTCAAAAATTTTCTTCAGCTTTCTTCGGTCGTTCTTTACGGTTGAGTCTTTCTCGAGGATGGTGAAAACCAGGGTAATAAGCGCCTGGAGATTGGGGTTCCTTCTGTCTTTGGAAAGACGGTAATACGTCCATTTCCCCTGTTTCTCGCTTGATATGAACCCTGCATCCTTGAGGATGTCCATGTGCTTTGATACGGTGGAAGGGGCCAAACCAAGGAGTTCGATGATCTGACAGGCGCACAGATCACCATGCCGGGCTGCGGCCAGGGCCCGAACCCTGTTCGCATCGCTCAGAGCTTTCAAGATCTTCATAAGCTTGTTCAGCATGGATAACGACTCTCCTTTGTTCATTTCGCCGATGAGCGAAACGTAAATACACCGGCCGGCTGAGTATGTCAAGGCGGTTTCTGAGAAGACACGTTGTCGATTTCTTGTTTTCTTTGATCGATCATTCCGGGTCGAACTGCCGGGTGTCGGCAGGATACGGCTACGCTCTGTAATCCAGGCCGTCTTCCTGCTTGACCGGCGGCAACTGTGCGACGAGAGCTGAAAAACGTCTGCATGAGACTCCGGAAAGGCAATAAGATGCTTTCCGCCGATTCGCCGGGACATTTCCGGTTTCGAAAAGCAGCGTAAGTCGAATGTTGCCGTCAATCACTCCTGTCGTTTTTGTCCTTGTTCCTGAACATCTTCATTCTTTTTTTCGTCGGGTGCCGGTGCGGAACAACAACAGCAGCCCGGTGCAATGTCTTTGGAATCGGATGATTCCCCCCCATTGGAATCGATTTCTTCGATATCCAGCGAGCAACAGGAGGACCTCCGACCAAAGAGTTTTTTGAAAAAACCGGTTTTCTTTTCGTCTTTCATGGATTTTCCCTTCTGTCGTCAAAGTATTGTGTTGAATACATATCCGCCTATGACGGCTGTGGCCCATATGACCGCGACGATTGCGCTGACCAGACGTTTTTTGAAGATACTCGCAAGCATGGCCATTTCGGGTATTGCCATACCCGCGCCGCCGATGATCAAAGCGATCACAGCTCCCATGCTCATGCCTTTTTGAGACAGCGCCAACCCGATCGGGATAGCTGTTTCCGCCCGGATATAAAGTGGAACACCAATAATTGCCGCAATGGGAATAGCGAAAGGATTGTCATGCCCGGCCACCTCTGTTACAAAATCTTGAGGAATGTAGCCGTAAATTACGGCACCGATGCCGACACCGATGAGAAGGTAAACAAGGACGGTTCTGAAATCACCCCAGGCGGAAATAAATGACGCTTTCAATTTTCCCGAAAAATTCGTTGGAATATTTTCAGATTCGTTATCCGTGCAACAGCAATTCGATTTGATTCTCACTTTTTTCACATATTGTGCCCCCCCTGTCTTTTCAAGAAAAACACCGAAGAGGATCGATCCGAAAAAAGTGACGGAGAAATAAATCAGGCAGGCCTTCATTCCCATGAGAGCCCAGATCATGCTGATAACAATCGGATTCAGCAGAGGCGAAGCGATGACAAATGACATCACCGGCCCGAAAGGCGCCCCGGCGTTCAGTACACCCAGTGTCATCGGTATGGTTGAGCAGGCACAGAAAGGGGTCAGAGAACCGACAACAGCGCCCAGAAAGTAACCCAGAACCCCTCGACGGGAGAGCCACTGCCTGAGTTGGTCTTGCGGTATATACATCAATATGAGCGCAACAGCCGTGCTGATTCCCAGAAAGAGTACCGTCAGCTCTGCGGTAATAATCAAAAAATATTGAATGGTGCTGACAAGGTTGTTCATCCGGAAATTTCCCTCACTATGGTTGACTCTGTCAACTATAAAGATAAAAAAATTCAGCCCTTCAGTGCTTTTGCCATTGCGGTAAGCATCTCAACAATATCAGCAAGGGAATGCCCGGGCATCTTCGAAACAAGAGAATGGAATTGTTCCTTGTAGCGAAAATTAGCGGACAGCAAGACCTTTTCTCCTGACTTCGTTATTTCCACACAACAGACCCTTGCATCTTCGTGCGATCTGATTTTTTTTACATATCCTTTTTTTTCGAGTCGATTCACGACCCTGGTTGCACCGCTTTTTGTGAAACCAAGTGAATGACCGACATCCTGCACAGGGCAGTTCTGTGAGGTGGCAACTTTGTATAATGCTATGAATTCAGGCATCGTAAGGTTTTCACAGCATTCGCCATTCAATCCCTTGGGGCCGAAATGCCAGGCAATCTCAATCAATGATCTGCTTATATCTGAAATCACGGGTTGCTTCATACAACCTCCGAATCATTACGGCGCATCCATTGCGGCAGAACCACTCTCGAGGTTTTCGGCAACAACGGACGGTAATATAAATTATTTGGTTGACGTAATCAACCATTATTTTTTTGAAGTGTTTCAGAAAGCTATTTCACACTTGATTTCCGATACATCCACGAGCCTCGTGCCAGGCAACGCCTGAAGAAAGCCGGTCCGAAACCGGATCCGCTTGTTTTGCCTGCCTGGTTACAGCCCGAAACTGAATTTGGTCTCACTTTCGGATCGGGACATGAAATCAAGTGTCGTGGTCAGGAAAAGAGCCGGGAATGGGCAGGAACCCGTTTCCAATACCCGAAGTATTTGGAGGGTCGGCGGCATCATCCTGCAACTGTGAAGAGTCACTTCCTTTTGAGTTCTTTAAGGATGAGGTCGATTTCCTCCAGGGTGAGAAAACCCTGCCGCTCATTCCGAACGACCGTTTTTTACGCACTGAACAGGGTTTTCACCGTCGTACAATCCCCGTTCCCATGCTCGGTCGATCGGACCTTAAAAGACCGGGACAGTGGGACATGGTCATCGACGCTTCCGCCCGGCGGACTCCATGAAAACCGATCCGGACGGGTTTACGGACCGTCACAACAGGTGGAGAACCCATCAGGGGAAACGATTTCGAGGGAAGGCACCGATGATGACTTTTCCGGAGGGACCTGGTTCGTTCAGGGACAAGAGATCTGACTGGGAAAAAGGCGGCTTGAAAATCTTCCGACCATCCGGGCGGAGCTGACACTGTCAACGCGCGTCTTGTCCGGGAGGGTAAATGGAACCGATCCATCGCCCTCCTTTCACGATCCGGGCGTTGTTACACAATGCTGAACCGCTTCATTTTACGGTAGAGGTACCCCCGGGAAACCCCCAATTTCTTTGCCACGATGCTTTTGTTGTTGTTGTATGTTGCAAGGTATCTTTTGATCAGCTCGATTTCCATTTCGTTCTTCGAAGGATTGACGTCAGTGATATAAATGACGCCGTTCGAGGAATCCTTGCAGCTGAGCATTTCAGGCGGCAGCATATCCACCGTCAATGTTTCTCCGTTGAGAATGTTGATGGTCCGCTCGACGAAATTCTGCAGTTCCCTCACGTTGCCGGGCCAGTCGTAATGGATCAGCTTCTCCATGGCGGCGGGGTTGATGTGTTTGATGGTCTTTCCCATCTTGGGACCGATTAATTTGACGAAATAGTCAAAGAGTCTGGGGATGTCGTCCTTTCTATGTTTCAGCGGCGGTATGTGGATCAGGATGACGCCCAACCTGTAATAGAGATCCAGGCGAAAATTGCCTTTTTTCACCTCATCCATCAGGTTTTTGTTGGTGGCCGCTATGATGCGGACATCGATCGGTACGACCCGGTCGCTTCCAAGGCGCATGACCTTGTTTTCTTCGAGCACCCTCAACAGCGACCCCTGCAGATCGAGCGGAATTTCACTTATTTCGTCCAGGAAAATGGTTCCCTGATCCGCCAGTTCGAATTTTCCCGGATTCCCTCCTCTTCGGGCACCGGTAAAGGCGCCTTCCTCATAGCCGAACAATTCGCTTGATATGAGTTCACGAGGCAACGCCGCACAATTAATGGCAAAAAACGGTTCGTCTCTTCTTTCGCTGGCATTATGGATTGCCTGGGCGAGCAGATCCTTTCCGGTTCCGCTTTCGCCGATCAACAGGATATTCGAGTCGGACGTCGCCGAGATCTTCGCAACTTCGATGGTTTTGTTGAAGACTTCGCTTTGTCCGATGATATCGGAGAACGTCACGGACGCCCGCATTCCCACCACGCGCTTGATCATTCCCTTGTATTGCGCCATCGGACGAATCATGATGACCGTTCCGGTTGTCCTGCCGTTTTCGTCTTTGAGTTGATACGTCGTGATTGCGACCTTCAGGTGATTGTTGTTTCTCGTTTTTATCGTCAGGGGTTCGTGGTCGGCGCTCTGGTCTGAAAATATGATTTTAAAGAAGTATTCATTTCCGGGGGGGAGCAGGCTGCGCAATTTCTGCCCGATCGAAGTCTTCTGATAGACGCCCAGTTGCTTTGCCGCCGACAGATTGAGAATGGACACCCGTTCATCGTTGTCCAGCGTGATCAGTCCCTCGGAAACGGAGTTCATGACCTTTGTCGAGTAGATGTTGAGCAGCTTGACCTGGTTGTAGGCTTCGCTCAAAAAGAGCTGCCGTTCGATGGAGCGGGCGCAGGACACGGCCATTCCGAGAGTGTGTTGGTTCACCAGATCGGAATGACCCGTGATGTCCAGGACCCCGATAATGTTGCCGTGATTGTCATGAATGGGAGCTGCGGAACAGGTTGCGCTTGCGTTGCACTTGCAGTAGTGCTCATATGCAAATACTTGAATCGGTTTGCGGATCGCGAGCGATGTTCCGACGGCGTTTGTCCCGATCACCCGCTCCGACCAGTTGCCTCCTTCTATGAAATTTGACTTCGCGGTAAAATCAAGTTCGCATTTATCCCCTATTCTTTTCAGGATCACTCCTTCACTGTCGGTCAATGCAAAAGCGAATCCGGAGCCCTTGGTGAAATCGTGGAGGCTTTGCATGCCTATCGTGGCTTCCTCGAGCAGGGCCTGGTTGTCCGCCTTTCTTTTTTTCAGTTCCTGGTCGCCGACAATGTAATGGTTCCTGCGCATGAAGCGGTCTATGTTCATGCTTCTGCTGCGTTCCCATGATTCCCTGATCACCGGGGAAAGCGTGATTTTACCGCAGAGGCCTTGTCTGTGAAGATCTTCCCAGATGTCAAACATTTTTCTGGCGGCTTCTTTCCTCTCCTCGTAGCACTCCATATTCATTCCCACCCAACGGCGTGTTGATCGCAAAGTAATATGTTTCATGCTCCTGAGACCGGATGAAGAAAATGATTCGATGTGTTCATTTTCCCTGATATTTCCTTTTGTTCAACCCTCCTTCCTCCTGAAGATATTGACGTCATTTACGGTTCCCGCGCATCATCCCGTGTGCCGCCCGGCCGGCATTGTGTTTCCTCAACCGCACAGGCGCACTCCCGGGGCATTTCAAAGCATATCCGTCCTTTCTCTTCGATGCGTCTGTTCCTGATGTGAAACAGGTTCGAATCAGTCAAATGAATCCGACGGACGCTTTTCCGGTTCGAACGTAAATATGTCAAACAGTTAAGATGATGATCTGGAATCTATTTTTTAAATGCGGCGGCGGCGTCATGCGGCATTCAGGGCCGGAGTCGGTCCGGAAGCGATGCGGAAGGAAAGGAGGACAGCCCTGATGGCCGCTGAATGGGGCGTCCGCTCCTGGCAAATCCATCGGTCAGGGAAAAGTACCTCACATCTTATACGGCGCTTTTTTCGGACCGCGGGCCGAGCAGGAAAATACAGCGCAAGGAACCGATGGAGAAAAGATAGGATTGCATCAGGCCGTGAACTGCTGGACACCCTATGAAGCTGCAATGCCAAAGAACAGGGAATGCATGTTGTTCCTGATTCTGGCTGATTTGTATCCTGACAAGTCACTCCCTTTGCCTTGACAACGGGCAACACCCGCTTCTTCCCCTATATGAGAAAGAAATATCTGTCAACCTCCATGTTGACGCCGCCGGCGTTTCTCCCGCGGACGGCCGGGCTCCTTTGTCTCGAAGCGAAGAGGCGTCCGGTCCGGTTCCGGTCATGCGAGCCGTATGAACATTCGATCCGGCGATCGCACCAAGGCCGTTTTCCTTTGAAGCGACCGCTGGAATCGATGTCTCGCAGGCGATTTCATCCGGTGCATTGATACGTTTCGCCTTCCTTGAAGACGGGCTGTTCCGAACGGGGACACTTGTGTTTCGGGGGTGTTTCGTATCGGAACAGAATTTGTGATCGGGGCGGACAGTTGAATCGTTAACCCTATGTATTCATGGATTAAAATATATTGGTATGGAAGTTGCTTGCATCATGCCAACGATAACGAACGTTGAATGTACCGTCGCCTGAACCATTCACAAGACATGTGAGACCCGGAGCAGCAGTCAATGAAATATCGCAACGCATCATGAGAGGAGAAACGTCATGGCTGAAAAGTTTGCAAGCGAACGAAACATAAAGTTCCTGTTATATGAGGTATTCGATGTAGCCTCCTTGCTTCAATACCCCTACTATTCCGAACATTCCGTGGAAATGTTCGACATCATCACCGACACGTCCATGAAAATCGGCAGGGACCTGCTGAAGCCGTGTCTCATGGAGATGGACAAGGAACCTCCCGAGTTCGCGAACGGGACAGTCAAAGTCCATCCGGTCGTGAGGACTTTCATGCAGGAATGCGGCGAAGGCGGATGGATTTCCTCGATCGCCCCCTTCGAAAGCGGCGGGCAGCAGTTGCCCCACATGATCGATTTTATACCGCGCTTCATCTTTGCCGCGGCGAATTATTCCGCGAGCGTGTATCCCATGCTGACGACGGAGGCCGCGCTGCTCATCGAATCGTTCGGTTCGGAAGAACTGAAAAACACTTACGTCCCGAACATGTTTGCCGGGAAATGGCAGGGGACCATGGCCCTGACGGAGCCCCAGGCAGGGTCGTCGCTGGCGGATATCGCGACGACCGCTGAAGCGACGGACAAAGGCTATTACAAGATGCGCGGGCAGAAAATCTTCATTTCGGGCTCCGAGCACAATGGAGTCGACAATGTCGTCCAGCTCCTGCTTGCGAGAATCAAGGGCGCCCCCGCCGGCGTAAGGGGGATTTCGCTGTTTGTGGTGCCCAACAAACGGTTCGACGAACAGGGAACCCTGGTTCCGAACGACGTCAATGTAACCGGCATCTATCATAAACTCGGATACAAGGGTTGTCCCATTTGTCAGTTGAGCCTGGGCGAAGAGGACGACTGCCGGGGTTATCTCGTCGGCGAGCCGAACAAGGGACTCGGCTACATGTTTCAGATGATGAACGCGGCCCGGATCGGCATCGGTCTCGGCGCGGCGGCCATCGGCTCGGCGGCATACTACGCCTCGCTCGAGTATTCCAGGGAGAGACCGCAGGGGAGAAGGTCCACTGAAAAAGACCCCACCATTCCTCAAGTGCCGATCATCGAGCATGCGGACGTGAAGAGAATGCTGCTTTTCGAGCGGGCGGTCGTGGAAGGGGCGTTGTCGTTTCTCATGCAGTGCAGCAAATATTCCGACTTGAAGATGGTGCTTACCGGGGAAGAAAAGGAAAAGAATGCCCTTCTGCTGGATCTTTTGACCCCCGTCGCAAAAAGCTATCCGTCCGAAATGTGCGTCTGGTCCGTGAGCCAGGGGCTCCAATGCCTGGGCGGGTACGGCTACTGCGATGAATTTCCGCTGGAGCAATATTATCGGGACGTGCGCATTCATCCCATTCATGAGGGAACGACGGGCATCCATGGAATCACCCTTCTCGGAAGAAATGTTTCCATCCAGAACGGGAAAGCATTCCAATTGTATCTGGAAGAAATAAACCGTGCGATCCGGGAAGCGGAAGGTTTTGCCGAACTCAAGGATTATGCGTCGGAACTGAAGGATGCGACGGCAAAATTGGAGAAAACGACTTCCTGCCTGCTTTCGATCGCGAAAGAGAAAGGGCAGGACGTGTTCCTTGCGGACGCCACGCTGTATCTCGAACTTTTCGGCATCGTATCCATTGCATGGCAATGGCTGCTTCAGGCGATCGCGGCGACCCGCGCCCTGCGGAATCAATTGACGGAAGAGGATGTTCTCTTCTACGAGGGCAAGATTTATACGTTCCGCTATTTCTTCGGCTATGAGCTTGTCAAGATCGAAGGGCTGGTGAAGCGCCTGTCCCGGACCGACGGTCTGACGGTGGATATGAAACAGGAACATTTCTTCGACGGGATGTAAGCGAAGCGCGGCGGTCCGAAGGGACATCGTTCGGAATTCGCCGGCATCGCCGGTGACAGGGATCCGCTCCATGCGGACAGGTCGATGCGGCCGCGGCGGGATCATGCGGCGCTTCGCGAATGGCGTCATGAGCCGGGAACGGATCGGAACGTCCCGGCCAAACAGTCACGGGGGGCCTGGAGCAATTTATCCGGGGCAGTCAATAACTTTCAAGAAGCCGGTTTTATGGGGGACGCCGTCGAGGCCGATTTCGGGTTTTTTGAAAAAGGCCCGGAGATACGACGGCTCCGCTTAAAACGTGGTGCCGACTCAGAAAGGGGATTGATCGATGGAGGGTGAAGCGTCGCTGATCATGCCGCCTCAAGGCAGGCAATGATCCGTTTCTCACGTTTGTCGAATGCAGCCGTTTGCACGTCCGGATGTTGGAAGATTGCGGAATTGGCATTTGGTTCGATCGTAACAGGTCTGAAATGCGCATTTATATGCCGTTTTCCATTTTTATGACTTCTGACGGCAACGACAATGTTCAGGGTCTAAAGGAGGATTGGTGATGACAGCACAAAGAAGTATTCCTGTCCCGGATGAAAATGCTCCGTTGAACGGAATGATGATTTTTGTCTGGGTTTTCGCATGGGTGGCATTAATTTTAGATGTCATGGACTGGCAGATGGTGTCGGTGTCCGCCAAACTGATTCTGAAGGAATTTGAATTTCCGAAATCCATGATGGGGTTCATCCTCGGGGCGCCGTTGCTCGGGGCCGGCATCGGAGGACTGGTTTCAGGGGTGCTGTCCGACAAGTTCGGGCGGGTCAACGTCATGTTTTATTGCCTTATCTGGTATTCGCTGTTCACCGTGGCTTTCGCGTTCGCCAACAGTTTCGAGTCCATGCTGACCCTGAGAATCCTGGTCGGTCTCGGCCTGGGCGCGCAATGGGGTGTCGGAAACACGCTGGTGGCCGAAGTAATTCCCTCCAGATTCAGAATCATGGGATCTGCGGTCATACAGACCGGGTTTGCCTTCGGCCCCATGCTGGCAGGCTATTTCGCGAAAATGATTCTTCCCACCCACGGATGGCGGCCGATGTTCTACATCGGTGCGGTCGGTTTCATCATGGCCGTGGTGGCCAAAATCGTCATTCCCGAACCGGAGGCATGGCTGGCTGCGAAGAAGAAAGCCAAGGAAGCGAAGGCATCCCTGGGCAGCATCAAGATGCTGTTCAGCACGGAAATCTATGAACAGACCGGAACGACTCTCAGACGGAACACCATCGGAGCGTTCTTCCTCGTTCTCGGAACCCTCGTGGCATACTGGGGTGCATTCAGCTGGATTCCGAACTGGCTGCAGGCCGAACGGGGCATGGACATCGTCAAATCGATGAACTACTACATGTTCCTCCAGATCGGCGGTATCATCGGATACATCGTGTTTGCACTCATCGCCGACCGTTTCGGCCGCAAGAAACCCTCCCTGGTGGTTCTTGCCGCGTCGTTCTTGTGTGTGCTCGTCTTCGTGTCCATTCGTAATCCCAGCGCGATGCTGTTCTTCGCGCCGATCTACTCGTTCATCACGTACCCGATCTTCGGTCTCTACGGCGGTTATATGGCCGAGTTGTTCCCGACCTCCGTGCGGGCGACGGGCGTCAACGGCATTTACAATCTTGCCAGAATGGCCGCGTTCTTCGGACCGTCGATTCTGGGATGGATCGCCGCGCACAGCTCTTTCACCTATGCCATTGGCACGAGTGCGTTTCTCTATCTGTTCTCCATCGTGCCCCTCCTTTTCCTGCCTGAGACAAAGAAGCGTCTGGCTGTCGTAAAGACGGCGGCGGCGCGTGCGGAGGCGGCGTAAGGAATACCGCCGGCGCAACGTTTGCCGGTACATCCTTTTCATGTTATGAAAAAAAAACTGCTACGTTCGGAGCGAGCGTAGCAGTTTCTTTGACTGACAGGGATCGCGTGTCGATTGATGAAGAAGATATTGACGTCATCAGCATATTACGTTCCCGCCGTGATTATCTTTGCGGGCGTCACGGCGCTTTACTGGATGAAGTATGACGGGACGGATCCGCAGGGCACCTCGTCCGACTGCCTGATTTACTGGGCGACGTACGCGGTGGTGACGCTGTTTCTGCAATTTGTCATTTATGTCAATGCGAAAAGACAGCTTCAAAGAGAGCAGGATCGCTGAAGCCGCGAAAAAGAGGTTGTCACCGCGGGAGGACACGGGACAACGCCCGTGTCCTCCATGTATGCCTGGTCCCGACGACTTCGATCGGGCCCGATTCGCGGCGTCCGCCTGAAATCGCAACCTTCGATAGGAAGTGAGGGGAAATGACGGTGAACGGAAAAAGAGACGGCACATGCCGGTGGTGCGGAAAGGAAATGGCCCCGACGGGTCTTTGCCCCAGGTGCCTGAAGGTGCATGACAGGATCGTGAAGGTCGTCATGGGTGTCCTTTTTGTATTGTCGGTCATATGCTTCGGCCTTTATTACTTCGAGTTTGTCGCGTGAGGACGTTCGTCGGATCTGCATCCGGCATTCCGAAAAGGACGGTCCCTCCCGAAGGCGTATGTCCGCTGTGGGATCGCCGTTCCTGCGCCTCATCGCATGGTCCGATGAAGGATGCTTCCTGACCGGATCATGAACCCCCCGTCCGCCGCGGGCAACCGCGTCCCCGCCTTCCCCGAAAGATGTCCCTGCGGTTTGAGTCGATCCTCCGCAATGCCGCACGCCTTGATCGGACACGTCTCCGGATGAACCCGTCATAACAGGGAGCGGGATACAAAGAACGCTCCCATGCAGCCGCCTCCACGGGAGATCCCGTATGACGGCGGGAAACTGTCTTCGTATGGAACACCTGTGATGTTGAAACTGTAGCGATATGAAACATTACATGATCGCGCAACGAACACATAGAGCCTAACAATCCGATAACGTTGGTATATTTTGTCTGGTACATTTGTTGCTTGAAGCGCAAACGACATGTGAAGTTCGCAGGCGACGGCATCGACGGGATCAACCACATGAAAATCAGGACGGGATGTGCATTTGCGACAAGTGAGCCATTCATAATTTCTTGAAGCGTTCCGGATTCCGCGTCCGGAATGAATGCCCGGAAGGAGGGTTTCCAAATGGGTTACGAGTACGAAACACTGCTGGTCAACATGAGCAACGGAATCGCCGTGGTGGCGATAAACAGGCCCGGCTCCCTCAATGCGCTGAACAGTCAGGTGTTCAAGGAACTCGGTTCGGTGTTTGATGAAATGGAAAATGATGATCGTGTCCGGGCGGTCATTCTGACCGGCGAGGGCGAGAAGGCTTTTGCCGCGGGAGCCGACATCACGGAAATGATGCGCTGTTCCGTGATCGAGGCCAAGAATTTTGCAATGGCGGCCAATCGTACGCAGGGGAAAATTGAAGTGTTTCCCAAGCCGGTGATCGCCGCGATACACGGATTTGCCCTTGGCGGCGGATGCGAACTGGCGATGGCGTGCGATATCAGAATCGCTTCCAAGACCGCGAAATTCGGCCAACCGGAAATAAACCTGGCGATTATTCCCGGCGGCGGCGGCACCCAACGGCTTTCCCGGCTGATCGGTCTGGGAAGGGCCAAGGAGCTTGTTTACACGGGCGGCATTATCGGCGCCGAACGGGCTTACGAATTGGGGTTGGTGAACATCGTGGTGCCGCCCGAGAAGGTTATGGAAGAGGCACGCAAGATGGCATCGAAAATCGTGACGAAATCCCTTCCCATTTTAAGATTGGCAAAGGAAGCGATGAATTGCGGAGCGAATCTTGATCTCGATCGGGCCCTGCTGCTTGAAATTGAATGCTTCGCCAATTGCTTCGGCACTGACGATCAGACCGAGGGGATGTCCGCTTTCGTCGAAAAGCGCAAACCTTCCTTCAAGGACAAATGAGGTTCGCGAAAAAGGAATGCGGGCAGGGAACGCATCAGCACACTGCACGCCATGGGAGACACGGAAAGGGTTTCCGGAGACGAACACAGGCTCCGCCCGCCGTTGAAGAAGAAAGTTCCGGCAGGCCGTTCCGGTGAGGACGGCCTGCGAGGAGTTCGACGAATATCGTCAAGAAGCGCATCCAGTAAGGGTGGAAGAGGTCGACATTGCAATGAGAACCAATAAAGAACTTTTTGATCTGTCCGGTCAGGTCGCCATCGTGACGGGCGGCGCGGCGGGCATCGGCGTGCAGATGGCCTATGCCCTTGGTGAAGCCGGTGCATCGCTGGTGATCGCGTCCAGGAAATACGAGGCGTGCCGGGAAGCGGCAACGCAGATGGCCGGTGAACTCGATGTGAAAGTGATTCCATGCAAACTCGACGTGACGAATCCTGATGACGTCGATGCATTGTACGGCATGGTCATGAAGGAATTCGGACGCGTCGATATTCTGGTGAACAATTCCGGGGCGACATGGGGTGCCCCTTCGCTCGAATTTCCCCTGAAAGGCTGGAAGAAAGTAATCGACACGAATTTGACCGGTTCGTGGCTCATGGCCCAGAAAGCGGGTCAGATCATGGCGTCCCGGAACTACGGAAGGATCATCAACCTCGCGTCGCTGGCGGCGTTTGTGGGTGCGCCGGCGGAGATCATGGATGCGGTCTCCTATCAGGTGAGCAAAGCCGGTATCGCCGGATTGACCAAGGACCTGGCGGTCAAATGGGCCCGATATAACATCACGGTGAATGCGCTGGCCCCGGGATGGTTTCCGTCAAAAATGACGCACGGAACGCTGGACGAAAAGGGAGAGCGGATGCTGAACCATATCCCCATGCGCCGCTTCGGAAGCGATGACGAATTGAAGGCTGCGACTTTGTTCCTGGCGTCGCCCGGTGCCGGTTATTGTACCGGTGTCCTTTTGAGCGTGGACGGCGGCTGGGTGGCGCAATAAAAAACCGCGGGGATCGACGACAGACGGTCATGATTTCGGAAGGAGTGAATCGATGACGTTTCGGAAAAGCAAGGACGATCTGGTTTGCGTGAGCGCCGTCAGGACCCCGTTCGGGCGTTTCGGCGGCTCCCTGAGAGACATCGACATTTATGAACTCGGCGCCATCGCGATGAGAAACGCGATGGAAAGAATCAAACTGGGTCCCGGGATGATCGACGAGGTGTGGTGGGGCAACGGCGACACGACGAATACGAAAGATCCGTATACCCCCGTGGTGGCGCGCCAGACGATGTTGAAAGCGGGGATTTCTCCCGAAACGCCGTCCATTGCGTACGATCAGGCATGCACTTCGGCAATGTCGACGGTGAAATACGGGGGAAGAAGCATTCTCGTGGGAGATGCCGAGGTGGTGATGACCGGGGGATCGACGAGCTTCAGCACGGTTCCCTTTCTGTTGAGAGGGATCAGGTGGGAAGGAAAGCGTCATTCTTCGTTTTTGGTCGAAGATCCGATCATCCCGCTTGGATATAAAGACTATGCCCCGGTGGCGGTCGATTCCGGCGATGTCGCAGTCGAATACGGCGTGTCGCGGGAGGAACAGGATGAATTTGCATTGGCGAGCCATGTTCATTACGGCAAGGCCTGGCAGCGAGGCTTCTTCAAGCGGGAAATGGTGCCGATGACCTTCGAAAAGAAAGACAGGAAAGGCAATGTCGTTTCATCGAAATCGCTCGACATCGATGAACAGTATCGCCCGGACGTCACACTGGAAGGTCTGGCCAGGCTCAAACCGGTGTTCGGCAGCAAGACTTGCACCGCCGGCAATGCGCCCGGCATGAACGACGGTGCCACGGCGCAGATCATCATGAAACGCGAAAAAGCGGAGAAGCTCGGATTGGAACCGCTCTATACGATCGTTGCGACGGCGGCGATTGCGTTGCAGCCGAGAATCATGCCCGTGTCTCCGGGTTTTGCCATCAAAAAATGTCTGGACGATGCCAGGTTGACCATAGACGACATGAAGTTCATTGAAATCAATGAGGCTTTTGCCTGCGTGCCCCTTGTGTCGTGCAAGCTGCTCTCCAATGAAAGGTTCTTGAAGAGCGGGTACGGGGAAATGGTGAAGGAGGCATCCGCCGCACCCATTCTCGATAACGACGGGCAAAAATATCTGGCATTGAAGCAAAGACTCAATGTGAACGGCAGCGCGATCGCGGTCGGGCATCCGAATACGGCAAGCGGTGCCCGCGTCATGATGACCGCCGCCTACAATCTCAAGGAAAACGGCGGAGGTTATGCCGCATGCGCGATATGCGGGGGGCTGACCCAGGGGGCCGGTTCGATCATCTGGGTCGAGTAGTTCCCGGTGCAGCGGATTGTCGTAAAGCTGAATTCGGATCGAACAATCTCCGATGCCTGCAGCAGGTATAAGTGGAGTCCGATCCGTCAGGAAAGCAGTGCGATTCTGATGATGCCATTCAATAACGAACGGCCGGGAACGAGGGAATGATCCCGGCGGAAGAAGGGGAGCTGATTATGGCAGAAAAGAAAAAATTACTCGACGGGGTGAAGGTTGTTGATCTGACAAGGGTGTATACCGGACCGTTCTGCAGTCAGATACTGGCTGACATGGGAGCCGACATCGTGAAAGTCGAAGATGCCGGACCGAACTCGAACGAGAGAAGCTGGGCGCCTTTCGCCGCGGGGACCAAGGAGTCCACGTATTTTATCGGGCTCAACCGCGGAAAGAAGAGCATCGAGTTGAATCTGAAGGAAGCCGAAGCCCGGGAGATCTTTTACAAGCTCGTCAAAGAGGCGGATTTCGTCATGGAGAATTTCGCCCCGGGCGTGGCCGACAAGCTCTCGGTCGGCTACGAGGATTGCAGGAAGGTCAAGCCGGATATCATTTATCTTTCCGTTTCCGCATTCGGCCAGTATGGGCCTTTGAGCAGGCTCCCCGGGTACGACATGCTGGCCCAGGCGATGGGCGGATTGATGAGCATTACGGGATATCCCGACATGCCGCTGAGGGTGGGGTCCTCCCTGGGCGACGTGATTGCGGGTCTGTACGGGTGCATCTCCCTGCTTGGGGCTCTCAACTACAGGGGACTCACCGGAGAGGGACAGCACATCGATGTGGCCCTGGTCGACTGCATTTTCACCTGCCTCGAAAACAACGTTCCCGCCTACACCATTACGGGAAGGCTTCCCAGGAGAATCGGCAGCCGTCATCCGGACGGGGGACCCTATGACGTCTACACGTGCAAGGACGGGTTTGTGTGTGTCGTGGCCTCCAATGAAAAACTGTGGTCGAACATGTGCCAGGTGATGGGCCGCCCGGAACTCGCCAGGGATCCGAAATTCGACAGCAACGTCACCCGGATTCAGAACGTGAAGGAAATGACGGACATCATCAACAACTGGATGAAGGATTTTACCGTTGAAGAGGTCGTGTCCAAGCTGCGGGAGGCCCGGGTGGCCGTCGCCCCCATTCTGGACGTGCCCCAGATCTGCGCCAGCGAGAACACCAAGGCGCGGAACATGCTGGTTGAATTCGAACATGCATCGGCGGGAAAAATGCGCCTGGCGGGCAATCCCGTAAAATACGGGGCCTACGATGCCATCGCGGAGCTTCCGCCGCCTTTCAAGGGGCAGCACAACACGGAAATTCTGGCCTCGCTCGGTTACAGTGAGGCCGATGTCAAGAGGCTTCTTGACTCCGGTGTCATCGGTGACGGACATATCACCAGAGCGAAAAAGTAGCGAAGTCCCAACGTGCCCTCCTGAAAGCCGGGGCGGGGCGTGGTCGCCCCGTCCCGGCCGCAGGCCGCCCGACATGCGTCTCCTTTCAAACGCGGTCCGTCCGCGATCAAGTTTTTTTGCGTGTCCGCCGATAAAACTGACAGGAGAATCGAAATGAGCGGCATCACCGGGATCGGCTCAGACACGATCAGCAGCATCCTGGATTCCATTTACGCATCGTCCGATACGTCCGCGTCCGAATCGGCATCGGACGATGCGTCGTCGGACACGGCGTCGAACACATCGGAAGCATCCGAAGCCTCCGACCTGGCGGCCTCCCTGGCCGTCCTGGCGGCAGAAGCGCAACTTTCCCTGATTGAGACCCTTTTGGGCGGTTCCCCGTCGTCGGATGAAACCATGAGTCAGCTTTTCATGTCGGCGGAAAATTATAAGGTTCTGATTCAATCCGACATTCTCGACATGCACCCCGAACTCGCAAGCACGTTGCTCGATGACGGGACATCTTCCTCATCGACCGCTGACATCGAGGATTATTTGAGCGGCATCGCCTCGTCCGGGTCAATCATCGATTATTTTGCCTGACAGACTCCCGCTGCACGCGGCGGCGATTCGTCATATTCCATCCTTGAATGAGTACGAATGCCTCCATCCGTTCCGCGGGACTCCCGCAACTGAATTCCACCCATTCCGTTCTCGAATTTTTTCCGGAACATAGGCGTTGACGGCACTTCTCGGAATAGATAAAATATCTTTATTCCTTTTTGGATAAAATAATGATTGTACACTTTTCAAATATGCTGTATGAGCATGCGTTTTTGGATTTTTGCCTGTCACAAGGAGACGGTCATGCCGGAGAAACCGCCGCACAAAGAAAAGAAACAACTTCCTCAACATGAACATTCCGACTACGAGCACATGCTGATGCATGCTCCCATAGGGGTGTTCTCCTCCACGCCCGACGGCAGGCTGCTTTATGTGAATTCGACCATGGCGCGTCTTTTCGGCTATGACTCTCCGCAGGAAATGAAGGATTCGGAAAGCGATGTTGGATCACGGTTCTATGCCGATCCGGGTGACAGGGAAAAAATGAGGAGGTTCCTGGAGGAGCACGATGAAATCCTGGATATCGAACACTGCTTCATACGGAGGGACGGTTCCCGGTTCTGGGCCTCCTGCAATGTTCGGGCGGTGCGGAACGATGCGGGAGCCATCGATCATTACCAGGGTTTTGTTTCCGACATCACCGAGCGAAAGCAGGAAAAGGAATCCCTTCTGAGAACGCAGTTTGCCATGGACAGGGCACCGGACAGCATCCTCTGGGTGGATGACGAGGGCCACATCGTTTACGCCAACGAGTCCGCATGCGCATCGGTGGAGTACGAACGGGAGGAATTGCTGAACATGAAGGTCTTCGACATCGACCCGGACCTTCCCCCCGATCAGTGGGAGAGGCACAAAGAGGAAGTCCGGCGCCAGGGGACCATGACGTTCGAGTCGCGGCACCGAACAAAAGACGGGCGTTTGTTTCCCGTCGAAGTCAGAAGCAACCACTTTTTCTATAAGGATCGTTACCTGGCCTGCGCTTTCGACCGCGACATCACCGAGCGTAAGGGCGCGGAGAAAGCGCTGCGGGAGAGCGAGGAGAAGTATCGCGGTCTGGTGGAAGGTCTGAACGAAGCCCTGTATCGCATGACGTTTCCCGATGGCGTATACGAATACGTCAGCCCGGCGGCCATGGATGTCCTGGGATACAGCGCCGAAGAAATCCAGGCGAATCCTCTTCTCATAAGAAAGGCGATCCACCCTGACTTCCGCGAGTTTCTGGAGGATGCACTGGAGAAACTGGCGATCGGGGAGGTTCCTCCGACCGTCGAGTTCAAGATCATCGATTCCTATGGGAAAGAGAGGTGGATTCTCCAGTCGAACAAGGGGATATTCAACGAACAGGGCAAAGTGATCGCACTGGAGGGGCTTTGCAGGGACATCACGAAACGCAGGCGGGACGAGGAGGAACTCAGGGAAAGCGAAGGGATCCTGAAAAGCCTGTTCGCGGCGACGCCCGTGGGCGTGGCGCTGCTGAAGGACCGGGTTTTCAGGAAGGTGAACCATGCGCTTTGCAGGATCACGGGATATTCCGAGGAGGAGATGCTGGGGATGATGACACGCATCCTCTATCCCGACGATGAGGAATTTTACCGTATCGGCGAACAGTTGTACGAACAGATGAAAAGGGAAGGCCTGGGCGTGAAGGAGGCGGTTCTGAAGGGCAAGGACGGCAGGCTGATCGACGTCGTGCTCAGTCTCAGTCCCACCAACCCCGGAGACCCGTCGGCGGGCGTGTGCGTGACCGTCCAGGACATCACCGAGCGCAAGCGGGCCGAGGAGGCGCTTCGGGCATCGGAAGCCAAGTTCCGCGCGTTGCATCAAAGCATGAACGACGCCTTCGTCAGCGTCAACATGGAGGGCCGCATCCAGGATTACAACGAAACTTTTCTCAGCATGCTGGGCTATGCGCCGGAAGAAATCGGCACGCTCACCTATAAGGACATCACCCCCGGGAAATGGCACGAGACGGAACAGGTCATTGTTGAAAAACAGGTGCTTTCCAAGGGGTTTTCGGAAGTCTACGAAAAAGAATACCTCAGGAAGGACGGCACGGTTTTTCCGGTGGAGCTGCGGACCACCCTCCTCAGGGATGCAAAAGGCGATCCCGTCTCCATGTGGG
Organism: Syntrophaceae bacterium UBA6252; assembly: GCA_002441265.1. GTDB lineage: Bacteria > Desulfobacterota > Syntrophia > Syntrophales > UBA6807 > UBA6807. Next base: position 35,761 of record DJVQ01000067.1, read on the forward strand.
CCATTGTCCGCGACGTCACCGAACGCAAGCGGGCCGAGGAGGCGCTCCGGGAAAGCGAGGAAAAATATCGCTTTCTGACGGAGAGCATGACGGACGTCGTCTGGACAACGGACATGAACCTCAAAATCACTTACGTGAGTCCGTCCATCGTCCATATGCTCGGCTTTACCCCCGGGGAAAGAATGCTTCAGAATGTCGAAGACACGATGACGAGGGATTCCTATGAGACGGCGGTGAGCCTCCTGGCCCGGGAACTGGAAAACGAGCGGAGCGGAACGGCCGATCCGGACAGGTTCTTGCTGATACAGACGGAATACTACCACAAAGAGGGTCATACGGTGTGGGTGGAAAGCGTGGTTCGGTTCATCCGGGATCGTGACGGCCATCCCGCCGGCATCCACGGGTTGTCGAGAGACGTTACGGAGAGGAAGCGCGCGGAGCAGGAGAGGGAAAAATGGAAGGAACAGCTGAACCGCTCTCAGAAGCTGGAATCCATCGGAACCCTCGCCGGGGGCATCGCGCACGATTTCAACAATCTCCTGATGGGGATACAGGGGAACGCCTCCCTCATGATGTTCGATCTCGATCCCTCCGACCCTCTCTGCGAACGACTGAAGCATATCGAGGAACAGGTGAGAAGCGGCGCCGATCTGACCAACCAGCTTCTGGGATTCGCCCAGGGCGGCCGATACGAGTTGAAGCCCACGGACTTGAATGAAATCGTCGAGAATACGGCGTCCATGTTCGGGAGAACCAGAAAGGAAATCACCATCCACAGGAAGTACGAAAGAGGTCTTCGGCCCGTGGAGGCGGACAGGACCCAGATGGGGCAGGTGTTCATGAACCTCTTTCTGAACGCCTCGCAGGCCATGCCCGGGGGGGGAGAGATTTACCTGGAGACGGAAAACATTCTTGTGGATGACGCGAAAGGGCTTCCCCTCGCCCTTTCGCCGGGGAAATACGTCAGGATTGCCATTTCAGACACGGGATCGGGGATGGACGCGAAAACCCTGGAGCGGATCTTCGACCCCTTCTTCACGACGAAGGAAATGGGAAGGGGCACCGGTCTCGGCCTTGCCACGGTGTACGGGATCGTCAAGGGACATGGAGGCGCAATCGATGTCGACAGCAAACCCGGCCTGGGAACGACGTTCAGGATTTACCTGCCGGCGACGGACAAGGCCATCGCCGGGAAGATGCCCGCTGAAGCGAAAGTCTTGAGGGGGACGGAGACGCTCCTTCTGGTTGACGACGAGAACATGGTTCTGGACGTCACCCGCAGCATGCTCCAATCCCTGGGATACCGGGTTTTTTGCGCGTCGAACGGACGGGAGGCGATGGAGATTTATCGTGGGAAAAAGGACGAGATCGACCTCGTGATTCTGGATATGATCATGCCCGGCGTATCGGGGAGTGAAACGTTCGACGGTCTCCGGAAAATCAATCCGAAACAGAAGGTTCTTCTTTCCAGCGGCTACAGCATCCATGGCGAGGCAAAAGAGTTGCTTGAAAGGGGATGCAGCGGCTTTCTCCAGAAGCCCTTCCAGCTGAAAGACCTTGCGCGGGAGGTAAGAACCATCCTGGACGCGCAGGACAGCCCATCATAGACGGGAACGTCATCTCACCCTGTTTCCGACGGGGTGTCGTCGGGGCCGGACCCGGCCCTTTCGTCCCATCCCCGCCGGGGAATCTCCGCTTTTCGCTCCCGGGAATCGTTTCCGTGGTGGAGGGGGAAGTGAGAGGAGAGAACACCGGGCGGTTTCATGATTCCTCTCACTTCCCAAGGGTTCTAGACGTTTCTGAGATCACTTCTTTTCAAAGGGATGATCTCGTGCGGTTTCATCCGCGGTTCCTTACCGTCCGGAGAGGCACTCCCGCCTTTCCCTCCCGCTGGGAGCAAAGGACGATGCACGTTCCTTCCCGTGCGATCATCCGGCAGAACGGCGTTCGTCATCTTCCTTCGGTCGCCGTTGGACGACAGCCCGACGATCGAGGCAAGCTCGTGGGAAATCAGTTTCATCTGATCGGCCTGGCCGCTCATTTCTTCCGACGCAGATGCCGATTCCTCGGCATTAGCGGCCGTTTTCTGGGTCACCTGGTCCATCTCCGCCACGGCTTTGCTGATTTGATCGATTCCATGGGCCTGCTCGTCCGATGCCTCCGCGATTTCGCTGACCAGCGATCCCACTTTGGAGGTGTTTTCGGAAACTTCCATGAAGGCCTGATTGGTTTCCGTTACGAGTTCGGAACCGTCCTTGATTTTTTTCACGGTTTCCTCGATCAACCCCGCCGTATTTTTAGCGGCTTCGGCGGCACGCAAGGCCAGATTTCTGACTTCTTCCGCAACGACGGCGAAACCGGAACCCGCTTCGCCCGCTCTCGCCGCTTCCACGGCCGCGTTCAGGGCCAGAAGGTTCGTCTGAAATGCAATTTCATCGATGGTCTTGATGATTTTGGATGTTTCATTGCTTGACGTCGAAATTTCCTCCATGGATCTGATCAGATCCTCCATGGAGCCGTTCGCCTTTTGGACCACCTGGTTCGCCTGCTTCATGAGGCCGTCCGCCTGCCGCGCATTCGCCGCATTCTGCCTGGTCATGGAAGTCATCTCCTCGAGGGCCGATGAAGACTCTTCAAGCGACGACGCCTGTTCGGACGCGCCTTCGGAAAGGGACATGCTGGCCGATGCCACCTGGGACGATGCGGACGAAATCTGCTCGGATGCGTCTTTCAACTCGTCCACGGATTTGACGATCGGCCGCGTGATTTTTCGTGAGAAAAGGAAAATGACGACACTGGTCAATACGAGAAACACAAGGACGATGACGATGAGCCGGTTTCTCAGGGAGGTGGCCGCCTGGAGAAGTTCGTTCCTGTCTATCGTCGTTATGATCGACCAGCCCGTCAGCGCCACCGGGGCGAATCCCGCGATCTTGTCGACATCCTGAAAGGTGTAGGTCTCGATCCCGGTTTCTCCGGCCAGCATCCTGTCCGTGATTTTCTTCATTCCCTTGATATTTCTAGTGTCCGTTTTTAGAACCAGTTCCCTGTTCGGGTGGGCGATCATGATGCCCTCTTTGTCCGTCATGAAGGCGTATCCCGTTTCACCGATCTTCACGGAGACGATGCGGTCCGCGATTTCGTCGAGTTTGAGGACGGCTCCGACCGCACCGACGAATTCCTTGTACTCCCCGTAAAGGGGGACACAGACCACGGATATGGGATTTCCGGTTCTTTCCGATTTGACGGGGGATCCGATCGAGGCCTTTCCATTTTTCGCGTTGACGAAATAATCCTTTCCCTCCATGTTCGACCCGGAAAAGCGGCCGTCGCCGAAATCGGATCTTACCGCGCCCGATGCATCCATCACGAAAACGGCTTCAAAAACCGAACCCAGCTTCTTCCACAATGCTTCGTTTCTATTCCCGGTTCCTCCGTTGAAATTCCCGGCGGCCAAGGCCATCTCGACGGCAGGGTCGGTTGACAGGAACGTAACGCTTTTTATTTTCTCGCGCAGCGTGACATCGACCATCTCCGCGAGACTCGTGGCACCCAGCCTCGCCCTTTCCCTGGCCAGCTTTCCGATTTCTTCGCCCGATTTCATGATTGAAATCAAACCGATGACCACCAGGGGTATCAGTACGACAATCATGCCACCGGCAACCATTTTGAATCCCAATGTCCTTTTCATGTTTTCTCACCTCCTGCTTCTATTTGACGGCACAGGAAATCCTGAAAAGGTTCCATCGTCTCTACAAATTATTTATCGGAAAAAATTAGAACATAATTAACAAAAATAGATTTATTTTGTATTGCATTTGTATTAAGATATAATGTCGGTTTTGTGCTTTGTCATCAATAGATAACATTCCATCAGCCTCATTCCGTAAGCGACCGATATCCGTGCGGTCTACACGTCTTGTCGGGGCCGGGTTCATTTAGGATTTGACAACGGCGCGGCCTTCTTTGTAAGTTCGTTTCGCGTGGAAATCTGGGGATGGAGGATTCCGGGTGAACATGCCTGCCGCCCGGGGGGGACCGGGTTTCGATCGTCCGTTGAGCAATCCATGAAAACACTCGGTGAGCTTGCCGAAAAGGGTTCCATCGATGCCTTCGGCGCCTGCCTGACGAGGAGGGCGCATCCGGCGCCGGAGCTGTTCCTGGCGATCCGTATCGCCCTTCTCTGGGACCAGCCGGAAAAGGTGCGGCTCCTTCTCGATGCCGGCGCGGATCCCCTTGAAATGAACGAGGATAAGGATCAGTTGTTGAGCCACGCCGCCATGGGGGGGAATCCTTCCCTGGTTCGACTCATGCTTTCCTCGGGCTGCGATCCCCGTCATCGAAACATTCACGGAAGAACCGCCTTGCATGAGGCGGCCCGATCGGGAAAAGTGGAAGCGATCGGCGTCCTGATGGAAGCGGGGGCAAGCCCCGACGTCCGGGATGCCCTGAAGCGGACACCGCTCAGCGAAGCCCTGAGCAACAATTATCCGCAAGCGGCACGAGAATTGATTCACAGGGGCGCCGATCTGTCCGCATGTACGTCGGACCGGGAACAGACCGTGCTGATGCTTGCGGCGGCGGCGGGATCCTCCGATATCGTGGGGATTCTTCTGAAAGAGGGGGCCGATCTGGAGAAGAAGGATTCCGATGGGTGCACGGCGCTCATGTATGCCGCAAGGTCCGGAAATCACGAAGTCGTGAAAATGCTCGTCGATGCAGGGGCGGATGTCCGCGAGGCGGACCGTCAGGGATTCGATGCCTTCCACTGGACCTCCCCCCTGTCGCCGGAAAGCGCCTCGTTTCTGCTGGAGCGCTCGTCCCTGTCGCCGGGAAAGGCCTCCAGGGCCTTATTGAAGGCTGCCTCTGACGGTCATGTCGAAGCGATTCGGGCATTGCTCGCGGGAAAGGCGCGCATCCAGCCTGCGGAAGAAGGGGGCGCGTCCGCACTGGAGAAGGCCGTGTTTTCCAGATCGCCGGAGGCATTGAACCTGCTTCTCCGGGACCCGTCCGTACAAATCGACTACAGAAGCGGGAAACTGCTGAGAACGGCGTTGATCACGGCCGCACGCACGGGCGACGCCGGCAAGGTCCGTGCCCTGCTGGAAAAGGGTGCCGATCGGGCGGTTGCCGATGTCTACGGGAAGAACGCAATGCAGTATGCCGCAGGTTTCGCCCGCACGGACATCCTGCAAATCCTGGAGAAACACGGAGCGGATGCGGCGTTGCGGGACCGGCAGGAAAGAACGCTGCTGCATCTGGCGATCGGCGATACGGAATCGGCTTCGCCGGTTGCGTGCAGAAACGATACGGTGCGATGGCTTCTGAGCCGGAACGTGAATCCGAATGCCAAGGACCAATCGGGCGTCACGCCGCTCATGCTTGCGGCATTTTTCGCGTACCCGGAGATTGTTCGTCTGCTGATCGAGCATGGAGCGGACGTCAACGCGATGGATCAGGAAGGCCGCACCGCCCTGTACCATGCTGCGTGCCATGGAACCGACTATGGATACAACGATCGGTACGTACGCCCGAAGTCGAAAAAGTCCGACAAGGCGCAACCGGTGATCACGAAGCTTCTGGAATCCGGTGCCGATCCCGGTTTGTCGGGAACGCTCGTTGCGGCGGGAAAATGGCGATGGAGAGGGGCGGTGTCCCTCCTGAGGAAATACGGTGCGAAACGGTGAGGAATCCGGGGCGTCATGTCGGCTTCACGGGAATTGCGGTTTCCGCGCTTTCGGCCGGTCGTCTCCGGCCTTCTTGGTTGACATCGTTCCGCGAATGTTATATTACGTTTCGGCAATATCAGACGCTCCGGGCGCCCGGACCGAGGGGCGGTGTTCCCATGGAACGGAACACACCGCCGGGTCCCGGCAACGGGGGAAGCGGTCCGTCCGTATCCTCCTTCCTGAATATGCCCGGGAGCGTCCGGAAGAATCCCTTTTCGAGGAGGCTTTTCCGATGGCGATCGGAAGATGGCTGCTTTTGGCACTGGCGGTTTGCATGTTCTCATTCTTTTGCGGGGCTTCCGGAGCGTTCCCCCGGTCCGCCGGGGCGGCACAGGACGGGAATGGACCGGCGAAGTACGTCCAGGTGTATTATTTTCACGGGAAAATCCGATGTTATTCCTGCAACAGAATCGAGCAATTGACGGTGGAAACGGTGCGGCAGTTTTTTCAGAAGGAGTTGGAAACAGGACGCTTGAGGCTTTCCGTGGTGAATGTGGAAGACCCTGGAAACAGCCACTTCGTGAACGACTACCAGCTTTATTCCCAGTCCGTGATCCTTTCGGAGAGGGACGGCGGCCGGGAAGTGAAATGGAAGAACCTGATCCGGGTCTGGGAGCTTCTGAAGGACGACGACAGATTCAAGGAGTATGTCCGGACGGAGGTGGAGGCGTTCCTGGCGGCATCGTGACGGGTCCTCCAGGCTGTTCCAGCGGCGCGCGGCAGGCCTGCAGGGACCCTGAAGCGGCCGGGAACGCTTGGCCGTATGATTCGGTGAAAGGATGAACATGAAAAAAAGAAGCCTGTTACGGATTTTCCGTTCCCGGGGGACGGGGGCATGAGCGAACTTGCAGCCGGCCTGGGCATGGCGCTGTGGTTCGGGATCCTGACCTCCATCAGCCCCTGCCCGCTTGCCTCCAACATCGCCGCCGTTTCCTATATCGGCGGTCAGAACGAAGGCGCCCGCCGCGTCCTCCTGGCGGGCGTCCTCTACACGGCGGGACGGGCCCTTACCTACACCGTCATCGGCGCGATCCTCGTTTCAAGCACCCGGTATATTTCCCTGGTGGCCAATTCCCTCCAGACCTGGATGAACGTTCTCCTCGGACCGTTCCTCATCCTCGTGGGACTCGTTCTTCTCGAGGTGATCCGTTTCGGGAGTTTCGGCATCCAGGGAGGGATCGGGGAGAAGGTCCAAAACCGCATCCGGGGGATCGGGATCTGGGGCGCCGGGGTTCTCGGCATCGTTTTTGCCCTTTCCTTCTGCCCCGTGTCGGCGGCCCTGTTTTTCGGGAGTCTCTTTTCGATCGCATTCCAGTTCAATTCCCGGTTTGCCATGCCGGCCCTCTTCGGCGTCGGGACGGCCCTTCCGGTGATTGCCTTCGCTTTCCTCCTGGCCTTCGCCTCGGAGGGCATCAACCGGGTCTTCCAGGGCGTGACCTGGTTCGAGGGGTGGGCCCGGAAGATCACCGCCGTCATCTTCATCGGGGCGGGCGTGTACTACGTGATCCGGTACATCTTCGAATGGATCTGACATCGCGGCCTTCCGGGAGAGAATCCTTTCCGCCCGCGGCTTGACAGGATGCGGGTGGAAAAGTATATTACTAATTAGTAATATACTAATTGAAAGAGCTCTCCGGCGGCGCAGGCCGGAGACGAAGGAGTGAACGTACGATGATCGAAAAGCTTCTGATGGGAGGCCTTCTGGCCCTGAAGGATTATATCGCGACCCACGTCCTGACCTGTCTTGTCCCCGCCTTTCTTCTTGCCGGGGCCATCGTGACCTTCGTAAGGAAAGAGGCGATCATCCGGTATCTCGGGGAGGGGGCCGACAAGATAAAGTCCTTTTCCCTGGCGAGCGTCTCCAGCTTTCTCATCGCCGCCTGCTCCTGCACGGTCATTCCCGTGGCGAGCGGGCTCTTTTACGGCGGGGCCGGCGTCGGGGTGGCCTTCATCATCCTGTGGGTGGCCCCGGCCTCGAACATTCTCGCGCTCACGTACACCGGAACCATCCTGGGAAGCTCCATGGTCCTTTCACGGATCGTGGCGGCCCTTCTCATGGCCTTCATTGTGGGATTCATCATGACGGCGTTTTTCGGAAAACGGACCGGGACCGCCCCGGCCGGCCCTCCGGCAGTTCCGGCGGAAGAGGAGAAGGTCGAACTCATCGGCAGAAACGAGATCATTCTTCTCGTTCTGATCGTTCTTTCCCTTCTGTCTCCGAATTATTTCGTCCAGAAAGGACCCTATCTGCTGAAGGTTCTGGTCTGGGGGGTCCTGACCGTCGTCACCGCCGTTTTCGCCCTCCGGGTGCTCACCCGGGAGCAGATCGAGGCATGGCTGCGGGAAACGTGGTGGTTCGTCCGGATCATTCTTCCCCTCCTTCTTGCGGGGGTCTTCATCGTGGGGATCATCGGGGCGCTGATTCCCGAGACGTGGATCCGGACATGGCTCGGCGGAAATTCCCTGTCGGCGTCCTTCCTGGCGACGTTGATCGGTGCAGTGAGCTATTTCGCCACCATGACGGAGGCGCCCTTCGTGGACACCCTCATGAAACTGGGGATGGGGAAGGGACCGGCCCTGACGCTCCTTCTTACCGGCCCCGGATTGAGCCTCCCGAACTGGATTGCCATCGCCCGGGTGTTTGGGGTAAAAAGAGCTGTTGTGTATGTGGTCACCATCGTTTTCCTGGGCACGGTCATGGGATGGTTTTTCGGAAATTACATTCTCTGAGGAGGTTGCCATGAAAATACAGGTCGCGGGACCGGGCTGTGCGCGATGCACGACGGTCGAGAAAAACGTGATCGAGGCGGTCGCTGAGCTGGGGATCGACGCGGACGTCTCCAAGATCAAGGATGTCAGGGAATACGCGAAGCTGGGGGTTCTGTTCACCCCCGCCATCGTCATCGACGGGAAGGTGGCGGTGGCCGGGAAGGTCCCGACGGTGGCGGACCTGAAGAAAATTCTTTCCGCCGCCCGGTGAGACCGGCGGCACCCTCCGCTTCAAGGGGAAATATTCCATGAATCTGCGATCCGCCTTGCGCAAATGCCTGCCGTTCGTGATGATTCTTTTCCTTTTCCCCGCTGTTTCCTACGGAAATGACGGAAACGCCGGGACGGTGAACCTGTTTGTCATTCACACGGGCAACGTGAAGGGGCGCATCGTCCCCTGCCCCTCCTGAGGAGGAGAACTGCTGGGCGGTCTGGCCCGGCGGGTCGCTTTCGTCCTCGCGCAGAAAGAGGCGGGCGCCGATGTGCTGGTTGTCGATTCGGGCAATCTCCTTCCCGACCTGTCCTCGGCAAAAGACCGGGAAAAGGCCCGTCTGGCCGGCGGGCTTCTGGTCAGGGCCTGCGAGCGGATGGGGACCGTTGCGGTGAACGTGGGACCCGCGGAGGTCTCTTTCGGGCCCGCCTTCTTCCGGGAGGCGCCCAACAGGGAGTTTCCCTGGGTGTCGTCCAACATCCTGGACGAAAAAGGGAAACCGCTCTTCCGTCCCTATGTCCTGAAGGAGGTCAGGGGAATCCGGATCGCCGTCGTCGGGGTCGCCGGTCCGGAACTCGATCCCCGGGTCCGGAGCACCTTCGGCGGCGGGTGCTCGGTGGACGATCCGGTCCGGTCGGTCCGGAGAGTCACCGGGGAATTGTCCGGCCGGGCCGATGTGATCATCCTTCTCGCCTCCATGCCGGACGAGGAGATCCAGGGCCTTGCCGGGGAAAATCCCGGGGTCTGCTTCATCATCGGAGGCGAGGGGGACACGGTGAACCCGCCGTACTGGATCGGGAAGATCCCCGTCGTTTACGCCGGCATCGACGGAAAGTACCTGGGCCGGCTGGAACTGACCTGCGGGAAGGGAATGAAGGGCTTCGTCGACAGCGGACGGGAGACCGGACTCCGCAAGGAAATTGACGATGTCGACAGGCGCAAGGACGTTCTGGAAAAGGCGCGGCGGAACAAGCCCACGGAAACCGTGGAGAAGATGATCGGCGAACTGGCCGCGAGGAAATCGAAGCTGGAGATGGAATTGAACCAGGTCTGCTCCTGCAGCACGGAAAGCGGAAAGTTCCTGTGGGAAATCGTTCCCATGGAGTCTTTCTTCCCCGAGGACCCGGAAGTGCTTCAGTGGATGAAGGAACAGGGGCTGGAAGAAGCGCATCCTCCGTCATGAAATCGGTGCGCCGCTCCCATCGCGTTCCGGGCCCGGTGCCGGTACAAGGGGGAAAAGGTATGGAAAAACTCGAGGAATCGCCAAGGAAGGTTTTTGTCATGGGATGCGCCGGCGCGGCGAACGTGGGGCAGCTTTCCCACCGGGCCGCCGCGGAACTCGCGGGGGAAGGCTTTGCGCGGCCCTTCTGCCTCGCCGGCATTGGGGCGCACATCAAGGGATTCCTGAAAGGGGCGTCCGATGCGGACAACATCGTCATCGACGGGTGCGCCATGGCCTGCGGCAGGACGATCCTGGAGCACGCGGGACTGTCCGTCGCCTGCCACCTTGTCGTCACGGACCTGGGAATCGAAAAGAGGATGAACCCGCTCCTTTCCGACGAGGACGTGGCGAAGGTGAAGGAGGCGGTCCGGTCCCGGCTGGCATCCGGGGAAGCCGGGAAGAGCGCCCCTCCGGAGGGACCGTCGTGCGGCTGTTCTTCCTGACGGCGGGACGTTTGACGGCCTCGTAAAAAGTCCATATGCTGCGTTCCCCTTCTTCCCTCGACCCTTTGGCGTACCATCCGTACTCCTCAGTCCTCGGGAATCGGACGCCTTGCCTCCGGAGCTTTTTACTTTGCCGTTCGAAAAAGTGTTGATTTGATCTTTTTACGATTGCATCACGTTTCGGTCAGGGGAATGTGCGATGAGGGAAACGGACGTCGCTCAGATCGTCATAGGCGGGCGGAAAATCGGCATCGTGGGGCTTGCGGCGGCGATCGAGGATATCGCCCGCGATCACGCGGGGAAGAACGATGACGAGGTCCGGGCGGCGCTCATGAAGCGCCTGCGCGAAAGAAACTATATCCCCGCCCGGGCGGAGGAGGCGTACGGGGACGCCTTCGTCCGGGAATTCAAAAGGAGTCTGGGCCAGGCCTTCGAGGAGGAGCCGGGGACGGGAATCCTCGAGGTGAAAATTCTCGGGGCCGGTTGCGCCCGTTGCGACTGGCTCCGCCAGGCCGTCATCGACGCGGCTTCCGAATTGAATCTCGCCGTGGACGTGGAACACGTCACAGATCCCCGGCGGTGCGCCGAATACCGGGTGTTCGGCTATCCCGCACTTGTCGTGGGCGGCAGGGTGCGGAGCGCGGGCACCGTGCCGGCGAAGGAGTCGATCCGGAAATGGTTGTCCGGGGAGGTTTCCCCGCCCGGGGAAAAATAGCCCCTCACGCCGCCGCCCGGGTGGAAATAGCGTTTGACCGGCGCGGTGTCTTATGGAAACATCAGGATTCTCCCGGAGGAAAGGAAGCCTGCGGGCGCGGCGCCGGGCGGTACGGCGAGCGGATGAAATCACAGAAAGGGATTGCCATGAAAAAGAAGGTCCTCGTGATTCTGGGAAGTCCGAGACGGAAGGGAAACAGCGCCATTCTGGCGGATCGGATCGCGCAGGGGGCGAAATCCGCAAAAGCCGGGGTCGAGACGATCTTTCTGCAGGGAAGGAAGATCGCCCCCTGCAAGTCCTGTTACGCCTGTCAGAAGGAGAACAGCAAGGGGTGCTCCATCAGGGACGACATGCAGGAAATCTACCTGAAGCTCATCGAAGCGGATGCCTGGGTCATTGCAAGCCCCGTGTACTGGTTTACCATGTCCGCGCAGACCAAGATCTTCATGGACCGCTGTTTCGCTCTCGGAGCGTACCGGAAGGATGCGTTCAAGGGAAAACGAATCGCCGTCGCCATGACTTACGGAGACAGGGATCCCATGTCCTCGGGTTGCGTGAATGCCGTAAGGACGTTTCAGGACGCCTTCGGATACACGGAGTCGCAGATCGTCGGCATGGTTTACGGGAGCGCCCTGGATGCCGGCGAGATACGGTCCAACGAAGCGGTCATGGAGGAGGCTTTCGATCTGGGAAAGAAGCTGGTGTCCGGAGACATGTGATCATCGGTCCCAGGGCCGATGACCGGGCGGCAATGAAGGAACGTTTCGAAACGAGCGGGAGCGGCGGCATTCCCGCCGTGCGTCGAGGGGGGAGGGAATGACCGTCCACCTGGTACGGCCGCAGCGGGAGGGACCATTCTGGCGCCGGGCGCGCCGGCTCATCGAGGAGTACGCGGCGTCCCTGAACCTGGACCTTTCGTTTCAGAACTTCGCCCATGAAATGGAACATCTTGCGGAGGAATATTCCCCGCCGTCGGGCATGTTTCTCCTGGCTGAAAGAAACGCCGTCGCCGTCGGTTGCGCCGGCGTCCGTCGATTCTCGGAGTCCGAAGGCGAAATCAAGCGCCTGTATGTGATTCCCTCCGCGCGAGGGTCCGGGGTCGGGCGGCTCCTGACCGAGGGGATCGTTGCCGCGGCGAGAGAACTCGGATACGGGCGCCTGCTTCTGGACACGCTTCCCGCCATGAGGGAGGCCCTGTCCCTGTATGCGTCCCTGGGCTTCAGGCCGGTCCCGGCGTATCGATTCAACCCCGTCCCGGGGACCGTTTTCCTGGGATTGGAGATTCGTGGAATGAAATCCGCCGGAGACAACCGATGAAGTTCATTACGACCCTTCACCGGAGACCGGGGGAAGGGAAGGCGCCGTCGTCAGACACCCCGGCCCTGTGATCGCCGGCGGTGATCCGCGTGAAGGACCAGTATTTCGGAGATATCAACGATTACCGGAAGTACGGCCTCCTGAGGGCCGTCATCGGCGCCGCCGGATTCCGGGTCCTGGTCGCCTGGATGCTCACGCCGGACGACGAAAGCACCGATGGAAAATTCATCTCCTATCTGGAACACCCGGACCGGTGGTCCCGTCATGACCCCGAGCTGTTCCGTTGCATGAAATCCCTGCTGTCCGGCGGGAGGAAAAGACGGGTGGCACGGATGGAAGGCCTGGGGCTGCTCCCGGACGCCGGCTATTACGCCGCCCGGGTCCCCGAAACGGCCCGGGAGCGGGACCGCTGGTTCGGCGCCCTGATGAAAAGGGCGCGGGACCACGACATGGTTTTCCTGGATCCCGACAACGGGCTGGAGGTGCGATCGAAGCCCTGCGGCCGGAAGGGCTCTTCAAAGTATCTGTACTGGCGCGAGGTCCGGCCGCTCTGGGCTTCGGGGAAATCTCTCCTGATCTTCCAGCATTTCACCCGGGAAACCCGGATGCAATTCATTCCGAAAATGCGGGACGCGCTGCGATGTGCCGCCCCGGGATCCTTTGCGGTGGCATTTTCCACGGCCCGCGTCGTTTTTCTCATGGCGTTGCAGCCCGGTCACCGGCGGAAATGGGATGCGATCCTGGGCCGGATCGCGGAAAGCTGGGAGGGGCAGATCCGGCCCGTCGATTGAGAACGATTCCGCCGGATGGGGGGCCGGAATCCCGGGAGACGCGGCCGTTCTTCCCGCGGGGGAAGATTTCACGAATTCCGTTGACTTGCCAAGCCATTTTCCTTAAAGTGCTTCCATACGAAACAACAGGGATCTTTTTTCGAGGCATATTCCCGGAATACCGCGTCTGCCGGGAAAAGAGCATCCCGGTGGGGGCATGAAAATTTTTAACCAAAAAAGGAGGAATGATCTATGGCAGGAAAAACGTATCGTCCTGGAGAGAGCTACCCGTATTCTCTGCTCATCAAGAGGCTGTTGACGACCCCGCTCGCCTACTCGCCGGATCAGGAAATCGTCTATCGGGACAAATTCAGGTACACGTACCGGGATTTCAATACCCGCATACACAAGCTGGCCGGAGCGCTCGCCGCCCTGGGAGTGAAGAAGGGCGACACGGTGTGCGTCTTCGATTACGACAGCCACCGCTACCTGGAATGTTTCTTTGCCGTTCCCATGATGGGTGCGGTCCTCCACACGATGAACTGGCGGCTTTCGCCGGATCAGATCCTCTACACGATGAACCACGCGGATGACGATGTCGTCATCATCAACTCGGATTTCCTGCCCATCCTGGACGAAATCCGGGACAAGCTGAAGACGGTGAAGAAGTTCGTCATCATTTACGAAGACGGCAAGGTGGAAACGAAGTTGAAGTTCGACGCCGTCTACGAGGACATGGTGAACGCGGCGCCGGACACCTACGATTTCCCCGATCTGGATGAAAACACCCGCGCGACGACCTTCTACACGACGGGGACCACCGGGGCCCCCAAGGGGGTCTTCTTCTCGCACCGTCAGCTCGTCCTGCACGCCATGAGCGTGGCCATGACGTTCGGCTCCTACGAGTCCCCCTGCCGTTTCCGGTCGGGTGACGTCTACATGCCGATCACCCCCATGTTTCACGTCCACGCCTGGGGAATCCCTTATGTCGCGGTCGTCCTGGGATGCAAACAGGTCTATCCCGGACGGTACGAGCCGGAGATGCTCCTCAAGCTCATCCTCAAGGAAAAAGTCACCTTCTCCCATTGCGTGCCGACGATCCTGCACATGCTGGTGTCGAGTCCGGTGGTGAAAAAGGTCGATCTCACCAAATGGAAGGTCGTCATCGGCGGGGCCGCCTTCTCGAAGGGGCTCGCCAAGGCGACCTGGGACCTGGGGATCAAGGCGCTCGCCGGTTACGGCATGTCGGAGACCTGCCCCGTCCTGACGATCGCCAACCTGAAGGAGAACATGCTCGACTGGGACAGCGACCGGATCACCGACGTGATCATCAAGACGGGTCTTCCCATCCCCCTTGCGGAACTGGACATCATGGGACCCGACGGGAAGTTTCTGCCCCATGACGGCGAGACGACGGGCGAACTCGTGGCCCGGACCCCGTGGCTCACGGCAAGCTATTTCAAGGACGAGGATCGGGCCAAGGACCTCTGGCGGGACGGCTGGCTCCACACGGGCGACGTGGCCTACGTGGACAAGGAGGGCTATTTCAAGATCACCGACCGGCTCAAGGACGTGATCANNTCAAGACCGGCGGCGAGTGGATTTCTTCGCTCGAACTCGAGAATCTGACCAGCCAGCATCCGGCCGTTTCCGAGGCGGCGGCCATCGGCATTCCCGATCCGAAGTGGGGGGAACGTCCGCTGATCGCCGTCGTGCTGAAACCGGAATTCAAGGGCAAGACCACCCAGGAGGAGATGAAATCCTTCATGATGAAATTCGTCGAGGAGGGCCGGATTCCGAAATACGGTCTTCCCGACCGGTTCGAATTCGTCGAAGCCATTCCCAAGACCAGCGTCGGTAAAATCAACAAGATCTCCCTGAGGGCCCTATTCGCCAAATAACGCTTTTTCCCGGAACCCCTCCGTCGGACGGAAACGGATCCTCCGTCCGACGGGGGGCATCCATCCGGGGAGCGCCCCCCGTTTCCCGCTCGTGAGGCCGCGCTTTCACCCCCGGGGACATACCGCCGTGCGTTGCGGGCTCTTCCGCAACGTCACTGCGCCGGCGTGATCCCCATGCCTGCGCCCGTCATGTCATGGAATCGAAGGAAGGAGCGGGGAACGCCGGAACCGGTGTCGATTTCACCGGTCCCGGGTCCCCGTAAAAGGAAATCGCAAAGTCGCGGAGCGTCCGCCGCGGGAGCGTG
Source organism: Syntrophaceae bacterium UBA6252 (assembly GCA_002441265.1). Classification (GTDB taxonomy): domain Bacteria; phylum Desulfobacterota; class Syntrophia; order Syntrophales; family UBA6807; genus UBA6807. The sequence goes on from DJVQ01000067.1 coordinate 51,143, forward strand.
CCGTTAAAAATCCGTGAACTCCGGCTTGCGGTGGGCGATCAGTCTGCCGTCTCCGGCCGGCCCCGCCGTCCCCCGTTCCCTCGGCGGCGGGAAGTCTTCGTGCTTCCCCGTCGTTTCGGCAAGAAGCGGCGCGTTGATCCGCTTCACGGTTTTCGTCCTCACGGGTTCACCGTCGCCGTTCCCGTCGTCGGTGCCGTCGCCGTTGCTGTTGGCTCCGCCGCCGCTGATGACGGCGACGAGCTCCAGCACGATGTCTTTCATGGTATCCGCCTGGGCGCTCATCTCCTCGGAGG
>DJVQ01000004.1 GCA_002441265.1 Syntrophaceae bacterium UBA6252
CCTACGGCCCCGACCTAACGGATTCCTCGTCCGTGGGCTGGCGGTCTTTGTCCTGGACGGCGGAGAACCGCCCGTCGGAGATCAAGTACAAGGACAAGAAGACGGTGCCGTTGACGATCCGGTTCGAGTACGACGGGGAGGGACGCCGGACGGTGAAGACGGTGTCCGTGCCGACGCTGTCCACGGGAGGGAACATCAACCCGAAGGCGGTGTCCACGACGGTCTACGTGAACGACGCCTTCCAGGTGGCGAACGGGAAGCCGGTGGTCCATTTGTTCGCCGGGACGGTCCGGATCGCCGAGGTCCGGAGCGGTTCTGTCCTGTACCACCACAAGGACCACCTGGGGAGCGCGACGGTGCTCACCGATAAAAACGGCAACAGGGTGGAAACGGCGGAGTACCTTCCCTTCGGGGAGCTTCGGGAATCGACGGGGTCGTGGACGACGGACTACAAGTTCACGGACCACGAGCTGGACACGGAGACGGGGCTCTACAACTTCAACGCCTGCCTCTACGACCCGGCCGTCGGCCGGTTCATCAGCCCCGACCCCGCGGTGCCGGACCTCTCCAACTCGAAAAACCCCTGGAACTACGATCCCCAGATGCTGAACCGCTACGCCTACTGCCGGAACAATCCGCTGATCTATGTCGATCCCACGGGGCTCTTCATGGCGGAGACAATGGCGGGAGACGACGAGGGCCAGTACGGCGAAGGGCCGTCCGACGGCGGGTCGGGTAACGGACGGGACGCGGACGGAACGGCCGCCGGGCAAAGCGGCAGGAACGCATCGCCGAATGATCCCGGCGAGGATGAGGAAAGCGACACCCCCGGGAAGAGCCGGAAGGGCGACAAGGGAACGACGGTTGTCGGGTGGAGTGATTTGGGCATCGACAATCCTCTGGATAACCCTCCGGGGCAAATGGTCAGGGACGAAGACGGGAAATATACCTATGTCAATCCCTCCGGTCCGAACCAAAATCTGGGAAAGATAAACTGGGGGAAAGTCGTGACGGGGACAACGATGTTCGCCGCTGGAGTGTATACAACGGTGTTGACATGCACTCTTTTTGGAATAGCAGCATACCAATTTTATCCACAGATTATCCTTAGCTCAATCGAAGGATTCCACGCATCCTATCTCGGAGGAATATTCGCGAGACCCGGTTTATTTATGATGAATCAGGGGAGGAAAATTGTCCAAGAAGGATGGAGAGGGGAGTGAGTTCGGAAGATAATCGTTTCGGAGGGTGAATGCATGAGTAAAGTAGTTGACATCATAGCGGCAGGCCTTCTGTTCTATTTGATCCAGTCGAATTACGACTGTCTTCCCTATTGCTTCGGAGGATCGCTTGTCTTTGTGCCCATGTGCGCGGCTCTGATGCTTGCCTCGATGCACCTCAAGAGGTATCGGGCCGGGATCACCATGCTAATGATCCTGTGCCTCATCCTCCTGGGTATCAACAAGACTGCATACATGGAACTTTACAGGACGCATGAGGCATCAAAAATCTTCAACATTGTTTACATCCTCACCATCTTGCTTATTGCGTGGTCCTTTGAAACGGCCATGAGCGCTTTCAGGAAGCCGGGATCGAGGTCAAAGCCGAAGGATCTGGAACTGTTCAAGGCACAGTTTGTGATTATTGAAAGATTATACCTGATTACATGCACAGGAATACTGATGGTCCTGACCACTGGATTCACATACGAGTTTCATCAATTTGAGGAGTACTACAAGGGCATATACGCCGAGATTCCGCTGTCGCTTGTTGTCCTTCTGCACATGGCCGTCATGTCGGTGATTGCCGCTGTGATTATCTCAAGAATCCCGAGAAATTATTATTTATACACTTTTTCGGGAATGGAAAGAAAACGGATACCGGACATCAGGAAATATTTCGCTCTATCTGTAATCGGCTTGTTCATCATCGGCTTCGGCCTGGAGATGATGCGGGGGGAATGGCTCCTGTGGGCGTCCACGATGCTTCTCTTTGTTTCCATAATCGCCGCTCAGTGGAGAATATGGAAATACCTTCTCGATGAGGATTCGGACGAAATGAAGCCGGTAGAGATGCCGGAACCGATCAATCCATGGGCGTTCAGGATCAAATATATTTTTATAGCTCCCTTGCCGGTGATCGTTTACGGCCTCATTTTGATTGTCATCATTTGAATCCGGGATATTGGCTGAGCTGCGCAGTTCATCAGCCCTGACCCGGCGAGGACGAGGAAAGCGACACCCCCGGAAAGAGCCGGAAGGGCGACAAGGGAACGACGGCTGTCGGGTGGAGCGACTTGGGCATCGACAATCCCCTGGATAACCTTCCGGGGCAAATGGTCAGGGACAAGGATGGACACTGAATCCGTGTCAATCCCTCCTGCCCGCCTCGAAATTGGGGGAAAATCGTGACCGGGGGATTGATGTTTGCCGCCGGCCTTCCTATTTTCTTGTATCACGCCCGGCACCGGTCAGTAAGTCGCCTTGCCTTCCTGGTAGAGCTTCCGGAGAAGTTCCCGGTCCACCCCTTCCGCAGGGATGAAGTGGTTCGGTTCCGCCCCGCAGTAAGGACAAGGGGAGGAAGGGTTCGTAATGATTTCTCCGCAGATGCCGCAAACGACGTCTTTCATGGTTTTTCTCCCGTCCGTTCGTTCTCCGTTCATTGGTTACCACAGATCATCCTCGGGGAACAATTTTTCCTTGCGACAAAAACTCCTCAATATCGTTCATTTTATCTTGACGATCCCTTCCCGGGGTGTTATGGAAAAATGGCATCGTTCTACACGGACCTTTTTCCGGGACCCTTCGGGGCTCCCTGAATTCAGGATATCCCGGGGCCGTCGCCGATTGAACGGTCCTTCCGAAGCAACAGGTACACCCGGTTATTGCAACACGGGGCGGGGCGCCGTCCGCCCGTGGCCGATATTGATGGAACCGTGACGGTTCGCCTGTCGTCATCAATTGTACCCTCGCCCGGACAGGCCGGGGGGCAGGTAATATAACAGAAAGGAGATGAGCATGGCAAAGGCAAAGAAGGGTGACCTGTTCAGCTGCCAGGAATGCGGCCTCATTCTTGTGGTCGACGAAGCTTGTGGGTGCGCCGTGGGGGAAATCGTGTGCTGTGAAGTTCCCATGAAAAAAGGAAAACTGGCGGCCGGCAAGGCAAAGAAGAAAGCGGCGGCCCTGGCCGCGGCAAAGCCTGCGGTAAAACCTGCGGCGAAGCCCGCGGCGGCCGCGAAGAAGGGAAAAGCGAAGGCTCCCGCGGCACCGGCGCCGAAGAAGCCGGTGAAGGCGGCGGCGAAAGCGAAGAAAGCGGCTCCCAAGGCGGCGGCGAAAGCGAAGAAATAGCGAACCCGTTCCATTAGAAAAACGCTTTTTTCGAACGGCGAAGGAAAAGGCTCCGGAAGCGAGGCCCTCCATCCCGGGGACCGGGACGTACGGAACGTGCGTCGCGGGAACGGGGAAGGATGTGCGGCGGGGCGTGCGGACTTTTTGCGAAGCCGTCGGAAAACAAGCTTTTTATCGATCGATTGCAAAGCCCCGATGCCCTTGGAAAAGGGCTGAGGGGCTTTATTTTTCCCGGCGAATGACCGCGGCGGCGCGCTGGAGAAGGGTTTTCCCCCGTTCCCGGGGGCCCGGGGCGCCGTTCCGTTTCTCCAGAAGGGAGAGAAGGACCGGAACGACGTTGAGGGTCAGGAGGGTGGCGAAGCCAAGACCGAAGATGACGGCCACCGCCATGGGCCCCCACCATTGGGAAGACTCGCCCCCGATGCACAGGCACAGCTTCCGGAAATCGAAACTGACCCCCGTCGCCATGGGGAGGAGACCCAGAATGGTCGTGATCGCCGTGAGCATGACCGGCCGGAAGCGGGTCAGGCCCGCCTGCACCAGGGCCTCCTCGAGGGGGAGTCCCCGTTCCCGCAGTTGCCGGAAGTAGTCAATGAGGACGATGCTGTTGTTCACCACCACCCCGGCGAGACTGATCACCCCCACGCCGGTCATGATGACCCCGAAGGCCGTTCCCGTGACGAGAAGCCCCGTGAACACCCCGATCAGGGAAAGGGAAACCGTCGCCAGGATGATGAGGGGCGTGGAAAAGGAATCGAACTGGAGGGTGAGAACAAAAAAGATGAGGAAGAGGGCGGCCATGAAGGCCTTGCTCAGGAACGCCGACGCCTTTTCCTGCTCCTTCTGCTCTCCGGTGAACCGCAGTGTGTAATTTCTCGGCCAGTCGAAGCCCTTGAGCCGCGACGCGATGTCCCGGATCACGTCGTTGGCCAGCCGCCCCGAGGTATTCCCCGAAACCGTGACGACCCGTTTGTGGTCGAGGCGCATGATGGCCCCCACGCCGCTGTCGAACCGGACGCTGGCGACGGTGGTCAGCGGAATCGCCTCACCGCCGGGACCGGAAATCGTCAGGCGGCGGATGCTCTCGATGCTTCGCCGGTCCTGTTCGGGCAGGCGGGCGACGATGTCGTACTCCTCCTTCCCCTCCCGGAACACCCCCGCCTTCACGCCGTTGATGGCCGCCTTCACCGTGTAGGCGATGGTGAAGGTGTCGAGACCGAGGAGGGCCGCCTTCTCCTTGTCGATCTGAACGACGATCTCCGGTTTCCCCCGGATGAAATTGTCCTTCAGGTCGACGAGGCCGGGAATGTCCTCGATCCTCTCCCGGACCCGTGCGGCCAGGTCCCCCAGAACCAGGATGTCGTCCCCGGAAATCTCCATGTTGACGGGAGGCCCCGTGGGCGGGCCCTCCTCTTCCTGCTCCACCTGCACCTCGGCGCCGTGAATCCCCTCGAGAAGGCGCCGCCGTATTTCCGCCACAATGCCGGGAGACGGGCGGGAGCGGTCGGCGAAATCCTTGAAATCCAGGGCCACCCGGTTGATGTGGGTGCCCGTTCCTCCCTGGGAGAAGGGGTCCCCCCCGACGGAACCGACATTGGCAATGACGTACTGAATGTCGGGGTACTCCATGACCACCGTCTCCACCTGCCGGACCAGGGCGTCCGAGGCGTCGAGGTTCGTCCCCTCCGGCGCCTTGAGGAACACGTAGGCCCTCCGGGGGTCCGTCTCGGGAAAGAATTCGACCCCCTTCCCCAGGAGGAAGAAACAGCCGCCGGACCCGAGAAGGAGAAGGAAGGCGGAAAGGACGACGACGGCCCGGTGCCGGAGGGACCACCGGAGGACGGCGAGGTAGAATCTTTTCACGGGGGGGAGGCTTTCCCTGACGGCCGGAGAGGCCGGTTTCACCGACTGGTACCGGGCGGAAAGAACGGGGTTGATCACCAGGGCGACGAACAGGGAGGAACTCAGGGAGAGGATCAGGGTGATGGGGAGGAACTTCATGAACTCGCCCATGATGCCCGGCCAGAACAGCATGGGGACGAATGCCGCCAGGGTCGTCACGGTGGACGTGATGACCGGCCACGCGACCTCGTTCGTCCCGTCCAAGGCCGCCCGCTCCCGGGGCTTTCCCTCCTGCATCTGGCGGTAGATGTTTTCCACGATGACGATGGCGTTGTCCACGAGCATCCCCAGCGCGAGGATCAGGGAGAAAAGGACCACCATGTTGAGGCTGACGTTCCCGAGAAGCAGGAAGAGAAAGGTCATGAGCATGGAATAGGGGATGGCCAGGGAGACGAACACGGCGGACCGGCCGCCGATGAAGAGAAAGATCACCGCGAGGACGAGGATGAGACCGGAGAGGATGTTGTTTTCCAGGTCGTTGACCATGAGGTCCACATCCTTGGACATGTCCGACGTCAGATCGATTTTCAGCGACGGGGGAAGGAGGGGGCGCATGTCGGAGACGGCGGCCTTGACGCCCTTCGCCACGGCGATGATGTTTTCCCCGCTCCGCTTCTGCACCGCCAGCGTCACGCTCGGCTGTCCGTTGATCCGGGTTCTCGTGATGGGGTCCTTGTAGAGGTCCCTGATCTCGGCGAGATCGCGGAGGTAGACGGGCTTTCCGTTCCTCACGAAGGCGACCAGGGAGAAAATCTCGTCGGGGTGTTTGAAGTCCTCGGGAACGCGCACGAGATACTTCTTCGGGCCGATGTCCACGCTCCCGCCCGGCATGTTCACGTTCCCCCGTTCGACGGCGGCGATGAGGGTCGAAAAGGGCACGTTGTAAGCGGCCACGCGGTCCAGGTCGAACTCCACGTGGATTTCCCGCTCCAGCCCGCCCGTGATGATCGTGTTCAGGACTCCCGGAACCCCGTCGATCCTGTCCTTGAGATCGTCGGCGAAGGACTTGAGACGGCGGAGGCTGAAAGGTCCCGAGAGGACGACCCGGATGACGGGGATATCGGAGAAGTTCACCTCCTGGATCGTCGGATCGTCGGGGAGGTCCGAGGGGAGATCCGCCTCGGCCTGGTCGACCTTGTCCCGGACCTTCTGAAGGGCGTCGTCGATGTCCACCCCGGGCAGAAACTTGATGGCGATGGTGGAAAGGCCCTCCTCCGACGTGGAACGGATCTCCTCCACGTCGGCGATGCCCTTCAGTTTCCTCTCGATGGGCATGGTGATGAGCTTCTCCATGTCCGCCGGGGCGACGCCCTCGTACTCGGTGGTCACGAAAATATAGGGAATCGTGATGTCGGGAAAGGACTCCCGGGGAAGGGTCCGGTAGGCGTAAAGGCCCGAAAGAACCAGGATGACGAGAAGGGAAAGAACGGCGGCCCGGCGTTTCAGCGCGATTTCATTGACGATCATCGGACTTCCACGGGGATTCCGTCTTCCACGTTGTTCTGTCCCGTGACGATCACCCGTTCTCCAGGGGAGAGCCCCTTCACGATCTGGACCCGGTCCCTCTGAATGACGCCGATCTCGATGGACCGCGACCTGGCGACCCCGCCCTCCTCGACGAAGATGAGCCGCTCCCCCCCCTTGTCGACGACCGCCGAGAGCGGCACCGTCAGGGCATCGGGAATCATGCGGCGGAGGAACGCCACCCGGGCGATCATCCCGGGGCGGATGTCCCTCCCCTGATTGAACAGGACGACCCGGACGGGGAAGGTCCGCGTGGCCCCGTCGGCCTTGAAGGGAACGAAATCGACGGTCCCGACGAAACTCCGGTCCGGAAGGGCGTCCACGGTGACAAAGACTTCCCGCCCGACGGCCAGAAAGGAAACGTCTTTTTCGGGGACGTTCACGACAACCTTGATCTTGACCACGTTCACCACGTCCGCCACGGGGTTTCCCCGGTCCACGTACTCCCCTTCGTCCACGAAGAGCTTGTTGACGATGCCGGGGACGGGGGAACGGACGAACCCCCTCTCGTATTCCACCCGGGCCTGCCTCAGTGCGCTCAGGGCCATGGCCCGTTCCGTCGCGGTCCGGTCCAGCTCCTCCTTCGCCGCGACGCCCCGGTCGAAAAGACCCTTCCGCCGTTCGTACTGGCGGTCGGCAAGATTGAAGGAAGCCTCGGCGCTTTCAAGGGCCGCTTTCAACGCGGCGACATTGATCTGGGCGATGAGTTCCTCCGCCTTCACCTCGTCGCCCTCCCTGGGGCCGATCCATTCGACAAGACCGTTCAGGTCCGACGCCAGCCGGACGTCGTTGTAGGCCTCCGTCTCGCCGGGCAGGACGAACACGTCCCGAAGGGGCGCCGGTTCGACGGGAAGGACGGAAACGGCCACGGCGGCCTTCCGGTTTTCCGGGGGAGGGGCGGGATCGTCGTTTCCCGCGCAGGCGACGCAGAGAAAAGGGGCAAGGGAGAGTAGCAGCAGGAGCGCCCCCCTCCGGATACAGCCCGGTTCCTTCCCGGGAAGGCTGGACTGGGGATTCATGTTCCTATTCACGGCCATCCGTCATCGCGGCGGCGGAGAGGCAGGCGAGGGGAAGCGGAAAGGGTTTCAACGAGTCCCCTTCATAGAGGACCTGATGCAGAAAAAGCCCCGACGGGGGAGCGGTGTGCTTCGCGGGAACGTCGCTCGGTTCGGCAAGCATCTTTTCCACTTCCCGGGGCTTCAGGTTTCCCCGTCCCACTTCCACGAGGACGCCCACCATCCGCCGGACCATCTTCCAGAGAAAGTGGGAACCGGCGAAGCGGAAGAAGACGAGCCGCCCGACGATCTCCATATCCGCTCTCGAGACCTCCACCAGCGTGGAACGGCCTTTTTCGAACCTCCGGTCGCAGAAGGAGGCGAAATCGTGAAAGCCCCGGAAAAGACGGATCGCCTCCTCCATGGCCTCCCGATCCAGGGGGTCCCGCACCCACCAGACAAACCGTTTCGCAAAGGCCGTACGTTCCCTCGAAAGAATATACACGTAGCTTCTCGACAGGGCATGGTGTCTCGCGTGGAACCGCTCGGGGGCCTTCTCCACGTCAAGGACGTGTATGCCCGACGGAAGGGCGCTGTTGATCCGATCCCGGATCTTCCCCGGGTCCCAGGCCTTTTCCGTCACCAGGTGGGCCACCTGGCCGAGGGCGTGGACCCCGGCGTCGGTCCGGCCCGCCCCCTGGAGTTCCCCCACCTCCCCGAGGGCCCGGACCGCGGCCTGGAGCACCGTTCCCTGGACGCTTCTCGCGTTCTGCTGGGTCTGCCACCCCCTGTAGTTCGTGCCGTCGTACTCGATGGTGAGCCTGTATTTGTTCATGCCTCGTTTCGCCCCCGGTGTCCGGATCGACGCATTATATCCGATCCGCCGGGAATTTGAAACGTCACCTTTACGGCGGTTCATCGTCCCCCGTCCCCGTCGCCGCCCCCCGCCGGGCCTTCCTCGCGGGAAGGCGCCGCTTCCCCGTACGCCTTCGCCTTCTCACGGTACGCGGCGGCCAGGGCCTCATCCCCCCGCTTTTCCCAGGCTTCGGCGAGCTGGCGCAGCATCGATCCGCGGTAACGGTCCGTGAACCTCATGACGAAAGCGAAATTCCTCTCCGCCTCCCTGGCATCCCCCCGCCGGGCCGCCATGGCCCCCAGCTGATATCGGGCGTTCACCGCCTTGGCAAGGCCGATGGGGTAGAATCCCTTTTCCCGGTCTCCCCTCACCTCGAGGGCGCGGGTGTAATACCCGCCCGCCTTCTCCTCGTCTCCCGCCCGCATCCAGGCCTGGCCGAGATAGTACAGGGCCGCTCCGTACCGGGGCCTGATCTTCAGGGCCTCCCCGTACTCGGAAACGGCCTCCTCGAACCGCCCCTGCCCGATGAGGATGTTCCCCAGGTTGACATGCATGAGGGCCCCGTCCGGAACCACCCGGACGGCCCTCCGGAACAGGGACTCGCTGTCTCTCCAGCAGGACGCCTGGCGGACGGAAAGGGTTCCGAGAACGGCGACGACGGCCAGGGAGACGGCAACGGCGACGACGGGAAAGGCCCGTTTCCCCCGCCAGCGCCCCGCGAGGGCGGCGGCCCCCCACACCGCGGCGAGAAACAGCCCGACGAGGGGGACGTACGTATAGCGGTCGGCCACGGCATGGGAACCCACCTGGACGATCCCGATCATGGGCACCAGGGTCAGGAGATACCAGAACCAGCCCGTTGCAAGCCACGGGAAACGTTTTCTCCAGCGGAAAACGCCGAGCGTGACCGCAAGGAGGGCCGCCCCCGCGGCAAGGGCCTTCCAGAAAAGGGCTTCCCCTCCCATGGCGGACCAGCCGGGAAGGTCCATGGGGTGGGGGTAATACGGGGCGAGCCCGGCGGGCCAGACCGCCTTCCAGGCATAGACGACGTAGGACCAAAGGGCGTTTTCGACACGGACCGCGAGGGGAATCGCATCGAGGGACCGGACGGCGCCCCCCAGGTACTGGGCGGCGACGGTGACGGCGGCGGACCCCGCGGAAAGAAGGAAGAAAGGGACTTTCTCGAGAAGAAGCCTTCCCGGGCGCTCCCGCCGTTCCAGGGGCCAGAGGTCGAGAAGGAGCAGGAGAACCGGCAGGGTCACCAGGGTGGGCTTGGAAAGAAGGCTGAGAAGGAAGAGAAGAAGGGAGGCCAGGAAAAGGGACGTCTTCCCGCTTCTCCCGTACCGGGAATAGACGGCGATGCACCCGAATCCGAAAAGGGTGCTCAGAAGATCCTTCCTCTCCGAGATCCAGGCGACGGACTCCACGTGAAGCGGGTGGAGGGCGAAAAGGGCGGCGACCAGGGCGCTTCTCCACAGGGCCCCCGTCCCCGTCCGGAGCAGGAGAAACAGAAGGAGGGTGTTCACGGCGTGGAGGAAGGCGTTCACCAGGTGATGGCGCCCCGGGTCCGTGCCGAAAAGGGACACGTCCGCCATGTGGGAGATCCATGTCAGGGGGTGCCAGTTGTAGGAGTGAAACGTCCGGAACGCCCATACAACGCCCCCGGGAGTGAGCCCCTCCTTCACCCGGGGGTTCTCCGTGACGTAGAGGTCGTCGTCGAGACCGACGAAATCGAAACGGGCGGTCTGCAGATAAGGCACGAGGGCCGCCAGGAAAAGGACCGCGGCGACGGTCAGAACCAGGCTTTTCCTCTTGGAAATCATTCTTGACGGCTTCGTAAAAAGTCCATATGCAGCGTTGCTCTTCTTCCCTCGTCCCTGCGGCGCACCGGAAGTACGCCTCAGTCCTCGGGATTCGGGCGCCTTGCCTGTGGAGCTTTTTCCTTTGCCGTTAGAAAAAGTGTTGATTTGGCTTTTTTGCGAGTTTATCATTCTTGACACAGGCTCCCGTTTCTTTTACGGTTCGTTAGAAAGCGGGGGGTACCGAAGTTCATCATGGTCAAAATGTCGAAAAAAGCGTCTCCCGATCCGGGTTCCCCGTTGGATAAATCGAAAAACGGGGAAACATCAAGAGAAAAGTTCATCACCCTCCTCGTCGTTCTCGTTTTTTTCTATTTCGCCGTCCGGATCGTCTATTTCGCGTTTCAGATCTCCCACGCCGTCCCCCCGGACGAGGATGTTCACTTCGGGATATCCCAGGTCTATTCGCGGGTGCTCCTGCTTCCCGCCGATTCGGAGGCCACCCTTCCCCTGGGACCGGTAACGGGCATTCCCTGGCTGTACTATTTCATCATGGGAAAGATCCTCGCCCTCAATCCGTTCCCCGTCTCCGACCTCGTGTTCCTTCGTCTCGCCAACGGCGTGCTGGCCCTTCTCACGGTCCTCACCGGGTATCTGTGGGTGCGGCTTCTCACCTCGAATCCGCTGTGCCCGCTTTTCTTCGTCCTCCTTCTCACGAACATCCCCATGTTCAGCTTCCTGTCCGCCTCGGTGTCCTACGACAACCTGACCAACCTGCTCGCCGCCGCGTCCCTGTACTTCTTTCACCTCTTCCGGCAGGGAAGAAGCCCTGCGGCGCTGGCATCGTTCGTCATCTGCCTCCTTGCGGGAACCCTGACGAAAACCGCCTTCATCCCCCTGGTGCCCGTCTTTCTCCTCCTGTTCCTCTTCCACGAGAGAAAGAACCTGAAGGAGATCCCCGGGCTTCTCCTTCCCCGCACCGGAACGGCCCCCCTGTTACGCTGGGGCCTCCCCGCGCTGGCCGCCCTTCTGCTCATCCTGAACGGAGCCCTGTACCTGGGCAATTACGCCCGGCATGGGACGTTCTTCCCGTGGGCCGGGCAGATCCTCGGGCAGGAGAATGCCATGAAATACAGAATTTACGCCAGGGACAAAACGGTGAAGCAGTACCGCTCCGGCGAAATCAGCTACGAGGAGGCCCTCAGGCAGGCCCAATCCATCCCCCACCCCGGCGACCGGATGGACGCCCTTTATCTCCTCGGCGTCGCGAAACGTTACCGGGAGAGACCCTTCCCGCTGATGAACCGGGCAGAGTATGTCCCGACCTGGCTCACCATCGTTCTGAACCGGACCGTGGGGATTTTCGCCCACGTCTCGCTTCGGAAATATTCCTATTCGTTCACCGTCTACGTTGTCATCTACCTGGCTTCCCTCGTCCTTTTCATCCGGTGCTGGCGGCCCGGCGACGGGCGGGGGATGGTCACGGACGCCTTTTTCCTCACGCTCCTTTACGCCCTCGTCCTCATGCAATTCGTCAACTACCCCATCTACCTGAGAAGCCTGACCGTGGGGAAGGCGATGCACGGAAGATATCTCTTTCCCGTCATCGTCCCTCTGTACGGGATGATGAGCTTCTACCTTCTGAAACCCTTCGGCCAAAGGGGCCAGGCGATTCTCCTCGCGGCCGTCTCCCTGTATTTCCTGTGGGGGGACTTCCCCTATTTCCTGATGCATGCCGGTCCGGAATGGTTCCAGCCGGGGCCGGGAGGGCCCTGAAGCGGCGGGGGAAGGATGTCGAAATTGCTCAGGGCCCGCTTCTCCCAGGTTTCCCTGCAACCCCGGAAAAGATCCCCGATCTCCGCCCGCTGCCGCCACAGCATGGAAAACCGGTCCCGAAGCGCGGCGAAATCGATTCTCTCCACGGGAAGAAATCCCCACGGAAGGCCCAGGACTTCGAAAAGCCCCTCCCCCTTGGCGGGAGTGATGGAGATCCCCAGGACGGGAACCCCCGAGGAGGCCGCCAGGATGAGGGCATGCATCCGCATGGCGACGACGGCGTCCATGGTCCCCAGAAGGGCCTTCAGCTCCCCCGGGGGGTAATCCCCACGGACGACGAAGGCCCGATCGGGGTTTTCGAGCCGCTCCCGGATTTCCCCGGAATACAGGTCGTCATCCTGGCCATAGTCCCCGGCGGCCCCGGCTTTTCTCATGGGGACGAAGACAAGCCGCGCCCCCGTGTCCCTCATCAGGAAATCGAGAAACCGGACCAGGACCCCGTCCGCTTCCCCCATCCGTTTTTCCTCCTTCGGGGAAAGTCTTCCCGGGGAACGGGGGAAAAACCGGTGGCGGAAGTGAAACCAGCGTCTCAGGGAGATGCCGACGGCCGGCGACCCGTCCGGGGGGATTCCCTCAGCCTTCAGGATCTCGCACGCCCTGTCCCTTCCCGCGGAAGGGAGCGTGAACGCCAGGTCCGCAGTGATTCTCATCTTGTCTTCCCGGACGCCCAGCTTTTTCAGCAGATCCCTGGACGCCCGGTCCCGGACGCCGATGCCGTCGGCCCGGTTGACCATCGGGCCCGTGAGGATCCGCCCGGGGAAGGACACAACGGGCCCGGCGCCCACGCCCAGACAGAACACCTTCTTCCCGAGGCACCCCGCGATCCCGATGAGGAAAAGCCCGAAGAGAAGAAACGCCTGGCTCGTGAGGTCCTGAAAGGGGTGGCCGCCGCCGAGGATGAAAACATCGCAGCGGCTGAGGGCCCTGACCAGTCTGAGAACTTTCATCGGCGACCGGGTCCCCGAGTAGGAGAACACCTGTATGGATGACAGGGGATGCCGTTTTGCGAGGACGGGAAGCATGGAACGGAGGATGGCCTGGTCCCCCTTGTTGGCGGAATCCACCCCGTCGTTGCACACAACGATGCGCTTCATCGTTTTTCGAGGAACCGTGCCAGCGTCCCCGTCTCGTAGGCCAGCGGAACGATGGCCGAAGTCACGGGAATAATGAAAAAAGCCCCGGTCGATCCCATCTTCCGGGCCCCGAGAATGCCGTCGACGAGGAGAAGGCAGCCGTAGAAAACGGTGACGCCGATCCACAGGGAGAGCATCTTCGTGCTGAAGAGGGAGGAAAACGCGAGAATGAGCCACAGGGCCACGCAAAAGGCGGGAAAGAAGTGAGGCCACTCGAACACCCTGGGAGCGGCCCGGAGGATTTCCACCCTCACTTTTCCGGAAAGGTAGGTCTGCCGCCAGAACGAGGAGAGGGTCGGCCGCCGCGAGTGCCAGACCCAGGCCTCCTCCACGTGCACAATCCTGAAGCCCGCCATCCGGATGCGGTTCGCCAGTTCCTTTTCCTCGCCCCTGATCACGAAGGATTCGTCGAAATTTCCGATCCTGTCCAGGACCGACCGCCTCACGGCCATGTTGCAGCCGGCCGGAAGATAACGGACCAGGGGGTTGCCGCTCATTCTCATTTTCCCGGAACCGATGAAGGAATGCATGGAGTAATCGATGCACCGGGAGAGAAGGGAATGGTCCGGGGGAATCCGGTCCGGCCCGCCGGTGCAGCCCACTTCGGGATCCTCGAACGGCCGAACCAGTTTTTCCAGCCAGCCTTCCGGGCAGGAGGCGTCGCCATCCAGAAAGACCACGATTTCTCCCGCAGCCTTCCCGAGAAGCGCGTTGCGGGCCGCCGCTATGCCCCGGCTCTCGGAAACGGTGAGGACACGGATTCGCGAGTCCTCTTTCGCGACGGACTCGGCGACTTCCAGGGTCCGGTCCGACGAGGCGTCGTTGAAAACAAGCACCTCGAAATCGGAATAGGTCTGCCGGGAAAGGCTCCGAAGGCAGGTGCCGATCGTCGTTTCGTTGTTCTTCGTCGGTACGAGAACGGAAACGGAAATGCGGGCCATGGTGAAATCACCTCTGTAATAAGGATCACGCAAAAGGCGGTTTTCCCGTATCGCGTCGGGAGGGAATTCCCTTCGAGGCCGTTCCATGCCGCAGGAGGCCCCCCTCTTCGGCCTTCTGAACGGAAACGGCTGGAATAAAATCAGCCGGTTTCATTGTGTGTTTATATGATTCCTGCTATGTTGGCAATCGTATTTATCGGGGCGCCGAACATGAAGACAGGCATTCGGGAGCGGGAGTCGCTGTAATCGTGCGGCATGACGGCGTCATGGGCGATGGGATCCCTGAAACGCATGAAGCGGGCCGGGGTGGAAAGAGGGGCCGGTCCGTCCCTTTCCGGAAACAATCGTCAGGATCGCGGCCCTGCCGGGACCCGTCGAAAGGAAGGACATTCATCGGTGACACATTGACGCGATGAGGCGTCCGGGACACCATGATTCCCGACGGGAGCGGGCGAAAGGAGACTCCATGGACCGGGCACGGCTGACCCTTTTGAATCGGAAGGAGAAGGACGGTTTCCTCCACATGGAGGCCCGTCTCCATGGAGGCGGGGGGAAACCCCTGTCCCTCCGGCACCGCATCCCCCTTTCCCTGAAAGACCAGGTGACCGACTGGGCGGACCCGTTCGTCATCGGGATGATTTTCCCCGCCATGCAGATCGGGAAACCCGTTCTGGTGGAGGGGCCCGTTTCCCCTTCCCTCCTGTTCAACCTGGAAGAGTTCATGACCATGTGGGCCGTCTGGAAGCCGGACAGGTACCGGGCGGTGGACATCACTGCCGAAGTGGAGAAGGAACCGCCGGGACAGCCGGAAAAAGGTCTCGCAGTCATGGCGTTTTCGGGGGGCATCGATTCCTGTTTCACCGCCTGGCGCCACCGGAAGGGGCTTGCAGGGAGAAGAACCCGGAATCTCCTGTCCGCCGTTTTCGTTCACGGGTTCGACGTCCCCCTGTCCCGGAAGACGACATACGACAACCTGGAAAAACGAAACCGCCTTCTTCTCTCCAGCATCGGCATGGACCTGATCCCCCTTCGCACCAATTACAGGGAAATGCTCGTGGGATGGGGGGATTCCTACGCGGCGGCCCTTCTTTCCGCCCTGGCCCTGTTTCAGAAAAAATTCGACACCGCCCTCCTCGGTTCCTCCAAACCCTATTCCGTCATGGACCCGAACGCCGTCTGGGGCAGCAATCCCACAAGCGACCCGTTGCTTTCAAGCGATTCCTTCCGGGTGCTGTACGACGGGGGCCAGTTCTCCCGCCTGGAGAAGCTGGCCGTCGTCGCCCGGTGGCCGGAAGCCCTCCGGTTCCTGCACGTGTGCTGGGAAAACAACAGAACGGAAGTGAATTGCTGCCGGTGTGAAAAATGCATCCGGACCATCCTGTCGCTTCGACTTCTCGGGCTTGACCAGCCGCCCTGTTTTCCGGAAACGCTCGGCGAGGAGGATATCCGGTCCCTGAAACCCCATGGCGAAGTGGCCCACCGCACGCTGGCGTCCCTGGTCCGGGAAGCGGAGAAAAGGGGGCTGTCCGGTGAGATATGGGTTCAGGTCCTGAAAGAAATGACGGGACGGAAAAGCTGGACCCGGCGTTTCGAGGATTCCGCCCGGAAGACCTTCTTTCAACGGGAGTTCCCGGGAAGCCTCCTGAGGTCGATTCTGTACCGGATCCGGTCCGTTCGGAAACAAGGAAATTGAAAGACGCCGAGCCCATGCCCTCCGATATGGATCATTCCCTCACCGGTCACGGCATTCGTTCCATCGCCCGCAATTCCATGTATCTCATGGGCAGCCAGTGGGTGAACATAGCCGTTCGGCTGTGCTATGTCATCCTCCTTGCCCGGTGGCTCGGCCCGAAACTCTACGGGATCTTCAATTACGCCATGTCATGGTACATGGTGCTGCTCCCCCTCTCCGGGCTGGGCCTCGGGGTCATCCTGAGCCATGAAATCCCCCGGACTTTCGGAAATCCCCGGACGGTCCTTTCCAGAACGTTCAAGCTCCGGGTCCTGAGCTTCTCCTTCTTCGCGGTCCTGTGCGCCCTGTCGGGACTCTTCCTGGAAAAGAACGAAGAAGCGAGAACCCTCCTGCTCGTCTTTTCCTCGGCCCTCATGGGAAGGAGCCTGACGGCCTGGACTTCCAGCGTGTTCACCGCCCACGAGTCGAGCCAGTACGCTTTTTTCCTCCATTCCCTGTTCCGGGTGACGGAACTGCTGGTCTCCCTCGCGTACCTGCTTCTCGGAGGGGGACTCACGGGCCTTGCGGTGATCCATTCCATCACCTGGTGGCTCGAGGGAGGGATCGGCGTCCTTTGGATCGGGAAACTGTATGCACCCGTCCGGTTCGAGGGAAGCTGGGAAGAATTGAAATCCTATCTGCGTCACGGCACCCTCACGTGCATCTGCTCCGTTTCCTGCACCTTCCTTCTCCAGGGGTCCCTGATCCTCTACCGGTCCGTTGCGGGACTCGACGCGGGGACAGGTCAGTTCGCCCTTGCCGTTCAGGCACTGATCCTCATGGGCTCCCTGCCGGGATACCTGACGACGGGGGCCCTGCCCGTCCTCAGCCGCTCGGCCCTCCGGGGCGACGGGAAAGCCCGGTTCTTCACCGAATCCGTGATCCGGGCCACCATCATAGGGGGGGTGGCGCTGGGAATTGCGGGCCTCGCCCTGGCGCCCCGGCTGATCGTGACGCTCTTCGGCGCGTCCTACGGGGAGGCGGGTATCCTCCTCGGATGGGCTTCGTGGCTTTTGATCCCTCTGACCGTGGCGACGACCATCACGGGCATCTTCCAGTCCAGGGGCGAATACGCCGTTCCGACCCTTTTCGCGGTCCTGGCCGTCGCCGTTCTGCTGCTTGCGATCCATCCCATGATTTCCGCCGCGGGAAAGGCCGGAGCCATCGGGGCCCTGGGAATCGCGCTCCTCGTCCAATCCGCCGGGCTGGCCGCGGCGATGAAGCGGTCCGGCCGCCTGGATCCGGTCGCCTCCATCCTCAAGCCCTTTCTGGCGGTGCTGCCCGCCTGTATGGTATATTTCGCGATGCGGGACCTGGGAATCGTTTCCCTTTTCGCCGGATGGTCCGTTCTTGTGGCGACAACCGTATTCTTTCGCGTTCTGTCCCGGGAGGAATGGACCGCCCTGCGGCTGGCGGGAAGGGCCCTTTCACCTTCCCGGGCGGACGGGGGAGACAGGGATTCCACAGGGAGTACAAAATCCTGACATTTGACGGCTTCGAAAAAAGTCCCTATGCTGCGTTGCCCTTCATCCCTCGACCCTTTGGCGTACCATGAGTACGCCTTTCCTCGGGATTCGGGCGCCTTGCCTGTGGAGCTTTTTACTTTGCCGTTCGAAAAAGTGTTGAAGCGGCCCTTTTTTACGACTTCATCACATTTCCGGGATCTCTCATGCAAAACGTGAAAGACGCCCCCCGATTCACCATCATCGTTCCCGTCGCCCACTCCGCGGAAGACGTGGATCGGTGTCTCGCCTCCATGCAAAAACTGGATTATCCTCCGGACCGGTTCCGTGTCGTCCTTGCGGACTGCAGGATCACCCCGGGCCCCTCCAGCCGTCTACGGAACCTCCCGCCGTCCGGGCCGCTGGAACTTCATGCATTCGCCCTGCCCCCGGCGGGGGGAAAACCGATGGGCCCCCATATGAACGAGTACCGGGTCAACGAGGCGAGGAACAGGGCGATCGAACGTTTTCCCGCCGAATTTTTCGCGTTCACGGAAGACGACTGTGTCGTCCCCGCGGACTGGCTCCGAAAAATCGACGGTGCCCTGAAAGACGGGACGGGGATGCTCGGCGGTCCGGACGTTCTCCCGGAAAACATGAGCCGGTTCAACCAGGTGGTGGACGCCGTCCTGAACTCCTTCCTGGGAACGGCGGGAATGCGCGGAGGCGGGAAAGTCCCTCCCGACCGATATTATCCCCACAAGGAAAACATGGTCGTACCGTCCGGGGTTCTCGACAGGGTCGGGAAGTTCCCGGAAGAGAACTTTTTCGGGGGGGAGATGGAGATGGCGGACCGGATCCGCCGGGCCGGATACACGGTGGACTACATGGAGGACAATCCGGTCGTTCACAGACGGGCGACCACGCTGAAGAACTTTCTCATCCTCACGGCCGTCCGGGCCTCCGAAAAGATACGGCTCATGGGAAAGGACAATCCCTTCCTGAAAACCCTGCGCCGGCTTGTCCCGGGAGCGGCGGCCCTCCTCCTCATCCTCGTCGCCCTTTCCTTCTTCGTCCCTTCGGCGCGAACGGTCCTCGCGGGGCTTTGCGTGGTCTATTTCGGGCTGCTGGCGATCCCCGCCGTCGCGTGGGCCGTCCGGAAAAGAAGCCCCGCGGTCGGTCTGGGCGTTCTTTTCGTCATGCCTCTGTACCACGGCAGCATCCTCCTCGGTGTCCTGTCGGGCATTGTGAGAGGGAAAAGCACTTAGGGACACCCCCCTGAGGAAACGTCATGTCTTCTTTCCGTCATGAAAAAATCGCGGGATTCCTCCGGGGGATCCTTCTGCCGGGAAAGGGGAGCCTCACCTTCGACCGGCTTGCATTCCCGATGAAGCATCTTTCCCGTCGCAAGCGATGGAACTGCGTCCTCCAGGAAGCCCGGAGAATCGCCAATCCCGCGAACGGATTCGGGATGCCGCCCATTCTCCAGATCGAGCCGGTGAACTTCTGCAATCTCCGCTGTCCCACATGCGCCTTCGGGGCCGGCCTGATCCGGCGGCCGCCGGCGGCCCTGTCCTTCGACCTCTACCGGTCGATCATCGACCAGGTGAAGGACCATACCTGCCTCATGGCGTTCTGGGCCTGGGGGGAACCGTTCCTGCACGAAGGGGCCTGCGACATGATCCGCTACGCCAGGGACAACGGCATTCTCGTCCATACCAGCACGAACGGCCATTTCTTCCGGACGCGGAAAGAGGCACGCCGGGTCATCGAGTCGGGGCTCGACAGCGTCATCGTCTGCGTCGACGGCCTGGACCAGAAAACCTATGAGACCTACCGGGTCGGGGGAGAGCTCGGGATCGTGCTCGAATCGGTGAGGAATCTCGTCGAGGAGCGGAACTTCCTCGGAAGGGAGAACCCGAGGATCACGCTGCGGTTCCTCGTCATGAGGCACAACGAGCACCAGGCACGGGAATTTGAAAGAAAGGCCCTGGAACTGGGGGCGGACGCCGCGAGCCTGCGGTTTCCCATCGTCCGCCGGCAGGACGTCGACCTGGAAGGCAGGCTCGACCCCCTTCATGAAGCATACGGAACACCGACCACCCCGAGGGGCCGGACCGGCCGGCGGGGAATCTCGCTGCCGGCGGCGCATTGCGGCCGTCCTTACGGAAATCTCACGATTTTCAGCAGCGGGGAAGTGGTCCTGTGCGAAAACGACGAGAATGCCTCCTTTTCCCTTGGAAACGCATCCCGGCACGGGATACGGGACATCCTGGCGTCCCGCCACGCCAGGAATCTCCTCGCGTCGTTTCGAAGACGGGCCGGAAAGCTTCCTTTTTGCGCGGATTGCGAAGCCAACCGCCACAGGGGGGATTCCCTCAACCTGCAGACCCGGGCGTTCCAAAAGGAGTCCCGCCGATGATGGAAAAACGGATCAAGATGCTGCTCCTGCGTCACGGAGGGTATGAAACCGCAAGGAGGCTTCATCAGTCCTTCCAGGACCGGAAGCTGAGGAAACGGGTCCGCTCCTTTCAGGAAACGGGATTCCTGCCCCTGCCCGAAGCGGTCATGTTCGAACCGACCCAGCGCTGCAACCTGCGGTGCCGGATGTGCTACCAGGACCGGACGGCGCTGACGGGGGGCGACGAGCTCGATTCGGGGGAGATCGGGCGTTTTTTCGAAGGGAATCCCCGTCTCCGGAAAGTGACGCTCTACGGCGGCGAGATCTTCATGAGGAAAGACATCCTGGACATCATCCGTTCCCTCGGTCCTTCCCGGACCGTCATTCTCCCCACCAACGGAACGCTCGTGGACGAGCGGTGCGCCGCGGACCTGAAGGAAATCGGGTCCGTCGCGACCGTCTGCGTTTCCCTGGACGGCCCCGCCCCCGTTCACGACGCCATCCGGGGACGGGAGGGATGCTTCGAAAAGGCCGCGAGGGCCGTCCGGTCCCTCGCCCCGTTCATTCCCGTGACGGTCACCGCGGTCATCCAGAACGACAATGTTCACGTCCTCCCGGAGATGGTCGACCTTTGCGCCTCCCTGGGAGCCCGGAAGATCAAGTACGAAATGGAGCGTCTCTACGGAGAGGACCTGATGGGACGGACCCGGAACGAGGCGGGCCTCGGCGAAAGCGACACGGCCATCGTCCGGAAGGGGAGAACCCGGGAATACTCCCTGGAAACGCTGCGGGGCGCCCTGGAAGCGTGTCTTCGGAAAGGGAGGGAAAGGGGCGTTTCCGTGACCTTCGCCCCCCACTTTCTCATGGAAAGGCTGGATTCCTGCTACCGGGACGGGCTTCGCGAAGACTTCCCGTGCTTCTGCCACGGGTTCGCCATGGGAGCCGTCGCCCCCAACGGCGACGTGATCCACTGCTACGTCCTGCGCAAGGTTTTCGGAAACATCCGGGAGCGGCCGCTGGCCGAGATCTGGAATTCGGCCGAAGCGGCGCGGTTTCGTTCCCGGCTGATCGAAAACAACCTGACGGCCGCCTGCGAGAATTGCGGTTTCATGGCCCTTGCACCCCGGCGGAACGGATGACGTCACCGGCGGGGGAAGGGCGAAGAGCGGCGGGGGGCGGAAACTATTTTCGAAGCCGTCAATAGAGGAGTCTTCCGTTCAGGCGGCGGATCGTCTCGATCGTTTCCTTCCGGAGCACCCGCCGCCTCTGCAGAAGATCCGGCACCCCGAGGAGGCAATCCCGGACGCCCGACAGGAAGGAAGGGAGCGCCCGGTCCCGGAGGGCGCTGAAAAACAGGTGTCCCCACCACATCAGGCAATAGGAAGCGACGTATCTCCAGGGAAGATGCAGGAGGGAAATCCAGACGCGGTTCCTGGAATTGTAATAGATCCAGCGCTCCCTGTTTCTTTCCACCGGGCTCAGCCGGTGGAACACCACGTAGTCAGAGGCCCGGACGATTTCATACCCCCTGTCCAGGAACCGCCACGAAAGATCCAGCTCCTCGTTGTACACGAAAAACGGCCCGAAGAACCCGCCCGCGTCCTCCAGGAAACTCCGGCGGACGGCAAAGGAAACCCCGCAGAAATAGGAGGTCCGGTAGTCGCCGGAGAGGATGCGCTTGTCCCTCCTGGGAACGGCCGCCCGCTCCACCTCTCCCGACGGGAAGAGGCGGGAGTCCGAAGCGACGATCCCGAGGCGGTCCTCCCGCTGAAACCGTTGCCGTATCCCCGACAGGGTCCCGGCGCCTGCGAAGGAGGCGTCGTCGTCCAGGAAAACCAGGATGTCCCCCGTGGCGAGACCGATGCCGGCGTTCCTGCCCCCCGTGGCCCCCAGGTTGGTCTCCAGCCGCAGGAATTTCGCGTCCGGAAACTCCTCCAGACGGACGGCCCCTTCCGAAGTGGAACCGTTGTCGACGACGACGAGCTCGAAATCCGTATCCTGGGACTTCAGCGTCGAAAGGGTCCGGTTGAGTTCCCCGTACCGGTTGTAGGTGATGAGAATGAGGCTCAGGGTGGGGACCGGGATTCCCGGCCGGGCCTGATCCGCGGGAATCTTATGTGTCTTTCGGCTCATAGGCCCGCTCGATCAGATCCCGATAGTGTTCGAAAACGACATTCCGCTTCAGCTTGAGGGTCTGGGTGAGGGTTCCCCCCTCCAGGGAGAAATTCTCCCCCAGAAAGAGAAACCTTGCGGGGATTTCATAACCGCCGTATTTTTTTCTCAGGGATTCGACGATCTGCCGGGTCGCCTCCTCCCGGACGTCGGCACGGCCGGCCCACTCGTCCGGACTTCCGGGAAGCTTCCTTTCCCGGCCCCAGGCTTCCACGGCGGCGGGATCGAGCACGACAAGGCAGACGTTGTACGGGCGGTTCTCGCCGTAGACCATGGCGTTTTCCACCAATGGAACGAGCCGGATGTCCTCTTCGAGGGCCGTCGGAAAGACGAATTTCCCGTTTTCCAGCTTGTATTGCTCCTTGATCCTGCCCGTGATGGAAAGGAAGCCGTTGCTGTCGAGCCGGCCCCGGTCTCCCGTCCGGAGTCCTCCGTCCTCCATGAGGACCGCCTTCGTTTCCTCCGGTTTGTTGTGGTATCCCATCATGACGTTGGGGCCGTACACGACGATTTCCCCGTCTCCCAGGGACGGATCGCCGAGGGACTCGTCGATGACGACCTTCACCCTGTCGATGGCCCGGCCCACCGTTCCGAGGCGGAAGGATGCGGGGGAATTCATGGTCACCGCCGGCGACGTCTCCGTGAGGCCGTAACAGTCGTACACGGGCACGCCGACGTCGAAGAAGAACCTGGCGATCTCCGGGTTCATGACGGCGCTTCCCGAAAGGGCCCCCCTAAGACGGCCCCCGAAGGCCTCCCGGATCTTCCGGAAGACCAGACGATCGCCGATGCGCCATTTCAGGTTCGTCAGGAAGGAGGACTTCCCTGTCTCCTCCATGCGCCTTTTTTCCTTCGCCCCGTCGAGGGCGAAGGAAAAAAGCTTCTTCTTCACCCCCCCCTCCCGGTTCATCCGGGCGATGATGCCGTCGTAGATCCGGTTGAACACCCGGGGAACGGCGATGAGAAACGTGGGGCGCACGGCCCGGAAGTCCCCCTGGAGGGTGTTCACGCTCCCCATGATTCCGATGGATGCGCCGACCTGGATCATGGTGTACAGTTCCGCCGTCTGTCCGTATGAATGGGCCCAGGGCAGGATGGAAAGGCAGACGTCCTCCTCCGTGAGCATGGGAAACATCATTCGCCCCGCGTGGGAGTTGCTCGTGAAGTTCCCGTGGGTGAGGAGCACGCCCTTGGGGTCTCCCGTCGTCCCGGAGGTGTAGATGAGGGCCGCCGTTTCCCCCGGGGCGGGATGGACGGCGGCGACGGGGGTGTCCGCCCCCTTCCGCTCCAGGTCCGCCAGGGTGTCCGGGCCTTCGCCTTCGATGAGAAAAATGCGCTCCAGGGAGGGAAGCCCCTCGATCGCCGGATTCAACCGCTCCAGGACATCGGGACGGGAAACGAAAAGCATCCGGACCGACGCGTCCTCGACGATGTACCGCCAGGTGCGGGGAATCTCCGCCTCGTACATGGGAACGAACCGGGCGCCAAGTCCGTAGGCCGCGAAGGCGGCAATCGCCCATTCGGGCCGGTTGTTGGCGATGATCCCCACGGCGTCGCCCCGCTTCAGCCCCAGACCGGCAAGAGCGCCCCTCAGGGCGTCGACCCGCTTCCCGATCTCCCCGAAGGTCATCCACCGGTAGGTTCCGTCTTCCCGCCGGACGCCGAACGCGGGCCTCCCCGGAAAACGCCGCACCGTCCCTTCGAGGAACGCCACGAGATTGTCCGGCCTGTCCGGTTCGAAGGAGGAATCCGCCCGTTCCCTTACCATGTCACCCGTTCTTCCCGCGGATGAACTCCACGGCGTTCCGGAACAGGGCAAGCCCCATTCCCTCTTCCGGCAGGGCTTCCCGGGTCCACCGGGGATGGTTGGTGTAGTGGAGAAAGGCCTCCGGGTGGGGCATGAGCCCGAAGAGCCTCCCCGTTTCGTCGCAGATCCCGGCAATGGCCCGGATCGCGCCGTTCGGGTTGGCGGGGTAGTCCATCACCGCCTCCCGGCAGTTCCTGTCCGAGTACTGGACGACGATGTGGCCGTTTTTCTCCAGCCGGTCCAGGACCGCCTCGTCCATGGGAACGAATTTCCCTTCGCCGTGACGGACGGGCAGGTACAGGCGGTCGACCCCCCGGGTGAACACGCAGGGACTGCGGGGATTCACCCGGAGATAGACCCACCGGTCCTCGAACCGTCCCGAATCGTTGACGGTCAGGGTGGCCTCCTGGCGGCCGTAGTTTCCGTCGAAGGCGGGAAGAAGGCCCAGCTTCACCATGAGCTGGCAGCCGTTGCACACGCCGAGGACGAGCTTCCCTTCCCCGATGAACCGGAGAAGCTGGTCGAACAGCCGTTCCTCCTTCTCCCGGACCCGCCCGTGAAGAAAGCGGTTCGCTCCCGCCTTGGCGGAACCCAGGTCGTCGCCGTCGAGAAATCCGCCGGGAAGGTTCAGAAAATGGTAATCGTCGAGTTTCTTCCCGCCCGCCAGGAGTTCTCCCGTGTAAACGATGTCCACCGTGTCCGCGCCCGCCAGGCGGCAGGCGTGGGCCATCTCCATTTCACAGTTCACCCCGTTCCCCGTAAGAACGATGGCTTTGACCTTTTTTCCCATTCCGTATCACTCCCTCGGCGGGTTCCCCCGCCCCGGTTCCTGTCAGAAGGCCAGGGGTTCCTGCCAGGCCTTTCTCAGATCGTCGATCCCCTCCTCAATCCTCATCTTCCCCCCCACGCCCCGGACGCGAAACTTCCGGTCCGCCGTCACCACGCCGATGGAAGCGAAGACGTGGCCCTTCATCGCCTTTTCGAAATCCTCCCGGCGCGCGGGGGACACGGTGACGACGAAACGGCTCTGGGACTCCGAAAAGAGGAGGAAATCCTCCCGGTCGATCCCCTCGGCGGGCACCCGGGCCAGGTCCACCTCCACCCCGAGGTCCCCCGCGAAGGCCGTCTCGGCAAGGGCGACGGCGAGCCCCCCGTCGGAACAGTCGTGGCAGGACGCGACGCAACCGGCCCGGATCGCCCCGGAGAGGGCGTCATAGAGGGCCTTCGCCCGGGGTCCGTCCACCACCGGCACGGATTTCCCGACGATTCCATGGCAGGCGTACCATTCCGAGCCCCCGAGTTCGGGCTTCGTGATCCCGACCGCGTAGACGAGATCGCCGTCCTTCTTGGCGTCCATGGTCACCGCGGTCCGGACGTCCGCGATCCGGCCGATGACGGAAAAGAGCAGGGTCGGGGGGATGGAGATCTTCGTGTCCCCGATGATGTAGTCGTTTTTCATGCTGTCCTTGCCGGAAATGCAGGGGACGCCCAGGATCCTCGTGTAGTCGTAAAGGGCCCGGTTCGCCCGGACGAGCTGGGCGAGCTTGTACCGGCCGTCGGGCGTCTTTTCCGATTCCACCGGGTCGCACCAGCAGAAGTTGTCCAGCCCCGCCAGATGGTCCAGGGACCCTCCGACGGAGACGGCGTTCCGGACGGCCTCGTCGATGGCCGCCGCGGCCATGTGGTAGGTGTCGATGTCGCCGTACCGGGGACAGATCCCGTGGGCCACCACCACCCCTTCCATGGAATCGAGAAGAGGACGGATGACCGCCGCGTCTCCGGGCCCGTCGTTCCGGGCCCCCACCAGGGGCTTGAGGACGCTCCCGCCCTGGACCTCATGGTCGTACTGGCGGACCACCGATTCCTTGCTGCAGACGTTCAGCCTGGCCAGGATCGTTTTCAACGCCGCCCCGAGGTCCTCCGGTTCGGGGAACTCCCCCTCCTCCAGGGAGGGCGGAATCCATTTCGCCTCGAGACGCATCTGGGGCACCCCCCCGTGGAGGAACTCCATGTCGATGCAGGCGACCGTCTTTTCCCCGTAAAGAACGTGAAACTTGCCCGACGCCGTGAACCGGCCGAGGACCGTGGCTTCCACGTCCATTTCCCGGGCGAGTTCGAGAAAGGCGTCGATCCGTTCCGGGGGAACGGCGAGGCTCATCCGCTCCTGGGCCTCGGAAATGAGAATTTCCCAGGGTTTCAGCCCGGGATACTTGAGGGGGGCCTTTTTGAGATCCATCTCGCATCCCCCCGACAGGGTGGCCATCTCCCCCACCGAGGAGGAGAGCCCCCCGGCGCCGTTGTCCGTGATGGCACGGTACAGGCCGCGGTCCCGGGCCAGAAGAAGAAAATCGGTCATCTTCTTCTGGGTGATGGGATCGCCGATCTGGACGGCCGTGACGGGCGAATCCTCGTGAAGTTCCTCGGACGAGAACGTGGCCCCGTGGATGCCGTCCTTCCCGATCCGGCCGCCGGTCATGACCACCAGATCCCCGGGGCGGATTTCCTTGAAGTGGCTCGGCTCCCCGAGAATCCGGGCGGGCATGATCCCTCCCGTTCCGCAGTACACGAGCGGTTTTCCCAGAAACCGGTCGTCGAAGACGATGGACCCGTTCACCGTGGGGATCCCGCTCTTGTTCCCGCCGTGCTCCACCCCTTCACGGACGCCCTCGTAAATCCGCCGGGGGTGAAGAATCCGGGGGGGCAGGGGCCGGTCGTAATAGGGGGAGGCGAAGCAGAACACGTCGGTGTTGAAGATCAGTTTCGCCCCCTTGCCGGTGCCGAAGGGGTCCCGGTTGACACCGACGATCCCCGTCAGCGCCCCCCCGTAGGGATCCAGCGCGGAGGGGGAATTGTGGGTTTCCACCTTGAAGACCAGGTTGAACCGGTCGTTGAACCGGATCACCCCGGCGTTGTCCACGAAGACGGAGAGGCACCAGTCCTTCTCCCCCATGGCCTCCCGGATCTCCCGGGTGGCGCCCTTGATGCAGGTCTTGAAAAGGGAGTCGATGACCTCGCGGTTCCCCTTTTCGTCCTCGTAGGTGATGAGGCTGTTGAAGATCTTGTGTTTGCAGTGTTCCGACCAGGTCTGGGCGAGGCACTCGAGTTCCACGTCGGTGATCCCGGGGCCGAGACCGGCTTTCCGCCGTTCCTCGCGGACTGCGGGATCCTTCAGGTAGCCCCGGATCCCCCGCATCTCCTCGACGGTAAGGGCGAGAACCCGGGTGGCGCTGATGTTCTGAAGCACCTCGTCGGAAACGTCGAGGTCGATGACCTCCACGGAGGGATCGTCCTGGATGTGCACCTTGGGAACGTAAGGGGATTCCCCCTCCCGGGGATCCCGGGACCGTCCCTCGCGGATTTCATAACGCTGGATGAGGTCGTTCGCCAGAATGCCCGAGGCGATCTTCTCCGCGTCGCTCCGGGTCAGGGACCCGCCGAGCATGTACTTCCTGGACGTGTAGACGCGGAGATCCTTCCTGCGGGGCGTTCCGTAAAGGAGGGCCAGCGCCTCCCCCGCCGTCCGGCCCACGTTGTCCGTCACCCCGGGGCGGAAACCCACCTCGATGATCCAGTCGCAATCCGACGACAGAGGCCGGTCGAAGGAAAATTCCTGAATGATCGGATCCGACAGGGGACCCCGGGCGGCCGCATCCAGGTCCGCCGGGGAAAGATCCCCTTCCACGGTGTACACTTCCGCCGTTCGGACCGACACGACGGGGATCCCCAGATTATCGGCGATCCTGTCCCGGGTTTTTTCCCCGATGGCGTCCCGGACGCCCTCCCGAAAACCGACTTCAATTCGATGAACCATGATTTTCCCTTTTTCCGTTTCCATTGGGCTTCCCCCCGGCAAGGGGCCTGTCTCACTCACTGCCGCCTGATTTGCGGAGATTGTACCGAATCATCTTGAGCTGGAGTCCCTTCCGGCTCAATCCCAGCTGCTGCGCCGCGCGGCTCACGTTTCCGCCGCATTCCTCCAGGACCTTGAGAATCATGTCCCGTTCGATCTCCTCCGTCCTCCTGCGAAGCACCTCCTTGAAGGTTCCCGGCTCCTCCATGGACGGGGCCGGAACGCTTCTCGGTTCGTAAAACCGGATCTCTCCGGGAAGCTCCTCCTCCGTCAGCAGTTCGCCTTTGGCGAAGAGAACGAGACGCTCCAGGAGGTTCTCCAGCTCCCGGATGTTTCCTGGCCAGTCGTAACGTTCGACGAAGATCTCCTGCACCGCCGGGGAGAGGCCCCGGACGTTCCGGTTCAGTTTCCTGTTGAACTTCCCGATGAAGTGATCCACCAGCGGCGCGATGTCGTCCTTCCGTTCCCGCAGGGGGGGAAGATGGACGGGCACCACGTTCAGCCGGTAAAAGAGGTCCTCCCGGAACTTTCCTTCCTTCACGTCCTGAGAAAGATTCCGGTTCGTCGCCGCGATGAGGCGGACGTCCACCCGGATCGTCCGGAGCCCGCCCACCCGCTCGAACTCCTGGTCCTGGACCACACGGAGGAGTTTGACCTGCATGTCCTTCGGAAGATCCCCCACCTCGTCGAGAAAAAGGGTCCCCTGGTGGGCCAGTTCGAATCGGCCCGGCTTCCTGTGGACCGCGCCGGTGAAAGCCCCCTTCTCGTACCCGAAGAGTTCGCTTTCGAGGAGGGTTTCCGCGATGGCGGCGCAGTTGATCTTGATGAAGGGCTGGTCCCTCCTCGGGCTGTTCCGGTGAATGGCGTGGGCGATCAGTTCCTTCCCCGTGCCCGTTTCCCCGGTGATGAGAACGGTGGTCGTGGTGGGGGCCACCCTGGAGATGACCTCGAAAATCCTGGCCATTTCCCCGCTCGACCCGATGATGTTCAGATGATCGATGTCCCCCGCCTCGGGAACCACCTCGGCCTCGGAGATCGCCCGGATGCGGTGGGCCTTGTGGATCACGTTCAGGAGGTCCTCACGGTCGAAGGGCTTGGTGATGTAGTCGAAGGCGCCCTTTTTCAGGGCCTCGACGGCGGTGTTCACCGTCCCGTGGGCGGTGATGATGATCACGGGGATGCGGGGATATTCCTCCGTCACCCGGCCGAGGAGCCCGAGTCCGTCCAGGCCCGGCATCCTGAGGTCGGTCACGACCACGGCGACATCCTCCTTTTCCAGGATGTCGAGGGCCTCGAGACCGTCGGCCGCCTTGAGAACGGTAAAGCCCTCCTTCCGGAGCATCGCTTCCAGAACGAGAAGCATGTTGATTTCGTCGTCGGCTATGAGGATTTTTTTATTCATGCTCCCGGGAGGGCCCTGTGCGGCGGGCCGGGGGATTCCTTTTTCGCCCACACCCTATTATGGGACGAAAGTGCTGTCAAGGGGATTCCACCCGCCGCGGCGACGGGGCGTCACAGGCGGATCCGGAAGGCCGTTCCCGCGCCGGGTTCCGTTTCCACGGAAATTTCCCCGCCGTGGTTGCGGACGATCCGTTCGCAGATGGAAAGCCCCAGGCCGGTCCCCTTCTTCTTGGTCGTGAAGAAGGGCTTGAAAATGTTCGCCAGGGCATCCCTCGATATCCCTTCCCCCGTGTCCCGGATCACCACCTCCACCGATTCCTTTTTCCCGCTCCGGGATTTTCTCGTGGAAAAGGTCAGGACCCCGCCCCGCGGCATGGCCTCCACGGCGTTCAGCCCCAGATTCAGGAGAACCTGGATCATCTGCTCCCCGTCCACCCGGACGGGGGGAATCCCCAGGTCGAGTTCCGTCCGGATCGCCGTTCCCTTGGGAAGGGGCATGGTCTTCAGCAGGGACACCACCTTGTCGACGAAAATGTTGAGATCCTTTTTCTCGAGATTCCCCGAAAAAGGTCTCGCATAGTTCAGGAACTGGGACACCACCGTGTTCAGCCGGTCCGTCTCCTCGACGATGACGCCGAGGAGCTTCCGGTTTTCCCCGTCACCCTCCTCGAGCCGGAGATATTCCGCGGCGCCCTTGATCGACCCCAGGGGGTTCCTGATTTCGTGGGCGAGGCCCGTGGCCATCTCCTCCAACAGGAGCGACCGCTCCCTTTCGATGTCCTCCATGCGGAAGGACTGGAAAATTTTTTTCGCCGCCGGGAAAAACTTCCGGAGCAGTCCCCGGAGAAATCCCCGGACCGGGTTCATGAACACCACGACGAGCCAGGCAAAGGCGAACACGGCCGGCAGCGGAAGCATCGAGGATCCGCCGGCAAGGAAGCTGATGCCGTAATAGACCGCCATGATGAAGACCATGAGGCCGAAGGAATAGAGGACCCTCAGGATCGCCTCATTCAGCGCCGGAAGCTTCGGATGCCGGAGAGACAGATAGATGAGGTAGAGAAGGATGGCCTGGGCCAGATCGGACAGATGGAGAAACTCGGGCATCTCGCGGGGGATCGCATCGACGACCGTCAGGAAAAAGGCCACCACGGCGGCGGCAAGGACGTACCCCATCTTGTGTCTTTCCATCCGGGGCGCGTCGCCGCGGATAAAGAGAAACAACGCCGTCATGGCAATGATCGCGGCGAGTCCCAGGGCTCCCATGCACAGGAGGGAAAAAACGGACCGGGGAAAGACGGACCCGAGGAACAGAAGGAGGAGGAACAGGCTGACGCCGGCAAAAAGCAGGACCTCCCTCCGGGACAGGAAGGTCTTTCCCTTGACGAAAGACAGGGTCAGGGAAACCAGGAGAGGGGGAAGCGCCAGGATCCCCACCGCCCAGGCGATTTCCCAGGGGGAAGCCGGAAACAGCCGCGCAAGGATCAGGCTCGCCTTGTGGAGGAAGACGGCGAGGCACAGCGGGATGAACACAAGGACCGGCTGGTCCTTTTTCCCCTCGAACAGGAGAAGGGCCGCGAAGGACAGACTGGCCAGCGAGACAATCAGCCGTTCCATGGAGGATGCACCCGCAATCCGGTCCGGGAAATCCGCGACGGAGCTTCTTCAGCCGTCCCGCGCCCGGTCCGGGGAATCAGGAAAGCGCCCGTTGAATGACGCGGGCGATGTGACCGCAATGCCTGGAGGTCTCCTCTTCCGTCGGTCCTTCCACCATGACCCGGCAGAGGTTCTGCGTTCCCGAATACCGGACGAGAACCCGCCCCCGGTCCCCCAGCCGGCGTTCCGCCTCTTCGATGGCCGCCGTGACCGCGGGCAGGGATGCAAGATCCCGCTTCTCCCGGACGGGGACATTGACGAGCTTCTGGGGATACACGGTCATGATGCCGGCCAGCCTGGACAGGGGGACATGCTCCCGGCCCATGGCGGCGGCCACCTGGAGGGCCGTCACAATCCCGTCTCCCGTGGTCTGGTGGTTGAGAAAAATAAGATGGCCCGAGTCCTCCCCACCGAGGATCGCCCCGGTTTCCCGCATTTTTTCCAGCACGTACCGGTCCCCCACGTCGGCGATCTCGAGATCGATCCCCATCGCCCGCATGGCCTTGTGAAAGCCCAGGTTGCTCATGACCGTGGAGACGACGCGGTTGTTCCACAGGACACCTTCTTCCTTCATTCCGCGGGCGCAGATCGCCATCATCCGGTCGCCGGTGACGGGATTTCCCTTCTCGTCCACGGCAATGCAGCGATCCCCGTCGCCGTCGAAGGCGAACCCCGCCTGGGCCCCTTCCCGGATCACCTCGGCGGCCAGCAGTTCCGTATGCTGGGAGCCGCAGTGGTCGTTGATGTTCCCGCCGTCGGGCTCGCAGCTGAGGGTCTTCACCGAAGCCCCGAGTTCGGAAAAGGTCTCCGGGGCCACCCGGTACGTCGCCCCGTTGGAGCAGTCGAGAACGATCCGCATGCCCTCGAGGGACAGGGTCTTTGGGAAGGTTCCTTTCAGAAACACGATGTACCTGCCCCGGGCGTCGTCTACGAAGGAGATCTTCCCGATTTCCCCGGAAGAGGGGCGCAGGGCACCGGAATCGCCGGAAAGGACGAGGTCCTCGATTTTCGTTTCCACCTCGTCGGGCAGTTTGAATCCGCCTCCGGAAAAGATCTTGATCCCGTTGTCATAGAACGGGTTGTGGGAGGCCGAAACGACGATGCCCGCATCGGCCCGCATGCTCCCCGCCAGGAAGGCGATGCCCGGCGTGGGCAGGATTCCCACCCGAAGGACATTCACGCCCATGGAGCAGATCCCCGCGGCGAGCGCGCTTTCGATCATGTCGCCGGAAATCCGTGTGTCCTTTCCCACGACGATACGGGACACATGTCCCTTCCGTTTGAACATGAGGGCCGTCGCCCTGCCGACCTGGAGGGCGATTTCCGCCGTCATGGGATATTCGTTCGCTTTTCCCCTGATGCCGTCTGTACCGAAGAGTCTCCCCATGGAATCTCCCGCCCGGATACATGAAATCCCCCGGGCCTTTCCCGTGATGTTCCTTCAAACCGTAATCGCTCTTTCTATCCCATTGTCACCCCTTTTGCAATCCCGAACCGGCCGACGGGAGAACGATTTCATACACTTTTCTGCCGCGACAAGAGAATCCTGAACGATACAGCGGAAAACCAACGGGCACTCCCAAAATACTCATTTAAGAAGGCCCTCCTTCAGATCTTTCAACAATTGCAGATAATATTCAAACATATTCCGTGAAAGTAGCCCGCCCTTCATCATATCTTCCACCAGACGATACTGACTTTGATCGTCCGTTTCCCGGTACAGAATTTCCCTGACCGTCCGATTTGTTTCCGGGCGCATCATTGCCGCCATATCCCTGCCCAGCAGCAATGCACCGGCACGGACATAGTCGAAATCTTCCCGTTCAAGCAGTTCGAAAACCTCGTCATAAAGGCGATCCTCATTTCCGGCTTCCGTGTACGTTTCAAGCAAAAGGGCAAGATCCCGGGCATCCCGACTGCGAGAGGGGTTTGAATCGTTCCATGAGATGAGCTTCATCAACGCCAGCCCGCAGGGCGTAGCGAACTGAACGTCAAGGACCGGTTCATTACACAGACGCACGGTCCGTGAATCGCGATAAGCGTCATCAAAGCCCATGGTACTCATCGCGGTTTCATGATCAGGGGGCCAGGAAACACTCTGGTCCGGTTTAGCGATTGCGCCGAAAGGAACGATATCGACGGGGGTAACATCTCTGTACAGCAGGCGCTGCGGCTCTCTGGCCGGGGAAAAGACACGTGTCGAGAACAGTGACTCTCTCAGTTTTTCATAAGCTTCCCAACTTTCAACCTGAACACCGACATCGATATCGCGCGTAGCGCGAATCGTGCTGATATCATACCCCTGTTTCAGGATGACATCCCTCGCCGTCGCGCCGACGACGAAAAAGGGAACCGCCGATTCGTCGGCCTTTCGGGAAATCAATCGGAGCACATCAAAGATTTGCGGTTCAATCTTCCCTGACAAGTCGAGCGATTTCTTTTTCATGAACGAGTCCCGCTGTCTCAATGTTTCGTTCATCTCCGGTCGCCAGCAGGTCCGCATAGATCAGAACGGGCGGAACAAGGTCCGGATGATGCCCGGGATATTCGAAATGCCAGAAAGGTCTCAGTATCTCGACACGGCCGGCAGGATCCTTTTTCAATTGATATTTCAAAACCAGTCTTGCGGGCGGTTCGCGGGTATAAATCGTGGCCGTCTGGGGTTTCAGATATTTCGTCAGCCTTGCAGCGGCAATTTCCCCTCCCCAAAGGGCATGAAATGTTTCAATTTCCGCATCCTTCCACCAGTCGTCATCCTTTGCCTTGAATCTGCCGATGACGAGTCCGGGTCTCAGCTGATCCGGGTATGCCGTTACCCATCTGGTTAAAAGATCATTCTTTCGAGTCAATCTGCGGCCCCTCGCCCCCATGTCGACAAGATAACCGAGCTTCCTGAGATCGTTCATAACCCATCCGATCGTTCCCAGTGCAAGTCCCGTGGCTTTTGCGATATTCCGGTAAGGAGTTTTCTCCATTCCCGGATTGTTAAGAAGGGTGAAAATAATGCGCAATCCCCCGGGCCGGAACGCACGAGTCACCGGCTCCGGACGGTCGTCTTCCGGCAGTTTGTTTCCTTTGACGAATACGTAAAGGGGCGGATCGTCGATATAGGCGTTGCCCGCCGCATCCATGAAGGGGATTCCCATATTTTTCAATAAATCGGCCACTTGCGGAGTAATGTATCTTGTGACGAGAAGGCCCTTCCGGTTTCGGGGATCGTTGCGCAATTGTTGGACCGCAACGCCCAACGTGGTGCGTGTGAGGAAGTTCTTTACTTCAACGGCAAACCGGATTCCCTTTCCCTGAAAGGGAATCCGGATGACTGCATCCGGCACGGCACGCGCACGCGCTTCCCCGGTCAGGCGTTCAATCTTCAACCCCGTCATTTTCTGAAATGCATCGATTGCCCGTTGCAGGGTGTCTCGTTCTTTCGCTGTCACGGCCATACCGCCTTCAATGATCTGCTTGTACATTACTTCCATATGTTCATTATTTGTGAACATATTTTATTAATGTACGTATGTCAATGGGTATCCGGAATTATTTTTTACTTGATCTCTGTAAACCTTCTCAATTCCGAAGGAACCGGCACCGTCGCTTCGACGGCCGTCGGAAACAATGAAGACGCATTGAAAGCATTCCGGATTTCTTATTATTTATCGGCAATGGCCCCCCCTTGGGCACCCGTATCACGGGTACCGGGAAGAAATGTTGCCGACATGGTTCCCGTCTTTGTTATTCTCGAAGGAAACGAAATATCCGGACGGAACCCTCTGCCGGTCATCCCCCGGAAGGTGAAGGGCTGCCGGCGGAACCGGAGACCGTGTCGTCCCATGGAATATCACCCGGAGACCCGGATGCCGGAAAGGAGAAAATCGATTGAACACGGAAAGCGACCCCGTTTTTCCTGCGTACCCTCCTTCCCGATGCGAAGGGGGGTACCCGGATCTTCCCGGGCCCGGAACCGTCCCCTCCGGCCCTCCCCGTAACGGACAAGCGAGTGTTTTCAAAGGGATCCGGCCATCCTTCAGCCCCCGCCGTTTCCTGGCACGATCCCTGCTATCCCTCCTGTCAGCGAAAGAGCGCAGGGAGTGGAGTATCATGACGACGAGTCCACAGATTGCAGTGGTTTTCCCAGGCCAGGGAACCCAACGGCCCGGCATGGGAAAGGATTTCTTCGACGGCATCCCGGAAAGCCGCCGGGTGTTCGAGGAAGCCTCGGACGCGCTGGGCTGGAACGTGGCGGACCTCTGCTTCGGCGAGGACGATCGCCTGAACCTGACCGAGTACGCCCAGCCCGCCATCCTGGCGACGGAGATTGCCATGCTCCGGGGAATCGAAGGCCGGTATGATTTTCATCCCCGGTTCTTCGGCGGCCACAGCCTCGGAGAATACACGGCCCTCGTCGCCGCCGGCGCACTGCCCTTCGCGGAAACCCTGAAAGTCGTCCACACCCGGGGCCACCTCATGCAGGAGGCGGCGCCCCTCGGCACGGGCGCCATGGCCGCCGTCATCTCGCCCCGCCTCGACCTGGAAGCGGTGCAGCGGGCGATCCGGAACCTGCCCATCGACGTGGCCAACGACAACTCGGCGGACCAGGTGGTCATCAGCGGAGAGAAGGGGGCCATGCCCGCGGCGGAACACAGCATCGCCGGGGAACTGGCCGGGGAGGCACCCTTCCGTTTCGTGGCCCTGAACGTGAGCGCCCCCTTCCACAGCCGCTTCATGAGAACCGTCCAGGAACTCTTCCGGGACGCCCTCGAATTTCTCCGCAGGTATCTCGTCCCCGACCGGGCGGTTTCCGTGACCTCCAACTTCACCGGGAACTTCCACCTGGAAGAGATGCACAAGGTCATCGAGCACCTCACCCTCCAGTTGAGCAATACCGTCCGCTGGCGGGACAACATGAAGGCCCTGTCCCAGCGGTCCGGGACGATCATCGAGATCGGCCCGGGAAGGCCGCTCCGGGACTTCTTCCGGACCATCGACGTGACCTGCCGGTCCATCACGACCCTCTCCTCCGCTGAAAGGATGTTCAAACCGGGCTGATCGGTCCGGCAGCGCCGCTGACCCGCCCCTCCCCCCTCCGGGGAGGGGAATTTTTTTTGTGAACGGAAGGAACCATGAATTTCGAATTGTCGGAAGAGCAGAAGAACTACACGGAAACGGTAAGCAAGTTCGTCCGGAGGGAGATCCTGCCGGACATTCTCCCCCTGGAACAGGCCCACCGGTTCCCCGGGGACATCCTCCGGAAAGCGTGGGAACTCGGGTTTCTCAACCTGTCCATTCCCGAGTCCGTCCGTGGATACGCCGTCGACGCCGTCACCACGGCCCTCATCGTCCGCGAGCTGTCCTACGGGGACACGGGCGTCTCCACTTCCGCCATGTGCAACGACCTCGCCAACGTGGTCATCGCGCTGCACGGCACGCCGGAACAGCAGTCGCGTTTCCTTCGCCCCTTCGTCGAGGCCCCCCTCATCGCCTCCTTCTGCCTCACCGAACCCGGGGCGGGATCGGACAATTCGGCCATGACCGCGTTCATCCGGAAGGGGAACGACGGCGTCTACGTCCTGAACGGGGAGAAGTGCTTCATCACCAACGCCTCCTTCGCCTCCCAGTTCACCGTGTTCTGCAAGGCGGGAAGCCCGAAGGGGCTCATGATGGCCTGCGTCATCGTCCCCTGCGACCTCCTTGCCCGGGCGGAAACGGCGGAACATCCCAACGGATCCCGGGAAATCCGGCTCCCCGGCGGCGGGACGATCCGGACGGGGAAACCGGAGGACAAGCTCGGCCAGCGGCTTTCCAACACGGCGGCGGTGACCTTCGAGGACGTGCCCATCGGGGAGGACCAGGTCATCGGGGACCGCAGGAGGGGATTCCAGTACGTGGTGGACGTTCTCGATTTCGCCAGGCCCATGGTGGCCGCCATCGGCGTGGGGCTGGCCCGGAGGGCCTTCGACGTCGCGCTGGCCTACACGAAGGAGCGGAAACAATTCGGACAGCGCATCTGCGACCTCCCCGTCGCCCGGGACACGCTGGTGAAGATGTGGAAGAAGATCGAACTCGCCGACCTGGCCCTTCTCCACGCGGCCTGGAAGGTGGAAACGAAGGCGGAAGACCGGGGAATCTACGCCTCCCTGGCGAAGAACACCGCCGCCGAGGCGGCCCTTTTCTGCGCCAACGAGGGGCTCCATCTCCACGGCGGGTACGGGTTCATGTCGGAGTACGAGATCTCCAAGCTGGCGAGGGACGCCCACATCATCGACATCTACGAGGGTGTCCGGGAGGTCCAGGACATGATCGTCGGCAGGGAACTTGTCTAGGGGGAAGGGAACCGTGCTTTACATTCACGGCTTGGGGCACTACCACCCCGAAAACGTCATCACGAACCGGTTCATCGAGGAACTGGACATCGGAAGCAGCGACGAGTGGATCCGGGAGCGCGTGGGGATTCTCGCCCGGAGGACCGCCCTGTCCCTCGAATACATCCGGGCCACGAAAAACCGCGACCCCCGGGCGGCGGCGGAAGCCAGCTGCTGCACCAACGCCCGAAGCGGCGCCCTGGCGGCGGCCATGGCCCTGGAACGGGCCTCCCTCGGGCCGGAGGACATCGGCCTCGTCATTTCAGGAAGTTCCGCGTCGGACCACCTCACGCCGGCGGAAGCGGCAACCGTCGCCGGCGAACTGGGGATCGAGGCGCCCTGCATGGACCTGAATTCCGCATGCAGCACCTTCGGGATGCAGGCCCTGTGGACCTCCTGGATGCGGCCGGAAAAGCTTCCCTCTTTCGTCCTCCTGGTCCAGCCCGAGAATCTGACACGGTGCGTCGACTACAGCGACCGGCGGATCGCACCCCTGTTCGGAGACGGGTCGAGCGCCGCCGTGGTTTCCGCGACGGTCCCCTCGAGGCTCCGCCTGGCGGACGCCTTCTGCGATTCCGCCCCGTCCCAGTGGGACAAGGTCCGGATCCCCCGGTTTTCCCATTTCAACCAGAACGGAAACGCCGTCCAGGGGTTCGCCATCCGCAGGAGCACCGATTCCCTGAGACGGCTTCAGGAAACGTACGGGACGGGACCGGGTTCCTTCGTCTACATCGGACACCAGGCCAATTTCGGCATGCTGAAGACGGTCTGCGAACGGTGCGGCATCGAGGAGGAAAACCACTGGTTCAACGTGGTGGAGTACGGAAACACGGGGTGCTCCAGCGCCCCCGCCGTCCTGAGCCAGAGATGGGACAATCTCCGGGAGGGAAACACCCTGGCCATGGTCCTCGTGGGATCGGGCCTTTCCTGGGCAAGCCTCCTGTTCACCGTCGAGGGGGCCGCAGAAGGATGATGACTTACGAGGAGTTTCAGAACCGATCGCATTTCACCCTGGAGGATCTGCTCGCCTTCTCCTACGGACGCCTCGTGGGAAACCCGCCGCCGGCCTTCGACGCCCGGCTTCCGGCGCCCCCGTTCCTCATGATGGACCGGATCCTGGAAATCCGGGCCGACGGGAAAAGAGGGGCCGTGCGGGCCGAGCAGGACGTGAGGCTCGACGCATGGTACTTCCAGTGCCACATGCCGGGGGACCCCGTCCAGCCCGGCTGCCTGTGCGTGGACGCCATCTGGCAGCTACTCGGTTTCTACTGCGTCTGGCGGGGCGGCCTGGGGGCGGGAAGGGCCCTCGGCTGCGAGGAAATCCAGTTTTCCGGGCAGATCCGCCCGGGCAACCGGGTCGTCACCTACGAAGTGGAAATCAGGCGCTTCGCCATCCTGAAAAACTCGGGAAGCTCCATCACCATCGGCGACGGCCGCATCCACGTGGACGGGGAAACCATCATGACCGTCCGCAGCGCGAAATCGGGAACCTTCCAGGGGATCACCTATCCCGACTACCCCCTGCCCTCCGCGAACAGCCGGGGGGGCATGATGAGGAAAGAAGAATGACGGTAAATAAAGTCGCCATCGTCACCGGCGCCTCGGGAGGAATCGGAGCGGCCTGCTGCCGGGCCCTCGCGGGGGAGGGGTTTTCCGTGGGGATCCATTACCGGACCGGGAAGGAACGGGCGGAAGCGCTGTCGAAGGAACTCCCCGGGAGCTTCCTCCTTCGGGCGGACCTGGGGGATCTCGGGGAAATCGACGGGATGGTGGAGGAGATCCGGAAAACGGCGGGACGGGCGGACGTTCTCGTGAACAACGCCGGCATGTCGGTGAACCGGGACATCCACACCATGAAACCGGAGGAATTCGATGCCCAGCGCCTCATGACCCGGGGGGCCTGGTATCTGACGAAGCGGGTTCTCAGGCTCTTCATGCTCCGGAGAAACGAAGGAAGGATCATCAACATCTCGAGCGTGGTGGGGCACACGGGAAACGCCGGGCAGATCCCCTACACCATGGAAAAGGCGGCCCTGGACGCCATGACCCGGTCCCTGGTACGGGAACTCGCCGGCCGGAACATCCTCGTCAACTCGGTGGCGCCCGGCTTCATCGAAACGTCCATGACGGACGCCCTTCCCGAGGAGATCCGCGCGGGCATCGCGGGCAGCATCCCCCTCGGCCGGATCGGGCGCCCGGAGGAAGTGGCCGAGGCGGTCGCTTTCCTCGCCGTGAAGGGTTCCTACATCACGGGCACGGTCCTTCACGTGAATGGAGGGCTCTATGGGGGCTGACGCCGCGACCCGAAAGGAAATCCTCGACCGCATCCCCCAGCAGTCCCCGTTCCGCTTCATCGACGAGATCCTCGAGCTGGACGACGATCACGTGGTGGGGGCCTACCGGTTCCGTGAAGACGAATTTTTCTACCGGGGGCATTTCCCCGGGTATCCCGTGACCCCGGGGGTGATTCTCGTGGAGGCCATGGCCCAGACCGGCGTCGTGGCCTTCGGGCTGTACCTCCTGTCGCGGCAGGGGGCCTCCCCGCAGGACCCGGCGCGGATGGTCACCCTCTTCACTCTGATCGACAACGTGGAATTCGCCGAAATCGTGCGCCCCGGGGACCGGGTCCTGGTCCGCGGGGAAAAAATCTACTTCCGGAAAGGGAGTCTGAAAACGGCCGTCCGCATGACCCGGGAAGACGGATTGCTCCTGTGCTCGGGAACGCTGGCGGGAATGGGAGTCGTAAAGGAATGAAACGCAGAGTCGTCATCACCGGCATGGGGGTCGCCGCGCCGAACGGGCACGGCCTCGATGCCTTCGAAGGGGCCCTCCGGGAGGGCCGGTCGGGAATCCGATTCATCCCGCAGTTGAAGGAACTCAATTTCGGCTGTCAGATCGGAGGAATCCCGCAGAATTTCGAGGAAGTGCGGAAGAGCTACTTCGATTTCGAAAAGCTCATGTCCATCAACGACAACATCGGGTTCGTCTCCGTGTCCGCCGTGGATGCATGGAAGGATGCCGGTTTCGACCTCATCGACGGCGACGGGCCGGTCGACTGGGACACCGGCGCCATTCTCGGGTGCGGCATCGGGGGGATGGACACCATCGCCGAGAAGGTGGTCCCCATGGTGAAGGACGGCAAGGTCCGCCGCATGGGAAGCCGCATCGTGGAACAGGTCATGAACAGCGGGACGAGCGCCCGGGTGGGCGGTCTCCTCGGCCTCGGCAACCAGGTCACCTCCAACTCCGCCGCGTGCAGCACCGGAACGGAGGCCATCGCCGAAGCCGTCTGGAGGATCCGCCACGGCCTGGCGAAACGGATGCTCGCCGGAAGTTCCGAGGGGGCCTCGCCCTTCATCTGGGCGGGTTTCGACGCCATGCGGGTCATCGCCAGGAAATTCAACGACGCCCCGGAGACGGGCTCCCGGCCCATGAGCGCCTCCGCGAACGGGTTCGTCCCCGGTTCGGGCGGCGCCGTCCTTGTCCTGGAGGACCTGGAAACGGCCCTCGAAAGGGACGCCCGGATCTACTGCGAGATCGCCGGCGTCTCGGTGAACTCGGGAGGCCAGCGGAACGGCGGCTCCATGACGGCCCCCAATCCCGACGGCGTCCGGAAATGCATCACCACCGCCCTTGCCGACGGCGGGGTGGACCCCGGGGAAATCGACGCCGTGAACGGCCACCTGACGGCCACTTTCGCCGATCCCCACGAGGTCCACAACTGGTCCGCCGCCCTCGGCCGGGGCCCCGGGGACTTCCCGTACATCAACGCGACGAAATCCATGATCGGCCACTGCCTGGGGGCCGCCGGCTCCATCGAGTCCGTGGCGGCCGTTCTCCAGCTCTACCGGGGGTTTCTCCACCCCTCCATCAACTGCGAGGACATCCACCCCGACATCGAGGCCTTTTCGGAAAAAATCCCGCGGACGGTGATGGAAATCCCCTCCCTCCGGGTGATCGCCAAAGCCTCTTTCGGATTCGGCGACGTGAACAGCTGCATCATTTTCAGGAAATGGGAAAACGGAAAGGAGACACGCGTAAAATGAACGAAGCGAAAATATTCGAGGAAATGAAGAACATTCTGAGGCCCTACGTCAAGGATGCAGCCGTCCTGGACAAGGCGGTCCAGGAAACCCACATTCTCGAGGACCTGAAGGTGAATTCCGCCCGCCTCGTGGACGTGATCATCAAGTGCGAGGACGTCTTCGGCATCACCATCGAGGACGAGGAGGCGGACAAGATCCGGACCATCGGCGACGCGGTCAAGCTGATCCTGGAGAAGCTTTCCTGAGGTTTTCCCGATGGAAAACAGGGAGAAGCGGGTCCGGCGGCAGATTCTCGCGGGCCGGTTCGCCGTCCTTTTCACGGCTTTTCTCACATACCTCTTCATCCGGGTCTTCCGGTACCGCTTCGTGAACCTCCGGGAATTCCGGCGGGAGATGAAACGGATCCGGGAGGAGCACGGGGGGCCGTGGCTCATCTGTCCCAACCACCTGACCATGATCGACTCGGTCGTGGCGGCCTTCGCCATGGCGCCGCTTAGGGAATACATCCTTCATTTCCGGCGGCTCTCCTGGAACCTGCCCGAGAGGGACAACTTCCAGAAAAACCCGGCCCTGGCCCTTCTTTGCTATCTGTGCAAGTGCCTGCCCGTCCACCGGGGAGGAAGCCGGGAGGAGGTCCGGGAAACCCTGGACACCTGCACCCTTCTCCTCGCGCGGGGGGAAAGCATCGTCATCTTCCCCGAGGGGGGACGCTCCCGGACGGGCCGGGTGGACCGGGAAAAGGCCTCCTACGGCGTGGGCCGGCTGTACGCGCAAAGCGACGACTGCCGCATCCTGTGCCTCTATCTCCGGGGCGAGGGACAGGACACCTGGAGCGCCGTTCCGAAACGGGGGGAGCGGTTCACTGTGGCGGCGGCGGTCCTGACGCCCGAGAGGGGCGCCCGGGGGCTTCGGGCCCAGCGCGCCTGCGCCGAAGCGATCATGGACCGGCTCATCGAGATGGAGGAGGACTGGTTCCGTGGCCGTGGGAAATGACCTCGTCGACCTTGCCGACCCTTTCGCCCGCCGGAAGGGCGTCTGCCGGAGCTACGCTTCCCGGGTGCTCGGCCCCCGGGAACTGGAGTGGTGGGAGCGAAGCGGGGACCCCGCCCTCCTCCTGTGGACCCTGTGGTCCGTCAAGGAGGCGGCCTACAAGGCATTCGGAAAAATCACGGGCCCCATCCCCTTCCTGCCGAAAACGATGGTCGTCATGGAAAAGCCCGCCGAGGGGCCGCGGGAAACCCGGGGGATCGCGGAAACGCCCTGGGGACGGGCCGTCTTCCGGTCGCTGCGGCGGGAGGACTGCATCCACACCCTTTGCGCCCCCGCGTGGGACGACGTCCTGGATGAAACCCGATGGCATGTCGCGGAAACGGCCCCCGGCGGCGACGGGTCCCGGGAAGTCCGGCGGGCGGCGGAACGGGCCCTGGCCCGGCACCTGGGGGTGAACGAAAAGGACATCCGGGTCCTCCGGGACCGCGGGGCGGGGACATCCCCCGTGCCCCGGGTGTTCCTGGGGCAGCGGGAGTTTCCGGCGGACCTCAGCCTCAGCCACGACGGCCGGTACGTCGCCTGGGCCTTCCGGACGCCGGCCCGGCGGCGGGATCTTCACCGGGGTTTTTCCGCGCGGAACAGCGCTCCCATGGTGTAAGGGGAAGAGCAATAGCCCGTGGCGCCTTCGAAGCGCACCCGGACAAACCCGGCATTCCGCAAAAGCCCGACCGGATCCCCCGCGGGGATCGCCCGCTTACGGTCACCGTCGTTCGCGCCCCCGTTTCAGAACTTCTTCACGAGCGGTTTCAGAAGATACATGTTCGTCGCAGCCCCTCCCACATTCACGCGTTCGACGACGTCAAAGTCTCTCCTGAGACAGTCTTCGAGCACATGCCTCCTCGGCATCGTTCTGTCCCTTATCGTCCAGAATTGAGGCATGTCATAGAAATAATCAAGCATCGGCTTGAAAATTTCATTGGAGATCCTTCCCTCTTCCTCGAGCATTCTCAACTTCCCGATCACTTTTTTCCAGGACCATCTACCGGATTGCTCACTGTACGAATCCGCGCTCAGCGCCAGCCGCAGCGACAACTGGAGGTCGAAGCATCCGGGATGGGGGTTCCCGGTCTGGGAGTTTCCGTAATCTTCAAGTAGTTCAAGGATATTCATCGGCTTCCAGGTGTCCGGAAGATTGCTGGTCCTGGTGGATACATATCCATCCGGTTTCAAGAGATCCCGGAGCCTGGCAAGCAGCGTTCCGTAATCCCTCAGATTGTCCAGGCAATTCAGGAAACCGTCTCCCATGGCAAGATCGTAACCCTGTTTTTCCAGTGGCACGGAGAGCCAGTCGCCATGGATGACGGTTTCCCTGGTTTTATCCAGTCCGCTGTAATCCATGAATTCGCTCATGGCGTTCAACATCACCATGCTGATATCGACGGCCGTGACCTCGCAGCCTTTCCGCAGTGCGAGCATCCGAAGCTCGGGAGTCACTCCCAGGACGAGAACGCGGGGATTGCTCCTGTTGCGGAGACGCTCCAAATGCCGCTCGTAGAAAGGAAGGGCGCCGGTCGGCCTGAATTTCGAATTTCTCCACCATTCGATCATCCGCCACACGTTTTCCGCGTCTTCGCTGAACTTAAAGCCGGCCATTCCCTCCTCCTTCCGGTCTTCAATGACCCGTCCACTGGTTCTTCTCTCCATCTTGAGTCGGGGCTCCGGCGCAGGACAGCGGGATTTCTCGTTTTCCGCAGATCGGGGAAATGGTGTGGGAGAGTGAACAGCGTACAAGATAAAGAAAAACGAACCTTCCTGTCAATCGGTAAAAGAGCATCCGGCAACCGACATGTTTCATATTCAAAACGGGTGAAACCTTCAGGGCGGCGTAAAACCGCGAAAGGAAAGCTTTGAATCGAACTTTCCCGTCATCCCTCTCTCACGGAGCGGACGGGATCCGCGTCATGCGCCGGGATCGGCTTGTTCCGGAGAGGAATCCCTGCGCGGGAATCGCCGGTCACCCGCGGGTGTTCCCCTCCGCGG
This sequence comes from Syntrophaceae bacterium UBA6252, assembly GCA_002441265.1. Lineage (GTDB taxonomy): Bacteria > Desulfobacterota > Syntrophia > Syntrophales > UBA6807 > UBA6807. The sequence goes on from DJVQ01000004.1 coordinate 44,233, forward strand.
ACTGTTCGATGACCCGGATGATCCGGTAGAGGGTCTCGTTCACCGGCACGGGAACGCCGTATTTCCCGCCCAGTTCGATCATCCTCCCGGCGAACATCTCCACCTCCGTCTTTCTTCCCCCTTCCACGTCCTGGAGCATGGAGGTCTTTCCCGCCGGCGACAGCTTCGCCAGGAAGTCGTACCAGTTTTCGATGTCCTCCCCGGTGATGCGGACGCGGGCGGCGGCGGCGACGGCGGTCACCTCCCTCATGGCCGATTCCATGAGTTCCCGCGCTTCCGGGGACCGCTGAAACACCCCGTAGGGGGCCCGGAGGACCGCCGAGGTCTGGTTGATGCCCACGTTGATCATGTACTTCCACCAGAGGATGCGGATCATGTCCTCAGGCGTCTCGTGCACGATGCCCGCCCGGTCGAAGAGCGCCTGGAGCCGTTTCACCCGTTCCGTCAGGACCCGGTTCTCCCGCTCGCCGAAGAAGAGCTTTCCCTGGGTGGTGTACGTCATGGCGTTCCCCTCGCGGAGCGCGTCGATGCCCACCGCCACGGCGTACAGGACCTTCTCCATGCCGTGGGCGGCCCCGATCCGCTCCTCGCTGTCGATCCCGTTCATGACCGACAGAAACACCGTGCCTTCCCCGACGAAGGGCGCCATCTCGCCGATGGCCTCCTCCAGGTGGTGGTTCTTCACGGCGACGAGGATGAGATCGGCGGGNNGCGGGCGCCCTCCCGCCGCCGGGTTCCGAAACGGCGATCCGGTATGGCTTCCCGTTCACGGTGAACCCTTCCGCTCTCAAACGGCGGGCCCGTTCCCCGGAGGCGACGAGGAATATCCCGGCGGGATCCATTTCGGCGAACCTGCTCGCATAAAAGGAGCCCATGGCCCCCGCTCCCACAACGGCGATTCTTTCAGATGACATGACGGCAACCTCCCTTTGCGGGGTTTCCCGGGAAGCGCTTCTTCCGCCGGCAAAACCCGCCCGCGGGCGTCCTCCCCGTTCACGCCGGCGAATCAGGCCGGCCTTTTCCGGAATATTTCAATGGGTTCGAGATGGACGACCACATCGGCGATGCCCGGTCCGTTTCGAACGAGTTCCGCTTTCACTTTCTCGGAAATGTCGTGCCCTTCCGTCACCGTGATGTCGCCGTCCACCTGGATGTGCAGGTCGACCTGGTACAGGTACCCCGTCTGCCGGGTGCGGATCTTGTGAACCGATGCGACCCCGGGAGTGGCGAGCACGAGCTTTTCGATTTCCTGGCAGACCTCGAGCGGGGCCCCCGCGTCCGCCAGTTCCCTCAGCGAAGGCCAGGCGATCTTCCATGCCGCCTGGAAGATGAACAGGCTGACGGCGATGGCGCCCACGTGATCGACGAACGACCAGCCCGGGAAAAAGCGGGCCACCGATACGGCCAGAACGGCGGGAATGGAACTGACCGCGTCGGAGCGATGATGCCAGGCATTGGCGATCACCGCCGACGACCGGATTTTTCTGCCGACGAAGACCGTCCACTGGTACAGTCCCTCCTTGCAGACGATGGAAACCAGGGCCGCAACGAGCGCGATCATGCCCGGCGGCCTGGAATGCTGCTCCTGAAGGGTGACGAGCGCCGTGTAGAAAATGCCGATGGAGACCGCCGCCAGGGCCATCCCGATGAACAGGGTGACGATGGTCTCGATCCTCCGGTGGCCGTGGGGATGGGTTTCGTCGGGAGGCGCGCACCAGTAGTCCACGCCCAGGATCACCGCCACATCCGTAACGGTGTCGGACAGGCTGTGCACCCCGTCTGCCACGATGGTCTGGCTCCCGCCCAGGTAACCGGCGACGATCTTGAACGCCGACAGGAACACGTTGACGACGAGGCCGGTCCATGTGACCGTCTTGACCCTGCGGATCCGGCGGACATCCATTTCCGCCCCGCGGGCCGGCTTGTCGCTGCGGACGAAAGGGGCATTCATCGATTTTTCACATGAAGGGGCGTTTCCCCCCGCCCCACGCGGCGGATGTTTTCCGCCACGGCCTCCACGATCCCCAGGACGGAAAGGTCCGTCGAGCCGGCGACGTGGGGGGTGGCCAGCACGTTGTACCGGAAGAGGGGATCCCCGGGATCGGGGGGCTCCTCCCAGAACACGTCCAGCCCGGCGCCGGCGATCCTTCCCGACGCCAGGGCGCCGGCGAGGGCCTCCCTGTGAATGAGCCCGCCCCGGGAAAGGTTGACGATGAACGCGTCCCGTTTCATCCGGGAAAAGGCCTCCCCGTCGATCATCCCGCGGCTCTCCCCCGTCAGCGGCAGGGCGAGGACGACGTAATCGGAACGCTCGAGAAGCAGGGGAAGGTCCCCCGGCCCCCCCGACCACTCCAGCCCCAGTTCCTCCTTCGCCTTCTCCGGGTCGTGCCGCCGGATCCCGGCGAGCCGGACCCCGAAACCCCGGAGCCTCCGTATGAGCGCTTTCCCGATGCCGCCGAGGCCGACGATCCCCACCGTCTTCCCCACCAGGGAGCGGCCCATGGGTTCCCCCATCCTGCGGTCGCCGAGGCTTCGCGCCATGCCCCGGAAATCCCGGGACAGCCCGATGAGCATGTAGATCCCCAGTTCGGCCACCGAATCGGCGTTGCCGGAAATGTCCGTGGGAACATTGGCCACGGGGATCCTCCGTGCCCGGGCCGCGTCGAGATCCACCCCCTCCAGCCCGGCGCCGCACTGCTGGACGAGCCGGAGCCGGTCGCCCGTCGCGAGGACCCCGTCCGTGACGAGGCTCATTGTGGGAATGAGCACGTCGTACCCCTTCAGCGTTTCCACCTCGAACCGGCCCGTCGCCTCGAACGCGTGTTCCGGGAGCACCTCCCGGATCCTGTGCAGAAAACCGCCCCAGGCGTTTTCCGGGGCGGCGAAAAGGATTTTCATGTCCTGCCGACCTCCTTTGTCCTTCGGACGCGCGGTTCCGCCCATTGTATGACGTCCGGCCTTCCGGCGCCACCATTTTTCGACGCCGTCCATCGATTTCCCCTGACGGCCCCGCGGGACTGCGGGACCCCGGCACATTTTTCTTGACGGGAATTCCGGTCAATGATATCAGAACAATCAGAATAATCATATTTATCTGATTGTTCTGGCATTAAACCCGAAAGGATTGTCGACCCATGGTTCAAAAGAAGAAGGTTCCGTCCTGCTGCGACGGAGAAACCGGCCGGGGCCGGTGTCAGGTGGAGTTCCTCGTTGCCGTCGACGAGCGGGGGCAGATGGTGCTTCCCAAGGAATTCCGCGACCGGGCGAAAATCGGCCCGGGGGACAAGCTCGCCCTGATCAGCTGGGAGAAAGACGGGGAAATCTGCTGCACGGTCCTCATGAAGGCCGCCCACCTGGCCGACCGGGTGAAAGAAGTTCTTGGACCCCTGATGCGGGAAATGACCGCAGGAGGCCCGTCATGAACGACGAAACCATCAAGGAGGCCGTTCGGAAAAATTACGGCAGGATCGCCCGCACGGGCGGGTCCTGCTGTCCGGGAGCCTGCTGCTCCGGGGCCGGTCCCGCCGTGAGTTCCCTGCGGATGGACATGGGCCTGAGGGCCGGCTACGCCGAGGAGGAACTCCGGGAAGCCCCGGAGGGAGCCAACCTCGGGCTGGGATGCGGAAACCCGCTCGCCATCGACGCCCTCCGGGAGGGGGAAACCGTCCTCGATCTCGGATCGGGCGCCGGTTTCGACTGCTTTCTCGCAGCCCGGCGCGTGGGACCGGGAGGAAGGGTCATCGGCGTCGACATGACGCCGGAAATGATCGAGAAAGCGAGGGAAAACGCACGGAAAGGCGGATTCGACAACGTGGAGTTCCGGTCCGGGGACATTGACCGCCTGCCCGTCGACGACGGATCCGTCGATGCCATCCTTTCCAATTGCGTCATCAATCTCGTTCCGGACAAGGGAAAGGTCTTCCGGGAAGCCTTCCGGGTCCTGAAACCGGGAGGGCGGATCATGATCTCCGACATCGTTTTGCGCAGGCCCCTTCCCGAGGCAGTGGCCCGCTCCGTGGCGGCGCTCACGGCCTGCGTCGCCGGGGCGCTCCTGAAGGAGGACTATCTTTCCGCCGTGGCGAAAGCCGGGTTCGCGGGAATCCGGATCGACCGGGAGACCGTCTTCCCGGTGAGCCTGCTCGCCCTCGATCCCGTCGTCGCCGCGCTCCTGGAGGATCTCCGCCTGCCGGAAGAGGAAATCCGGGAAGCCGGGGACAGCGTCCTCAGCCTGTCCCTCTATGCCGTGAAGCCGGGTCCCCCGCCGCAGGAACGGGGGGCCGGGGGAGGAGAACCATGAGCGAGGGAAGCAGGGCCTATTTCGACGAAGCGGCCCCCCGGTGGGACGCCCTGCGGAAGAGTTTCTTCTCCGACGCCGTGAGGGACAAGGCCCTGTCGGCGGCGGGGGTCCGGCCGGGCGGGACGGCGGCCGACATCGGCGCGGGAAGCGGCTTCATCACCGAGGGGCTCGTCCGCCGGGGGCTCAGGGTCATCGCCGTGGACCAATCCCCGGCCATGCTTGACGTGGTGAGGCGGAAGTTCCCGGAACCGGCCGCCGTCGAATGCCGTCTTGTCGAAACGGAGCGCCTGCCCGTGGAGGACGGAGCGGTGGACCACGTCTTCGCCAACATGTATCTCCACCACGTGGCATCGCCCGCCGATTCCATCCGGGAAATGGCGCGGATCCTGAAACCGGGGGGAACCCTCGTCCTCACCGATCTCGACACCCACCATTTCGAGTTCCTCCGGCGGGAGCACCGGGACCGCTGGATGGGATTCCCCCGGGAGGACGTCCGGGCATGGATGTCCGGCGCGGGGCTGGACGCGGTATCCGTGGACTGCGCCGGCGAGCGGTGCTGCGCCCGCGCCACCTGCGGCGCCGTGTTCGCCGACGTGAGCATCTTCCTCGCTTCCGGAAGAAAAGGGGGAAGCCCGGCTCCCCGGTGACCGGCGGGCGGGGCGGCGGAAGCGATCATCGGAAATCCGTTGCGGGAGGAACGGAAAAATGAAGAAATCCATCGGTCCGAAAACGATCCTGTATCCGACGCCCGTCATGGCGGTCGGAACCTACGACGAAAACGGCAAACCGAACGTGATGACCGCCGCCTGGGGCGGGATCTGCTGTTCCTCGCCCCCCTGCGTCGCCGTGTCCCTCCGGAAGGCGACCTGGACCTACGGCGCCGTCATGGCCCGGAAATGCTTCACCATCAGCATCCCCTCGGAAAAGTACGCCCGGGAGGCGGACTTTTTCGGGATCGCCACGGGGAGAAAAACGGACAAGTTCGCCGACACCGGGCTCACCCCGGAACGAAGCGACGTCGTCGACGCCCCCTACGTGAAGGAATTTCCGCTGGTCCTGGAATGCCGTCTGATTCACACCCTGGAAATCGGGCTCCACACCCAGTTCGTCGGGGAAATCGTCGACCTGAAGGCGGACCCGTCGGTCCTTACCGAAGACGGTTCCCCGGATATCGAAAAGGTCCGGCCCATTCTGTACGGACCGGAAAACGGGTATTATTTCGGACTGGGGCAAAAACTGGGGAAGGCCTTCTCCATCGGAATGGGTTTTCGATGACGGACTTTTTACGCGGCCGTCGTTGAACGCGGCCCGCCGGCGGTTCACGGAACCAGCAGCCGCAGGCCCTCCCGGAGGAGAAAGAACGCGAATAGAACGAGAAGCGCCGCGAGGGCCTTCATGATCCGGCGGTACGCCTTCCCCCCGAGAAAATCCCTCGCTTTCCCGGTGAGGAGCGCCACGGCCAGCTTGGAACCCACCAGAAGGACGTAGAAGGAACCGACGAAGAGGAGGGGCTCCACGGTCCCTTCCTCTTTCGCCCGGAAGATCATGGGCGCGCCCACGGTGATCCAGAAGAGATACGGGTGGGGGTTGAGAAAGTTGACCAGGGCCCCTTTCCGGATCGACCGGGGCGCCTCCGCGATCCCCCCCGCCCCGGCGGGAGCGGACCGGAACGTTTCCCACGCCAGATGGAGGACGTAGATCCCGCCGCACAGGGACAGGATCCCCGGAAGGGCCCCGTAACGCCCCACGGTCCCGACGACGAGGAGCGCGAGAAGGACGATGGGGACGTCCGTGAGAAGCGGCGCCACGGCGACGATCATGCCTTCCTTCGGGCCGTGGCGGAGGGTCTGGGCGATCACGAGCGTCAGAAGCGGCCCGGGGGCGAGGCCGGAGGAAAGTCCCAGGACCGCCCCGGCCAGGATGGCTGAAAGCAAGAGGGACCCCCTCCTTCCGGGTTCATGGACGCCTTGCGATCCCGTTGTCGTTCCGGCGGGTCCGGCGTCGTCCTACCGTTGCACGAAATTTCCCGGCAATCAAGGGAAAAGGCGGGAAGGACGCCGGCCCCGGAGGGCCGGCCCCCGCGTGGGGACACATCCCAATGTAGTCCGGGGCTTCAGCCCCGGCGGAAAGGACCCCGGCCCTGAAGGGCCGGACTACGAAAACAAGGCTCCCCATCGCGGGAGAAGAAGCTTGATCGCCGAAATGCAATCGGCTAAACTGGAACGCAGGCGATCCGAAGGAGCGGTCATGAAGTGGATGCGTCATCTCAACCGGATGTTCGTTGATCCCGCCACGGGGGAGGCCTTCCGGGACCGTCCGGAAGGGCTGGAGGGATTCCGGGGCGCCGGGATCGTCCTCGCCGGCCATTTCCGGAACGCGGCCCTGTACAACCCCCTGGGCCTTGTCGCGGGAATCGTGTTCGCATGGACCCTCTTTCATCCCTGGTGGTACGCCTACGTCTACAACAACGAGTATTCCATCCGGGCCTTCCCCTTCATCCTCAGCCACGACCTCCCGTCGGAGGGGCTCCCCTATGTCATCGAGACGCCGCACGTCGCCGTGGTGTTCCTCATCCTTCTCCTGGCGGGCTATCTCTTTCTCGCCCTGTGGGGAAGCACCATGGAGGGGAAAAAGGGAAAGCTGTTTCTCCTCTTCACGGGAATCTTCATGCTCCTGTACGCCGCCGGCTTCTACGGGGCCATCCTTTTCGCCACGTACCGGGTCCACGTCCCCGCGACGGGGTACGCGTCCATCAATCACACCGTCACCGTCGACATCTACATGTTCTTCACGAGGGCATACTTCATCGCCATCGGCGCGGGGATCGTCAGCGCCCTTTCACCGATTCTTCACGGAATCCTCGTCATTCCCCCGTCCAGAAGGAAGAGAGCCTCGTGAATTTCTCCTACGGCCGCCTGTTCGAACGGAACCTGGGGATCTTCTCTTTCCGGGAGCAGGAACGGATCCGGAGGAGCCGGGTTCTCATCGTGGGCTGCGGGGGCATCGGGGGAACCGTGGCGGTCATGCTGGCCCGGGCGGGGGTGGAAGGATTCACCCTCGTGGATTTCGACGTCTATTCCCCCACCAACATGAACCGCCAGGTCGGATGTTTCGACCATACCCTGGGCCTGTCCAAGGCCAGGGTCATCGGGGACATGATCCTTCGGATCAACCCGGAAGCCCGGGTCGATGTCCACGACCGCCTTCTGAGCCACGAGGAAATCGCCCGCCTCATGGAAGACGTCGATCTCGTCTTTCCGGCCGCCGACGATTTCGCCTTCAGCCTCTTCGTCTTCCGGGACGCCCGGCGGCTCCGGAAGCCCGCCCTTCTGGTCGTCCCGTCGGGCACCTGGGCCCATACGAGCCTCATCCTGCCCGGCGGCCCCCCGCCGGAAACCATCGAGGGGGTGCCCGCTCTTTCCTCCTACGAGGAGCTCCGGGACACCATGGAAATCCGAAAATTCAAGCTGGGCACCTATTTTTACACCGTTCTCGGGAACTGGCGGATCGGCTACTACCGGGATTTCGTGGAGGGGGAGGCACGGCTCGCCCAGATCTGCCCGACCGTGTGGGCCTCCTCAGCCCTGGGGGCCCTGGAGGTGCTGAAGCACCTGAGCGGCAGGTGGCCGCCTGTCGCATCCCCCCGCTACTGGGAGATCACCCGGGACCGGATCGCCGTCCGGAAGGTGAACGACCTTTCCCTGCAGACGCTTCTCGTCTGGCAGCGCCGGATCATGTGGGGGCTTTTTCACACGCCCCTGGCGCCTCTCCAGGAAAAGCTCCAGTCGATCTGGTGGAATGCGTACTGCCGGTGGGGGTCGTTCCGGGAAAGGAAAAGGGAAACGGCGGGACCGGCCGGGGAGGGGAACCGGGAATACGGCGACCGCTTCTGCAGGAACCTGGGAATCCTCAAGCCGAAGGAGCAGGAGAAGATCCGGAAGACCCGCGTCCTCATCGTCGGCGACTCGGGAACGGGGGAAACCCTGGCGGTGCTTCTCGCCCGCTGCGGCTTCGAAAGGTTTCTCCTCACCGGGGACGGGACCTACGAGGAGGGGGACATGAACCGCCAGATCGGCTGTTTCACCGGCACGGTGGGACGGAGGAAGCTGGAGGTGGTGGAGGAGACGCTCCGTTCCATCAACCCCGCCGTCCGGGTGGAAACCCGGCGGGGAAACCCGGCCCCGGAAGAAATGGACGGCCTCGTTTCATCGGCGGACCTCGTCGTTCCCGCCGTGGACGATCTGCCTTACAGCGTTCTGCTCTTCCGGTCCGCCAGGCGGTGCGGCAAAACGGCCCTCCTGTGCATGCCCTCGGGAACCATGGGCTGGGTCTCCATGTTCCCGCCCCGGGGGCCGTCACTGGAAAAGATGCTGGGGATTCCGGACACGGATCTCGGCGTCCTTCGGAACGTGATGAAAACGGCTGAGTACCGGTGCGCCCAATACCACTACATCACGGAAGGGGACTGGCGGGTGGACTGGTTTTCCGATTATTTCCGGGGGAAGCGGCCGCTGCCCCTCCTGTGCCCGGTCGAATGGCTCCTCGTCAGCCTCGGGGCCCTGGAAGCCATGAAATACGCTTCGGGCCGCTGGGAGCCCCTTTCGGCCCCCCGATGCTGGCGCATGAAAAACGGCCGGATTTCCGTTTCCCGGTTCAGCCGTTTCATTTCCTGGCACCGGAGGCTGGGATTCGTCCTTTTCGGCTCCGAAAGGGGAATCCGGAGCCACAAACTGACCCATCTCTTCTGGAAGCATCTCTTCCGCTTCCTGAAGAGCCGGCAGAAACAACTGGGGAAAAAAGAGGGGCTCGTCAGCCCATCTTCCAGGTAGTTCCGGAAGGCCCGTCCTTGAGGACGATGTTCTTCGCCGCCAGGGCGTCCCGGATCTCGTCGGCCCGTTTCCAGTTCTTCTCCTCCCGGGCGCGCCGCCGCTCCTCGATGAGCGCTTCGATCTCCGCGGCGGAAAGGCCCCTTTTCTCCGATTCCCGGCTGCGGTCCGAGGCGAAGTACTCGTCGGGGTCCTCCAGAAACAGCCCCAGGATCTTCCCCAGCTCCCGGATCTTCTTCCTCGCTTCGGAGAGAACGAAACGGGAGGCGCCGGTGAGCCGGAAATCTTTGTCGGCCATGGTGCCGTTGAGGAGGCGGACCAGTTCGAACAGATACCCCATGGCCCTGGCGGTGTTGAAGTCGTCGTCCATGGCCTCGACGAACCGGCCCGGCAGATCGTTCACCTTCTCCAGGACCTCCCTGTCCGCGCCCGACAGGCTCTCCGGGTCGACGGCCTTCGCCTCCCCCTCGCCCGCGAGATCGCGGATCTTTCTCAGGGTTTCGTAAAACCGCTCCATTCCCGCCCGGGCTTCCCGCAGGGAGTCCTCGGAAAAATCGATGGGGCTGCGGTAGTGGCTCTGCAGGATGAAGAAGCGGAGTACTTCGGGATGGTACTGGGTCAGGGCGTCCCGGAGATTGAAGAAGTTCCCCAGCGACTTGGACATTTTTTCCTTGTTCACCCGGATGAACCCGTTGTGAATCCAGTAGCGGGCGAAAGGTTTTCCCGAAGCGCCTTCCGACTGGGCGATCTCGTTCTCGTGATGGGGAAAGATCAGGTCCTCCCCCCCGCCGTGGATGTCGAAGGTGTCGCCCAGGTAGCGCTGGCTCATGACGGAACACTCGATGTGCCATCCCGGTCTTCCCCTGCCCCAGGGGCTGTCCCACCAGGGCTCTCCCGGCTTGCTCCCCTTCCAGAGAACGAAATCCATGGGGTTGTGCTTCTTTTCGTCCACGTCGACACGGGCTCCGGCCATCATTTCATCGATGTTCCTGCCGGAGAGTTTCCCGTATCCGGGAAAGCGGTCCACCGCGAAATAGACGTCCCCCTCCTCCCTGTAGGCCAGGCCTTTCTCCAGGAGGGTGCCGATCAGCCGGATCATGCCCTGGATGTTCTCCGTCGCCCGCGGCGTCACGGAGGGGCGGGAGACGCCGAGCCGGTCCATGTCGTCGTTGTGCTCCCGGATGTAGCGTTCCGAGACCTCGCGGATGTCCGTCCCCTCCCGGTTGGCCTTCGCGATGATCTTGTCGTCCACATCGGTGAAATTCTTCACGTAGGTGACCTGATATCCCCGGTATTTGAAATACCGGGTGATCACGTCGAACACCACGGCGGAGCGGGCATGGCCCACATGGCACACGTCGTAGGCCGTGACCCCGCAGACGTAGATCCCCACCTTCCCTTCCGCGAGGGGAACGAATTCCGTCTTCTGTTTCGTGAGGGTGTCGTAGAACCGGATCCCCATGGGTCACTCCTCGATGCGTGATGGTTTTTCCCCGGCCCGGACGCCCCGTTACGGAAAGAGGGGGACGAGATCGAGCGCCGTCGTCTCCGGAAGGCCGAAAAGAAGGTTCATGTTCTGGATGGCCTGCCCGGCCGCCCCTTTGATCAGGTTGTCGATGACGGACACGACGATGACCCGTCCCGTTTTCCGTTCCGCCGTAAAGCCGATGTCGCAGAAGTTGGATCCCCGGATGGAGGATATGTTGGGAAAAGTCCCGGGCTCGCAGATCCGGACGAAATACTCCCCGTCGTAGAACTCCCGGTAAAGTCCGTCGAGTTCCCCCTGGGACAGGGGGGACGCGAGGGTCGCGTAAATGGTGCTCAGGATGCCCCGGTTCACGGGGATCAGGTGGGGAACGAAGGAAACGCGGACCTCCTCCCCCGCCAGGACGGAAAGTTCCTGCTCGATCTCCGGCGTGTGGCGATGGGCGGCGACCTTGTAGGCCTTGAATCCCTCGTTGACCTCGCAGAAGAGGGACCCGAGCTGGAGGTCCCTTCCCGCCCCGCTCGTCCCGGACTTGGAGTCGACGACGATGGAATCGATGCGGACCTTCTTCGCCTTGAGAAGCGGCGCGAGGCCGAGAATGGCGCTCGTGGGATAACAGCCCGGATTGGCCACCAGGCTCGCCTTGCGGATCTCCTCGCGGTAGATCTCGGGAAGTCCGTACACCGACCGGGGGATCAGATGGGCGGCCCGGTGCTCCTGGTACCAGGTCTCGTAGACGTCCACGCGGCGCAGGCGGAAATCGGCGCTCAGGTCGATGACCTTGACGCCGGCGTCGAGGAACACGGGGGCGGACAGCATCGCCTCTCCGTGAGGCACCGACAGGAACACGGCGTCGCACAGGGGGGCCACCTCTTCCGGGGAGGAGTCCACCAGCGTCCCGCCGGCGATTCTGCCGAAGGCGGGATAGACCTGGTCGATCCGCTGTCCCTTGTATTTCCGGGAGGTCAGGGCCGTCACCTCGACCTCGGGATGGCGGGCGAGAAGCCGGAGAAGTTCCTGGCCGGCGTAGCCGCTCGCTCCGTAAATGCCGACTCTGATCATGGCCGTCCTTTCCGTCATAAAAAAAGGAGGCCCGGGCCTCCTTTTTTCCGTTCCGTCAGCGCTTCGAGTACTGGAATCGCTTTCTCGCTCCCGGCTGCCCGTATTTCTTCCGTTCCTTGATGCGGGCGTCCCTGGTGAGGAAACCCGCTTTTTTGAGAACCGTTTTCAGGGCGACGTCGAATTCGATCAGGGCCTTGGCGATTCCATGCTTCACCGCCCCGGCCTGGCCGGAGATGCCTCCGCCCTGCACGTTCACATAGAAATCGAAAGCGTCCTTTTTCCCCACGGTCTCGAGGGGCTGGCGGATCAGGCGCACCAGACTGTCGCTCTGGAAATATTCCATGAGCCCCCTGTTATTCACGAACCAGGAACCGTTTCCCGGTTTCATCCAGACGCGGGCGACCGCAGATTTTCTCTTCCCCGTTGCGTAGTACCTGGTTTCCGACATAGGCAACCCCGTTTCTTTCCTCCGTTTTTACAATTCCAGCTTATCGGGCTTCTGGGCCTCGTGGGGATGTGTGCCCCCCGAATAGACTTTCAGTTTTTTCAGCATCTTCCTTCCCAGGCTGTTTTTCGGAAGCATGCCCTTCACGGCGAGATGAAAGAGACGCTCCGGTTTTTCCTGGCGCAGCTTCCCGGCGGTCCGGGACCTGATGCCCCCGGGATATCCGGTATGATGGTAATAGATCTTGTCCGTCACCTTTTTGCCGGTGAGAAGGATCTTGTCCGCGTTCACGACGATGATGAAGTCCCCCGTGTCCACGTGGGGCGTGTAAATCGCCTTGTGCTTTCCCCGAAGCCGCCTGGCGACTTCGCATGCCAGCCGTCCGAGCACCTTTCCGTCGGCATCATAGAGAAACCAGGAACGACGAACATCGGAAGCCTTCGCATTGTAAGTTTTCATGGGTGTCACCGATTTTCTCCAAAATTAAAGCGCAAAGCTATTCAATTTCATTCCCTTTGTCAAGGAAAAAAAGAGCCCCGTCACCAGGACGTCCCGCCTCCCGGCCACCCCTGGCCGAGTCCGAAGAGAACAAGGGAAACGAGGATCTGCCGGTCGTCGGGCTTCTCGGAGTAGCTCAGCTCCAGGGCCCAGCACTGACGGCGGTAGCGGAGGGCGTAGGTGGCCTCGACCGTCTGTTTATCCTTCAGATTCTCCTTGAGGATGTACCCGAGATCGAGGGTCTTCGTGCACCTCGCCCGAAGGGTCACGTTGAGTTCCTCCACCGAATCCCGGGTGTAGAGATACTCGACGGTCGCCTTGTCTCCCCGGCCGTCCCGGAGCTGGAGGTAATAATCCGTCTTCTTCCAGAAGCCGTCGTTGGGTTCGTAGGCGGCGTCCGCCGAGAGGTAGACGAACTCGTTGGGCGTCAGGCTGGCCTTCACGCCCAGAAGGCCCAAGGGCTTTCGCTCCTCCCCGGGAGAGAGGTCCTTCCTCATTTCGGCGATGTCCAGGGTCTGACTCAGTTTCAGGCGGAAAACGTCCCAGTAGCGGTTCTTCCCGTCGGCGCCCGTCATCCGGGCCGTGAGGACGTTGGTCAGGGAACAGATCACGGCGTTCGTCGCCTCGAGGGGTTCCACGTAGTCCGGACAGTCTTCCAGGCCCGGGTCGGGGATGTACAGGTACTCGATCTCCGGCATGATCGTGTGCTTCACCTTGTCCACCGAGCCCGCCCGGAAGGCGTACACCCGGGAGACCTCCGAGGTGGCGTCGATGCGGGCCGTCACCACGCCGCGGTCCCCCCGGGACCCTTCCTCGCCGTCCCGGTCCGAACTCCCGTCCCAACGGAGATACTTGAGGCCCAGTTCCGGAGTGACCTGGAACCAGGAAAACCGCTCGAGGGGCAGGGACAGTTTCGGGTAGAGATCGGCAAGCTCGCCGTCCGATCCCTCCTGCCGGTAGTAATGGGTGAAGGAACCGTCCAGGGCCGCATGGAACGGCGTGCCCGGGATGGGCGCCGGAAAGCCGGTGAGGGAGATCTGCGGGTACTTCTGCAGGGTCTCCTCGTTCGTGTCCGTCTGAAAATTGTCCGTGTACTGCGCGAGCGCCGTGAGGTTGAACCGGTCCCAGTCCTTCACGAGCCGGGCCGAGGAGTCGAGGGAGGGAAGCGACTGGTCCGCAAAAAAGGAGACCCGCCGGAAGCGTTCCGCCTGGTCGTCGCTCCAGTGGCCGGCAAAATAATTCTCCGTGGAGAAGTCCTGAAAATACCACCGGTCGGAAACCTTCTTCAGGTCGACAACCCCGTAGAACCCGCCGGCAAACGTGCTGTTGTGGTTCCAGTACCAGGACCACCGGTTCCGGGACGCGTCCCCCCCGTCCCCGGAAATCCTCTCGGGCGTCCCCGGTTCCCTGCCGTCCCTCAGGTAATCCCCGTAGAGTACCCCCGAGTGGTCCCCGTCCACGCAGTAGCGGAACTCGGCCCCCTCCTGAAAGCCCCGTTTGTCCATCCAGCGCTGATAGAGCGTGGCGTCGGTCCGGTCGGAAACGGCGAGAAACAGGGGCACGGTGATGTCGAACCCGTTCTTGTCCCTCGAATAGGCGAGCCGCGGCAGGAGGAAGCCCGACTGCCTCGTCTTCTTCGCCGGGAAGAGGAAATAGGGGACATAGAACACGGGGGTGTCGAGAACCCGGAAGGTGCCGTGGCGGATCGTGCCGTAGCCGTCCACGGTCACCCGGACTTCCTCGCCCGCGATGCTCCAGTCCGGGGTCTCCCCGTCGCAGGTGGTGGCCTTGCCCTGGAGGACCCGGTACGTGTCCTCGCCCAGCTTGTGAATCTCCTTTCCCTGAAGGTAAAGGTGGTTTTCCGAAAAGAAGATCTTTCCGTCGTGGAGGACGCCGGTTTCGGTCAGGAAATTGAAGTTCGCCCGCGCCCCCTCGAGCCGGTCCGCGCCCTGCTCGATCCGCACGTCCCCTTCCGCCTTCGCGTCCCCCGTTTCCCGGTTGACCAGGACCTCCTGCGCCGTGAGCCTGGCACCCTCGTAAAGGATCAGCACATTGCCCGACGCCCGGCAGATCTCTCCGTTCTCCTCGTACTCGAGACGGTCCGCCTCGATGGTGACCGGTGTCTCGCCGCCCTTCGCGGGCGCCGGAAAGAGGCAGAGCACCGCGGCGGCCCAAAGGACAAGGACCGGGAGGAACCGGCGGGCGGCGGTCCCGCCGCCGTCACCGGACGGAAGAAATCTCATGGCCTCCCTCCTGAAACGCGGGATCCCTGCGGTAGATCCCGCCGAGAAGAAACAGGGAACCGGTCACGCAGACCAGATCTCCCGAACCGGCCTTCCCGACCGCCGCCCGAAGCGCCTCCGCGGGGTCCGGGACAACCCGTGCCGGAACGGATCTTTTCCTGGCCAGGGGGAGAAGGGTCTCCGGATCGAGGGCCCGTTCCGATTCGGGGCGGGAGAAGATCACCCAGTCGGCGACGGGAAGAATCCTCCCGAGCATGGCCCGGTAATCCTTGTCCGCCAGGACACCGAAAACGAATCCCAGCCGGCGGAACCGGAAACGGTCCTTCAGGGCCCGAAGCAGCACGGACACGGCCGCGGGGTTGTGGGCGCCGTCGGCGACGACCGTCGGGTCCCGGCGGAGGATCTCCATCCGCCCCGGGACGACGGCCTTTTTCAATCCCCGCCGGACCGCCGGCTCGTCCACCGGAAGGCCTTTTTCCGACAGGATCTCCACGGCGCACAGGGCAAGGGCGGCGTTTCGCGCCTGGTGCGCTCCCGCCATGGAGAGGGAAAGGTTCCGGAAATCGGCGCGAAGCCCCCGATAGGAAAAGTCCCCGGACCGGGAAGACCGGATGCGGAAATCCTTCCCCAGGAGGCAGAACCTGCTCCGGCGTTCCTCGCAGATCCCTCTCAGAACGGCCCGGACCGCCGGCTGGGAGGCCGCCGTGACGAGGGTCCCCCCGCGTTTGACGATCCCGCCCTTTTCCCGGGCGATGTCCTCTAGCCGCCTGCCCAGGTAGCGCTCGTGTTCCCGGGAGACGTTCGTCACGATGGCAACGTCCGGATGAAGCAGCACGTTCGTTGCGTCCAGACGGCCGCCGAGTCCGACCTCGATGACGGCGCAATCGACTTTCCTCAGGTGGAAATAATGAAATGCCAGTGCCGTCAGGAACTCGAAATACGTCGTTTCCCCGGGGAGGTGGGGTTCCAGGGCCCGCGCGGCGTCATCGAAATCCTCCCGGGAAATCATCGCGCCGTTCACGGCGATCCGTTCCCGCTCCGTCACGAGATGGGGGGACGTGTAAAGTCCGACGGACCGTCCGGTCTCGCGGACCATGGACGCGACGAAGGCGGCCGCCGACCCCTTCCCGTTCGTTCCCCCCACGTGAACGGTCCGGTAGCGCTCCTGAGGATCCCCGAGCCGGCGCAGAAGCGTGGTGACGGTGTCCAGTTGAAGCTGGACGCCCCTTTCCTTCAGCCTGGAA
This sequence comes from Syntrophaceae bacterium UBA6252, assembly GCA_002441265.1. GTDB lineage: Bacteria > Desulfobacterota > Syntrophia > Syntrophales > UBA6807 > UBA6807. The sequence goes on from DJVQ01000004.1 coordinate 60,334, forward strand.
AGATCCACGGGGGAAACCACGGGCCGCCGTCAGAACCGGAAGACGTCTCCATCCCGAAGGATGTGGAGGGATTTTCCGGTGTCCATGGAGGCGATCTGCCGTCTCAGCGGCTCGCAGAACTGGGGTTTCAGGTGGTACAGGTAGATCTCGGGCGTAAGCGGCCCGAGCTTTCTCAATTCCCGTTTCACCATGGCGGGCGTCAAGTGGCCCGCGAGCGCGGCCGTCTTCTCCATCTCGTCGGGAAAGGACGTCTCGATGAAGACCGCCCTCAGGTTTTTCGCGTTCCGGGCCGCTTCCCACATTTCGTCCGTCGGCCCCGTGTCCCCGGAAATCAGGACGGAACAGTCGTTTTCCTCGATCAGGTAGGCCATGGTCTCCACGGTATGGTTTACGGGAACAGGCATAACGGACAGCCCGGAAAAGGCGTATCGCGTTCCCGGTTCCAGCGCCCGGAATCGGATCACCGGATTTTCCATTGTTGGAATAACTGAAAAGTCAGGCCATATCACGTTGTTGAACAAATTGGCATGCAGCAGGTCGATGATACCCTGCGGCGCCATCACGATAAAGGGATCTCTTTCCCCGGTACACAGATTGTCCGCGAGAAACAGGATGTCCTTGACGTGGTCGAGGTGGGCATGGGTGATGAGCGCCCATTCCAGCTTCTTCTGCTCTTCAATGGAAAGAACGGAAGCGACGGTTCCCGCATCGACCAGGAACCTTCCGTTCAGAAGAAAACTCGTCGTATGACGCCCGGGCATCAGGGAGCCATGACATCCCAGTATTCGAATTTCCATGCCGTGATTCTCCGACCTGTTCCCTGCGCCCGCCGCGCCTCGAAAGACGCCGGCGCAGAACGCCCCCTTGTCGACAAGACCTCAGGGCATCCCTTGCGACCCGGCCGGACGGCCCCCTCCCCCCAGCGCCCCCTGATGCCGGATCCCCGTCCGGGACCGGTTCCGGCATCGGCAAAAGACCAACACCTCCGCAAAAAACCCTATTCCGCACTCCCGGTTCCGGGGACAATCCCTCCATACGCCCCGGTTTTCGGGATTCGGACGCTCCGCCTCCGGCGGCTTTTTTTACATCCGCCGTCCGTAAAAAAGCGTCGCCCGGACTTTTTGCGATCTCATCGGGACTTATTCCGGCAACACCTTGAACACTTCGTCGCCCGGCCTTACCCGGTCGGCGACCTTGATCCCGATATAATCACCGGCAACCGCTTTCTCGACGGCGGCATTGTTGATTTCCATGGACTGGATGCTGTCCTCGAAATCCGTGGTGTGGCCGGTGAATTTGACGGTATCCCCCACCCTCAGTTCACCCTGGGTGATCTTGACGGCGGCGACACTGGGCTTTGCGAAAAACTTCACGACCTCACCGATCTTCTCCTCGCTCATTGTTACCTCCCGTTCTTGAGATGAACCCTTGTGAAGCACGCAAATTCTATTCTTCTTCTCCGCAAAAAATCAAGAATAAAAAAAAGGCAAGGGGTCATGCTCCCTTGCCTTTTTGTCGTCGGTGTTCGATTTACTTTTGTCCTGATGCGGATTTCTTCTTTTTTTGATCTTTCGAGTCCTCCACGGGAATCAATTGAATCATGGAAACCGGCGAATTGTCCCCTTCCCGGTACCCGAGCTTGACGATCCGGGTATATCCGCCCTGGCGGTTTTCATACCGTTTCGCCAGATCGTCGAAGAGCTTTTTCGTGGTGGTCTTGTCCCTGACGACCGTCAGCGCCCTTCGGACGGAGTGGAGGGTTCCCCTTTTTCCGAGCGTGATCATCTTTTCCGCGACCCGGCGAAGTTCCTTGGCCTTGGCGTCGGTCGTAACGATCGTTTCATGCTTCAGGAAGGACGTGACCATGTTCCGAAGCATGGCTTTCCTGTGGCTCGACGTCCTCCCGAGTTTCTTCACGGACTTTTGATGACGCATGGGTGATATCCTTTCCTCACTACTTCCCTGAGTGTAGTGTAGCTTTCAATTATTCGACGTCTTCTTCATCGGAGATCGGCACTTCGATCCGTTCCGGTTTCGGCGGTGCCTGATTCAGGGAGAAACTGACCTTCATACCCAGGCCCAACCCCATTTCCTGAAGGATATCCTTGATTTCGTTGAGGGATTTTCGCCCGAAGTTCTTGGTTTTCAGCATCTCCGCTTCCGTTTTCTGAACCAGTTCGCCGATGTAATAGATCCCGGCGTTTTTCAGGCAATTCGCCGACCGCACGGAAAGCTCGAGTTCGTCCACCGTTTTGTACAGGTTTTCGTTGATGTCGGCGGGAAGCGTTTTTTCCTCTCCCGCAACCATCCCCTGCTCCTCGACGTCCTCGAAGTTGATGAAGATGTCGATCTGTTCCTTCAGAATCTTCGCGGCGAAGGCGACCGCGTCTTCCGGACGGATGCTGCCGTCGGTCCACACCTCGAGGGTGAGTTTGTCGTAGTCCGTGATCTGCCCCACCCGGGCGTAGGACACGGTGTAGGCGACCTTCCGGATCGGCGAAAAAACGGCGTCGATGTTGATGGTCCCCTCCGGCTGCTCGGGGTCTCTCTCACGCTTCGCCGCCACGTATCCCTTTCCCATCTGAATCTGCATTTCCGCTTTCAGGGTTCCGTTCCCCGAAAGGGTCGCGATGGGCTGATCGGGATTCAGCACTTCACCCATGCCGCCGGTTTCGATCTGACCCGCCGTGATGACGCCTTCGTTGCTCGCGCTCAGGGTGACCATCCTGGGCTGGTCCTGGTGCATCTTGAACCGAACGCCCTTCAGATTCAGAATGATGTCCGTCACGTCTTCCTTGACGCCGGGGATGGTCGTGAACTCGTGAAGCACGCCGTCGAAACGCACGGAGGTAATGGCCGCTCCCTGAATGGAAGAAAGCAGAACGCGGCGAAGTGCATTTCCGAGCGTAACGCCGAACCCCTTTTCCAGGGGTTGCGCGATGAATTCCCCGTAAGAGGGCGTGTGTGTTTTCTCGTCAATTTCGATACGCTTCGGCCTGATGAGACTGCGCCAGTTCTTTTGCATTGGTTCCGTTCACCATAGTTGGAAAAACTATTTCGAGTAAAGTTCGACGACCAGCTGCTCCTGAACGGGCATGGTCAACTCTTCCCTCGCGGGGAATCGCTTCACCGACCCGGAGAAGGATTCCCGGTTCATTTCGAGCCATTCCGGCACGCCCCTCCGCGCAACCGTACCGATCGCTTCGACAATCCGGTTGAGGTTCCTGCTTTTCTCCTTCACCTGAATCTGATCCCCCACGTCGACCAGGTAGGAAGGAATGTTCACCTTCTTGCCGTTCACGAGAAAATGGTTGTGAAGGACGAGTTGGCGCGCCTCATTCCTGGAATTGGCGAACCCGAGCCGATATACCATGTTGTCCAGCCTTCTCTCGAGGAAAACGAGCAGGTTCGTACCGGTGATTCCCTTCTGCTGGTCCGCTTTTTCGAAGTACCCGCGGAACTGCTTCTCGAGAATCCCGTACATCCTTTTGAGCTTCTGCTTTTCCCGCAGCTGGACGCTGTAGTCGGTCTGTTTCTTCCTCGACTGGCCGTGGGCACCCGGCCCATATCCTCTCCTGTCGAAGGCGCACCGGTCGCTGTAGCAGCGGTCCCCTTTCAGGAACAGTTTCAAGCCTTCCGCACGACATAACCTGCAAACGGATCCCGTATGTCTAGCCAATGAACGCCTCCATTTCTCCGGTTTTTCTTTTCACGATCACACGCGCCTTCGCTTGGGAGGACGGCAACCGTTGTGCGGGATGGGTGTCACATCCCGGATGAGCGTGATGGTGAGTCCCGCCGTCTGCAGGGCCCGCAGTGCCGATTCCCTGCCCGATCCGGGGCCCTTCACGAATACCTGGACGGTCCTTACGCCGTGCTCTTTCGCTTTCTTCACCGCGTCTTCCGCGGCCAGCTGGGCCGCGAAGGGCGTGCCCTTTCGGGAGCCCTTGAATCCCTGCCCCCCGGAGGACGCCCAGGAAATCACGTTTCCGCTGACGTCGGTGATCGTCACGATGGTATTGTTGAACGTCGACTGAATATGGGCAACCCCTTCGGAGATATTCTTTCGCTCTTTCTTCTTCCCGCCTCTTCTCGGTCTTGCCATGGTTCCTCCACCCTGTCCTTATTTCCTTCTTCCGCCGATGGATCTTCTCGGGCCTTTTCTCGTTCTCGAATTCGTATGGGTTCTCTGACCACGCACCGGCAGGCCCTTGCGGTGCCGGAGACCCCGATAGGTCCCAAGATCCATGAGTCTCTTGATGGCGAGAGAAGTCTCCCTTCTCAGGTCCCCTTCAACCTTGTATTCCTTGTCGATGACGTTCCTCAGGGCAGCCACCTGCTCGTCCTTGAGGTCATCGGTCTTCGTATCCAGGCTGATCCCAACTTTCCCCAGGATCTCCCGGGACTTGGATCTCCCGATCCCGTAGATGTAGGTAAGCGCCACTTCCATGCGCTTGCTTTTCGGCAGGTCTACTCCGGCTATTCTGGCCACCGCAAATCCTCCTCGAATTATCCTTGCCGCTGTTTGTGCTTGGGATTCTCACAGATGACCCGAAGCACGCCATGGCGCTTGATGATCTTGCACTTCTCGCATATTTTCTTGATGGATGAACGAACCTTCATTTCGATTCCTTCCTCGCTTTTCCTTTACTTCGCCCGGTAGATGATCCGTCCCCGGGTCAAATCATAGGGTGAAAGCTCCACAGTCACCGTGTCGCCGGGCAGAATCTTGATAAAATGCATGCGCATTTTTCCGGAGATATGGGCAAGCACCCTGTGGCCGTTTTCCAGTTCCACGCGAAACATGGCGTTGGGAAGGGGCTCGATTACTTTTCCTTCCACAACGATGGCTTCCTCTTTCGCCATTCGGACGCTTCCTCCCTTTTCTCCGGGTTCTGATGTTCCTGGCTATTCCGCCACGCTCAATATTTCCGGTCCGTCGTCGGAAATGGCGATTGTATGCTCGAAATGGGCGGAAAGCTTCCCGTCCTCCGTAACCACCGTCCAGCCGTCCCCGGTGACCCGGACGCCGTAGCTCCCCTCGTTCACCATGGGCTCGATGGCCAGAACCATCCCTTTTTTCAGCACGATCCCCCGTCCCCGGGTTCCGTAATTCGGGATCTGCGGATCCTCATGCAGGCTCTTGCCGATGCCGTGTCCGACGTAATCCCTGACGACGGAAAATCCGGCCGCCTCCACGTGCTCCTGGACGGCCGCCGAAATGTCACCCAGGCGGTTTCCCGCTCTCGCTTCCTCGATCCCCTTGTACAGGGACTCCCTCGTCACCCGGATGAGCCGCATCGCTTCCGGGGAAACCTCCTTCACGGGAACCGTCAAAGCGGAATCCCCATAGTATCCATCAAAAAGGATACCAAAGTCAAGACTTACGATGTCCCCCTCCCGCAGTTCCCGCGCCGAGGGTATTCCATGTACGACTTCCGAATTGATGGACGTGCACAGGGAAGCGGGATATCCCCGGTATCCCTTGAATGCCGGTTTCGCGGAATTCTTCCGGGACATCTCCTCCGCCACGCGATCCAGGTCGGTCGTCGTGACGCCCGGAGCGATGATTTCGCGCAGTTTCTCGAGGACCTGCGCCGCGATCCTGTTGCTCTTCCTGATCTTTTCGATCTCTTCTCGAGATTTGAGGATGATCATCCGCCCGGCACTTGGAGCATCATCGTCTTTTCAGCATCCGCCCCTTTTTGAGGAACCCCTCGTACTGCCTCGTCAGAAGATGTGTTTCAATCTGGCCCGCCGTATCGATGGCCACACCGACCACAATTAAAAGAGCCGTTCCACCGAAGAAAAAGGGAACGTTGAACTTGCTGATCAGAACGCTCGGCAGCACGCAGACCGCCGAGACATAGATCGCCCCGTTGAAGGTAAGCCTTGTCAGGATCCGGTCGATGTATTCCGCCGTTTTTTTGCCCGGGCGGATTCCCGGTACGTAGCCTCCGTATTTCTTCATGTTGTCCGCCACGTCCACGGGATTGAACTGTACGGCCGTATAGAAGTAGCAGAAGAAAATGATGAAGGCGACATAGAGAAGCTCGTAAAAAAAGCGTCCCGGCATCAGATAGTCCGCCACCGATTTCATCAGGGGATGGGGGATGAAATTTGCGATCGTCGCGGGAAACATGATGATGGAAGACGCGAAGATGGGTGGAATCACGCCGGCCGTATTCACTTTCAGCGGCAGGTGCGTGCTCTGACCGCCGTACATCTTTCTTCCCACCACCCTCTTTGCGTATTGCACCGGAATCCTGCGCTGCCCGCTTTCGACGTACACGATGAACGCGACGACGGCCACCATGAAGACGATGAGGAACACGGCGAAGAAAATGCTCATTTCACCGGTGGAAACCAGGCGGAACGTGTTGTACACCGCGCTCGGCCCCCGGCATACGATCCCCGCGAAGATGATGAGGGAGATACCGTTTCCGATCCCCTTGTCCGTGATCTGCTCCCCGAGCCACATGATGAACGCCGTTCCCGCCGTGAGGGTCACCACGGTCATCAGCCGGAACGCCCATCCCGGATGGAGAACGATGGACACGCCCGTGGGTCCCGCCATGTTCTCCAGGCCCACCGAGATGCCGAACCCCTGGATCAGGCTCAGGACGACGGTGCCGTACCGGGTGTACTGGATGATTTTCCTTCTCCCCGCATCCCCTTCCTTGGAAAGCCTCTCGAGGTGGGGAATCACCACGGTCAGCAGCTGAAGGATGATGGACGCGCTGATGTAAGGCATGATGCCCAGGGCGAACACGGAGAGGTTGCTCAGCGCACCCCCGGCAAACATGTCAAAGAGCCCGAGGAGGGACCCCTTGGCCTGGTCGAAAAACGCCGCAAGCGCGGCCGTATCGATTCCCGGTGTCGGAACATGGGCGCCGATCCGGTAAATAGTCAGGAAAAGGAGCGTGTACAGTATCCGCTTCTGGAGTTCAGGAACTTTGGAAATATTGCGAAATCCGCCGATCACGTCAGATCACCTCAACGGTGCCGCCAGATGCCTCGATCTTTTCCTTCGCCGCCCTGCTGACCCGGTGAACCCGTACAGTCAGCGCATAGCCGATTTCTCCTCTTCCGAGAAGCTTGACCCCGTCCGCAAGGCCCTTCACGATCCGGTTCTCAAGGAGCGCCTTCAGGTCCACCACCGTGCCTTCCGGAAACACCTTGAGGCTGTCGATATTGACCGGAACGTACTCCTTCCGGAACGGATTCCGGAAGCCTCGCTTTGGCAGTCTCCGGGAAAGGGGCATCTGACCCCCTTCGAATCCCGGTTTCACCGCGCGCCCCGAGCGGGCGTTCTGTCCCTTGTGGCCCTTGGTGGCCGTGCCACCGTGGCCGGAACCGTCCCCGCGGCCGATCCGTTTCTTTTTCTTTCTCGAGCCTTCCGGCGCCTGCAGACTGCTCAACTTCATGATTCCTGTACCTCGCTCTCCGTGACGGAAACCAGATGGATCACCTTGTCGATCATCCCCCGGACTTCCCTGGAGTCTTCCAGATAAACGGACTTGTGCATCCGTGTCAGTCCCAGCCCGTCCAGAACCTTCCGCTGTTTTTCCGGCCTTCCGATTCTGCTTCGCACCTGCGTGATTTTCAGTTTCTTAGCCACGTCCATCCCCTTCGCCCGAGCGTCTTACGCTTCCGCCGTTTCTTTTCCCCGCAAGGACTTCACCTCATCGGACGCCTTCAACTGCTTCAGGCCCTCGATCGTCGCCTTGACAAGGTTATGGGGGTTGTGGGAACCGAGACACTTGGTAAGAACGTTATGAACTCCCGTCACTTCCAGAACGGCACGGACGGCACCGCCGGCGATGAGGCCCGTTCCTTCCGATGCGGGTTTCAGGAGCACTTTCCCGGCCCCGAAATGCCCGATCACTTCGTGGGGGATCGTGCGCTCCAGGACGGACACCCGGACCATGTTCTTCTTTGCCTTTTCCATCCCCTTCCGGATGGCCTCCGGAACTTCGTGGGCCTTGCCCAATCCCGTTCCGACCGAGCCTTTTCCGTCCCCTACGACGACGATCGCGCTGAAACGGAAGCGCCTCCCGCCTTTGACGACCTTGGCCGTTCTCTTAATGGCAATGACCTTGTCCAAGAATTCTCGTTCTTCCATATCCCCTGTCCGCATCCGATCCTGATGGACTCTCGTTTAGAACTGCAGTCCTTCTTCCCGGGCTCCCTCCGCCAGCGCCTTGACGCGGCCGTGGTAGAGAAAGCTGCCCCGATCAAAAACAACGGCCTGCACATTGTGGGAAAGAAGTTTTTTAGCAATGAGTTTCCCGACTTCCTTGGCAGCTTCCGCTTTCTTCATACCAGCCAGGCTTCCCTGAAGTTCCTTGCTCTGCGTCGACGCCGCTGCGATCGTTTCGCCTTTTTCATCGACGATGGCCTGGACGTAAATGTGCTTCGCGCTCCGGAACACGGAAAGACGGGGTCTTTCCTCGGTGCCGGAAATCCTGCCCCGCACCCGCTTTTCCCGCTTCTCTCTGACCTTATGCAATCGTTTCAGTGACACAGGTCCCTACCCCTTCACGTAAATCGTCTACTTGCCGGCAGACTTCCCGACCTTCTTCCTCACCCTCTCGCCGGTGTAGCGGATCCCCTTGCCCTTGTAAGGTTCCGGCTTCTTCATTCTTCTGATATCCGCGGCGACCCGGCCCACAAACTCCTTGTCGATGCCGGAAACGATCATGTTCGTCTGCTTTTCCACGCGGACCGTCACCCCGTCGGGTACCTCGTACTCCACGGGGGCGGAGAACCCCAGAAACATCTTCAGCGTCTTCTTGTCCAGTTCCGCCCGGTAGCCCACGCCGACGACGTCCAGGGACTTCTCGAACCCCTGCTGCACGCCGGTCACCATGTTGGAGATGAGCGTCCTCGTCAGGCCGTGGAGGGACCGATCCCTGCGGTCGTCCGTTTTTCTCCGTACGGAAATCTCTTCCTTGGCCACATCGATCTCGATGTCGCCGGGGATCGTCCGGTTCAGCACACCCTTGGGACCCTTGACCGTAATCTCCCGCCCTTCCAGCCTGACATCGATCCCCTTGGGGATCGGAATGGGTTTCTTGCCGATTCGTGACATGAAAAATTCTCCCGTTGCCTATCCTTACCTGTCTGAGCACCGCCGTCCTACCAGACGTTGCAGAGAACCTCGCCTCCCACGTTGTTCGAACGGGCTTCCTCGTCCGTCATGACGCCTCTCGACGTGGACAGAATCGCCGTCCCGAAACCGCTCAATACCTTGGGAATCCGTCCGGTCTTCACGTAAATCCTTCTCCCGGGCTTGCTGACCCGTTGAATATCCGTGAGGACCCGTCCCCTGCCGTCGGTGTAGCGGAGATAGATCCTGAGGTGGGCAATCTTCTTGTCGCCGCTTCTTTTGACTTCAAATCCGTTGATATATTTCATCTTCTTGAGATTCTTCGCAATCTCGAGATTGATTCTGGAGAAGTTCACTTCCACGCTTTTAAACTTGCGATGATTGGCGTTGCGAATTCTCGTGAGCATGTCCGCGATCGGATCCGTCATTCCCATGGCGATTCTCCTTTACCAGCTCGCTTTGATGACGCCCGGAATTTCTCCCTGAAGGGCGAGCTTCCGCAGGCAGAGTCTGCACATGTCGAACTTGCGATAATATGCCCTCGGTCTGCCGCACAGGGGGCAGCGGTTATACTCCCTGACAGAAAACTTCTGCGGCCTTTTCGCTTTTGCCATCATTGATTTCTTTGCCACGCCTCTTCCTCCGGCACTCAGCAGTTTCTAATTCCGAAACGGGACGCCGAGCAGACGCAGAAGCTCCCTCGCCTCGTCGTCGGTCTTCGCCGTCGTCACAATCGTTATGTTCATTCCCCTCACTTTGTCGATCTTGTCGTAGTCGATTTCCGGGAAGATGAACTGCTCCTTGATCCCCATGGAAAAATTTCCCCTGCCGTCGAACGATTTCGGGGAGATTCCCCGGAAGTCGCGAATTCTGGGAATGGCGACATTCACGAACCGGTCCATGAATTCGTACATCCGGTCTTTCCGGAGGCTGACGACGCACCCGATGGACATCCCCTTGCGAAGCTTGAAGGTGGCGATCGATTTTTTCGCCTTCGTGATCACGGGCTTCTGTCCCACGATCATGGCGAGGTCCTGCGCCGCCGTCTCCAGCGCCTTTACGTTCTGTATCGCCTCCCCCAACCCGATGTTGACGGTGATTTTCTCGATCCGGGGGATTTCCATGATGTTCCGGTATCCGAATTTCTCCCGCAGGGCGGGAATGATCTCTTTTCTATAAAGTTCTTTCAGTCTTGCCATGGCGCCATCCCCGGTTTACGCGTCCATCGTCTCGTTGCATTTCTTGCAGTATCGCACCTTCCCGCCGTCTTCCAGCGTCTTGAAACCCGTGCGCACGCCTGTATTGCACTTGGTGCACAGGACCAGGACGTTGGAGACGTGGATCGAACCTTCCTTCTCCACCACGCCGCCTTTTCCCTTGTTGTCGGGTTTCTGGTGCTTCTTGATCAGGTTCAGCTTCTCCACGACGACGCGGTTTTTCTTTTTGAGAATGTTCATCACTTTTCCGGTCTTGCCCTTTTCCTTGCCGGAGACGACCTGAACCATATCACCCTTCTTGATTCCCATGGCCTACCTCTTTATTTCCTCAAATGACTTCCGGTGCGAGGGACACGATCTTCATGAACTGCCTTGCCCGAAGTTCGCGGGCCACGGGCCCGAAGATTCTCGTTCCGATGGGCTCCATCTGTTCGGTGATCAGGACCGCGGCGTTCTCGTCGAATTTCAGATAGGACCCGTCTTCCCGGCCGACTTCCTTTTTCGTTCTCACGACGACGGCCTTGAGGACGTCCCCTTTTTTCACTTTCCCGTGCGGTATGGCCTCCTTGACGGAGACGACGATCACGTCCCCCACCGTGGCGTACCGCCTCCTCGTTCCTCCGAGGACACGTATACAGAACACCCGCTTCGCGCCGGAGTTGTCCGCTACATTGAGCATGGTCTGCATCTGAATCATAACTCTGTCACCCCGTACAGGACATCAGACGATTGCCCTGATCCTCGTCTTACTTCGCCTTCTCAAGGATTTCCCGAACCCGCCATCGTTTTTCCCGGCTCAGCGGTCTCGATTCGATGATGAGCACTCGATCGCCCACGTGACAGGCATTCCCTTCGTCGTGGGCCTTATATTTCTTCTGGAGTCTCACGTACTTCTTGAACACCCGGTGTTTCACCAGCCTCTCCGTCCGGACGACCACCGTCTTGTCCATCTTGTCGCTGACGACGACTCCTTGAATGGTTCTCTTCGTTCCCCTTCGCTCCATATGAACCTACTCCTTTTCCTCCCTCTGACGGAGAACCGTCCTGACACGGGCAATGTCCCTCCGAATCTGGCCCAGGGCGGCAGGAGATTCGATTTTTGAAACCCCATGTCTCAAGCGGAGCTTGAAAAGCTCTTCCCGCAGGGCTCTTTCCTTGACGTTCAGCTCGTCCGTGCTCAAATCCCGAATCTCTTTAATCTTCATCGAATATCTCCCTGCTCAGGAATTTCGTCGCCACGGGGAGTTTGTGCGCCGCCAGACGAAAGGCTTCCCGCGCCACATCCTTGGGAACCCCCTCGATCTCGTACAGAACCCTTCCGGGTTTGACCACGGCAACCCATTCCTCCGGACTGCCCTTCCCTTTTCCCATACGGGTTTCCGCAGGTTTTTTCGTGATGGACTTGTGGGGGAAAATCCGAATCCAGATTTTTCCGCCCCTGCGGACGTGCCTCGTCATCGCAATACGGGCGGCCTCGATCTGCCGGGAAGTCAGATATCCGCATGACGTCGCCTGAAGGCCGTAGGCTCCGAAATCGACCGTCGAGCCCCCCTTGCACTTACCGGCCATCCGGCCTTTCTGGACTTTTCTGTATTTTACCCTCTTAGGAGCCAGCATTATTTTTCAATCCTTGTCAATTTACTGGACGTTCTTCTGTTTCTCGGGAAGCACTTCCCCCTGGAAGATGAGCACCTTCACCCCGATGATCCCGTAGGTGGTTTTCGCTTCCGAGAACCCGTAATCGATATCCGCCCGGAGGGTGTGGAGAGGCACGCGCCCCTCGCGGTACCACTCCCGTCTCGCCATTTCGGCGCCGCCGAGCCTTCCGGAACAGATGACCCGGATCCCCTGGGCCCCGAACCGCAGAGCGGAGGTCACCGCCCGTTTCATGGCCCTTCGGAACGCCACCCGCCGGACCAGCTGGAGGGCGACATTCTCGGCTACCAACTGGGCGTCAACTTCCGGTTTCCGGACTTCGAGGATGTTGATGATCACCTCTCCGGTCATCATTGCCTCGAGCTCGCTTTTCAGCTTCTCGATCTCGGCCCCCTTGCGGCCGATGATGATGCCCGGTCGCGCCGCGTGGATTCCAATCTTTGCCTTGTCCGCGGCCCGCTCGATCTCTATTTTCGAAATTCCGGCATGAAAGAACTTTTTTTTCAGGAACTTCTTGATCTTCAGGTCCTCATGAAGAAGATTGCTGTAGCTCCTCTCCGAAAACCATCGGGAGTCCCAGGTCTTGATGACGCCAAGTCGAAAACCGACGGGATTGACCTTCTGCCCCAAGTTTCACCTCCTCCGCAACTTACTGCTCATCCAGGATGACCGTGATGTGGCTCATCCTTTTCTTGATCGGCGCGACCCGTCCCTGAGCCCTGGCACGCCAGCGCTTCAGCGAGGGACCCTGATCCACGAAAATCGTTTTCACGAAGAGTATGTTCTCATCGATGCCGGGGTTCTGGGTTGCGTTCGCCACAGCCGATTTCAGGACCTTTCCGATAATCCCGGCCGCTTTCTTCCTGGTAAAGGTCAGGATGCTCTTCGCTTCCTCCACCTTCTTCCCCCGAACGAGATCGGCGACGAGCCGTGCCTTCTGGGGAGAAATTCGAATGTACTTCGCCTGTGCCTTCGCTTCCATAAGTCCCTGCCTGTATTACTTTCGTCCCTTGATTTTTGACTTTCGATCGGCGGCGTGTCCGTAAAACGTCCGTGTCGGCGCGAATTCACCAAGCTTGTGCCCCACCATGTTTTCCGTGACAAAAACGGGGATGAACTTTTTCCCGTTGTGAACGGCAAACGTATGGCCGATGAACTCGGGAAGGACGGTGGACCTCCGGGACCAGGTACGCATCACGTTCCGGCTTCCCGATTCCTCGCTCCTCTTTACCTTGATGAGCAGACTCTCATCGACGAACGGACCTTTCTTGATCGATCGTGCCACGGCTTAACCTCTTCTCTTCACGATGTACTTGTCGCTGTTCCTGTTCTTTCTCGTCTTGTATCCCTTGGTCGGAACCCCCCAGGGCGTACAGGGATGCCGTCCTCCGGAAGACCGTCCCTCGCCTCCACCCATGGGGTGGTCGATGGGGTTCATGGCAACCCCGCGCACGATGGGCCGCCGCCCCTTCCAGCGGGTGCGGCCCGCCTTGCCGACACTGACGTTCTCGTGCTCGATGTTCCCGACCTGCCCCAGCGTCGCTTTGCATTCCACAAGGATCTTCCGCACTTCACCCGAAGGGAGGCGGACCTGGGCGTAGCTTCCTTCCTTTGCCATGAGCTGCCCGTACGATCCGGCGCTCCGGATGATCTGGCCGCCCTTTCCGATGCGGAGCTCGACGTTGTGGACCAGGGAACCCAGGGGGATGTTCTTCAGGGGAAGCGTGTTGCCGGGACGGATTTCCGCCTTTTCCCCGCTCATGACCGTGTGCCCCACCTCGAGTCCCACCGGGGCGAGGATGTAGCGTTTCTCCCCGTCGGCGTAGTGAAGGAGGGCGATCCTCGCGGACCGGTTCGGGTCGTACTCGATGGTCGCCACCTTCGCCGGAATATCCACCTTCTCCCGCCGGAAATCGATGACCCGGTACTTCCTCTTGTGACCGCCGCCGATGTGCCAGGACGTGATCCTTCCGTTATTGTTCCTCCCCCCCGTCCGGTTCAGGGACCGCACCAGGCTCTTCTCCGGCGTCGTGGAAGTGATTTCCTCGAAAGTCATCCCCGTCTGGGCCCGTCTTCCGGGGGATGTAGGCTTATAGGTCTTGATGGCCATGATCTGCTTCCTCTTCCAAATATGACTTAGACTTCGCCAAATACGTCGATCCTGCTGCCGGGGGCCAGCTTCACCATCGCCTTCTTCCAGTCTTTCCGTTTCCCCATGTGCCGGCCGACCCGCTTCTTCTTGCCCAGAACGTTCAAGGTCCGCACGGAGGCGACCTTCACCTTGAACAGCTTTTCCACGGCGTTCTGGATCTCGATCTTCGTCGCAGCGGAATCGACCTCGAAGAGGTACTGGTTCGCCTTCTCCCGGGAAATCGTCGATTTTTCCGTGACCAGGGGCCTTCGAATGATCGAATAGAGTTCCATTCTACATCAATGCCCTTTCTATCATTTTTACGGAAGGTTCCAGAAGGACGAGGTTGCGGTACTTCATGAGGTCGAACACGTTGATTCCCTCGGAACGCATCATCTTGACATCGCGGATGTTCCTGGAGGATTTCTCCAGGACGTCGTTCGCCTGGTCCAGGACGATGAGGACGTTTTTCAGGTCCAGCCGGTTCAGGATCTCCTGGAACCGTTTCGTCCGGATCCCTTCCATGGGAAGATCCCGGATGACGAGAAGCTCGTCGTTCTTCAGCTTCATGCTCAAGGCGGACCGAAGGGCGGCCCTGCGCACCTTCCTGGGCACCCGGTAGGAAAAATCCCTCGGATGGGGACCGAAAACGGTTCCACCCTTGCGCCAGATGGGGGAGCGGCTGGTTCCCGAGCGGGCTCTTCCCGATCCCTTCTGTCGCCACGGCTTCTTGCCGCCGCCTCTGACGTCGCTTCGGGTTTTCGTCGAAGCCGTCCCCTGCCTCCGGTTCGCGAGCTGCATCTTCACCACTTCGTAAATGACACTGTCATTCACGGGAGCGGCGAACACCTCGTCGCTGACCTCGATCTCCGAAACCTTGTTCCTGTCGATATCGTATACGTTTATGAGCGCCATGGTCCTTTACCGCGTTCCTGTCTGTTCTATCTCTTGACCGCTTCCCTTACGAGAACGATCCCGTTCCGGTGCCCGGGAACGGCCCCATGGACGATCAGCAGATTGCGCTCCGGCTGAACCCCGAGAACCATCAGGTTCTTGACGGTCATTCGCGCATCCCCCATGTGACCGGGCAACCGCTTTCCCTTGAATACGTGCGAGGGCCATGCGCTCGCCCCGATGGATCCCGGGGCCCGGTGAAACATGGAACCGTGGGAGGCCCTGCCCCCCCGGAAACCGTGGCGTTTCACGCTGCCCGCGAACCCGCGGCCTTTCGTGGTGCCGACGATGTCCACATATTCGCCGATTTCAAAGAGATCGCTTCGCAGCTCCTGGCCCACTTCGAAACGATCGGGCTCGTCCACCCGGATTTCCCGGAGGACTTTGAAGTACCCCTGCCCGGCCTTCTTCATGTGACCCCTGCGCGGCTTCGTCACCCTTTTTTCCATGGCGGGATCGAATCCCATCTGGACGGCATCGTATCCGTCCTTGTTCTTCGTTTTCTTCTGAATCACGAAGCAGGGACCCGCCTCGATCACGGTCACGGGGATTCTCGAACCGTCATCCCAGAAAAGCTGGGTCATTCCTAATTTTCTTCCGATCAAGCCCTTTTCCATTGTTCACGCAATCTCTTCAGGCGTCTGATAGAACCAAAAAAGAGGAGATGGATATTTTCGAGAAATGATCCATCTCCCCGTAAACGAGCCGCTTTACAACTTGATCTCTACATCCACCCCGGCGGAAAGATCCAGTTTCATGAGCGTATCGATCGTCGCCTGGGTCGGTTCGATAATGTCGACGATTCGCTTGTGGGTCCGGATCTCGAACTGCTCCCGCGACTTCTTGTCCACGTGGGGGGACCGGTTCACGCAATAACGGTTGATCTTCGTCGGGAGCGGGATGGGGCCGGCGACCCGCGCTCCAGTGCGCCGAGCCGTCTCTACGATATCCTGGGCCGACCTGTCAAGGAGTTTGTGATCGTACGCTTTCAGTCTAATCCGAATCTTCTGGTTTTCCATGGCCATTTCTTTCCGCTGCCATCCTATTCAATGATCTTGCTTACCACTCCCGCACCGACGGTCCTGCCGCCTTCGCGGATGGCGAACCGGAGCTGCTCCTCCATGGCGATGGGGGTGATGAGGGCCACATCAATTTCCAGGTTGTCGCCGGGCATGACCATTTCCACTCCCTCGGGAAGGGTCGCCACGCCGGTCACGTCCGTGGTCCGGAAATAGAACTGGGGACGGTATCCCGAGAAGAACGGCGTGTGACGCCCGCCTTCTTCCTTNNCCTTGAACTTCGTGTGGGGGGTGATGGACCCGGGTTTCGCCACGACCTGGCCCCGTTCCACTTCCTCCCGCTTGATCCCCCGGAGGAGGATACCGATATCGTCTCCCGCCCGCCCCTCGTCCAGGGTCTTGCGGAACATTTCCAC
>DJVQ01000037.1 GCA_002441265.1 Syntrophaceae bacterium UBA6252
CTGCATGATGCCGTTCATCTTCTGGTTGCCGTGGGAAACACCGATGGCAAAAACCAGAAACGGCACCAGAATCGAATACGGATCGAGTTCAAAACCAAGGGCGGTAACGATCCCCAATTGCCAGAGCACCGCCACGATGGAACATGCAATCACCAGAATCGTACTGCGCAGGCAACGGGTGTAGGCGTAGATGATGACCGCGGCGATCAGGGCGGCGAACGCAAAGTAGGAAAGAACCAGCATGAGGCCGTCGATCAGATCGCCCACCAGTTTTGCGAACCCGATCATGTGTATCCTGATGTCGGCGTTCTCCCTGCTGCGGACGTTTTTCTCCAATGCATTCGAAAATGCGTTATAATCCAGCCGTTTGCCCGTGGCGGGATCCATGTCCAGGAGCGGCACCATGACCATGCACGACCTGTAATCGTTGGCCACCAGGCTGCCGACGATGCCCGCGCGGGCGATGTTCTGCCGGAGCTGTTCGATCGTCTCCTGGGAACCGTTGTATTTGTAAGGCATCACGGGACCGCCCACGTAACCCTCTTCCGTGACCTCGTTCCAACGCACCGCCGGCTGCCAGATCGATTTCACCCAGGCGCGGTCCACGCCGGGTGTCAGGATCAGTTCATCATTGATCTGCTTCAGCACCTCCAGATACGCGGGATCGAAGATATCCCCCTTCGTGTTTTCCACCACCACCCGGATCGAATTGCCGAGTCCTTTCAATTCACCCTTGTTCGCCATGTAGTTCTTGATGTAGGGGTGGTTCTGGGGGATCATCTTTTCGAAATTCGCGTTAAAGACGATGTGGGACGCTTTATAGGCAAGCACCACGGTAATGAGCGCGCAGATCAGAACCATGATCATGCGGTGATTGAAAACCAGCCGCTCCAACCAGTTTCCGGAGTTCCGATCGAAGTCTTTGATGTCGCTCACTACAGGGAAATCATCTACCATTCCGGATTTAGCTTTCATCACGATTCTCCGTTACGACACTCTTTATTCCAACCCCTGCACCCGTATCCCGAACAGGCCGGCAAGTACGACGGTTTGATTGTCCAGGGAAACGACGGCTTCCGTCGGGAAAGGCTGTTCCAGCATGACCGGACAGAAACTGACGCCGTCATCGGCGCTCACCAGCAGGTACCCTCCCTGACTCGCGAGAATGATCCTGCCGTCCCCGGTTACGGTGCTTCCGCTGATGGTCAACGGCATGCCGGTCTCGATCTTCCGCCAGTTCGCGCCGCCATCCGTGCTGCGAAACACGTTGCCGCGCATGCCGTGGACGATCAACGCCCCGGCCTTGCCCGTTATCCCGAAGAGTGTCCCGTTGTATTCTATCTTCAGCGCCCGGAAACGGTCCGTCTTCCCGTCGTACTTCAGCACCATGGCCTGCTCGCCGCAGGCGTACAGATCCTGACCGACAGGCTTGATCGAATAGAAATGCAGGCTCTTGGGGTTTTCCATTTTATGCAGCCAGGGTTCCCAGCTCTTTCCGCCGTCACCGGTACGGAAGATGAGGTTGAAGATTCCGGCGATGAAGCCGGTGGTTTCGTTCTCGAACAAGACCGTCAACAGGGATTGATCCGCCCCCTTGGAGATCAGCCAATCGATCTCTTCCGCGAGACGGGCATCCGCAACGGGATGCTCCGAATAATAACGCTTCATGAGTTCGGCCAGGGATCTTCCGTCAAGCTGTTTGACCCAGCCGGCGCCACTGTCCGTCGTATGCAGCACCACGCCGTCATGCCCCACCGCCCATCCCTGGGTCGGTGTCGGGAAACAGACCGCCGTCAGGTCGGAGCTGACGGGGACGGCGGCCTGTACCCAGTTCCTGCCCCGATCGTCGGAATAAACGATGTGACCGCGCTGGCCGACACTGACCAGACGTTTTCCGGCCGTCGTGATGCCCGTAAACAGGGTCTTCGAGGCCAGCGGAGTCATCAACGCCGGGGTGTCCAGCACATCCCGGAAACCGGCTTCAGCGTGTGCGATCGAAACGATCAATGTTGCCGCGAGAAATGCGGCGGTAATCATGCGGCATTTCATCTGATTCTCCTGGCTGAAGGAAATTTCTTCCCGAAAGGTAATGAATAAACCAGCAGTTGTGGAAAGGGGCTTTCCCGGCGCAATTCATGCCGCCGGGAAAGCGTGTACAACGTCAACAAGACTCAGCGGACGCCGGAACCGGCAAGTGCCTCCGGGTTCCACTCCCTGTCGGGAGTCGGCTTGACATACTTGAGATAACCATGACCGTCCCCAAAAGTAGTACCCGATGTATACGTGCCGGCGATCAGGTCGTGCCCGACCTGGGCGGTGCTCCACGGTGTGTTTGCATCGTAGCTCTGTGTGATCAGGCTGAACATGCCCCGGTAGATCTGGCCACGCAAATCGTACTGATCGGCGAACAGGACGGACCACGTATCCTCGTCCACATAGAAAACCCGTTTGCTGTAGATATGGCGCATGCTCGGCTTCAGGTTCGCCTCCACCACCCAGACCCGGTGCAGTTCCCAGCGGACGACGTCGGGATTCATATGCCCCCTGGTCTTGCAGATCTCGTCCGATGTGGATCCGTATGTCAGTTTGTAGAGATTGTAGGGAACATACATCTCCTTCTTGCCGATCAGCTTCCAGTCATAGCGCTCCATGGAACCGCAGAAGCAGAAAGAGTCGTCGTAGGTGGTGGCCCCGGAGGTTGACGGATTGGGGGTGTCAAAGGCGATTTCGGGAGCCATCTTCACCCGGCGCTGACCGGGCAGGTACTGCCAGGCGCGGCGTCCCTTGTTCACCATGTCGATCGGATCGATCGCCATGGTAATTTCTCCGGCACGGCGTTCCGGCCTGAGGAATCTGATCTTGACCCTGATGTAGTAATCGGATGGATTCTTTTTGAAATTATAGGGATATTCGTTGAGTTCCCAGGCATCCACGGCAAGGGTCTTCCGGCCATTGGCATCCACGTTGTAGCTGATGAGGACGCCTTCCCATGCCTCCCCGTCATAGCGGGTGAGATGGTTCCACATGACCTCGTAGCCGTCCTTCGGAATGGGGAAGGGGTACCCTCCCAGGGCATTCTTCAGCGACAGGCCGCCGTCGGCGGTCTCGGCCGTCACCGCGTTTCGCGCGGTGTCATCCAGGATGTACTGGGGAAAGGCCGCCGTGCGATGGGTGGGATACACGTCGATGCGGTAGGTGGACGGGTATTTCTCCATGAGCGCCTTGGTCACTTCAGTCAGTCTGCCGGCGTACTTCTCCATGTTCCCGGCATCGATCGAAAAAAGCGGCTTTTCGGAGGCGAACGGGTCGGGACGGAGATTGGAACCCTCCTTGTAGGTCGCCGGCGGTGTGGTGAGCCCGCCGGTGTAGGGCGGAATCGTTCCGTCCGCGTTGCCTGCCATCTCTGCGCCGACCGGCGTCAGTGTCGTTCCGAGTTTCTTTGCTTCCTCAGCACTTACGGCTCCTAAAGCGGTACCTGCATAGGCCAGCAGGAGACCTGCCAGTATCAAGCTCTTGAAAACCTTCATGCGTTATCTCCTTTGCCTGTCCTTAATATGTTACTTTCAACGTCAAGACAACCATGCCACGGTCCGAAAGTGCCGAATTTCCGCCCCCGGCCGTATAAGCGCCGGTGGTGGGATCGGTATCGTAAGTGCCGAAGAAATCGACGTACTTGAGATCCACCTTGTACTTGTTGTAGATTTCGGCCCCCACTCCGACGGCATAGCTGCCGTCGTTCCTCTTGCCCCCGCTGGTAACCGCGGAAGTCCCGCTCAGACCGGTGCTGACGCTGAGCGGCAGCGACAGGTCGACTCCCTGAAAGACCTGAAACCAGGTCGGCACGAAAGATACGGCACAGCCGAAATAATTCCTGGTGGACTTATCCGCCGCCGTGTATCCGTCACGCCCCTTGTAGTAAGCGTCGCCCTGCGTCACGCGATCCAGGCCGTTCCAGACGAATTCGATCTGATATTGCGCCGTGTCGAAAAACATCGTGTTGTTGATCATGCCGATACAGTTGAGCACCGCATGCCACGTGTCGCCCCTCGCTCCGCAGGTTTCTCCCTCTTCTGGCAGCGTGGTGACCATGACCACATCGCTCGCCAGCGGCATGTTGCGGCGATAGGAAAGCTCGGCGCCCACGCTGATGCCGAAAAGCTGTTTGGCGAAGCTGACGCCGTACAGGTCGATGTCCTGGGCATAGACCATGTGGTAGGTTCCCATGGTGCCGTTGACATAGGGCCCCAGCATCAGGTGCGCCTGCGGAATCCTGTCCGAAAAGTTCCGGTAGTAGAAACCGAGCGTGCCGTCGAGCCATTCCGACTGCCAGCGGGCGGAAACACCCCAGTCTCTCATATAGTCGGGCGTGACATCGACACCCTTGGTCAGTCTTACGCCGGGCATGATGATCATCGACCCGTCTTCCCCGTTGATCATGACATCGGACCCGCTGAGGTAGGTGCCCGCCTCCGAGTATTTGTTCGATTCCCACTCCAGGAAATACTGTCCCGCGATGGTGAGCGAGTCCGTCGGCTGAACCAGAAACGAAACATGATTGGTCGGACGGAACAGCTCCTTGATCTCCGCACCCGGCTGGGCGTTTGCCTTCCCGACATCGAGCGGCATCTGGGCATAGCAGACGCCGTGCAGGACGCCGTTGAACAGCAGGCTTTCCCCCCAGTAGACGGTGTGCCTGCCGACCCTCAACCGTATCGGCACCTCTCCGATGGTGATCTTCCCGAAGGCAAAAGCGTCGAGCAGCTCCCCGTCCGGACCGGCGAAGTATTTTCTATCATAGGCATTGAGCTTGTTCACCACGGGAACGCCGCTCTCGAGGTGGTTGGACGTCGCGGCGGACGTATTGTCCAGATGATCATGATATCGCTGATCGTACCAGAATGCCCCGCTGACACGGACCCCGTAATTCCTTTTGTAGATCAGGTCCGCTTCCGAAAGGATGTCCAGCCGGTTCGTCACGATTCCCTTGTCGAAATTCCGGTCCCCGTCGTCCATGTTCGCGTTGCCGATGATTGAATCATTCTGCCCGTCGACACGGTACCCCACGGTGTATCTGAACGTATTGTCCCAGCGAAGCTCGATATCTTCGTTTCCTGTCGGGATGTCAAATGCATGCACATTGGCGCAAATCCCGAAAAGCAATGTCAGCATGACAGCGATTCGGCCAAGCCGAACGCCCTTACGCCTGGATACTTTCCCCATCTTCTCCTCCCACAGAAAGCTTCAGTCAGCAGAAAACTGAAGGCGGTTTGGTGTTCCGGCATAGACGATGACCACGTTCACCGCTCATTCGAGATCGACCGCTCGACAATCCGCTTCAGGTCAGGCGTTCCGATCTTCAAGGCGATTTCCCGTCGATCAAGGAATATGCAGGCTTACCTTGTGTCCTCGACCATCAACCCCTTTCAACTCCCATCCCCTGCATCGTCTTCGCTGTCGAGTTCAATTGATTCCAGGCCCCAAACGTCACCAGCTTCTTCCGTGGTTCCAGACCTTCGACCAATCCTCTCAACCCCCCGTCGCGCAGCTCTATCTCCCCTGTTTCCGATGCCTGCTTCTTCATGCCAATCCATGCACGAAAAACGCCCGCCGCCGATATTCATTCCAGCGACCGTTCTCCGGCCTTCATAAAGCGGGCATCAGCCTCCTGAAACCATTGTCGGAAATACCCGTTGCATCACAACCGGCCCCCTTGGTTTCATTGGAGTGAAGCAACTTGCATGCCAATGCGGCCGACGGAGTTCTGCCTTCCAACATACCGACAACAATAGACAAAACGAGAACAGATATGCCCCAAACAGCATATCAGGGAACGACATATGACACGCGGTGCGAAATATCGCCCGACCTTCAGGTCGGACATCGGGAAACATGAGAGTGCCGTAACCGGGGTTGAAACGGAGGGTCGCCGCGGCGACCGGAGAAACACATGACACGCACGGGGATGTCCCCCCTTATGCGGCGGCCTTTGCGGGACGGGGAATCGGACAAACATCCCGGGCTGAAAAAGGAAGGACATGAACTGCGGAGCCACCCGGAACGAGCGGGGACCGGATATTTCTTCCCTTCTTCGCTTCCATGGGTTTCGGTATTTTTTCCCGAGGCGTTTCGAGAATATTACACTTTCCCGAAAGGGCAGGAGGGAAATCTGCAAGGCGAGCAGCCGGCGCAGAGCCCCCCGTGTCCGAGAACGGTGATGTCCCGGCGCGCAATCCTCTCTCCCGCCAGGATACGAGGCAGTATCAGATCGAAAACCGTGTTTTTGGCAACCATGACGCATCCGGGCAATCCCAGTACCGGCGTCTCTCCGACATAAGCGACCATGAACATGGCTCCCGGCATGACGGGAGCACCGTAGGAAACAATCACGCCGCCCGCGGCGGAAACTCCGGCGGGAGTCAGATCGTCCGGATCGACGGACATGCCGCCGGTGATCAGGATCAATTCAGCACCGGCACGGAGCATGGTTTTGACGGCATCCGAGATCCTGTCGATGCTGTCCGTCACATTGATCTTGCCGATGACGGCGCACCCGAGCCTTGTTACCTTCTCCGCCACGACGGGGCTGAATTTATCCTCGATGCGGCCTTTGTAGACCTCGCTGCCCGTTACCACGATGCCGACCTGCATCGCCGACAGGGGCTTCACCTCCACGACGGGGTCATACCGATCGGCATGCCCTTCGACACGTTCGATGATCTTCCCATCGATCACCAGGGGAATCACCCTTGTGCCGGCCACAACCGTATCCTTTTCCACGACCCGGTTTCCGTGAAGGGAGGATACGACAACCTGGTCTTCGTCATTGATTTCATTGAGTCCGCTGACATTGATTTTCAACAGGCCCCGCAGCCCGGAAACCAGTTTGATCTTCCCTTCCTCGGGCGCCGTCAGGGAGATACCCGGGCCCGCAACGGCCCTGGCAATGCGCCGGGCCGCCTCGTCCTCGTGCAGGAAACCCTCCTCCTTTTCCCAGACATACAGGTTCTCCTTTCCCATCTGGAGCATGACGGGAATATCACCGGCCGTGACAATGTGTCCTTTTTTGAAAGCCCTTCCCTTGAACTCCCCGGGTACGATCCGGGTAATGTCATGACATAAAACCATACCGACGGCGTCTTCCACGCTTACCTTACGCACCGGCTCATCCCTCCGCCAGGGTTTCCCCTGCAGGATCGCCCGGATTCATCAGCGGCATCTCCTCCAGAGGGCATCCGACGATTCTTTCCAACGTTTTCTTTATCTTTTCGGCATGCTCCCGTCTTCGCAATATGGACGCGAGAACCTTCTCGTCGCCTTTGTGGCGCTCCAATGCGGCGGCAAACCGCTCATCGAGAGATACGCGACATCGGCCCGCCACCAGTTTATCCGCGAGATAGACGATTTCGGTCTCCGTGGGAGACTCGCCGCCCGCACTTCCCATGTCCATATGCGCAGCCACGATTTCAGCCACCCGCGCGTAACCGTGCATTCTCAAAAACGTCGCCCCGGCCCGCGCATGATCCTTCTCGCCCCGCCTGATATCGTGAAGCAATGCGGCGGCGCTCACGAGCTTCCCGTTCAGGCGCACTCCCGCATTGTTCAGCAGACGAACCAACCGACAGGCGACATCGGCGACCGCGCGGCCGTGCGCCCGCACCGGTTCTTCCGCGCCCGCTTCCTCAAGAAGCTTCCTGCATTCCTTCCCGTCGGGAATCTTCTCCCTGTCCCCGTAGCTCAGGAGCCGTCGGTAGTCCTTCAGGGTGTCCATATCCAGCAGCACCGCTTCATCATCCACTTCCACGCCCCGCGCCTCGGCCTCATGGTCTTTCAGGATTCCCCTCAATCCGTCCGGCGGTGCCGCAGAGGCCATGATTTCAGGAATATAGTTCCCCGGAATCAGGGGAGGATGCCCTTTCCTGGCCCTGTACACGGGGTAGACAACACCGCGGGGATTCTCCTCAAAGACGGCAAGAATCGCCCGAATCGTGGACGGATCGACCAGCGGGACATCAACGGGCATGATGAAAAAAGCCCGTGTGTCCGGCTTCAGGGTTGCCACACCCGCCTGTACGGAAGAGAACATCCCCTTCTCGAAATGCCGGTTTTTCACGACGCCGACGCCCAGATGTCCGACCGCCGCCGCGACCTCATCCGCTCGATACCCCACGACCACTCTGACATCCTGAATTCCAGCGGCGAGGTGCGCCTTGACCGCCCGTTCCACGACCGTGTCGTCACCGAGTTTCAATAAGGCTTTCAGGGCTCCTTTCATCCTGCTTGAACAGCCTGCCGCGAGGACGATCGTCGCCACATGATCCCTGACATCACCCATCGATCCGCCTTGCCCTCGCCTGAATCAGCTCGCCGATGATGCTGACGGCGATTTCCTCCGGTGTTTCCGCCTCGATGTCGATCCCGATCGGGGAATGGACCCTTGCCAGTGACGCTTCCTGCACTCCCGACAGGCGCAACTGCCGATAGATCATGTCCCGCTTTCGCCTGCTGCCGATCATGCCGATATAGCCGGCATCCGTCCGGAGGGCCTGGGCGAGAACGGTCATATCGTAAGCGTGTCCGCGAGTGACGATGACAATGTAGCTGTTCTCCGAAACAGGCAGGTCCTGCATGCAACGATCCATGCTTTCGGGGACGAGGATCCGGTCCGCCTGCGGGAAGCGTGCCCCGTTGGCATATTCCTCACGGTCGTCCACGACGACGGTCCGGAAATCGACAAACGGCGCCAGGTGCGCCAGTTTCTGCGAAACGTGGCCCGCTCCGAAGATATAAACGATCCCGGCATCGTGAACAGGTTCGATCAGGTAGCGCGTTTCCCCCAGCTTCACCTGCAGCGGATGACGCCCCTCGCATGCACGATCCAGTGCCTTCCGGTCTTCTTCAGCCAGGGGCATCCCGACCGGGTCTCCGCCTTTCACGATCAAAGACAGCTTGGTCCGATCTTCGCTTCCAGGACCCGTCTCGATACGGGTCACGATCCGGGCATCCCGATCGCAGCGGGCCAACGCGCCGATCGCTCTGCAGACGGCCGCGTTTTCGGGATCACGGGACCGCAGCAGATCGGCAAAGATCTCCGCCCCGCCGCCGCAGATCATGTCCATCTCGAGCACCTCGCTGCCTGAAAAACGGAAGGCCCGCGTCACGGCCTGCCCGCTTTGAAAGACGGTCCGTGCCAGCCGGATTGCCTCCGCTTCAAAGAGGCCCCCTCCGATGGTGCCTTCGACGGCACCGTCGCGGCACACCAGCATCCTGCTGCCGGCGGTGCACGGCGCCGATCCGCTCCGATCGATGATCGTGACCATCACGACATCTTCGCCCTTTTCAAGCAAATTCAAGCAGGTCAGGAAAAGATTCTTCATGGACAATCTCTTGAAATCCTTCCAATCCTTGACGGGCGCTTGCGCATGAGACAACACATCACCCGAGGCGCCGATTATACGTTTTTCGAAGCCGAAAAGGAATCCGGCCGCTTATTTGTTTTTGCCGATCTCGGCCATGGCGGAAACGGCGGCGTCGACATCATCGATCGTGTTGAACGGACCGATGCTGAAGCGGACACCTCCCAATGGAAACGTCTTCAGGTCCCGATGCGCCAAAGGTGCGCAATGCAGCCCGGTCCGGACCGCGATGCCGTAGTCGCCGTCCAGGATGGCGCCGACGTCTTCCGGCATCATGTTGCGAACATTGGTCATGAGCACGGCCAGCCGGTCGTCCCAATCGAGAGGGCCATGCATCCGGACGGAGGAGATTTCGGACAACCCCTGCGCCATGCGTTGCGCCAGGGCGACTTCCTTCGTCCGGATGGCATCGACGCCGATATCTTCCACGTATTCCAGTCCCGCTCCAAGGCCGATGATTCCCAGGACGTTCAGCGTGCCGGTTTCCAGGCGGTGGGGATAGGACCGGGTGTGCACCAGGCTTTCGGAGTCGACCCCCGTGCCTCCGAACCGGGT
This sequence comes from Syntrophaceae bacterium UBA6252, assembly GCA_002441265.1. Classification (GTDB taxonomy): domain Bacteria; phylum Desulfobacterota; class Syntrophia; order Syntrophales; family UBA6807; genus UBA6807. The sequence goes on from DJVQ01000037.1 coordinate 9,969, forward strand.
GGTCCGGATATCGAGATCACCGGTAAGCACAAGCCCCCCGATGCCCGAGGGTCCCAGAAGCGATTTGTGTCCCGTGAAGGCGATCGCGCTCACCCCCCATTCCCGCATGCGTATGGGCACCAGCCCCGCGCTCTGGGCGCAGTCGAGGATGAGAGGCACATCATGATCTCGGCAGACCCGGCCGATTGCCCGCGCATCCTGAATGGTTCCCGTAACATTGGATGCGTGGTTGATGATCACCATCCTGGTCGCCGGTTTGATCGCGCGGGCGATGTCCCCCGGATCGATGCGTCCCCGCTCGTCGAATTTCACCAGGTCACAGGTAAGGAGCCCAAGGCTTTGAAAGTGATGAAGGGGACGGAGCACGGAGTTGTGTTCCAGCCGCGAGCTCACGACATGACAGCCCGGTTCGATCAACCCCTGGATCAGCAGATTGAGCGCATCCGATGCGTTGGCGGCAAATGCCACGCGCTCGGGATCGTCGCTCCCGAAAAACCGGCAGAGGTGTTCCCGGACGTCCATCACCAGATCGGCGGCCATCATGGACAGGTCGTAACCGCCGCGACCGGGAGACACTCCCAAGGACCGATAGGTATCCATCATTTTACCGAGGACCCCTTCGGGCTTCGGGAAAACGGTGGCGGCATTATCCAGATAGATCAGTCGCTCTTGGCGGTCCATCCGACAGCCTTTCTGCAACCCTTGGGATCGGGCAGGCCGGCCAACCGGCGCACCCCGTACTTGAGGCCGCCGGGAAACAATGCTTCAAGCTCCGCCAGACTCAACCCGGTCCCGGCTTTCATGTGGTGATTCAAGGGGGATTTCCCCTGTTCCGTATAGAATTTTCTGATGAAGCGAACGGCCATCCACTGCTTCCCGCTCACTTCCCCCACACCGGCTTCCCGCGCCAGAACGTTGAAAATATCCTCCGTCCACTGGGAAGGGTTCATCAAAAACCCCTCCCCGTCGAACATGACGTCAATGCCGGCGATGGTGCGGACATACGGCCGCTTGATCGTCCGGCTTTCGCTTTCGCTCATAAACCCCGCCGGCTCGCTATTTCCTGCCCAGGGCCGACAATACCTTCTCCGGGGTGATGGGCAGATCGCAGATACGAACCCCGGCGGCATTGTAAACGGCATTGGCGATTGCCGGATGCGTGGCGATCAGGGTGAATTCCCCTATGCCGGTACCGCCTAATGGCCCGTTGGTTCTGGGAGTTTCCAGAAACATCGTCTCCTTGGGGAAATAGGTCGCAAAAGTGGGGAACTTGAATGTGACCCAGTCCTTGGTTTTTCCAAGGACAAAGTGCTCCCGAAGGGCGTATCCCGCCCCCATGTCCGCGCCGCCTTCCACCTGACCGATGGCGGCCTGCGGATTCAGGATCGTCCCGGCATCGACGACCGTGGTCATCTTCAGAATCCTCACCTCACCCGTCCTGGTGTCGACTTCCACCTCGGCCAACTGGGCCCCGTGCACGAAGGACCCCCATGTCTTGCCTTTGCCGGTTTTCCTGTCGACCCCCATGACATCGTCGAGGATTCTCTTTCCCATATAGCGGGTGGGCTTGCCCGCCGCCTTCAGTTCCGCGTGGGTCGCGGCCCCCGCTTCCTTCATGGCTTTTTTGAGCGCTTCACACGCCTTTACCAGCGCCCCTCCCGACATGAAAGTCTGCCTCGACGATGCCGACACCCCTGCATCGGGAACAAGCTCCGAATCACGGGTCACCAGCCTGATTTTTTCCATGGGGATCCCCGTGCAGTGCGCTGCGATCTGGCTCAACATGGCATCATTGCCTTCGCCTGGGTCGGCGACCGACCCGTAGATCGTCAGGCCGTCATCCGGGTCCAGTTCAATGGCCATGTTGGACGAATCATTGGCCGATCCGATGCCGAAACTGGCTCCCCCAAGGCCGACGCCCCTTCGGATGTACTCGCTTGTTTTTTCCCCGGCCTCTTTGCACGCCTTTTCGTAAACAGGCTTCAGGTGTTCCATGCAGCCCAGGAAAGCCCACTCGTCGACCACCTGCCCCGTGCCCGTGGTTCCGCCGGGACGAAGGGAGTTTTTCAGCCTGAACTCCAAAGGATCCATTTTCAATTTCTCGGCCATCATGTCCACGGCCAACTCGAGGGCGAAATTCGTCTGCGGGGGTCCCGCCCCCCGGGCGGATCCTCCCCAGGCGTCATTGGTATAGACGAGTTTCCCGTTGGCCTTGACATGAGGAAAGTTGTAGGCGCCGGTCAGCATGTCCATGGAACGATCCATGATCACGAAACCCACGGAAGCGTGCGCCCCCTTCTCGGCGATGAAGTCCATGCACAATGCCGTGAGCTTTCCGTCCGCATCGGCCCCTAACCGCACGTCCATGCTGTACGGGTGCCTTTTTGTGGTCATCACCATGGACTCGGCCAGGGTCGCCGTGTATCGCACCGGCCGTTTGAAATGAAGCGCGGCCGCAGCCGCGATCCCCTCCGCGGTAATGTCGGTTTTTATTCCAAACTGCCCTCCCGCAAAAGCCTCGATGTAACGGACATTGTCCCAGCCGACCGCGGTTGAGAGAATCGCCGCGTGCATGTGCACGTGGAGCGAACGGCCGATGACCACAAGCTGGGCGTCCTCTCCTTCGCCGTCCAGATAGGCGATTGCCGTTTCGGGTTCCAGGGGGGCCTGATGGACCATTTGAGTGGAGAAGCGTCCCTCTATGACATGCGCGGAAGCAGCAAGGGCTTTTTCCGCATCCCCTTTGACAAGCTCCGATTCATAAAGGACATTCGGGAAGTTCGGATCCGGATTGACATGGGGCGCGCCCTCGGCAAGCGCTTCCGCGGCGGTTGCCACCCGTGGAAGAACTTCATAGTCCACCCGTACCGCGGCGGCCGCCGCCCGCGCCTCTTCCCTGGTCCGGGCCGCCACGGCGGCAATCGGCGATCCGAGAACGGTCGCATGCTCGGCGCAAAAGATGAATTCATCGGGGACCGTCACGGCGACGCTGTTCGATCCCTTGATGTCCCTGGCCGTCATGACGCCCGCCACGCCGGGCATTTTTTCCGCTTCCGCAAAGTCGATCGACTTTATTCTTGCGTTGAAGTGCGGGCTTCTCACCGCGGCAATCTCCAGCGCTCCGGGAATGACGATGTCATCGGTGTACTGAACGACACCGCAGGCTTTCATCATGGACCACGGACGGGGGTGGGAGATCCCGATCTTTCCGGCGGACGCGGAGGGGCGCACCCGATCGGGCGTTGTCTCGCCTCTCAGGAAACTGCCGGCGAGCTGGACGGCTTCGATGATCTTGCCGTAGCCGGTACACCGGCAGAGATTGCGGCGCAGGGCTTTCTTGATGTCCTCCTCGCTCGGGTCTCTGTTCACGTCAAGCAGGCCCTTGGCCGCCATGATCATTCCAGGCATGCAGAAGCCGCACTGAATCGCTCCGGACAGGACAAAGGCTTCCTGAATCAGATGGGGGTTGTCCGGCGTACCCAGACCCTCGATGGTAATGACATCGGCTCCTTCCAGATCGATCACCTTTTTCAGACAGGATCGCACGGTCCTGCCGTTCACGATCACGGTGCAGGCGCCGCACTGTCCCTTTCGATCGCAGGATTGTTTCGTTCCGGTCAAACCGAGTTCCCTGCGGAGCAGATCCAGGAGAACCATTTTATCATCGACAATGAACTCATTCTGAATACCGTTCACTTTGAAGCTTATTTTTTTCAATGGCCGCTGTCCCCTTTTCATCATTTTTGAACCCGTTGGAACCCCTGCTCCATCATGCATGCCAACCTTTCAAATCCGGCCCGGCATCCGTTACGCGATGATCTTGTCCTCCCACCCAAGGTCCTTGAGGACCTTCGTATAGGTGGCGGCGATCAGGTGCAGTTTGGGGGCCAGTTTCAGGAGCGCCGTTGCCGATCCCATCACCCGGATCTTCTTGAGCGCGATAGCCATGGCCGGATCGAGCTTGTTGGACCAGGAACGATGGGCGTCATCGGCAGACAGGCTCATGACCAGGTCCGGCGTTTCGGCCGGCTTGCCCGCTCCGATCTTCAGTTCCCCCCCGCGCGTGTCCAGATGGAAGGAACAGTTGGGACCGCTCTCCGTGTAGTCGAACCAGATGAGTTGATCGACCTTTCTCAGACCCGGGCCGAGTTCGGGATCTTTGCCTGATGCCTCGAAGAGTGCCAGAAATGCCTTGATCGGTTCCGTTTCGTCTTTCCAGAATTCCATGATTTTCCTCCTGTCGGGATTTGTAGAGCTTTCAATTGCGGGTTCGGGACATCCTCCGCCTCCCGGCGGCGAGGGGGCATCCGATCCTGCCGTCCCCGAGGCGGCATGCCCTCGATCTTCCGGCCGCGTCCCTGTAAACGTCCACCTGCGCCCGGTAAAGCGTACTTTCACCATCGCGGAAAACCGCATCCATGCACTTTTCTATAACGGCTTTCGGAACTTCGGCTTCACCGCCGATTCGCTTCGTTCCATAATAGACAAGCAACTTATATGCCATTATAACCGGCAGATATACGCCACGCAACATGCCGACAATTATAGATATTATGAAATTGCGTGTGCTATAAATAACATAATATAGAACGATATATGGCACATGGTGCGATATGTCGCCCTGCATGCATTTCGGACACCGGGAAATGTGTGGATGCTCGTAACCGGAGATGAAACGGGAAAACGGGCAGGCTCTTTATCGATACGTTACGTATTGACGGCCTCGTAAAAAGTCCATATGCTGTGTTGCCCTTCTTCCCTCGTCCCT
>DJVQ01000030.1 GCA_002441265.1 Syntrophaceae bacterium UBA6252
GGGGAACGTGCGGGAACTGGAAAACATCGTCGAACGGGCCGTCGTCATCGCCCGGGATTCGGTCATTTCCCTGCGCGACCTGCCCTTCCAGGAATTGCCTTCCCACGACACCGAGGGCTCCCGGCCTTTCAAGGGGTCCATGCGCAGCGCCATCGAGGAAATGGAACAGGAAATGATCCAGAAGGCCCTCGACGAGGCCGATCACAACCAGACCAGAGCGGCTTCCATCCTGGGAATCAGTGAGCGGATGCTGCGGTATAAGCTGAAGAAGTACGGCTTCAAATAACAGCCGGGGGGGGGGGCGGNNCCCGGATGCGGCGTTGCCCGGCTCCCTCGTCGCTGCGGCGTACGTCCCGGTACGCCTCACTCCTCATGACCCGGTCGCCTTGCCTGCGGGGCATTTTACGAAGCCTCCCGGGGACGTATCCGTGTTTCGGGGGATTGCTTCAGTCAAGTAAAGGCTTGGGGCCGGCACTGTCAAACGCCCCGGATGCGGCGTTGCCCGGCTCCGTCTCCTTTCGGCATGCGAAACGGGACTTCCCTCATCAAGAGACCCCGGCGATCCTCAGGGCTTTTTCAGTCCCAGGATGTTTCTCGTTTCGTCCGGCGTGGCCACTTCCCTTCCGTACTCCCTGCAGAGCCGTGCGTACCGTTCGACGAACTCGGCGTTGGTTTTTGCGAGCACGCCGTGTTTCAGGTAGATGTTGTCCTCCATGCCGACCCGGATGTGGCCGCCCATGATGAGGGCCATCATGGCCATGTGAATCTGCTGCCTCCCGATGCCGATGACGGACCAGGTGGCGTCGGCGGGGATGTGGTCGTGGAAGTGGAGGAAGGATTTCGGAGTGGCCGGGGCGCCCCAGGGGGTTCCGAGAACGAACTGGAAGTGGAGGGGGTCCGACAGCTTGCCGTCCTGCCGCATGCGTAGGGCCGTCATGATCATCCCGAGGTCGAAGACCTCGATTTCAGGCTTGACCCCGTAGTCCCGCATCTGCTTCGCCGCGTCGTCGAGAAATTCCAGGGTGTTGATGAAGGGTTTCCCCCCCAGGTTGATCGATCCGGCGTCGAAGGAGGCGAGTTCCGGTTTCAACCGGAGAGGGGCGAGGCGCTCCTCCGTGGGAAGGTTCAGCCCGGGAACGCCGCTCGTGGTAAGACAGATCACCACGTCCGTCTTCGCCCGGAGGGGTTCCACCACCCTCCGGAAAAGTTCCAGGTCCTGGCTTCCCATTCCCGTTTTCGGATCCCGGACATGAATGTGGACGATCGACGCCCCCGCTTCCCAGCACTCGACGGCGGACTGGGCGATCTCCTCCGGGGTGATGGGGATGTAAGGGGCCACGTCCCGCTGCATCCGGCTTCCCGTGATGGCCGCGGTGAGAATCACTTTGCTTTCCATGGCATGTCCTTTCTTTCGGTGATCCTTTCTTTCCGATAGCACGGATCCTTCCCCGTCTCAAGAACGGGCGGCGTTTTCCCCCGCCCCGGCGGCTTCCCGCCGCTTCAGCTCGATGACCGTGATCTCCGGGGGGGAGAGGACCCGGATCGGCGGTCCCCAGGTTCCCGTTCCCCGGCTCACGTGAAGGAGGGACCCCCCCGAAAGGGGAAACGTTCCCGCCAGGCGCGGGTAGACGAGGCGCACGACAAGGGCGAAGGGAAAGATCTGGCCCCGGTGGGTGTGGCCGGAGAGCTGGAGATCGAACCGTCCTTCCGAGCCGGAAAGGACCGCCGGCCGGTGTTTCAGAAAGAGCGTGAAGAGCCCCGTCTCCTCGTTCAGGAGCGCTTCTTCCGGTTTTCCGGGCATTCCCCTGATAAAGTCCGCCGTGGGGTCGTCGACCCCCACGATCCTCAGGATTCCCGGCAGGACGGCCGATTCCCCCCGGAGCATCCGGAAGCCCGCCGTTTCCGTGAACCGGATCGCGTTGGGAAGGCCGGCGTAGAATTCGTGGTTTCCCGTTACGGCGAACTTTCCCAGGGGGGCCGGGATGTTGCCGATCTCTTCCGCGAGGCCGGGCAGCCCGCAGAGGGTCCCGTCCACCAGGTCCCCCGTCGAAAGGAGAAGGTCGGGCCGTTCCTTCTTTACGACTTCGGCCATTTTTTTCACGTGCCGGTCCCGGACCAGAAGCCCCAGGTGGAGGTCGGAAATCTGGACGATCTTCAGGGAGGGGACATGGGGGGGCAGCTTTTCCGTTTCCACGGAAATCCGCTCGATCCGGGGCGTCCGGGCCTCCATGACCCCGTAAAGACACACGGCGACGGCCAGTACGACGGCAAGGACGAAGGAAACCGGGGGACGGAAGGGGAACAGAAGGCCCGGCATCCCTCCGAGGGCCGCGACGAGCCGGTTCAGCAGGCGTCCCAGGTCCAGGACCAGGGAGAAGACGAAGAACAGAAAGAGGAATCCCATCCAGGGGTATCCGATGTGGGCGAGGACGAAGGCCGTTCCTTCATGCCCCCTCTGTTCGCTCAGCCGGGTGAGGATGGGCGAGAGAACGAAAAAGACTGCCGCGACGAAAAGGGGGATCATCACCGCCGGCCCGGGCCGGAAGGCGGCGCTGAAACGGATGAGGCCGTAGGCGTGCAGACCTCCGTAAACGAGAACGAAGACGAGGAGGAAAAGCGTCATGGCCGTTACAGGCTTTTTCCCTTCATGATTTCCCCGATGGATGCGTCGAGAATGCCCACCATCCGGTCGATCTCCTCCTTTTTGATGATGAAGGGCGGTGCGAGGAGAATGTGGTCCCCCCGGACGCCGTCCGCTCCGCCGCCGCCGGGATAGGTGATGAGTCCCTTCTCGAAGGCCCGGTTCCCTATGAGGGCGTTCATCCGCATCTTGGGATCGAAGGGTTCCTTCGATGCCCGGTCCTTCACGAGTTCGACGCCGCAGAAGAGCCCGAGACCCCGGACGTCCCCCACGATCCCATGCCGCAGGAGCCCCTGCAGCTTTTCGAGAAGATAGCGTCCCATGTCGGCGCAGCGGGCCACCAGATCGTGTTTTTCCAGGTACCGGAGCACGGCGAGCGCGATGGAGCAGGAAAGGGGGTTCTGGCTGTAGGTGTGTCCGTGAACGAAGTTCCCGTTCCCTTCCCGGATGCCCCGATGGATTTCCTCCCGGACGATGAGGCAGTAGATGGGCGTGTAGCCGCTCGCCAGGCCCTTTGCGCAGACGATCATGTCGGGCGAGACGTTCCAGTGCTCCATGGCGAAGCGGCGGCCCGTTCTCCCGACGCCCGTCATGACCTCGTCGATGATGAGGAGAACGTCATGGCGGTCGCAGATTTCCCGGATCCTCTGGAAATAACCGTCCCTGGGCACGAGCGCCCCGGCGGTGGCTCCCACCACCGGCTCGGCGATGAAGGCGGACACCGAGTCCGGGCCTTCATAGAGAATGGCTTTTTCCAGGTCGTCGGCGCATTCCACGGCGCAGCGTTCCGGCTCCAGGCCGAAGGGGCACCGGTAGCAGTAGCAGGGAGCGATATGGGGCGTGTGCATCATGAGAGGCTGGTAATACTTCCTCCGCCCCGTGTGGCCGCTCAACGCGAGCGCCCCCAGGGTGTTTCCGTGGTAACTCGTCCATCTGGAAATCACCTTGTACTTCGAGGGACGGCCCCTGTCCACCTGGTACTGGCGGGCCATCTTCACGGCCGTTTCCACCGCCTCCGACCCGCCGGAGAGGTAATAGACCCGGTTCATCTCCGGGGGGGACATCCGGATCAGTTCGTCCGCCAGTTCGATTGCCGGCTCCGTGGTGAACTGCGATCCGTGGGTGAAGGAGATGAGGCCGGCCTGTTTCAGCATGGCTTCCCGGATTTCCGGGACGCCGTGCCCGATGGAGACGACCACGGCCCCGCCGGATCCGTCCATGTACTGCTTCCCCTCGCTGTCGTAGATGTAGATCCCCTCCCCCCGCACCGCCGTGGGGTAAAATCGGGTGGGGTTCCTGTAAAACACATGGTCCTGGTTCGTTTTTGCGGTCATGGTGACACCTCCTTCCCGGGAAGTTTTTCTTCCGCCCGTCCTTTCCTGAACCACTGGAGTCCGAGCACGACGGCAAAAAGGCAAAGGCCCGCGAGATCGGTGAAAATCCCCGGTTTGATGAGCAGAAGGGCGATGACGATCAAAAGAATGATTTCCACCCAGGTGGCCTTGATGATGAAGCATCCCTGGACGCCCGCGGCAAGGCACAGGATCCCGATGATGGCGGTGGCCACGGCGAGAATGATTTTCATGGGGCTTCCCACCAGGATCAGTTCCGGGGCGTAGACGAACATGAAGGGGATGATGAACCCGGCGATGCCGAGCTGAAAGGCCGAAAGACCCGTTTTCCAGGGATTCGACCCGGCGATGCCCGCCCCTGCGTATGCCGCCAGGGCGACCGGCGGCGTGATGTCCGCCCGGGTCCCGAAATAGAGGATGAAGAGGTGGGCGCTCATGGCCAGAACGCCCATCTGGACGAGGGCCGGGGCCACCAGGGAAGAGATGATGACGTACTGGGCCGTGGTGGGGACGCCCATTCCGAGGAACAGGCAGGCGATCATCGTAAAGGGAAGCGCCAGGAAGAGATACCCCATGGAGGCGTCCAGGACGATGGAGGAGAAATTGATTCCCAGTCCCGTCATGGTGATGCAGCCGATGATGATTCCCGCCGCCGCGCAGGCCGCGGCGACCTCGACGGCGCCCGTGGCGCCTTCCTTGAGACCTTCGAGGATGAGCTTCCCCATGTTCCCGAGAGGTTCCTTCCGGATGAGGGCCATGAGAAAGGACGTGCCGATCGTGGCGACGATGGCCCAGAAGACGGCCCGCTCGGGGGAATAGTTCTGTGCGAGGAAATAGATGAGGATGAAGATGGAGAAGAGGTGATGCCATCCCATTGCGAAGGCCCTGCGGACGCTGGGGAGTTCGGAACGGGGAATCCCCGCGAGGCCGAGGGAAACGGCCCGGAAATGGACCTGCATGAAGGTGGAGAAGAAGGCCAGGCTGGCGGGGATCGCCGCGGCGATGCAGACCTTGATGTAGGGAACGGAGAGAAATTCCGCCATGATGAAGGCCGCCGCCCCCATGATGGGGGGCATGATCTGTCCCATGGTGGAGGACGAGGCCTCGACGCCCGCGGCGAAATAATCGGGATACCCCGTCCGCTTCATGAGGGGGATGGTGAAGGATCCCGTGGTCACCGTGTTGGCCACGGAACTTCCCGAGATCATCCCGAAGAACGTGCTCGAAACGACCGCCGCCTTGGCCGGCCCCCCCCGCGTCCATCCCGTCAGGGCGAAGGCGACGTCGGTGAAGAACTGGCCCGCTCCCGTTTTCCGGAGCAGGGCCCCGTATAGGATGAACAGAAGGATGAAATTGGCGGAAACCCCCAGGGGGACGCCGAATACGCCGTCGGTGGAAAGCGCGAGATAGGTCGAGATTCTCTTGATGCTGTATCCCCGATGCGCGAAGTAATCGGGAAGATAGGGCCCGAAGACGGCATAGGCGATGAAGAAGATCGCGATGAGGGGAACCGCCGGTCCCGTGGTCCTCCGGGAGGCCTCGAGAACGAGGATGACGAGAACCGTGCCGGCGGCCACGTCCAGGGGTTGAAAGGCCCCGGCCCGGTTCAGGATCGCCGTGGAATGGATGAAGATCCACAGGCAGATGACGCAGGAAACCAGGAGGAACAGCGCGTCGGGGAGGGACATGCGGCCTTTCGGTGACCATTTCCTGGAAAAGGGGTAGAGGGCAAAGGCCAGGATGGACATGAACATCCAGTGAAGGGCCCGGTGATCGAGGGCGAAAAAGGGATGAAAATAGGCATATAAAAGATGATAACAGGAGGTGAGAATGGCCATGACGGTGATCACGGCCGCGGCGTAACCCCGGTATTCCCGTTTCCGCTCGAACTTTTTCAGAATTTCCTTCGCCCTGGAGGTTTCCTCCAGGTCCGGGCGGTTGTCTGTCGTCCTGGCGTCGATGGTCATGGGATGTCCTTTCTCTCCGGGGAGCTGTTTGCGACGACCTGGATTCGGACCCTTTCCCCTCCCTCGGCCAGGCTGGCGAGGGGGCAGGTAACGCCGTTCACGGACAGGACGTGGCCCGCCGTACGCCCGATCCGCAGGTAGAAGGGGTCCATGGGACGGTTCAGAATCACCCGGGTGTTTTTTTCCATAAACCGGATCTGTGCGCCCGGCCGTTGCTGAAATTCGAGCCCCGACCCGTACCAGAGGTACTCTTCCGACTCGATCAGGATGTTTCCTTCTTCATTGATGAGGAAGGTGTCCCGGATGGGGGTCAGGTCGGAGGAGTGGGTGTAGGAGAGAAAAAACCGGTCCCCCGCTCCGGCGGGGAACCTTGCCAGGCAGGAGCCGTCCCTCACCTTCACCACCAGGAGGGAGAATCCTTCCGGTTTTTCCGCCCGGGCGTGCGATCCCGGCGGCGCGAAGGCGGCCACCAGCAGCAGGATGAATAGGACGAGCCTGTTTTTTCTCATGGCGGCTGATCAAAAAAAGCCCGGCCGGGGTCGCCGGCCGGGCAGGCCGTGGCAATGTTACTTCAGCGAACCTGCTTCCTTGAAATACTTGATCGCTCCCGGATGAAGGGGGATGGGGCTGTTCACCGCATTGGCCGGCGTCAGCTGGGAGGCAATGGGATGAATGTAGGTGAGGGCGTATTTCCCCTCGGTCACGTTGGAGAAGATGGCTTTCACGATTTTATACGCCACGTCCTGGGGCATCTTCTTGTTCGCCACGAGAACGTTGGAATCCCCGAGGCAGAGCACGTCGTTGTCCACGTCGCTGTATGTCTTTCCCGGGATCGTGATTTTCAGGTAGTAGGGGTATTTCTTGATGACCTTGTCCGCGAGGGCCGGTTCTACGGGGATGAGAACGATGTCCCGCGTGGCGGCAAGGTCCATGACTGCGGCGCCGGGGTAGGCGAAATTGAAGAAGACCGCGTCAACGACGCCGTCCTTCAGTGCCTGAACGGACTCCGTCTGGGAAAGGTTCGCGATGGTCAGATCCTTCTCCAGATTGAATCCCGCTTCCTCCAGAATGGCTTTTGCCATGGTGGAACACCCGCTCCCAGGAACGTCGATGGAAATCTTTTTCCCCTTCAGATCCGCGATGGATCGGATCCCCGACTGGGCGGTCGTGACGATGTGCTCCGGAGCCGGATACATCTGGAAGAGGGCGACAAGATCAAATTTCTGCTCGAACGGCTCCTGGCCTTTCAGGGCTTTGAAGGCGACACTGCCCATGACCATGCCCATGTCCGATTCGCGCTTGCCCACAAGACGGCAGTTTTCCACGGATGCTCCCGTCGATTCCGCAGCGCAACGGAGATCGTCGACGGTTTTCTCGATGACCACCGCCATTCCCCCTCCAAGGGGATAATAAACGCCGCCGGGACTCCCGGAAGCAAGGGTGAGAAACATTTTCTTCTGCGCCAGCGCCTGGCCTCCGTAAATCAGGCCGACGGCGAACGTCACGGCGAACAGGGTATAAAGGATACGCTTCATGATGACCTCCCTTTCTTGATTTTCGAGGCTGCAGTCTTCCTTCGCCCCATGTGGCACGTATTTCCCCTGATCCCTTTTCCGGCCTGCCCGGAAAAGGGCGTTTCTTCTGAAGAATCTCGATGTCCCCGGATGGACGGAAAGGAAACGGGATCCCTGCCCCTGGACCGGTTTTCCAGGTGGGGCGGACCGGGACGCCGTGCGGCGCATGCACGTCGTTTCCCGGCCCTCGGGAGCCGTGAAGGACAAATTGTTCCATGCATCGCCGGGAGCTACCATTTCCTATAGAATGTTGGGGAACGGCTGTCAAGGATGACGAACCCGCAAAAAGACGAAACGACGATTTTTCGAACGGCAACGTGGAAGGCCCGGAAGACGGGGAAAAGGTGCTTCCTTCCCGGCTTCTTCCCGTATATATTCATGAAAGACGCTTTCGCGGAAACATCCGGACACCGGCCCGAATGATTCCGGAACGCTACGCGAAGCCGTCACGGTTGATGGAATGGAAAAAGGAACGCCCATGGAGGAACTGCTGGCGGTGGACGCAGGCCTGAGAACCGGCCTTGCCCTGTACGGCCGTGAGGGCCGTCTCCTGTGGTACGGATCGAAACATCTCGGGAACCGCACCAGCCTGAGGCGGGCGGTCCGGACCTTTCTCGCGGACCGTCCGCTCCTTCGATGGCTTGTCGTAGAGGGCGGCGGAGGGCCGGGGGAACTGTGGATCCGCGAAGCGGACCGGATCGGGATCGGGACGATGTTGATTTCCGCGGAGGAATGGAGGGACGTTCTGTTGTACCAGCGGGAGAGGCGGACCGGCGCCGGCGCCAAGCGCTCCGCCCTTTCCATGGCCCTGCGGGTCATTGCCTGGTCGCGGCTTCCCCTTCCGAACCGGCTCGGGGATGACGCCGCCGAGGCCGTTCTCGCCGGACTCTGGGCGGTGCTCCAGGTGGGATGGATTCCTTCCGTTCCGGGCGAGATCCGCCACATCCGCCCCCGTTGACCGTAAATTTTTCCCACTTGATTTTTCAATCGATCTGCCTCATAGTTCCAGCCCATGGAGGAGCGGATCGAGGCATGAACCGAGTCAATCCCTGTCTTTCCTGCGGCGCCTGTTGCGCCCTGTACCGTGCTTCCTTTTACTGGGCCGAGGGGGGCGATATGGTGGAGGGCGGTGTTCCCGTGGAACTCACGGAGCAGATGGATCCTTTCAGGAGGGTCATGAGGGGGACGACGGGGAGCCATCCCCGATGTGTCGCCCTGGCGGGGGAAATCGGAAGGGCCGTGTCCTGCGTCATCTACGAACGCAGGCCCTCCATATGCAGGGATTACCTTCCTTCCTGGCTGGACGGAAAACCGAACGAACGATGCGACCAGGCCCGGATCACCTGGGGACTTCTTCCCCTTACCCCCGATTCCTGGCTGTCCCCCGGGGAATACCCCCGGGCCGCCTGAGGCGTACTTTTTACGAAGCCGTCAGGTGTTGACGAAATCGTAAAAAGGCCAATCTACACTTTTTCGAACGGCAAAGGAAAAAGCTCNNAAAAGCTCCATAGGCAAGGCGCCCGAATCCCGACGAATGAGGCGTACCGATGGTACGTCAAAGGGAGGAGGGAAGAAGGGGCAGCATAGGAACTTTTTACGAAGCCGTCAGGTGTTCATCCCTTCGATGAGGGCCATGACATTCGCCCCCAATACCCTGTGGTTGTACCCCCCCTCCAGGATGGCGAAACAGCCCCCCCCGGACTTACGGCTTTTTTCACGGACCATCCGGCCGATTTCCCGGTAGTCTGACGTGAGGAGCAGTCCCCCCCAGTCCGCCTCGTGGTTGTCGAATCCAGCGGAAATGCCGATGATGTCCGCATCCTCGGGAAGGGCGGCCGCCACCTCCTCCAGGTATCCGTCCCGGCCATGGGCGGAAGGATTGAGAATCTTCACGTAGCCGGTGCTTCCAAGGATGTTCACCGTCCCGTCACCGAAGTGGAGGTCGATGTCGAGGACGAAGGCTTTCCGGATCTTTTCCTCCCGTTTCAGCTTCGAGATGGCGATGGCCATGTTGCTGAAGAAGCAGAATCCCCAGGAACTGTTGAAGGAGGCGTGGTGTCCCGGCGGCCGGATGAGACCGAAAGCGGGTTCCGTAAGCCCCGTCCGGGCCGCCAGGATCGCCCCTCCCGCCGCAAGGGCGGAGATGTCGTAGAGGCCGAGGCGGGCGATATGATCGATGTGGTAGTCGCTGTGGCAGGCGGCGATGTCCTCCCGGGACGCCGGAGAAGGTTCCAGAAAGTCGACCCGGTCCCGGATGACTTCTAGAACGGCCTCCATCCTTCCATCCGCGGCGGCGGGATCGGAACAGTAAGATTCCAGGAAATCGGGATGATAGATAACCTTCATGATCGTAACGGGTCCCTCCTTTCTTTTCGTCGCTTCCGCAATCTATCAGTAAAGAGGCGTCCCGGTCAACAGAAGGAAACCGCCGGGCCGTGTTCTGAAGGAGTCCCCTCCCGAGGCGCTTTCCGGGGAGGCGGGGACGATCAATCCAGCCGTTTCCTGAAGCGCCGGACCGATCCGATGAAGAGGACCATGCCGATGATGAGAAGGGAGAGATACTGGGGCCACAGCACCTCCAGCCCCACGCCCTTGAGGAAGATGCCCCGGATGATGATGAGGAAGTACATGAGCGGATTCAGATAGGTGAGCCACTGGACCGGGAGGGGCATGTTGGCCACGGGAAAGACGAACCCGCTCAGCATGAAGAAGGGCAGGATGAAGAAGAACGTGGTCATCATGGCCTGCTGCTGGGTGGCGGAAATGGTGGAGATGAAAAGACCCGTTCCAAGGGTGCTGAGGAGAAAGAACAGGGTGGCGATTCCAAGGAGAACGATGCTGCCCTCCAGGGGGATGCCGAACCAGAACACGGCGAAGACGGTGACCACCAGCATCTGGGTGACGGCGATGACCGTGTAGGGGATGGTCTTTCCCAGGATGAGTTCGAACGGCCGGATCGGCGTGACGATCAACTGCTCCATGGTCCCTCTTTCCTTTTCCTTGATGATGGCCATGGACGTGAGCAGGAGGGTGAGGATCATGATGAGAAAGGCCACGATTCCGGGAATGTAGAAATTCTGACTGTACAGGTTGGGGTTGTACCAGGTCCTGACCCGGGCGTCGATGTTCCCGTAATCCATGCGATAGGGGTGGAGTTCCTTGAGAACGAGGCGGTTGAACCGTTCGAGGACGAGCGAGGTGTAGGCGATGCGGCCGAGGGTCATGTTGCTCATGCTCCCGTCGGCCAGGATCTGGATTTCCGCCGTCTCCCCCTTTCGGATCCGTTCGCTGAAGTCGGGTCCGATCTTGATCGCCAGGTCCAGCTTGCGGCGGAGCAGCCGGTCCTCCAGCTCCCGGGGGTCGTCGCTCATCTGGACGATCCTGAAGGTCTGGCTTCCCTCGAAGCGGTCCAGAAGCATCCGGCTCTCCCTCGTTTTCGACTGGTCGACGAATCCCACGGTGATGGTCCGGATGTCCGTCGTGACCACGTATCCGAAAACGAGAAGCTGGATCAGGGGGGCGACGACCAGGATCGGCCGGTTCCTCTTGTCCCTGAAGAGCTGGATGAATTCCTTTCTCACCAGTTCCCGGATGCGAAGCCAGCTCATCGTCACATGCCCTCCCGCTTGAGGATTCTGAAGGCGGTCGCGAAAAGAAGAAAGGCCATGACGGCGAGGACGGCAAAGCTTGTCCACAGGTAGGAGAACCCCAGGTTCCTGAGGTAGAGCCCGTTCAGGATGTCGATGAAGTACCGCGCCGGGACGAACCATGTGACCGCCTGGAGGGCTTTCGGCATGTTCTCGATGGGAAACACGAAATCGGAAAGGAGCAGGGAGGGGAGGTAGGTGACGAGGATCGCCACCTGGTTCGCCACGAGCTGGGACCGGGTGACCACGGAAATGACGAAGCCGAGGCTGAGCGCGACGGCCAGGTACAGGGAGGCCGCCACGAGAAAGAGCCCGAAGCTTCCCTTGATGACGACGCCGAAGAGAATCTGCCCCATGAGGATGGCGACGAACACGTCCATCATGGCGATGAGAAAATAGGGGATGGCCTTTCCCGCCAGGAATTCCATCGCGTTGAGTGGGATGGAGAGGATGGTTTCCATGGTTCCGTTTTCATATTCCCGGGCGATCACGAGAGAGGTGAGAATGGCGCCGACGATCATGATGATGATGGCGATGATGCCGGGGACGATGAATCGCCGGCTTTCCAGTTCCTCGTTGAACCAGACCCGGATCTGGCCTTCCACGGGAGGGTGGATCGATTCCTGGCCGCTCCGGTCGAGAAAGGAGCGCAGGAGGCCGCTGTTGTAATCGGAAACGATTTTCGTCAGGTACCCCGACGAGATGCCGGCGATGTTGGGGTCGCTCCCGTCGAAGAGGACCTGGATGGGGGCGTTGCGGTCGGACCGGATGTTTCCGGTGAAATCGGGCGGTATGAGGACGGCCATGGTGGCCATTCCATGGTCCAGGTACCGGGTCACCTCCCGGATGTTCGGGACGTGCGCGATGACGTCGAAGTAGGGGGAGGCTTCGATCCGCGACAGGAAATCCCGGCTCAGGTCCGTCCGGTCGAAGTCGACCACCACCGTCTTTACGTGGTCCACGTCGAGGCTGAGGGCGTATCCGAAGAGGAGGATGAGCAGGAGCGGAATGGCAAAGGCGAGGTAGAGGCTCCTGAAATCCCGGATGAGGTGGTAGAATTCCTTCCGGGCGACGGCCCGCACTTTCCTCGGGTTCATCGGTCCCCCCGGTCCATGAGCGCGATGAAGGCCTCCGTCAGGGTTCCACCGCTTTTCCCCGGCAGGGCCGTTTCGACGATCCGGTCCGGCGTGCCCGTTGCCACGAGGCGCCCCTCGCTGATCAGGGCGAGGCGGTCGCAGTGGGTCGCTTCGTCCATGTAATGGGTCGTGACGAAGACGGTGACCCCGTCCCCGGAGAGCTTCCGGATGAAATCCCAGAAATGGCGGCGGGTCAGGGGATCGACGCCCGACGTGGGCTCGTCCAGGAAAAGGACCCGGGGGCGGTGGAGCAGGGCGCAGCCGAGGGCCAGCCGCTGCCGCCATCCCGGGGGGAGATCCCCGGTGAGCCGGTTTTGGACGTCGCCCAGGCGGGTGACCTCGATGGCCCAGTCGGAGCGTTCCTTCCAGGACTCCCGGGGGATGTCGTAGACCCCGAGGTAGAAGCGGATGTTTTCGAAGGGGGTCATGTCCTCGTAGAGGGAGAACTTCTGGGACATGTAGCCGATGGACTTACGGACCTTCTCGGGCTCCAGGGCGATGTCGTGCCCCGCCACGAACCCCTTTCCCGACGTGGGGGTGAGAATCCCGCAGAGCATCCGGATGGTCGTCGATTTTCCCGATCCGTTCGGCCCGAGAAAACCGAAAATTTCCCCTTTTTCCACAGAGAAGGAAATCCGGTCGACGGCGACGAAGGCGCCGAAGCGTTTTTCCAGGTTTTCCACGGAAACGGTTTCAGTACTGGAAGCGGTCATGGGCCAGCTCCCTGTCGGTCTTTTCGATCCGGTCGATCATGGCTTCCTCGAGATTCGGAAACGACCCCCGGATGTCCCCCGGCGTTCCCACGGCGAGAAACTCCCCCCGGTGCATGAGGGCGAGGACGTCGCATTTTTCCCCTTCGTCGAGGTAGGCCGTGGAAACGAGGATGGTCATCCCCTCCCGTTTCATCTGGAAGAGGATCTCCCAGAACTCCTGCCTGGAGACGGGATCCACGCCGTTCGTGGGTTCGTCCAGCACGAGGATTTCCGGCTGGTGGACGAGAACGCAGGCGAGGCCGAGCTTCTGTTTCATCCCTCCGGAGAGGTTCGCCGCCAGGCGGTCGATGAAAGGGTCCAGATTGGAGAACCGGAGGAACCGGTCTTTTCGTTTTTGTCTTTCCGGGCCGGACACCCCGAAGACGTCGAGGAAAAAATCCATGTTTTCCCCGACGGTCAGGTCCTGGTACAGGCCGAACCGCTGGGGCATGTACCCGATCAACCGCTTCACTCCCCGCCGTTCGCTTCGGGTGTCGAGTCCCCCCATAAGAATGCTTCCGGCCCCGGGCCGGATCATGGCGGCGATCATGCGGAGAAGGGAGGATTTCCCCGCCCCGTCGGACCCGATGAGGCCGAAAATGTCGCCGCGATCGACGGTGAGATGGATGTCCCTGACGGCGGGGAGGGTGCCGTAGGAAAGGGAAACCCCCTCCACCCGGATCAAGGGGCCGGCGGACGGGAGGGATCCCCCGCTCCCCGCGGGGGGAGGGTCAGCGAAGCCATGCATCGGCGGGCATCCCCGTTTTCAGTTCCAGCCGCTCGTTGGGAATGGACACCTTGACGAGGTACACGAGCTTGACCCGCTCCTTGCGGGTCTGGATGATCTTGGGTGTGAACTCCCCCTCCGGCGAGATATAGGAGACGGTTCCCCGGTAGGTCTTTTCGGGAAAGGTGTCGATCTTCACGTCCACAGCCTGGCCGGGATGCACGTTCCCCAGATCCGTCTCGTTCACGTAGATCTTCAGGTCCACCCGGGAGAGATCGCTTACCGTGAGCACCTCCCTTCCCGTGGTGACCACTTCCCCCGGTTCCACGTTCCGGCTGGTGACGATCCCCTCGAAGGGGGCGGTGAGGCGGGTGTGGCCGAGCTGGATTTCCGCCAGTCTCCGGGTCGCCTCGAGGGCCTCGATCTGAGCCATGGCCGCTTGTCGCTCTTCTTCCGTGGCATCGATCTTCTTCAGGCCGCTTTCCGCCTGCCGGAGGGCCGCCCGGCTTTCGGCAAGCCCGGCCATGGCCGTGTCGTGGTGGCGCTTCATGGCGTCCCTGTCCTGCTCGGAGACGGCCTTGATCTCGAAAAGGGCCTCGTACCGTTCCAGGTTCCGTTTCGCTTCCTCGTATACGGCCCCGGCGCTTTCCACCGCCGCCCGGGCCCGGTCGATATCCGCGGGGAGGCTCTCTTTCAGCAGCGCGAGTGTCGCTTCGATTTTCGAGAGGGTCTTCCGGGCCGCTTCCACGTTGGCCGCCGCCTGGTCGAGCGCGGCCTGGTACTCGGAATCGTCGAGCACCGCGAGAAGCGCCCCCGGTTTTACCGCCTGCCCCTCCGAAACGAGGACGTCCCGGACGATTCCTCTCACCTGGAAGGCGAGCTGGGAATCGGTGGCCTCGATGGTTCCTGAAAAAAAGAGTTCATCCTGCCGATTCTTTTCTTTCGCCACGTAAACAAAAATCGCCGCCGCCAGAAACAATCCGAAAAACGTGAGGATGATCGCTTTCTTTTTCATTGGCCTGCATTCCCCCGCCGGTCCGGAATTCCGTCCGTTTTCCTCCCGCAACCGATCCTTTATGGGACCCCCTTCGAACGGTTCCCTCGGGGAGGTCACTTTTCAAACGTTTGTATCATACAAACGTTTGAACGTCAAGGTTCCTTTCCTCGATGCCCGTCCACTGCCCCGTTCCGTTTCGGCTCAACGGGTACCCTGCGCCTTCTTCGAAAGGCGGCCGTCCACGCCCTCTGCCTCTTCCCGCCATGGCGTGCCCATGGGTCCCGTTTCCCCGGTGAAACGATTTTTATCTGGACTTTTTCGGAAGGGTCGGGCTATAAAAAAACCCATTTTCATTGACAAAAGACGCTCGGGAACACCCCGGGAAAAGGAGACCGAAAGGTGAGGAAAAAACTTCTCGTTTCTCTCCTGTTTCTTTTCGTCCTCATGGGGGGGGCCGCTTACGGCCTTACGGCCGATCAGGTGCTGAAGCTGAAAAACGCCGGCGTCAGCGACGCAACGATTCAGCTCATGATCCGTCAGGAGATGGAAGCGGCAAAAAATCCCTATGAGCAATTCGGCAGGAGGGAGATCCGCGACGGCGACGGAAATGCGGTGATCGTCTATTCCACCGGGTCGACTTCCTCCTCCGCCGGCGACCTGGAAGCGGAGAAAGCGGAAAAGGCCTGGGATCTTCTGAGAAACCTGGTCATCGACGCCCGGTGAACCCGGAAGGTCCGGGAGGAAACGAAACATGTCGCCGCAAAACAGATCCCTTCTCATCGTCGATGACGAAGCCGGCGTCCGATCCCTGTTCCGGGATGTCTTCGAACGTCTCGGCTGGTCCGTGAGCGAGGCGGAAGGCGCCGCCGACGCCCTTGAAATCCTGAAGCGGGAGGAGGATTTTGTGATTTTCCTCGATCTCAAGCTTTTCGGGACCAATGGGATTGAGCTCTGCCGGGCCATCCGAAAGGCGAAACCGCTCTCCATCCTGTACGCCATCACGGGATGGACCAGTCTTTTCGAGGTGGAGGAATGCCGGGAGGCGGGGTTTGATGATTTCTTCACGAAGCCCCTCGACTTCCGGACCCTCCAAAAGGCCGTGGAGGACGCCTCGGAAAAGCTCTCCCGATGGCGGAAACCTTTCGGGGCGGGTTCGTAGCAAGCCGCGCCGTTTTCCGGGCGGTCCTCAGTTTCCTCCCCGGATGTTGAAACGTTTCAACTTCTCGACGAGGGTCGTCCGGTTCAGCTTGAGAAGCTTCGCCGCCTGATTCTTGATCCCGCCGCTTTTTTCCAGCGCTTTCAGAAGATATTCCCGTTCCACGCTTTCGATTTTTTCGTTGAAATCGAATCCGTTCTCCGGGAACTCGAGTGACGTTAAAACGGGATCGGATTGCGATTTGACGATCTTGTCGGGGAGATCGGACACCTCGATCCGCCCCGATCCCTTGACGACGACGAGCATCTCGACGAGATTTTCCAGTTCCCTCACGTTGCCCGGCCAGGAATAGGACATGAGGTGCTTCATGGCCCCCTGGTCCAATTCGGTCACGTTTTTCTTCTTCGACTTGTTGAACTTCCTGAGAAAGTGGTTGGCCAGGATGGCGATGTCCGGTCCCCTTTCCCTCAGGGGCGGCATGTGGATGGGGATCACGTTGATCCGGTAGAATAGATCTTCCCGGAATCTTTTTTCCTCCACCGCCCGTTCCAGGTCCTGGTGGGTCGCCGCGATGATCCGGACATCGGCGTTGATGGTTTTCAACCCCCCGATTCTTTCGAAGTTCCTTTCCTGAATCACCCGGAGAAGCTTGACCTGGAGGGCGGGGCTCATGTCGCCGATCTCGTCCAGGAAGATCGTTCCTCCCTGGGCGAGTTCGAATCGTCCCAGCTTGGTCCGGATCGCCCCCGTGAAGGCCCCCTTCTCGTGTCCGAAAAGCTCGCTTTCCAGGAGGTCTTCCGGAATGGCCCCGCAGTTCACCGGGATGAGGGGCTGGTTTTTCCTTTCGCTGTTGAAATGGACGGCCTTCGCCACCAGTTCCTTTCCCGTTCCGCTCTCACCGTAGATGATCACCGTGCTGTCCGTCGAGGAGACCTTTTCGATCATCTCGAACACCTTTTTCATCGGATCGCTGTAACCGATCATGTTTCCGAAATCGTATTTTTCCCGGAGATGGTCCCGAAGGGCGATGTTTTCCTCCCGGAGCTTCCCGTAGGAGAGGGCCCTTTGGACCGCGAGTTCCACGAGATCCTCCCGGAGCGGCTTCGTGACGTAATCAAACGCCCCCATTCTCATGGCCTCCACGGCGGAGGGTACGGTGCCGTAACCGGTGACGACGATGACGAGAAAATCGGGATTCATTTCCTTCAGAAATCTGAGAAGGCCGAGACCGTCCACGCGGGGCATCCGAAGATCGGTGATCACGAGGTCGTAATGGTTGGCGACGGCCGCGTCCATGGCTTCCCTGCCGTCGGTTACGGCATCGACACGGTATCCCCACTGTTCCAGCAGGTCGGCGAGATTTCTCCGGCTGAGTTCATCGTCTTCGGCGATGAGAATGACAGGGCCCCCGGTCTCCTTGATCATGGCCGTCCCCTCGATGGCTGGAAATAGATTCCCCTGCCGGCCGGAAAGCGCCGGAAACGGTGCCTGTTTCATAATCCGATTCTTCGGGAATGTCAAAAAATTTTCATTCCCATCAGGATTTCGATATGGAACGGCTTTTTTGTCAAAAAAATGACAAGCGGAACAATTTCCGGGATGGGAGGGGATCGGCAATATTTTACCGGATTTGCTCAAGGCGGATGCCGGCTCTGCCGATAAGGAGTTTGAACGTTGCACGGGATGAATCAGTTGCTTTCCGGGCAAATGTTCAACGGGAGGGAGATCTTTTCCTCTTGAAGCAATACAAAAATAATTTTTTTTGGAGGCCAAGGGGTTCATGAAAAAGAGAACACTGGGTTTCAAGCTGGTTGTTGGGGGAATCATCGCGGTGTTGATCCCCCTGGTTGTGGTTGGCGTCTTTGCGACGATCAAGTCGACGAGTGCCCTGAGGTCCGTATCGGAAGGCCAGTCCGCACTTGTGGCGAAAAGCCTTGCCGATATGGTCAATGTGGCACTGATGGAAGAAATGAAGAACGTTTCCGGGCTGACGACGGATCCCGCGGTCATCGAGGCCGCCGAGGGAGGCTCGGCGGAGAGCGCCAATGCGAAACTCACGGCGATGATGAAGAAGGTCGGGGCCGACTATGAGACCCTTGTCGTGACCGATGCCGCGGGCGTGATCCGGGCGGACGGCGTGGGAGGGTCCTACATCGGGGTCAATGTGTCACAGCGGGACTACATGGTGAACGCGAAGGCCGGGAAGGCGTCCGTGGGAACTCCCGTCAAGTCGGTCAAGACGGGAAATCCCGTGGCCGTCGTCTGCTCCCCCGTGCTGGGTCCGGGCGGCGAGGTCGTCGGTGCCGTCGGGGCGGCGCTCGCGATCGATTTTCTCGTGGAGAAAGTCGCGTCGGTGAAGCTCGGGAAGACGGGCTACGCCTACATGATCGACAGGAACGGCATCGTGATCGCCCACCCGAAGAAGGAGTACATCCTCGAGCTGAACATGAAGGAAGTGAAGGGGATGGAGGCGATCGCCGGCAAGATGACGTCACAGCAGGCGGGCGTGTTGCCTTATGTTTACCAGAATGTGGACAAGATCGCCGGGTTCGCTCCGGTGGCGATGACGGGATGGTCCGTGGCGGTCACCCAGGACGAGTCGGAGTTTCTGGGGGCGGCCCATTCGATCCGGAACGTCATCGCGATCGCGGCGGTGGTTTTCCTCGTCATCACGATCCTGGCGATTCTCTATTTTTCCCGGAGCATCACCCTTCCCATCCGGAAGGCGGTGGAGCAGTTGAACGATGCGGCGGACCAGGTGGCGTCGGCGTCCTCGCAGGTATCGTCGTCGAGCCAGTCCCTGGCGGAAGGGG
>DJVQ01000031.1 GCA_002441265.1 Syntrophaceae bacterium UBA6252
CCTTTTTACGACTTCGTCAAATATGGGGAATCGTTGATGTGGGTTCCGGACACCGGTATTCGCCGGTGTTGCGGCCGGTCGGCTTTCTTTCGGAGCCGTCGTGGGGGGCGCCCGGAATTCCGAATCCATCGAAGAGTGTGTCCTATGGTGAAAGGAGAAAATTTTTTCAAGGAAGTGCTGTCTTGTGCGGGGGTTACGGTCAACGGGCGGAATTCCTGGGATATCCGGGTGAACGACAACCGTCTGTATGCAAGGGTCCTTCGCGAAAAGAACATGGGGCTCGGAGAAGCCTACATGGAAGGCTGGTGGGACTGCGGGCGGCTGGATGAATTCATCTTCCGCGTGCTCAGGCTCCGGCTCGATGAAATCGTAAAAGGCGGACTGCTTTATCTTCTCCGCTTTCTTCCCTCCCTCCTCTTCAATCTCCAGTCGAAGTCGCGTGCCCGCATGATTGCCGAGCGGCATTACGACCTGGACAACGATCTCTTTGTGTCCTTCCTGGATCCTTACAACCAGTACAGTTGTGCCTATTTCGACGGCACCGAGGACCTCGGGCAGGCGCAGATCAACAAGATGAATCTGATCTGCCGCAAGCTGAACCTGTCCCCCGGAGACCGGGTCCTCGACATCGGCTGCGGCTGGGGCGGTTTTTCCCGGTATGCCGCCGAGCATTGCGGCTGCTCGGTGACGGGCGTGAACATTTCCCAGGAACAGCTCCGTTTCGCCGGCGAGTTCTGCAAGGGCCTGCCGGTCACCCTGCTGGACTGCGACTACCGGAAAATCCAGGGTACCTTCAACAAGATCGTTTCCGTCGGCATGTTCGAACACGTGGGACAGAGGAATTACCGGGAATTCATGGAAGTCGTTAACCGGTGCCTCGACGGGGACGGCATCTTCCTTCTCCACACCATCGGAAGCAACGAGTCGTCCGTGAATTGCGACCCCTGGATCAACAAATACATCTTTCCCAACGGGATGCTGCCCAGCGTCGCCCAGATCGGCCGGGCGTCCGAGGGGCTCCTCAACATGGAAGACTGGCACAATCTCGGTCCCCATTACGACAAGACCCTCATGGCCTGGAACGAGAACTTCCAGAAGGCGTGGGACCGCCTGAAGGGGAAGTACGACGAGGAATTCAAGCGCATGTGGGAGTATTACCTGCTCTCGTGCGCCGGGGCCTTTCGTGCGCGGAGCATCCAGGTCTGGCAGGTTGTTTTCACCAAGTCCGGCTCCGTGCAGCCCGCCTGCAGGTTCTGAGAAGACCGGGGGGGAGACGCCCGTGCGCTTCCCGTCACGGGTTTTCCCCCCGTTGTTCCATCCGTCCGCCGGCGGCCCCGGGCCGCCGGCGGACCCTCCCGGGAACGATTCAAATTGACAGAAAGCCGTTCTTCCATTATACCGGCCTCTGGGAACGAACAATCTTTCGGGAAAATTTCCGGATGTTCCCGGGGGAAGCACCTTTTTCCCCTTTCCGGGAGGAGTCCGTCCGGACCGGTTCGATCCCCCCCCGCCCGTAGGGCGGGGATTCCGGGCTTTCCGCCGATCACCGCATCCTGATTGTCATGCCATGGCCAACGGGGAATTTCTCGAGTTCGAGGATGTGTCCAAATATTTCGGCAGGATCCGTGCCGTCGACGGGGTGTCCCTCTCCGTCCGCAAGGGGGAATTCTTTTCCCTGCTCGGACCGAGCGGATGCGGGAAGACCACGCTTCTGCGCATCCTTGCGGGATTCGAGCGGCCCGACACGGGACGGGTTCTCCTGAACGGCCGGGACATCACCGCCCTTCCCCCCCACGAGCGGAAAGTCAATACCATCTTCCAGAGTTACGCCCTTTTCCCCCATCTCACCGTCCGGGAAAACATCGCCTTCGGCCTGCGCATCGAGAAAAGGCCGAAAAAGGAGATCGCCGAAGAGGTGGAACGCATGCTGGTTCTCATCCAGATGGAGGACCAGGCGGAGAAGTATCCCGACAAGATCAGCGGCGGGCAGAAGCAGCGCGTCGCCATCGCCCGGGCCCTGATCAAGAAACCCCAGGTCCTTCTCCTGGACGAGCCCCTGGCGGCCCTCGACCTGAAGCTCCGGCAGCGGATGCTCATGGAACTCGACCTGATCCACGACGAGGTGGGAATCACCTTTCTCTACGTGACCCACGACCAGGGGGAGGCCATGAGCCTGAGCGACCGGATCGCCGTCATGAACGGGGGGATCATCGAACAGGTGGGAACCCCCGGTGAGATCTACGAGGCCCCGAGAAGCAGCTTTGTCGCCGCATTCATCGGAGACACGAATTTCTTCGAGGGCCGCGTGGCCGAGGTGGTGGGCGGGGAATACAGCCGGCTCGTCATCGACGGATTTCCCGAGGTCCTGTGTTTCAACGACAAGCACATCTCCGTGGGTAACCCGGTGTATCTCAGCATCCGCCCCGAGAAATTCCACATTTCCCGGGAAAAGCCGGAGACGGGAAACCGGCACAACGTCGTTCAGGCGCGGGTGGAAGACGTCATTTACCAGGGCCTGATGACCCGCTACTGGGTCCGGTCCGGGGAGTACCGCATTTCCGTGGCCCGGCAGCACAGCCGGTTTCTCCTGGACGAAACGCCCATCCGCTGGGATGAGGACGTGTGGATCTCCTGGCACGCCGACGACGGATACATGCTCGAGCGCTACAGCGAGTCCGACGAGAAACTGGTTTCCCTGCCGCCGGAGAACATCGGGGAAGTCAACGGAGAGGGAAACGGGGCGGCCTGAGGCCTTCCGCAGGGGTTCGGGGAGATTTGTCGATGAAAAACCGCCGCAGCGTCCTGGAGATCCTGGTCACCCTGCCCTCGGCGCTTTGGCTTGCGATCTTTTTTCTCGTTCCCACGGTGGTTGTCATGGCCATCGCCTTCAAGCCGACCAATCCTTACGGCGGGGTGGGAACAGGCTGGACCGTCGCCACGTGGCTCAGTCTCGGCAACCCGAGCTATCCCGCCATCCTCTGGCGCACGCTGTGGCTTTCCCTCCTGACGACGGCGGCCTCCATCGTCTTCGCCGTTCCCGTGGGATACTACCTGGCCAGGATCCGGAAACGGTGGCGCCAGTTTCTTCTCCTGCTCATCATCGTTCCCTTCTGGACCAGTTTTCTCATCCGCATCTTTGCGTGGAAGGTCCTCCTCCACCCCGACGGGTTCATCAAGAAGGGGCTCGTGTTCCTTCATCTCGCCGGGGACGGGGCCTCGCTCCTGTACAATCCCTGGGCCGTTCTCCTGGTCATGATCTATTCCTATGTGCCCTTCGCCGTTCTTCCCATCTACGCCGCCGCGGAACGGTTCGACTTCCAACTCATCGAGGCGGCCCGGGATCTCGGAGCGAAGCAGTGGCAGAGCTTCCTCAAGGTCTTTCTTCCGGGGATCCGGCGGGGGCTCCTCACCGCCGTCCTCATGGTGTTCATCCCGGCCCTCGGTTCCTACCTCATCCCCGATCTGGTCGGCGGGCCGGACAGCGAGATGATCGGCAACAAGATCGCCCAGCGGGTGTTCGTGGACCGGAATCTCCCCCACGCGAGCGCCCTGTCCTCGCTTCTCACCCTTGCCGTTCTCCTTCCCATGACCGTGGTTCTCTTCCTGCCGGGAAGAAGGGGAAGGCCCGATCTCATGGCGGGGGAGGGGAAATGAAGCGGAGCCGGGTCCCCCTTGTCGCGACGGTCGCCATGCTGGTCTTCTTCTACCTGCCCATCATGGTGCTCGTCATCAATTCCTTCAACGCCTCCCGGTTCGGAAGCACCTGGGAGGGGTGGTCCCTCCGATGGTATCTCCGGCTCCTCCACGAGCGGGAGATCTGGTACGCCCTGAAAAACAGCCTCATCATCGCCTTCGGGGCCTCCTTCGTTTCCGTCCTGATCGGGACGGCGGCGGCCTTCGCCCTGCACCGCTACGCCTCGCGCCTTCAGAAGACCCACTACGCCATGATCTTCGCCCCCCTGGTCATGCCGGAAATCCTCATGGGCATCGGCCTTCTTCTTTTTTTCGTCGCCCTCGGGGTGAACCTCGGCCTCTTCACCATCTTTCTCGCCCACGTCACCTTCTGCATCAGCTATGTGGCCATGGTCGTCCTGGGAAGGCTCCAGGATTTCGACTTTTCCATCATCGAGGCCGCCCAGGATCTCGGAGCGAACTGGTGGACCGTCACGTGGCGGGTGCTCGTTCCGCTCCTGATGCCGGGGATCGTCGCAGGGGGCCTTCTGGCCTTCACCCTCTCCATCGACGATTTCGTCATTACCTTCTTCGTGGCGGGACCGGGTTCGACGACCCTGCCCATCCGGATCTACAGCATGATCAAGCACGGGTCCCCGCCGCTCATCAACGCGCTTTCCACCATCCTGCTCGTGGTCACGTTCACGGCGGTGTGGTTCAGTCAACGGCTCATGGAGGATGCGAAATGAAACCTGTCTGGAAGAGTGTTCTTTTTCTCGCGGCCGCCGCCCTGGTTCTCTGCGCCGGCTGCTCCCGGAAGGAAGCGGTGCTGCACGTCTACACCTGGGCGGATTACATCAAGCCCGAACTGGTCCAACAGTTCGAAAAGGAGAACCGCTGCAGGGTGGTCATCGACACCTTCGATTCCAACGAGGTCATGTACGCGAAGCTGAAAGCGGGCGCGGCGGGGTACGACATCATCACCCCGAGCAGCTACATGGTGAAGATCATGGACGGCCAAGGCATGCTCGAGCCCCTGGACCACAGCCTTCTCCCGAATCTCAAGCATGTCGACCGGGATTACCTCCGGTCGGCCCTCGATCCGGAAATGCATCACAGCGTTCCCTACATGCTGACGACCACGGTCATCGCGTACCTGAAAAGCCGGGTGCCCGATTTCGAAGCCACCTGGGCCGTGTTCGACCGGGCGGACCTGAAGGGGCGGATGACCGTTCTCAACGACATGCGGGAGACCATCGGGGCGGGCCTCAAGTATCTGGGCTACAGCCTGAACACGACGAACGAAAAGGAGCTTGCCGAGGCCCGGGACGTGATTCTCCGGTGGAAGAAGAACATCGCCAAGTTCGAGAACGAGCAGTACAAGACCGGCCTCGCCTCGGGAGAGTTCTTCGTCGTTCACGGGTACAGCGGCGACATCATGCAGGTGGAGGAGTCGAACGAGGACATCGCCTACGCCGTCCCGAAGGAGGGAACCTCCCTTTCCTGCGACGACCTGGTCATTCCCAAGGGGGTCAGGGAGCGGAAGCTCGCGCACAAGTTCATCAATTTCATCCATGACCCGGCTGTGGCGGCGGAGAACACCGAATTCATCGCCTACCTTTGCCCCAACGCGGAAAGTTACGGGAAACTGAGCCCGGAGATCCTGGAAAACCCGGCCATCTTCCTCCCCCAGGAAGTCCGGACGAAGTGCGAGGTCATCGAGGATCTCGGTGCGGACAACGAAAAATACGTGAAAATCTGGGACGAGATCAAGGCCAACTGAAAGAAAAGCAGGGGGATAAAAAAGGGGTGGGGGAAGCTTTCGCTTCCCCCTTGAGAGGTTTTCGGCCCGAAGGCCTGTTTTGGAGGTTTAAGCCAGAATCGGAGGAGATTCGATTCTTGCCCTCATGTCATGCATGAAACATGCCACAGGGGAGGCAAATCTTCGGAAAGCCCTGCGGCCAACGGTTTCCGGATGGTTACCCGCCGGTCTCCCCTCCTGCCGCCCCGGAAGACGGGGCGGGAAATGTCGATTCCGGACGGCGCCCTTTTAATATATCTTTTAAAAACAAATACTTGGCACGATGGCGGGGCGATCCGTATAAATCGACAAAAGTGTCGCCCGGTCCGTGCCGCCGGAAGGGGAGGGGATTGCGGGCGGTTTCCCCTTCCCCGGCGATGGGGAGGCGGTTCATGTCCGGTTGAAATAATCGGAGAGAATCTTCCCGTGATCGAAGGCGAGGAGGGCCGGAAGTTCCCCCTTGCGGAAAATTCCGATGTCGGCGGCGTCGTCGGCCGCCCTCGGCCGTCCCGAAGCGGTTGCCAGGAAAACGGTGGAAATGGAATGCTGCCGCGGGTCCCGGTCGGGGGAGGAGTATACGCCGAAAAGACCCGTCAGGGTTACCCGGAGGGAGGTTTCCTCCAGGGCTTCGCGGACGGCCGCCTCTTCCACGGTTTCCCCGTAATCGACGAATCCGCCGGGAAGGGCCCACCCGGGCGGGGGGTTCTTCCTTTTGATGAGCACGATGCCCCCGCCGGCCGTCTCGATGATCACGTCCACCGTCGGAACGGGGTTTCTGTAAAGGCGGACGGGGTGTCCGCATGCGGGACAGGTAAGAAACGAGGGTGTTGTTTTCAATGAGGAATCCGCCTGTTTTCGGTGAAAATAACCGATCCGGGCGGTTCTGTCAATGAACGGAATCCTTTTCGGTGACCATTCCGTCTTGACAATTCAAAGGCATTTCATTAGCCTACGGAACAAATCCCCGACGCGGAGCGAAACATGATCGGAACACTCGTCATCACCCATGGATGCCTTGCGGAAGAACTGATCCGGGCTGCCGAAATGATCAAGGGGGAGCAGAAAGGCATCCTTGCCGTATCCGTCGATGCGACAAAGGGATTGAACGACATCAAGAAGGAAATCACCTCGGCCGTCAAGAAAGTGGACCAGGGAATGGGTGTTCTGATCCTGACGGATCTCTTCGGGGGAACCCCTTCCAACATCTCCCTGTCTTTTCTGCAGGACAAGAGGATCGAGGTCGTGACGGGCGTGAACCTGCCCATGCTTCTCAAACTGTCCGATCTCCGGGAGGAAACGGATCTCTATCGTTTTGCGGAAACCATCCGGACTTATGGTATAAAAAACATTCATCTGGCGTCGGAAATCCTCAGCCGCAAGGCGCCGGACTGAGCACCCGTTCCGTTGCAGCGGTTCGTCATGGTCGGAAGGATCTTTTTTCATGGGTCAGGTTTTCATCAGGGTGGACAATCGGCTTGTCCATGGTCAGATTCTGGAGGCCTGGGTCCCCTATCTCCAGGCGAACCGGATCATCGTGGTCAATCGTGACGTCGCCTCCGATCCTTTCCGGGAGTCGGTGATCCGTATGGCCGTTCCCATTCACATGGGTTTCGATGTGTACGATATCGACGATTTCGTCCGCCATGCCGGTTCCCCCGACACGAACAGCGGGAACACCATCGTCCTGTTCGACAACATCGGGGATGTCCTGGAGGCTTTCCGAAACGGGTTCCGGTTCAGGAAGCTCAACATCGGAAACGTCTACGATGAAGACGGGAAAATCCGGTGTTCCTCCACGATCATCCTGAACGAGAACGATCTGAACGGCATTCTTCGTCTCGTCGACGCGGGCGTCGAGGTGGAACTCCGGTGCGTTCCCAGGGACAAGCCCGTCGACTTCGTGGAAATGATGGAGCGAAGAATGTTCCGCATCGTCAAGTGATGGGCATTTCCCTGGCAAAGACCATCCTTGCGGCCGTACTGGGAGGGACGCTGTGCATGGACCGCGTCTTCCTGCAGGCCATGGTCTCCCGGCCCGTCGTCGTGGCGCCCGTGGTGGGGTTCGCCCTGGGCGATGTCGCCACCGGCCTGATCATCGGTGCGCTGGTCGAGCTCTTATGGATTGACCATCTGCCCGTGGGAGTGTATATCCCCCCCAACGATTCCATCGTGGCGGTCGTCGCCACGGGGAGCACCGTTCTTGCGGGGGAGGAACTCGGCCAGGTGACGCGGGAGATGATCGCCCTTGCCGTTCTCCTGCTCCTTCCCCTGGGTCATCTGGCGCAGAGGCTGGACCGATGGATCGCCGTTTCGAACAACGCGCTTTCCGACCGTGCGGTCCGGATGGCCGAGGCGGGCGACACCCGTGGAATCACGGGGAGCCTGCTCCGCGGTCTTTTGAAAACCCTGGTCTTCCATACCGGCTTCATTTTCCTGTTTCTCCTGGCGGGGGAAATCGTTCTGGTGAAGATATACCCGCTTTTCTCCGGCGACGTGCCCATGCGCGGCCTCGGGATTGTCTTCTGGTCGCTGCCCCTCATCGGCGTGGCCGCCGTCCTGAACACCGTCCGGCAGCGGGGCGTCCTTCCCGTTTTCGCGGGGATCTTTTTCCTGGCGGTGTTTTTCGGAACACTGTTCCGGATCAGGCCGGTTCCATGAACGCCGAAATGCCGCAAATCCCGCCTCGTCTCCATTCCGTCGAGGTCGCCATCCGGAAAATGGAAAAGGAGGATCTTCCCGGGGTCCTGGAAATCGAACGGCTGTCGTTCCGCACCCCCTGGACGGAGACCCTGTTCCTGGAAGAGTTGGAGACCCCCTTCTGCAACAGCCTCGTCGCCGTTGTGGAAGGGCTCGTGAGGGGGTCCATCCATTTTGCGATCGTTCTCGACGAGATTCACCTGAGGAACGTCGCCGTCCATCCCTCCTTCAAGCGGCGGGGGATCGCCACCCGGCTCATGGAGGAGATGATCGAGCGTTCCATGAAAAAAGGCGCTTTCCTGTGTTTTCTGGAGGTACGGTACTCCAACCGGCAGGCCATAAGCCTTTACAGGAAATTCGGATTCACGAGGAAGGGGATCCGGCCGCTCTATTATTCCGACACCAACGAGGACGCCGTCATCATGGCGGCGGATTTTTCCGGCCTCGGCGCGGGGAGGGCATGACATGACCCCGATGCAGGACGTCATCACCGGGAGCGTCCTGTCCCAGGAGGAGATCCTTCCGGGGCACCTGCTCCTGAGGATTTCCGTCGCCCCGGGGACCTTCGGGAGGGCGGTCCCCGGCCAGTTCGTCATGATCCGCCGGAAGGGGGAGTCCGCCCCGTTCCTCTTCCGCCCGTTCAGCGTTCATTCCGTCGAGACGGGTCGGGAGGAGGACATCGTGGGGATTCTTTACCGCGTCGTCGGCGGCGGCACGGAAATTTTCGGAAGAATGAGACCCGGCGGGGAACTGTCCCTCATGGGCCCCCTGGGCAGGGGATTCAGGATTCCCGCGGACCGGAAGAACGTTCTTCTCGTGGGAGGGGGCATGGGCGTGGCCCCTCTTTATTTCCTGGCCGGAAGCCTTGCGGATTTCCGGAAGGAGAAGGGGGCGTCCGTGGCGGGCTATTTCGGCTGCGGCGGTTCGGATTTCGTTCCCGTCCTGGAAAGATTCGCCCCCTTGTGCTCCGCCCTTCGGATCAGCACCGACGACGGGAGCTTCGGCCGCGCCGGGACGGTCATCGACCTGCTCATGGAAGACCTCGGCGGGTACGATCCGGCGTCCACGGTGCTGTGCGGATGCGGCCCCCGCCCCATGCTGAAGCGCCTCCTCGAACTGGGAAAAGCTTTCGGAGCGGCCTGCCAGGTTTCCATGGAGGAGCGAATGGCCTGCGGGGTCGGGGCCTGCCTCGGCTGCGTCATTCCGGTGAAGAACGGCGGCGGGGAACGGACCTATCGCCGGGCGTGCACGGAAGGACCGGTGTTCACCCTCGAGGAACTTGAAGGAGAGGCCGATGGGGGATAAACCGCTCGATCTCACCGTTTCCGTCGGAGGCGGGCTCGTCCTTCGGAATCCCGTCATGACGGCCTCGGGAACCTTCGGCTACGGGCGGGAGTATGCCCCGTACGTCGATCTGCGCCGTCTCGGGGCCGTGATCGTCAAGGGGCTCTCCCTGAAGCCCCGGGCGGGAAATCCGCCTCCCCGGATCATGGAGACGCCCTCGGGCATGCTGAACGCCGTGGGGCTTCAGAACATCGGCGTCGACGCCTTCGTCGAAGAGAAACTCCCCTTCCTTCGGACGCTGGGGACGCCGGTGATCGTGAACATTTTCGGGGAATCGGTGGAGGAATACGGGAAACTGGCGGGGATCCTCGACACCGTGGAAGGAATTCACGGACTGGAGGTGAACATCTCCTGCCCCAACGTCCGGTGCGGCGGAATCGCCTTCGGGGCGGACCCCTCCGCCGCGTCGGAGGTCACGGAACGGGTCCGCTGCGCCACCGGCCTTCCCGTGATGGTGAAGCTCACCCCCAACGTGACCGACATCGCGGCCGTCGCGCGCCGGGTCGAGGCGGCGGGCGCCCATTCCGTCTCCCTCATCAACACCCTGCGGGGGATGTCGGTGGACGTGGAGAACCGCGTTCCCCACCTGGCCATGGTCACCGGCGGCCTTTCCGGGCCGGCGATCAAGCCGGTGGCCCTCCGGATGGTGTGGGAGGTCCGGCAGGCCGTGTCGATCCCCGTCATCGGCGTCGGCGGCATTCAGACCGGCCGGGACGCCCTGGAATTCCTCATCGCCGGCGCGTCCGCCGTCGAGGTGGGGACGGCGAATTTCATCAACCCGAGGGCCACCCTGGACGTCCTGGAGGGGATCGTGTCCTGGATGGAACGGAAGGGAATCGGCCGCATCGGGGACATCATCGGCAGCCTTCGGGTCTGCATGGAGGAACCGGCATGAGCGGAAGCGAAGAAATCGCCCCGGGCGTGTATCTCGTGGGGGGACCGAACATCTCCCGGGCGGAGGATGCGACTGCCTTCGTGATCCGGTTTCCCGACACCCTCGTCATGATCGACTCGGGCGGCGGAAGAAGCACCGGAATCCTGGAGAAGAACATGGGCGAAGCGGGCCTGGACCCGGGAGGAATCTCCCTCCTCATCCTGACCCACTGCCACATCGACCATATCGGGGGTGCTCCCTACTTCCGGGAAATCCACGGCGCCAGGCTGGCGATGCACGATCTCGACGCGGACGCCGTCGAACAGGGGGACCCGGTCCGGACGGCGGCCCACTGGTACGACATGGAATTCCCCCCGACCCCGGTGGATCGCAGGTTCACGGGATCCCACGAGGTGCTCCCGTTCGGCGGGGAGGAACTTCACGTTCTCCACACGCCGGGCCATACCCCAGGCTCCGTTTCCCTGTATCTGGACAGGGAGGGGAAAAGGATCCTCTTCGGGCAGGACATTCACGGCCCTTTCCTCCCGGCGTTCGGCTCCAATCTGGACGACTGGCGGGTTTCGATGGAGAAACTTCTCGACCTGAAGGCGGACATCCTCTGCGAGGGCCATTTCGGCATCTTTCCCGACCGGGAGAAGGTGGAAAGGTACCTGAGAAAATATCTGAGAGAGTATTCCTAGCGGGGCCGAACCATCATGGTTTGAGGAAGTTGCGGATTCGTCGCGGGGAAGGCTGAAACGGATCGGCGGGACTTGAAGCCGGACCCGTCAAGCGGGATTGCCGGCGGGAAGGAAAGGGAGAGCTGGATCATGGAAGAACCAGGATCGTACCTGATGGAGAATGAAGCGGAGATCGTCCGGCTGGAATGGAAAACGGACGTCGAGGCCTTCCGGAAACAGGCGTCGTGGTGCGGCGTCCGTCCCGGGATGCGCGTCCTTGACGTGGGATGCGGTCCCGGCCTGACCACGTCCCTCCTGCACGAGATGGTCCAGCCGGGAGGCTCCGTCGTCGGCATCGACTTCTCGACGGAGAGAATCGATCACGGCATGAAACGCTACGGGGGGCTTCCGGGGATCCGTTTCGACCTGAGGGACCTCCGGAAACCGCTTGCCGACCTGGGAACCTTCGACATCGTCTGGGTGCGGTTCGTTCTCGAGTATTTCCGGCGGGAGGCGCCCCGGATCGTGAGGAATCTGAAAGACGTGGTCGCGCCCGGCGGCTGGCTCTGCCTGGCCGATCTGGACAACAACTGCCTGAGCCATTACGAAATTCCCGCCGATATGGAGCGGATGCTGGTCAGGATCATGTCCCGGATGGAGGAGACCTTCGATTTCGACGTAAACGCCGGAAGGAAGCTCTATGCCCGCCTTTATGATGAGGGATTCACGGACCTGGAGGTGGAACTCGTCGCCCATCACCTGATTTACGGGAAGATCCGGGAAAGCGATGCCTTCAACTGGCTGAAGAAGGTGGAAGTGGCTTCCCTGAAGGTTCCCGAACTGTTCCGGGAGTACAAGGGCGGCTTTGAAGGATTCCTGGAGGACTTCGGAAAGTTTTTCCACGACCCCCGGAGATTTACCTATACGCCGCTTATCCTGTGCAAGGGGAGGAAACCCGCCGGCTGAAACGACCCGTCGTCCGGCGCCGGAAACTCCCTGTCGCGCCGCCGTGACGGGGGCCGCGCGGGGGGATGCCCGCGTCTTTCGGGACCTTGCATCCGTTCCAGGGCCGCCCCGTTCAGGGAAGGAAGGGTTTGTCCTCCTGGCTGAACAGAAATTTCTCCTCCCGGATGAGCCGCACGCAGGTGTCCACGACCGTCTCGTCGAAAAGAACGCCTTTATTCCGGGTGATTTCCTCCAGGGCCGTTTCGATTCCCAGGGAAGGCCGGTAAGGCCGGTGGGAAGCCATGGCCTCCACCACGTCTGAAACGGCCAGGATCCGGGCTTCCAGGAGAATGTCCTCCCCCGAAATGCCCCTCGGGTACCCCGATCCGTTGAGCTTTTCGTGGTGCTGATACACCATTTCCGCCACCGGGGTCTTGAACTCGATGTTTTTCAGGATGTGATACCCCACCTCGGGATGGGTTTTCATCATGTCGAATTCGATCTTGCTCAGTTTCCCCGGCTTGGAGAGGATTTCCGCGGGAATGTAGATCTTGCCGATGTCATGGATCATCGATCCCATCCGGATCCCGCTGATGGTCGCATCGGGGAGGTTCATCTCCTCAGCGATGGCGCAGGCCAGTTCCGACACCCTCCTCTGGTGCCCCGCCGTGTAGGGGTCCCGGGCCTCGACGATGATGGACATGGCGTCGATGGTGCTCTGGAGGGCCGACTGGAGCATGTCCAGATTCTTTTCGAGCGCCGTGATGTCCGTCATGATCCCGATGAATCCCACCTTGCCGCTTTTCCCATCCAGATTCGGCGATCCGCTCATGGTCAGAATCCGTTCGCTTCCATCCTTCGATATCAGGACCGTCCGGACTCCCTTCACCGTTTCGCGGTGGTTTCGCACGCGCTTGAAGGCCCGGATCAACTGGCGTTCCTCGTCGGGGTCCTTCCTTAGAAAATCGGTGAAATAGCGGCCGAGGACGCTTTCCGCCGGGTGGCCGAGGATCTTTTCCCAGGCGGGATTGATGTAGGTGACGGTCCCGTTGTCGTTCAGCGTGAAAATGATGTCCGGCGAATTCTCGCCGAGGGCCCGGAAACGCTCCTCGCTTTCCCTGATTTTCTGGTAGGTCCGGGCGTTGTTGATGCTGATGCCGATCTGGGGGGCGATGCCCATGAGAAGGCTGAGATCGCTCTGGTTCAGAATCCGCTTCGACCGGGGGGTGTCCACGGCGAGGACGCCCTCCGATTTTCCCTCGTAAAGGATCGGAACGGACAGAAAGGATTTGACGTTCAGCTTCTTCACGTAATCGGCGGTCTTCTCGGAAAGGGTGTCCTCCAGCTGGGAGATGTCGTTGACCAGGAAGGGCTTCTGGTCCCTGAACGTAACGACGAAGGGGCCTTTCGAACCGGGCCGGTCCAGGTGGAAATACGTTTTCTTCATGACTTCTTCCTGCTCCGGCCTGTACCCGTATCCCATCGTGTAGGTGAGCCGGGTCCTGTCCTCGCTGGCCAGCATGACCATGCCCCGGCCGTAATCGAGCCGTTTCTGGAGGGTTTCCATCATGAAGCGGAGCAGCCGGTCGAAATCGAGGATGCTCGATGCGGCCTGGCCGATTTCCTGGACCAGAAGCGCTTCGTTGTAATGGCGGTTGATCTCGTTGATGAGCTGGTCCGCCGCGTTGCCCTGGCTTTTCAGGTTTCGCGCGTAGTCCTCCTTCTCGAGCTGGCTCGCCCGGAAAAAGATCCCCAGGGTGACCAGAACCAGGAGAAGCGCGACGATGGACCACTGGAAGAAGGGAAGCCAGAAGAGCAGGCCGGCGGCGAGGAGCACGGAGAGCGCGGTGGCGTAATAGCCGATGCGCCTCCAGACGAGAAAGGGATTGATGTCCCAGGACACGTTGTATTCGCAGACTTTGTCCCCTCGGTGGATGCAGCAGGGATGGTCGATGGCGGCATAGCGGTTGGTGAAGACCTTGGCCATGGACTCGAGAAGGCCGATCCGGTTTTCGCACTGGTAGGGCTTTTCCTGGACGCCCTCCCGCGGCTCGAAGAGGATTTTCACGCTGCTCGGTCCCGTGACCTGGCTGCTCACCCGGTGGGCGCGGCTCAGGGTGGCCGACACCTTCTCCACCATCCAGTATGCGATTCCCGGAGAGAGGAAACCGATCACGTACTGCCGGAGGGTTCCCGATGCCTTGTTGGAGGCGATGAAACGGCCCGCCTCGCGGGCGATGGAAGGATTTCCCGTCTCCTTCAGGACCGCCTCGTAGAAGCGGTCCACGTCCTCCTGGGTGAACCAGTGACCGGCATCTTCGATTTCGAAACGGGTGATTCCGGCCAACTGAAGAATTTTGTCCAGATCAATGCCGGAGTGGTAAATCTTGAAGTATTCGGTGTAGGTTTCGAGGAGCCGGCTGTTGTAAAGTGGAACGTCTCTCAATGATCGGACACCGCCCTTGAGGTATCGGCCCGCTGGAGGCGTCGCGGTGCATGAATCCTTCCGTGGTCCGGCCGGATCCCTTCTTCACGACGGCCCCGAAGGGGAAACGGGCACGTCCTATAGATGATACCATACTCCGACGGGGAAAAAATAGATAAAATCGAATCTACGGGCCGGGAATCGGCAAATCGCGAAGCAATCCGGATTTCGGTTTTCCGCCGGCGCGGCGAAGACCGGGAAACGCCGGCGGCCCCGGTTTCCGGGGATGCCGCGATGCCGTCAGTTCCTGCTGTACTGGCTGAACAGGCGCAGCCCTTTTCGTGTGAGGGAAAAGCTCGGCTGGTCCGAACCGCCCAATTCCTGTCCGATGTATCCCTTCGCCATCATCAGCGAGAGGGTTTCGTTGAATTCCTTTTCGCCCATGCCGGATTCCTCCAGAATGCCGGCGAACGTCGCCCCGGCGCGTTTCTTTTCCGAGACGATTTTGATGATTTTGTATTCGTTCTCGGACACCGGGCCGTTCGGGGGC
This sequence comes from Syntrophaceae bacterium UBA6252, assembly GCA_002441265.1. Classification (GTDB taxonomy): domain Bacteria; phylum Desulfobacterota; class Syntrophia; order Syntrophales; family UBA6807; genus UBA6807. The sequence goes on from DJVQ01000031.1 coordinate 14,989, forward strand.
CGGGATTCCTTTTCCGTCCCGTCCGGTCCGCCGTCGGGCTTTTCCGCTGGCGCTTCCCGCGCCGGTCCGCTCCTTTCCCCGCGGTCCTTTTCCCGGGGGAGGGGAGGAGGCGCGGTGTCCGGTTTCCCCCTCGGGAAGAGCCTCGGGAGGAGGACGGAAAAGAGAAGGCAGATGCTGAAGAAATAGAGAAGGGAGAGCGGGTCCGACTTCCCTTCCGCAAGGAGGCGGCTCGAAAACGTGTTCAGAGCGAGGGGAACGGAGAAGGACCCGAAAACGCCGAGAAGAAGATGAAACGGAAGTCCCCGTCCTTCACCGCGGCCGCCGCCGGTGTCGATGGTATGGCTGACGAATCCGCCGGCGAACCCGCCGGCGATCATGATCAGGATCAGCTGGAAAATATAGGCGTCCATGGGGTCGATTACGGGTACCTCCGGCCGGCCGGACCCTTGCGGGGAACCCCTCCCGCGGGGTCACCGGGGGGAAAGCCAGATTTCAACCAGTCGTTTTCGCGCATCCGGATATTTCTCCTCCAGGGATCTGATCGGGTAGGGGGGAGGCGCCGTCTCGCCTTCTTCCAGGAAAATCGATCGGAGCACCCTCTGGACCCTTTCCGCTCCGCCCAGGTCCTCCCCGTGAAAGAAGCGGATTTCACCGCGACGGATGGCCTTGGGGACCCGTTCGATATTCCATACCTGGAAATCTCCGGACCCGCTCAAAGCGGTCTTCAGTTTTTTCGCCAGGTCTTTCTGATCTTCTCTATGGTATTGAATGAAAATCTGGTACCGTTCCCCCACCGCGGTCGCGGTTTCCGGCATCCCCGTTTCGGAAGCCTTTTCTTCCGGCCCGATCCCGGGACTTCCCACGACACGGTCGTTCCCGGCGGACGGCAGGGCTTTCGAAAGCAGCGGTGCCAGCGCGTCTATTCTCTTATCGACACGATCGATGGATTTCTTGAACTCGATCCGGAAGGTTTCGCGATCCTGGAGATCGGCGGCCCACTGGATCAGGATGGAGAGGGCGATTCCGCAGAGGAGTCCGACAAGAAACCCCGCGGCGAGGAAATTCCTTTCCCTTTTCCGCTGAAGGGACAATTCCATGGACTTGTTCAGCGCGCTCGAAAGGAGCCGGATGACGCTTTCGTTTTCATCTTTCTTTCCGTTTTCCGCCATCGCCGTTCATCCGATCCCGGCGGGGTAGATTTCCCGGCGGTCCGCCGGTACCGGTTCGCCGTCGATGAAGGCCCTCACCGTGCGGAGCAGGTCGTCGAACAGATAGGGTTTCTGCAGGAATTGAACCGATCCGTCGGCGAGAAATCCCTTGATTTCAGCGAGCGACCCATGGCCGCTGGTCACGAGGACCTTGAGGGAGGGGTGGAGGATCTTCAATTCGGAGAGGCACCGGAACCCTCCCATGCCCGGCATGATGAGATCGAGAAGGACCAGGTCGATGTCGTCGGTCTTCTCCTTGTAGAGCGCGAGCGCTTCCTCCCCGTTCCGGGCGGTCAGCGTCGTGTATCCGTTCTGTTTCAGGATGTCCGCGTTCGTGTCCAGGAGACAGGTCTCGTCGTCCACGATCAGGATCGTTTCGGTCCCTTGCCAGTCGGTCTTCCTGCGGTGCCGTGATGCTTCCTCCCGTTTGTCGGCCCGGGTCGCCGCAGGGAGGTAGATGTGGAAATCCGTTCCCTGGCGGAGCCTGCTTTCGCACGAGATGAATCCGCCGTGACTCTTGACGATTCCATACACCACCGCCAGGCCGAGTCCCGTTCCCTTCCCGGGGAGTTTCGTCGTGAAAAAGGGTTCGAAGATTCTCTTCCTCGTTTCCTCGTCCATTCCCGTTCCCGTGTCGGAAATGGTGATGACGACGTATCTTTCGGAGGTCGGATCCATTTCGGGGATCCCGGCGAGCCGGCTCGCCGGAACAAGACGGGTCCGGATGGTGAGGGTCCCGCCCTCGGGCATGGCGTCCCTCGCGTTGACGACCAGGTTCATGATGATCTGGCTGAACTGGCCCGCGTCGCCGTTGATCTCCTGGATGTCCTCGTCGAGATCGAGGCGGATGTGGATCATCTTGTGAATGGTGCCGGACAGGATGTCGTACAGCTTATAGATTTCCTGGTTGACGTCGATGGGCATCCGCCGCGTTTCCACCTTCCGGCTGAAAATCATCAACTGCTGGATGAGCGAGGAGCCCCTCTGGATGAGGTCGCCGATGCTGTAGAGGTACCGGTAATTCTCCTCGTTGGATTTCTTCATGATCATCAACTGGTTGTAACCGCTGATGGCCTGAAGGATGTTGTTGAAATCGTGGGCGATGCCCCCGGTCAGCGTTCCGATGGCCTCCATCTTCTGCGCCTGCTGCAACTGCCGCTCCAGCAGACTCTGGTCCGTGATGTCCTTCAGGATGCCGACGATCCCCATGACGTTGGACTCCCCGTCGAGGTTGGGAGCGGCGTTCAGGCTGAACTGCTTTTCCCCGCCGTCCCGGTGAAGGAGCCTTCCCTTGAAATCCCGGATGGTTTCCTTCTTCTGGAGACACCGCCTGAAAAGGGAATCGTAGACCAGGGTATCCCGTTCCCCCGCGAATTCGGAAATGGGCCTTCCGATGACCTCTTCCGTTTCGTGCCCGAGAATTCGCTCCCACGCGGGATTGACGTATTCGAACATGCCGTTGAGATCGAGGGTGAAGATGATGTCGGGAGCGTTTTCGCTCAGGGCCCGGAACCGCTCCTCCCGTTCGCGGATCATTTTGTAGGTCTTGGCGTTGTTGATGCTGATGCCGATCTGGGGGGCGATCCCCATGAGGAGGTTCAGATCGCTCTGGCTCAGGGGCCTCTGTGAACGGGGCGAATCGACGGCAAGGATCCCCAGGGCCTTCCCTTCGTAAAGGATGGGGACGGAGACGAACGACTGCACGTTCATTTTCTGGACGAACTCGAGGCTCCTTTTTGATATGCCGGAGGTGATGTTCTTCACGTTGTCGACGAGAAAGGGCCTTTTCTCCCTGAAGGAAAGGACGAAAAGCCCCCTCGATTCGGGATTGTCGAGATGGAAGGCGCTCGATTGAAGGAAATGTTCCTGCTGCGGTTCGTAGCCGAATCCCGCCATGTATTGCAGCCTTGTTTTCTCCTCGTTGGCCAGCATGACGAGACCTCGGCCGAAATCCAGCCTCTTGTTCAGGATGTCCATGATTTCCTTCAGCAGGGAGTCGATTTCCAGGATGTGGGAGATGGCCTGTCCGATTTCCTGGACCAGCTGCAGCTCGTTGTAGTGGCGGTTCGCTTCCGTGATCAGCTTGTCCGCCGCGTTTCCCTGGGCTTCCAGGTAGTGGGACAGATCCTTTTTTTCGAGATGGCTCGTCTTCAGATAGAGGCCCAGGGGAACGAAGGCCAGGGCCAGCGAGGCCGGCAGGGCGAGGTTCCAGGAGGTGAGGAGAAACAGGAGAAGCGCGGCGATGCCGGCCGCGACAGAAGAAAATCTTCCGGCCCGGCGAAGCGCCATCGAGCGGGGGGATTTCCAGGACACGATGTAGCGGCAATGGGAATGGCCCCTGTGCATGCACTCGGGGTGTTCGACCGTGGCGTAACGGCCGGTGAACACCTTGGACAGGGACTCGAGCATGCCGAAACGGTTATCGCACTGGTATTTCCTTTCCTTCACCCCCTCCCGGACCGAACAGACCACCTCGACCCGGTCGGTGGACAGCTTCTTGGTTTTCATCGAGATGTGCCGGCTCAGCCGGACGGCGAACATTTCGAGCATCCAATAGGCGGACGACGGGGACAGGAAGCCGAAGGCATACTGCTGGAGGGGTTTGCACATCTGCGATTCCGTGATGTACCGCCCGGCGTTTTTCGCCAGGTCGGGATCCCCCGTCTCCGATTGAAGGATTTCGTAGAAGCGGTCGACCTGGGACTGGGTGAACCAGTGTCCCCCGTCGTTCACCTGGTGCCGGTCGATCGTTGCATGTTCCAGGAGGGAATCGATGGCGACGGAAGGAAAGAATTTTTCTAGGAATTCGATGTAACAGCTGATGATCCTGCTGTTGTAGAGGCGTTTCTCCTGCAGGGGGTCCATGGACATCAATCCATTCGGATCCTATAGTGTTTTTCCATATATTCGAGAAAGTGGTTGCCGTGGGCCGCCACGTCGAGAATCCACAGATTGTATTGTTTTTCCACGGGGTAATCGTTTCTCTCCATGTATTCGTAAGGGAAAACGAGAACCGGCGTCTCTTCCGTGGAGAAAAACGGAGACAGCTGGTCCATGGCGGCAGTGAGAATGTCCCAGCGGACCCGCTGGGGATCGACGACGATGATCTTGAATCCGTTGAGCAGATTGGACAGGTTGAATCCCAGGTCGGATTCCTCCACGATGATGAGGGCGGCCAGTTTCTTCCCGCAGGTGAGGGAGAAACTGTGCCATTTCCTTCTGAACCCCTGGGACTGGTAAATGCTTTCGAGGGAGGCCGCTCCTTTCGTCTCTTTTCCAAGGCCCAGGGCGTCGAAGAGGAGCCCGTTCGAGTGGTGCTTGTAGAAATTGTCCGCCTGCCAGAGATCGATGCCGGTCGCCGGGGCCAGTTCCCAGTTTCTGGGAAGGACGTCCGCCTCCGGGTCCCTGCGATAGACGGTGTAGGCGAACGGGTCGGTGGAGCATCCGCCGGGGCGGTTCAGGTGTTCCGCATAGCCGCCGAAGAGGCGGCCGACGATCTTGTTTCCCGCCCGGTAGTACGTCATCATGTAGCTCATGCTGGCCGAGGGGAGCCGGTGGGCGCCGTTGATGTATTTCAGGATTTCCCTCAGGATGACGAACCCCACCAGCCGGTTTTCCATGGCCCGCGCCGCGTAATGATGGATCATCCAGGCGTGGTCGTAGGCGCGCACCATGGCGATATGGCCGTAGATCTTGCCGTCGGCCTCGTAGGTGAAGTGCTTCGCGATTTCCGGGTTGTTCTGGTAGAGCTTGGTGTACGTGTTCTTGTATTCGTTCTTCTGGCCGTGGATGTGTTTGTATTTTTCCGGGTAGATGAAGTTGGAATCGAAAAAGAACTCCCACAGGGCGTTCATGTCTACAAAGGAAGACACGTTGGAGAAATGGTCCTTCGAATGGCTGAGAACCTGGTTGAGGGTCCCGTAATCCCTCATGTTCATGTCGACAATCGCCAGTCCGCAGAGGATCTTTTCCCCGTTTTCCGTCTCCTTTCTATAAATAACCTGGGCCTTGCAGTGCACCTGCGTGGAGCCGGAGAACTGGATCGTCAGCTCCGGCAGGATCAGGCCGGGCATGAGAACGCTTTCCTCGTTCTTCTCCAGGACGGAAAGGCCGGAATTCGAGATGTCGTGAACCTCCCGCTGGATCGTCGCGTCGAACAGGGGGTGGCGGAACGCGATGGACGGGGGAGGGGTCAGGCGATAACGGGGGCTCCGGATCTTCGCCTTGCGGAACCGTTCGATTTTGTTGTCTTCCGGGGCGAACACCAGCTCCCTGCCGAACACGTCGCTGGCATGGCGGATGTGCCTGCAGGGGCTGGAGAAGAGGGTCTTGTCTCCTTTCCGGATGTTCACGGTGGCCGGCGCGTCGGCGTTGAATCCGGTGAAGATGGAGTCGGACTCGGGAAAAATCCGGACGCAGAACGCAACCGCCGAATAGTCGACGAGGATTCCCTTCATGGAAAGCCCGTGCTGCAGGATGTCCACGTCCAGCCCCTCGCAGCTGTACCTTCTCTGTTTTCTCCGCGACACGTTGAAGCTAAAGTCGGGCAGCGAGACGCTGAGCCCGCTGGAGTCGATGTTCAGGAGTCTCCCCGGGATGAAGATGACCGACTGGCCGTCGGAAACGACGATGTATTGAAAATGAAAATCCGACAGGTTCAGCTTCGACATGACGTCGTCCGCCCACAGGCAGGTCAGTTCCCTGCCTGTGCACGGTTTCAGCGACGTTTTGACGAGAATCCCCTCCTCGTACTGGATGTGGACGAGGTACACCCAGGCGCAGGATTCGTTGAAATGCAATAAGTTTATGATATTGATAAGTTTTTTGAGGTCAACCTTTTGCGCGGCCTCCAGGGAGGCGACCAGGTCGTGGTGCTTGAAAACGCACGGAGGCAGACAAAGGGCGTCCGTCTCCTTGCTGTCGGCGATTTGCTTGAGTCCGTCTCGGAGTTTGACAATGTTCTCCATTCGACCAAGCCCGTTCCCCTCCCGCAAAGGGCATTCGTTGCAGACGTGACGGCACCGGAAAGGCAGGTGTTTCCGGGAAGCCCGGGGAATCGTCCATTCCCCGCCGTGATGTTCAGTCGTTCCGGCAAAACGGGAAGCCCTGTGGAGAAAGATTCACCGGTCGTGCACGGAACGGCGTCATTCGATGTTGATGGCCTCCTTGAGCTTTCTCGAACATTTGAACGTGACGACTTTTCTGGAAGAAAGGATCAACTCGTCACCCGTCTGGGGATTCCTGCCCTTTCTGGGATTCTTGCTCTTCACGGACCACTTGCCGAACCCGGAAATCAGAATGTCGTTCCCCGTCTCCAGTTCCTTCTTGATCAGTTCAAACACGCTTTCCACGAGTTCGGTGCATCTTTCCTTGGAGAAACCCGTTTGGGTGTGAACATTTTTCACGAGTTCCGCTTTCGTCAGGGTCATATTGTCTTACCTTCCTTTCCATGAATTCGAAACGTTGTCCCGTGGCGAGTTGGATTCCCATACAATAGGATTTTCACGGTTTTGTCAAGCCATGTATGAAAAATGTTTTTGCCAACTGCCCGATGAATCTGACAATTTCATGCTCTTGGCGCCCTATACTACAAAAAACCGATTCATTACGCAAGATTAAAAAATTATGAATCGGAAAACGTCCAAAGAGTGCCTTTTAGAGAGACGGGGGAAAACGCTCCGGGGTCGCAATCGCCGAGGCCGGCCGAGGGAAGGGCGCGCCGCGGGGATGGAGGACACCGCGGCGGCCGAACCCGTCCGGGTCCGCAGGAGGCGGTCCGGGCCGGATCGCCGGGGAATGCCGGCGGGCCGCCGATGAGGGAGGGGAGGGAAGGGGAGGGGACGCCTCCCCCCCTCCCGGATCCTTCAGATGACGCCTTTTTCCTTCAGCTCGGCCAGCCGGACCGGACCATAGCCGAGGTATCTGAGGTAGATGAAGTCGTTGTCATGACCGGCGGGCCTGCAGACCCATTTCGTCCGGGGCGGCGTTTCCGTCGCCTTCCACTGGGCCTGTGCGCAGACCACGGAACCGAAAAAGGGATCCTGGACGGGCGTGAAGATGCCCCGGTCCCCCCAGTTTTCGTCGTGCATGGTCTTCCAGGGGGAAACGATTTCCGCCACCACCGGCGTGATCGGGGCGAGGCGGCCGGACCTGGCGTATTCGATGGACTTGCGGGTCAGTTCTTCGCTTGTGAACCTGGAAGTGAGGGGGTTGATCATGGCCTGATACTTGAGCTGCCAGTCCTTTTTCATGAAGGGGGCCAGCGTGGTCCACGAATCGGCTTCCCATTCGTCCCATTTCCCGAGGATGTCGACGAAGGCCTTCCACATTTCCAGACGGAGACCTCCCAGGAAGACGCCGCCGTCCTTCGTGGGGAAAAACCCGTAAAGCCACAGTGCCGTGTCCAGGTTGCTGAACCGTTCCTGAACGACCCCCTGGTCGGCGTACCAGTGGAGGGCGTAGTCGTGGAGCCTCTGGTAGGCCTCGGGCGTGGATACGTCGATGGCCTGGCCTTCCCCGGTTTCCTCCCTGTGGTGGAGCGCCGCCAGGATGCCCAGGGCGGCGAACGTGCCCGACACGGACCAGGCGATCCAGGGGCCCGCCTTGGTGGGAACGGCCCAGGGCATCTCGTCCGCCGTCTTTCCTTCCGGGAGGACCTCCCCCGTTCCGTACTGGATCCCCGACCGCGCCTGGGAGACGTTGTCGTAATCGTACTGGCCCCGTCCGCTGTCCGGACCGAACTGGCCGAGAAAGGAAATGGAAGTGAAGATGAGCCGCGGATTCGCCTTGCTCAACGCATCGTACCCGATCCCCCAGGCGTCCATCTTTCCCGCCGGGAAGGTTTCGACGATCACGTCGGCGTTTCCCGCAAGCTGCCGGAAGATTTCCCGCCCTTCCTCCGTTTCGAGGTCCAGCGTGACGTGGAACTTGTTCCGTCCTTCCTGAAGATAGGCGAAACCGGTGCCTTTCTGCTGGATTCCCTGGGGGGAGTAGGTCCGGACGATGTCGCCGCCGGGCGGCTCGATGCGGATCGTCTCCGCGCCCAGTTCCGCCAGGAGGGAGGAGCAGTAACAGCCGGCCATGCTTCTCGAACTGACGTCGATGACGACGAGATCGTCCAGGGCCTCGGGCTTGTCGTAATTCTTTGCCGGGTCGTCCAGGGAACGGACGTGATCGGCCCACTGCGCCCATTTTGCTCTCTTATAGTCTGTCATGGATCCTCACCTCCTTAGCCCCTCAGGATGGCCCCGGTCTTTCCGTCCCATTCCTTCGGGGGACGGCGTCCCTGCATGTCCTTCCAGCGGCCGAGGACCCCGTGCATGTAAAGCTCGTCGAGCTGAGAACGGCTTCTGCCCAGGATCTTCGTCATGATGTAGTCGTTGTCGAATCCCACGGGCCTGACGGTCCACTTGATCTTGGGAGGCGTCTTCGACATCATGACGGGGAAGCAGTGCTCGGCGTATCTCCCGTAAAGGGGGTCGTCGAGATACTTGACGAAGTCCCGTTCTCTCCGGTGGGGATTTTCGAGCATGTCCTTCCCGTTGTGGAGGCGGCTGGCGGAGAAGCCGTTGCGGACGGACAGCTCCTCGATCTCGTCCGCCGTTTTCGTCCGGGCCCAGTCGGCGATGGTCTTGAGAAGGGCCATGGCGTTCTCGTCCTTCAGCCTCGTCGCGTGGTCCCGGAACCGCGGATCGGAAGCCAGTTCCGGTTTTCCCATGGCCGTGCAAAGCCCCTTGAATTCGTCCGGCGCGGGGGCGGCCAGGGCGACGAAACGGTTGTCGCGGCAAAGGAACGTGTCTGCGGGGCAGATGCACTGGTCCCGGTTTCCCGTGGGTTCCGCCCCCTTGCCGGTGAACTGCTGGTATGGCCAGATCCACCCCATGGTCCGCATGATGTTCTCGCTCTGGGACATCTCGATGTACTGGCCTTTCCCCGTTTTCCTCCTGTGATGGAGGGCCGCGAGAACGGCCACCTCGCCCATGAGCCCGCCGTAGTAGTCGCAGATCCAGATGGACTGTTTCAGCGGGGGCTGTCCCGGGAAGCTCGACATCCAGGCGTAGCCGGACAGGGCCTGGGCGGCGCCGTCGTTGGAGGGACGGTCCTCCTCGGCATACCGTCCCCACTGGCCGAAGCCGTTCTTTTCGATGTAGATGATCTGCGGGTTGACCTTCCGGATGTCCTCGTATCCGACGTTCCAGCGGTTCGTGACGGCGGGCCGGAGATTGAACTCCACGATGTCGGCCTTGACGCACAGTTCCTTGAAGATCTGCTGGGCGATGTCGATGTGGAGATCGAGGGCCATGTAGTACTTGTTGGGATTGATGTGCATGAACATGGGGCCCTGTTCCCTGTAGAGCCACCCGAAGGGATTCAGGGAGCGGGTCACGTCTCCCGCGGGGGGGAGCTCGATCTTGATGACTTCCGCTCCCATCTCGGCCAGGAAGGAAGGCCCCGAGGGCCCGAAGAGAAGGGTGCACACTTCGAGAACCCGGACGCCTCTCAGCGGTCCGGGCCTGCTGAACTTCTCCCTGACATAATCCTTGAAGACTTCAGGCATAAAATTCCCTCCTTTCGAATTTTAAACCCGGTGGATGTCTTGCTCCTGTTTTTCCTCTGACCGGCCTGCCTGTCACCTCCTTTCCGGCCCGTGAACCCGGTGTTGCCCCGCCCCCCGGAGCTTTTCCCCCGGCCGTTCGAAAAAGCGTTGTCCGTACACATTACGGATTTGTCAAAGTGGGACGGCTTCGTAAAAAGTCCCTGTGCCGTGTCACCCTTCCTCCCAATGCGTTTCGGCGCCCCCTCTGCACGCGTCGGTCACCGGGATTCGGCTGCCTTGCCCCTGGATCTTTCTACAAAGCCGTCCGAGATGTGAATGCGTTTCCAAGCGTCATGCCGATCCGCCGGCACCCCTTCCCTGGAACGTTCCAATGGTGGAAAGGCTTCAGGCCAGGCTCGCGAGGATGTCCCTCGCGACGACCAGCCGCTGGATCTGGTTCGTTCCCTCGTAAATGGAAGTGATCCGGACGTCCCGGAAAAAGCGTTCCACGGGGAATTCCTTCGTGTACCCGTATCCGCCCAGGATCTGGATGGCGTTGTGGCAGGCCCGCTCCGCCGCTTCCGTCGCGTAGTACTTGGCCATGGAGGCCGCCCGCGCGAAGGGCTGGCCGTTTTCCTTCCGGAAGGCGGCGCTCATGAGAAGAAGGCGTGCCGCTTCGAGTTCCGTGAAGGATTCGGCGATCATCCACTGGATGGCCTGGAAGTTGGCGATGGGCTGTCCGAACTGGACCCTCTCCTTTGCGTATTTCGTGGCGTACTCGATGGCGGCGAGCCCGATTCCGAGCCCCAGCGAGCCGATGCCGATCCGGCCGCCGGCAAGCTCGCCCAAGGCGATGCGGAAGCCGTCGTTCGGCTTGCTCATGAGCCGGTTCTGGGGGATCCGGCAGTTGTCGAAGACGAGTTCGTTCGTGGCGGACGCGTGCTGTCCCATCTTGTGTTCCGCGCGGCCGACCTGGAAGCCGGGATCGTTCTGCTCCACCAGGAAGCAGCTGATGCCTCTCCCTTTGGGCGCGGCCTTGTCCGTGACGGCCCAGCAGACGAACACGCCCGCGTATTCGGCGCTGGTGATGAAGATCTTGTTGCCGTTCAGGACCCAGTGGTCGCCGTCGAGGACCGCCGAGGTGCGCATCCCCGCCGGATCGGAACCGGCGGTGGTTTCCGTGAGGCCGAAGCCGCCCGCGGGATATTCGCCGGAGCAGATTTTCGGGCAGTATTTCTTTCTCTGCTCTTCCGAGCCCACGGCCTGGATGACTTCGGCGACCATGTTGTTCACCGACATGGTGACGCCGGTGGACGCGCAGGCCCTGCCGATTTCCGTCATGGCGAGGCTGAAGGAGACAACGCCCGCTTCCGATCCGCCGTAATCGGCCTTCACGTTGATTCCCATGAGGCCGAGATCGGCGAGTTTCTTCAGGTTTTTCAGGAAAACCTGCCGATCGTCCTTCTCGTCCAGCCTGGCGGCCACCGGCTCGAGTTCGTTCTTGGCGAAATTTCGCGCCGTTTCCTGGATCATTCTCTGGATTTCAGTTAATTCAAAGTTCATTGTCCCTCCTTGCCTTCCATATGATTTGACAGCATCCCCGGCTGGTTCGGGCGATCTCTGTTGCTTTCCCATCCGTTTGTAAAAAGGCCGGGGAGGGGCTTGCCCCCCCCCGGCCGGCTGTTTTCCCTTAGCTGTTGATGATCTTCAGGACGTCCGGAGGATATTCCACCTTCTGCGGGAGGAAGATCAGCTCGGCGTCGACGAACTCGCGGAGGACAAAGAGTTCCCGGTACGTGGGATGACGGGTTTCGCCCTTCACCTTGGACACGTTCAGGTCGAAGCCGCAGTTTTCCTTCACCTTCTCGACGGTGACACCGGGATGGTAGGTTTCGAGGTAGATTTCGCCGTTGCCGTCGAAGCGGTAGGTTCCCATGTTGGTCACCACGGCCTCGGGGCCGCAGTGCTCGAAGGGCGTTCCCTTCCAGACTTCCTTCCTCGGTCTCCATTCGCCCGTTTTCCAGTCCCAGCACCAGTGCCCGGGTGTCGTGGTGTACTCGTTCCGTTCCAGGAAACGCCTCTTTTCCTGGAGGATGATGAACGCCGTCCGGTGGGCCATGGTCCCGATGTCGGAGTTCCCGCCGCTCCCGGTGAACCGGTGCTGCGGCATGTAGTAGTCCCCGATGGAGGTGACGTTGACTCCGCCGTACTTGTCGATGGCCGCGCCGCCGAGGAACCCCAGGGTGACGAAGCCCTGCTGGAGGTAGTAACCGAAGGTGTCCACCAGCCCGCCCAGGGAGGAACTCATGTTGGCCGCCCGCTGATCGCAGACGGACATGGGAACGTGCATGGTCTTCCCGTCACAGATCCCCGCTTCGTAGATGAGAAGGGCGTTCGGGGCGTTGGTGAAATTCGCCGTCATGATTCCCACCATGGGAAGCCCGGTGCCGGCGAAGACGATGTCGTCGTTCCGGACCTCGTTGGCGATGGCGATGGCCATGAGTTCGGGCAGAATGTACTCGCCCGGTTTGGCGGGAACATCGGGAATGGCGTCGATCAATGCAATCAATTCATCAATGGATTTTGCCATGGTTCTTCCCCCCTTTCTTAGTAACCGCTTCGGATGACCGACAAGGGCATCTTCATCCTCGGCGCCGGTTTCTTGCCCCTCAGGATCCGCGTGCTGTACCCGATCACGCTGTCCGCCTTGAGTTCCAGGAGCCGCTTGACGCCGACCTTCGTCATGAGGTCTTCCCAGCTCTTCGGCCCGTAGATCCATTCATCGACCCACTTCTTCATGTCTTCCTCGTTCCGGGAGGCGGCGTCCATCCCCCGCATGAAGGGGGCGTCATAGTCGTAGTAGAACGGAACGGCGCTCGGATAGCCGGCGTACGCCTGGGGAACGACAGCGTCCACGGTGAAGTAGGGGATCTGGTTCTGCTCGGGGTTTTTCCGGAGTTCCGCTTCGGGGACCAGTTCCTCGCACGTGAGGATGACCTTGTCCGCGGCGAAGCAGAGTTCCTTGTCGATGGTCCCGATGCCTCTCCACCTCGCCGTTCCCTTGTCGCCGGCCTGGGCGACGTGGATGAAGGCGATGTCGGGCCGCGCCGCGGGAAGGAGGTAGACGAGGCCGTCCTTCCAGAAGGGGTCCTCCATGGGGATGTATTTTTTGAAGGGGATCTTCGGATGCTTGCCGTCTCTCAGTCCGGCCTTTCCGAGGGCGTCGTACTTGTTGTTGTAGAGGTCCGAGCCCAGGGGGGCATGATAGGGGATGAAGGGCGCGCCGATGGCGCCTGCGAGGAACCGCATGGCCATCGCCCCGTGGGAATAGTCCTCGAGAATGATCTTGCCCCTCTTATAATGCCGTTCCATGTTGACATCGAGTTTCCCGGCCATTTCGCCCCAGCCCATCCAGTCCGTCTCATAGATCTTGATGGCCCCGACGGCGTTCAGAAGCCAGGTGCAGCAACTGCCGTGCCGGTCGATGACATGGAAATCCTTCTTGCCCTGCCGGATCATCTCCCAGGTCAGGGCCACCGGGTTCCGGTTGAACCCGGTGAAACCGCTGAAAGCCACGACCATCCCGTCCTTGACGTGTTTTTTGATCGCCTCTTCCAGGGTCAAAATCTCTGCTTTCTTCGTTTTCTCCCGAAGTTTGCGCATATTTCCCTCCTTTCAGGAATTTACTTCGAGTCGTCACCTGCGCAAATCATACGCTCAATGCCCCTTGCCTCAGGAATGCCTTCACCTCCTTTCCACTGGGGTAGCACCGGAATCGATCCGTCGTGCTCCGACGGCTTCGTAAAAAACCATTTTACGAATTCGCCATGTTCTGACAGCCCGGCAAAAAGTCCCTCTGCTGTGTTATCCTTCATCCCCGATCCCCGCGGCGTACCGGAAGTACGCGCCGGTCATCGTGATTCAGGTGCCTTGCCCCTGGGGCTTTTTCCCTTGCCGTTCTAAAAACGCAGTTCTGACCTTTTTTACGGGGCCCTCATGTCCTGTTGTAATCGAGAAGGGGTTCCTCGCCCTTCCAGATCCGCATCCCGCCCTCGGCGAGCGCTTTCATCTCGTCCTCCCCGGGGGACAGGTACACGGGGGCGAGAAACGATACACGATCGCGGATCCATCGGGTGAGCATCTCCGAATGGGCGAGCCCGCCCGTCAGAATGATCCCGTCCACCTTCCCCCGGAGGACCGTAGCCATGGCCCCGATGTCCTTGGCCGTCTGGTAGGCCATGGCTTCGTAAATGATCCGCGCCTTTTCGTCGCCTCCCGCGATGCGGGATTCCACCTCCCGGGCGTCCTTCGTACCCAGGTATGCCGCCAGTCCCCCTTCTCCCACCAGGCGGCGAAGCAGGTCCCCGCGGTCGGTTTTTCCCGCGAGATCGACCAGGTCCGTCGCGGGCAGTCCCCCCGCCCGTTCCGGGGTGAAGGGCCCTTCGGCAAGGCCGTGGGTGCAGTCGACGACCTTTCCCTTCCCGTGGGCCCCCACGGTGATTCCCCCGCCCAGGTGGGCGACGACGAAATTCATCTCCTCGTAGCGCTTTCCCAGCTGCTTCGAGACCTTCCTTGCCGCCGCCTTCTGGTTCAGGGCATGGAAGGCGCTTTTGCGCTCGATTTCCGGGATGCCGGATATCCGGGCAAGGGGTTCGAACTCGTCGGTGCTCGGCGGGTCCACCACCAGGGCGTTCTTCCCGAATTCGCCGCCAAGGGCGAGGGCGAGCGCCGGCCCGATCGCCGACGGGTGCATCCCGTATTTTCCGTTCATGAGGTCGACCGTCATCCGTTCGTCGATCCGGTAGGCCCCCGCGGGTCCCGGTTTCCCGAGGCCGCCCCTGCTGATGAAAAGATCGATGCCGGCAAGGTCGATCCCGTTCTCCTCCAGGAAGCGCATGAGTCCCTGCCGCCGGAGGGGAAGCTGGTCGGCCGGGGTCCTGCATGCCGCGAGGGAGGCGCCGTCCAGCGGAATGTTTTTTTCCGCCGCGATGCCCCTTCCGTCGAAGTACGCCGCCTTCGTCGAGGTGGAGCCCACGTTGAGAATGAGAAATCTCGGATTATCCTTCATCGTGTTTCCTTTTGGCGTTCACGAGGACCGCGAGCGCGATTTGAACGATCCTCATTTCTCCCGATACGGCGGGATGGAGGGGGAGGACGGGTCGAAGGCCGCTCACCAGGACGCCCGCCATGGGCATGGCGCCGATGAACACCAGGAGTTCGGAAAGGGCATATCCCGATTCCAGGTCGGGCAGGAGGTAGATGTCGACGTTTCCCGTGACGGGGCTCCGGACGCCTTTCCTGGACGCCGCCCGTTCGCTCAGGGCGCAGTCGATGTCCAGGGGGCCTTCCGCGACGGCGTTCCCGAACTGTCCCCGTTCCGCCATCTTGGACAGGACGGCCGCGTCGAGGGTGGACGGGATGTTCGGGTTGACCTGCTCGATGGCTGCCAGAAGGGCGACCCGGGGAGACGGAATTTCCAGGGCGGAAGCGACGAAAAGGGCGTTTTCCAGGATCCGCCGCTTGTCTTCGAGCGTCGGGGACGGGTGAACCAGCGTGTCCGTCAGCAGGATGAGCCGGCTGCTCTTTTTCAGCGGGAACAGGGAAACGTAGCTTGCCGGCCCTTTCAGAAGCGGGCCGCCGTTCCCGTGGAGAAGCGTCCCGACAAAGGACCGGGGGGCGCCGTCCCCCTGCATCAGGATGTCCGCCCGGCCGGTTCCGAGAAGCTCGGCGGCCTTTCGGACGGCCAGGTCCGGATCCTCCTCACCGATGAGGTGCTCCGGGCGGATCGAACCTTTCAGAAGTCCCCGGTATCGTTCGATGTCGCCCACCAGGAGCGGGGCGGCGAGGCCCAGATCCCGGGCCTTCAGGGCCTCCCGGACCGATATTTCGGAAAGGGGCGCCACCGCCAGGACCGCCGGTCCCGAGGAGATCGCCTTTCCGAGAAGGTCCTGGAACGACCCGATCATGTTTTTTCCTCCAGGCTCTCCGCGACGACGAGACCGAGGGCCAGTTCGCCCTCGATGGAATCGCGGAAGTCCGACCGGGACGGGATGATGACCGGCCCCCGGGAGGTGACCACCAGGGAGCGGCGCTTCACATCGAGAAAAAAGTCGAGCTTGACGAGGATGTTTCCCGTGTCGAGATTGGGAACGAGCAGGATTTCCGCTATTTCCCCGGGGTGGATCTCTTCCGGATCCCCCAGGGGGGGGCTTCTCCGGAGGAACATGCCGGAAAAAGTCGTCCCTTCGACGACTTCGCATGTTCCGAGCGTCCCTTCGGAACAGGCGGCCCGAAGCTGTTCCCAGTCCTTCAGGGAGCCTGAGGAATTGGACCCGGTCAGCGGCGCCGAAAGAACGGCGATCCGCGGTTTTTCGTACCCGAGGAGATGAAAAAGGAAAACGGCGTTCCGGAGGATTTTCACCTTGGCCGGGAAATCGGGACGGATGTTCACCCCCGTATCGGTAAGCGAGGTGAGCCGGTTCACCCCGGGAATGTCCCACAGGGAAACGACGCTGACGTTCCTTCCCGTGCCCGCTTTTCCTTCCTCCCGGATGATGGACCTGTAGATGAACGCCGTCGGTATCTGGCCCTTGCTGATCAGGTCGACGCGGCCATCGAAGAGCATCGAGGTCCCCAGGTCCGAAACGGCCTGGCGGTCCTTCCGGTGAAGGACTTCCTTGTTTTCCAGGGAGAAGCCGATGCGGTCGGCCGCCTTCCGGATCCTGTCGCTGTCCCCGATCAGGACGGGTTCCACCCATCCTTTCTCGTGGCACGACCGGATCGCCTGAAGAAATTCCTCATCCTCCGGGGCGAGAACGGCCAGTTTTCTCTTTTTGCCGGCCGCCGCCCGGTGATCGACCTCGGCGAATGATCTGATCAAAAAGTCCCCCCCTCATGTCATGTTGCGAAAAGGGAAGAATCAACCAAGATGCGGTATAAAAGAGCGAAACGAGGACACGGCGTGGGAGATCGCTTCATCTCACGCTGGACGAACGGTTCGTTTTGCGGCTCTTCGTGGAACGGATGGAGTGGTGAATGATGGCCCCAAAATACCTTTGCCCACATCACTCGACGCTGATGTAGGTATATTGAATTGACAAGAGGCTGTCAAGGGAAAAGTGATGCGTTCCCGCCGATCTTTCCGGTCCCGGCGGGGGCGGGGGACGGTCCCTTTTTTCCGTTCCGGCGGACGGCCGGAAAAAGGTCCCGGACATTTACGGATGCGGGAGGGGCCGGCCCGGAAATCCTTGGATTTTCTTCGACCGCTGTGCTAATCAGGGAAAAAACGAAACCGGTGAGGTGCGTTCATGGAAAGTTTCATCCAGTATCTTACGGCACATCCCATCGCGGCCGTCGTGCTTGCCGTTCTGGTCCTCCTCCTCATCTATTTCGTCCTGAAGCAGGCCCTCAAGCTCGTCCTGATCGTCGGTATCGTCCTCATCGCCGTGGGGGGCTACTACTATTACAAGGCGCCGGAGGAGTTCCCGCAGACGGTGAAGGAGGCGGTGACGACGGTGAAGGAGCAGGCGGGGAACCTCGTGGAAAAGGGAAAGACCGCCGTGGAGAAGGGAAAGGAAATCGCGTCGGATCTCGGGAAGGTGGTCAAGGAAAGTCAGGAAAAGGATTCCGGGAAGTAGCGGACGCCTGAAGGTCTGAACAACGCGTTTTCGAACGGCAAACGTAGAAGTTCCACAGCAACGCCGTTGACTCGCCTCCAAAACCGTCCCGCGCCCTTCGACGGCTATTTTCTGCGGTAAAAATCCCGGTGGATGATAAGGATCTTCAAATGGAATCCGGGGCTTCAGCCCCGGTTGGGACGAGGAAGTTCGGATTGATGCGGCGGTTCCCGGGGGCGATGGGGTTTTGAATGGAATCCAAGGCTTCAGCCCCGGTTGAAACGGGAGACGTCGGGTCGATGCGGCTGTTCCCGGGCAACACAGCATATGGACTTTTTACGAAGCCGTCACAGGAGGTTGATTTCCATCGCCCGGGCCGGACAGGCGGTCACGCAGATCTCGCAGCCGCTGCATTTTTCCGGGTCGAAGTGCACCTGCATGGTGCTCCGGTCCAGGGAAAGGGCGTCGGTGGAACAGAAGGCGACGCAGGCGCCGCAGTGGACGCACCGGTCCATGTTTCTGGAGACCCGTTTCGACAGGGGTTCGACGAAAACGCCCGATTCCTTGAGATACTGGATCCCCCGGTCGAAATTCTCCTTCGTGCCCACGAGATCGAGGACGAGAAGTCCCTCTCTCCTGGGGAAGATCCTCGCCTTCAGGATGTTGAAGGCGAGATCGAAGTCCTTCACGAGCCGGTAGACGATCGGTTTGTCCACGATTTCCGCGGAATACCGGACAATGATCTTTCTCGAGTACGGTGCCTCTTCGGGGCGGTTCGCTGGTGTTCCCATACCTGTTATTTTCCCTGATGCAGTCTGTTTCTCCGTGCGGCCGGCGACCCCGGCGAAACGATTGTCCCTACGACGGCCCTTGCGGGGAGAAGTTCCCTGCGGGTCCGGCGCCGCACCACTTGAGGGTATCCGAAAGAAGGAAGTCCTGTCAAGGGGTTTCCCGGAATTCGAGGAGCCCGTCCCAGTCGAGGATAGGAAAAATCCGGTGGAGCGAGTGGTCGTCCTCCACCAGGCGGTACTCGAGGCGTGCGAAGACTTTCTCCGCCCGGAGACGGACCGGTTCCAGGGGGACCACATCGTCCTTCGTCCCGTGAACCAGGACCGTCGGAACGCCGCTCTTCCCGCCGAGAAAGGGATCGAACGGGTCGAGATGGATCGCCGGGGCGAGCAGGATGAGCTTTTCGACCCTGCTCCCGTGCAGGCACGCATAGACGGCGGCCATGAGGCCGCCGAAGCTGGACCCCACGAGAATGAGACCGGTTTTCCCGCGGAGGAGCCCTTCCAACCGCTCCATCCGTTCCTCGAAGGTCCCCGGGAAGTCCTCCACGATCATTCCGGGATACCGTTCCCGGAAAAAGACCCCCTTGGTTCCCATGGAGGAACTCTCCAGGCCGTGAATGAACACTCTTTGCGGATTCAGAACCTTTCCTCCCCTGCGGAATGAATTAAGGACAATAACCGGTTTCACGCAATTAATCAATGGTGACGGCTTCGGAAAAAGTCCATATGCTGCGTTCCCCTTCGCCTCTCCTCACTGCGGCGTACCGGAAGTACGCCTCATTCGTCGCGGCTCGGGCGCCTTGCCTCTGGAGCTTTTTCCTTTGCCGTCTGAAGAAGTTTTGTTGTGACTTTTTACGCGTTCATCAGCCGTGGAGCGCGTCCGGCGCCGGCCCGGGCCCTGGAATGAGGTTGATTTTGTGGCGATTTCTGTGTTAAGAAAGCCGATCTTCGGCAGTTGGGAGACCGGCATGAGTATCGTAAAACCCTTCAGAGCGCTTCGTCCCAGAAAATCACTGGTTGACCGGGTGGCTTCCCCCCCCTACGACGTCGTGGACCGGGCGGAAGCGAAGGCCATGGCCGCCGGGAATCCCATCAGTTTTCTGCACGTGGCGAAGGCGGAGATCGATTTCCCCGACGAGGTCCCTCCCGACGGGGAGCAGGTATATCTGAAGGCCAGGGCGAATCTCCAACGGATGCTCGACGCCGGCGTATTCCGGAAGGAGGAAACCCCCTGCCTGTACATCTACCGGCAGCAGATGGGGGCGCACCGGCAGTACGGCGTCGTGGCCGCCGTTCCCGTCGAGGCCTACGAGTCGGGAATGATCCGCAGGCACGAGTTGACCCTGAAGGAAAAGGAGGAGGACCGGACCTGCCACATCGACACGGTCGGCGCACAGACCGGCCTCGTCTTTCTCACGTACCGCCAGGACCCCGCCATCGACGGAATCGTCGGTTCCGTGGTGGGGAGGGATCCGGAGTACGATTTCAGGGCCGCCGACGAAATCGGCCACACCGTCTGGGTCGTCTCCGACAAGGAGGAGATCGCCCTGATCCGGGAGGTCTTCCGAAAGGTGGAGACCCTGTACATCGCCGACGGCCACCATCGGGCGGCCGCGGCGGCGACGGTGGCGCGGCGGCGGAAGGAAAGGAACCCGGACCACCGGGGGGACGAGGAGTACAATTTCTTCATGGCCGCCATTTTCCCCCATGACCAGTTGAAGATCATGGATTACAACCGGGTGGTGAAGGACCTGAACGGGCTTTCCGTCCCCGCCTTTCTCGACAGGGTGGAGGAACGGTTCGTCGTCCGGGAGGACGGGGAACCGAAATCCCCGGAAGCCCCCCATAGCTTCGGAATGTATCTCCAGGGAAAGTGGTATCTCCTGGAAACCCGGGAGATGCCGGACCCGGAGAAGGACATTATCGGATCCCTCGACGTGTCCATCCTCCAGGAACAGCTTCTCGGCCCGGTTCTCGCCATCGGGGACCCGAGAACGGACCACCGGATCCGTTTCGTGGGAGGGGCCAGGGGAATGAGGGAACTGGAAAGGCTTGTCGATTCGGGAGGGCACGTCGTCGCCTTCGCCCTTCACCCGACGACGATCGGCGAACTGATGGCCGTTGCGGACCGGGGGAGAATCATGCCTCCCAAATCCACCTGGTTCGAGCCGAAACTCCGGGGAGGGATTTTCATCCACTGCCTGGAAGATTTCTGATATCCCCCCGCCGGCGGTTCCCGCGGCCGTCCTTTGCGTCGCTTTCGTGAGATTCGAGGAAATCCCCGCGATGGCATATTGCCGGACACACTGGATCCGTATGGCGTTCATGATTCCCCTCCCGCGCATCGCCGTTCTCGCGTTTTTTCTTTTCCTTGCCGTCCCGGAAGCCCTCCAGGCGGGAGACGCGGACTGGATTGCGCTGGACGAGGGCCTGTCCCTTGCCGTGTTCCGCGAAACCCCGGGATCTCCGTATGTCCTGTCGGTTCTGAGGATCGATCCCGCCCGCTACGAGCTGGAACTGCTGTCCGCCGCCGAACGGGGCCGGAACCCCATGTCCCTGAGGGACTGGTGCGGAACGTTCCAGCTCGCGGCCGCGATCAACGCCAGCATGTATCTCGAGGACGGCAGGAAAAGCACGGGCTACATGAGGAACTTCGATCACGTGAACAATCCGAGGGTCAACGCCTCCTTCGGCGCTTTCCTGGTCTTCCACCCGGAGCGGCCGGACCTCCCCGCAGTCCAGATGGTGGACCGGGAACAGGAGGGCTGGGAGGGCCTGATCGGGCGTTATCGCACGGTCGTTCAGAACTACCGGCTGATCACGCTGGGCGGTAGGAACGCCTGGAGCCCCCCGTCCGACGACAGGAAGTTCCAGACCGCCGCCATCGGCATGGACGCGGACGGCCGGATTCTCTTCATCCTTTCCCGCGAACCCCGGAGCGTCCACGATTTCGCGAACCGCCTCCTCGCGCTTCCCCTGGCGATCCGGAACGCCATGTACGTGGAAGGGGGCCAGGACGCCGGTCTGTTCATCGCCCGCTTTCCCCCGGAGATGAGAGGACGGGAAGACCTGTCCCTCTTCGAGGACCGGCTGGGAAAGGACGCCACCCCCTCCGTTCCCAACGTGATCGGCATCCGGAAAATCCTCCGGTGAATCGAAAGGGATGGACAAAAACGGGAAAAGGACGTTCGTCATGAAGGGCCCATGGAACCTGATCGTTCTTCTCGGGCCGACCGCCACCGGGAAGACGGCCCTCGCGGCGAGGCTTGCCCGTGACCTCGGATCCGAGATCATCTCCGCCGATTCCCGCCAGGTCTACCGGGGCCTGGACCTGGGATCGGGAAAGGACCTCTCCGAATACGTCGTCGACGGGAAACCCATCCCCTTTCATCTCATAGACATCGTCGACCCGGGGGTCGAGGAGTTCAGCGTCTTCGAGTTCCGGAAACGTTTCGATCTGTGTTTCCGGGCCTTGAGAAAGCGGGACCTGGTCCCGGTCCTGGCGGGAGGGACGGGCCTGTACCTCGAATCGGTGCTTCTCGATTACGGAATGTACGAGGTCCCCGAAAACCCCGGTCTCCGGAAGGAACTGGAAGGGTTTTCCATGGAGGCCCTCGCCGGGAGGCTCGCCACCCTCCTTCCGGCCCTTCACAACACCTCCGATCTCGTGGATCGGGGGCGGCTCGTCCGGGCGATCGAAATCGCCGCGTTTCAACGGGGGCGGGAGAGGAAGGCGGAAAGCGCCGCTGAGCGCCTCCGCCCGCTGGTCATCGGGGTGCGCTTCGAGCGGCCGGTCCTCAGAAAGCGGATCACCGAGCGGCTTCGGCGGCGTCTCGAAGAGGGAATGATCCGGGAGGTCGCGTCGCTCCACGAAAGGGGGGTGAGCTGGGAAACGCTCCACCGCCTCGGCCTGGAGTACCGGTACGTGAGCCTCCATCTCCGGGGGGAGCTTTCCTTCGACGAGATGTTCCAGGTTCTGAACACCCGGATCCATCAGTTCGCCAAGCGCCAGGAAACCTGGTTCCGGCGGATGGAGTCCCGAGGGGTGGCGATTCGCTGGATCGACGGCGGGGATTACGAAGCCGTCCGCGCCCTTGTCTTCGGTCCCGGGGGGGGCGGGCCGAAACGGGTCAGTTGATCCGGATGGGTCCTCCCGGCTCCTCCGCCCGGGGGATCTCCCCGTACTTCCGTTCGTAAATGGAAACGTTCTCCGCCAGGGCGTTCAGGATGCGCTTGGCATGGCCGGGACTGACCACGACCCGGGCCGTCACCGAACCCGCCGGCGGGGCCACCATGATGAAATCCATCACGAATTCCTCCCGGGTGTGGATGACCGCCATGTGGTTCGCGTACACGCCCCCGTGAAGGGACGGGGGAAAGTTCACCTTGATTTCCTTCGGGCCGTCGGCCATGATGCTCCTCCTCGATGTTCCGGGGGGTCCGTCACTGGAGAAAGGACACCTCCCGCCTGATCCGGGAAAGAAACGCCTCCCTTCCCGTGTACCGGATCGTCCGGATTCCCCGGGCGTCCGCCCTCTCGCAGTTTCCGTCGTTGTCGTCCACGAAGAGGACCTCTTCCCCGGAAACTCCGAGAATTTCCAGGACGTGGTCGAACAGGGCGGGATTCCGTTTGCTCTTGCCGATATAAAAACTGTTGAAGACCCGGTCGAAGCGCCGGAAAAACCGGTCCCGTCCGTCGAGTTCCTCCAGCCAGTTCGTCTGGTCGCTCAGGATGCCCAGAAGGGGAATCCCCTCCCTGAGCTTCGGCAGGAGGTCCGCCATCCAGTCCCGGAACACGAACCGTGACAGAATTTCGCGCCGCAGGGATGCGTCGCTTCCGGAAATCCCCGTTTCCGCGCGGAGGACGTCCCAGTACGTCTTTTCAAGCACGTGTCCCGTGACGTACCCCGTTTCGTGGACGAGGTCATGGCCTTTCCTGACGAAATCCTCCCCGGGCAGGCCGTTGGCGGCGGCGATGGCCCGGAGCCCCTCCGCGAATCCCTCTTCCGCAAGAACGCCGCCGAAGTCGAAAAGAACCGCCCGCAACCGTTCCATCTCCAGCATTTCCTCCTCGACCGGGTCTTATCACCGAACGGCGGAATTGGGAACAGGGAAAACCTGGGACACTTAAGGAAAAACCAGGGACACTTCCCGTATTTTTCTCAAGAAAAATGCGGGAAGTGTCCCGGTTTTTCCCCGGGCAGCACCCCGGTTTTCCGGATGCGGGAAGTCCCCCCTTTTCGCTCTTGATGCCCCGCGGCTTTTCCTGTAAAAAAATGACGTTGCATCAAGGAGGGCTTCATGGATCCCTGGGACCGGGTTTTTCGGAAGAGCGGGAAAGTGGCCTGGAGGATGGTGGACGACGACGGCGTTCTCCTGAATCTGACCACGGGTTACTATTACACCCTGAACGAAGTGGGTCGTTTCTTCTGGGAGTCCCTGGACGGCCGGAAGAAGCTGTCCGAGATCCACGGGGACCTTCTGGAACGGTACGACGTGGACGGCGGGGAGGCCCGGAGGGACCTCCTGGAACTCCTCGAGGATCTGCGGAAAGAGGGCCTCGTGGAGCCCGATGCGTAGCGACCCCCCGAAAAGCGGAAAGAACGCCGTTTCGAGCGGCGGGGCGCGCGGGCTTTTCGCGAAGCCCCCCATGAACCGGCGCCGGAAGATCCTTCTCCTTTTCAACCCGGTCAACGGGGCGGCCGTTCTGCGGATTCTGGCCGCCCTGCTCCTTGCGTCCCGCAGGCTTCGCCGGAACTCCCTGCCGGACCTCCTGCGCTCCCTGGACCGGCCGGGGAGGAAGGGCGCCACGCTTCTCGACGGAGACCGGGAACGGGGGGAACTCTACCGGGATGTCCTGAACTTCGTCCTTACCGGGTGCCTCAAAGTGAAGCGTCCCTGCCTGTTCCGTTCCCTTGCCCTCTTCTCCTACTACCGCCGGAAGGGGGTCCCCGTGCGGATCGCCTACGGGGTCAGGAACAGCGGGGGGACCTTCGAGGGACACAGCTGGCTCGTCCTGGACCGCGCCCCTTTCCTGGAAACGTCCGATCCGGACGGGGCTTATTCGACCCTTTACGTGTACCCGTGACGGGGATCTCCATGGAAGAGGAAAGCATTTTCCATCCGGCAACGGCGCCCCTGGCGTCGAGGGCCCTCGAGGAGGCGCGATTTTCCGTACACGGCCTCTCCCTTCGGGTGTTTTCCGATTCGGGGACGGTCCTTCGCGCCGTGGAGGGCCTTCTCGGGTATTTTCGGCGCGGGGAAACGCCGCCCGCCGACGTGACCTTTTATCTCGTATCGGAGACGCCCTCCCGTTTCCCCTTCGGGGACGCGTTCCTGAGGGAGGGAAGCGTCCTCTTCGATTCCCGGAGGGACGGCGAAAACGGCCCGTCGAACGAGGCGAACCCGTTCCTCGTCTACCGTTCCTGGGAAGGGCGCTTCATGGCCGATTTCGGTCCCCGGGGAAGCCTGTTCCTGGACACGGCGGCCGGTCTCGGGCTCGGGTTCTTCCCGGACCCGGAGGCCGTCCATCCCGCCGTCCTCTCCAACTACATGTTTCTCGTCGGGTTTTCGGAAATGCTGCGGACCAGGGACCGTTTTCTCATCCATGCCGCCGCCGTAGCGGGAAACGGGAAGGGGGTGCTGGCCCCGGCCCTCTCGGGGAACGGGAAGACCACCTTGTGCCTCTCCCTGCTCCACGGCGGGTTCAAGTACCTGAGCGACGACCGTCCCATCCTCCGGAGAACGGACGGGGGCTTCGAGATCCTTTCCTTTCCGGAGGAAATCGACGTGACGGACAAAACGATCTCCCTCTTCCCGGCCCTGAGGAATCTCGATCCCTCCTGCTTCCGGAAAGGCCTCAGGAAAAAAGGGTTCTCCGTGGAGCGGTGCTGGCCCGGGGCGACGGTGGACCGGACCGTTCCCAGGGTGCTCCTCTTTCCCCGGGTCGTGGAGGAAGACGCGAGCCGTCTTCGTCCCCTCTCGAAGACGGAGGCCGTGTCGCGGCTATTGCCCCACAGCCTGCTCGTCATGGATCCCCTGGTGGCCGCGAAGCAGTTTCACCTGCTGTGCGACATGGCGGAAAGCATGGACTGTTACGAACTGCTCTATGGAAGGGATGTGCTTTCCGTGCACGAGCTGATCCGGGGCCTCGTCGGATGAGCTTCTCCCGGGAACAGCGGTTCGTGATCGGAGTCCTCCGGTCGTTTCTCGGAACCGCCGGCGGGCCCCCGTCCGTCCCGGAAAACGCGGACTGGGACAAGCTTCTCGCCCTTCTCCGTTATCACAGGCTCCTTCCCGCGGCCGATTCCGTTCTTTCGAAAGGGGCCGGCCGGGACGCCCTGCCGCCCTTCTTTTTCGCCGCGCTGAAGCGGGGTACCCGCGAGAGTTCCGCCATGGCCCTCTTTCTCGAAACCCATCTCCGGGGCCTTTCGGAGGCGTTCCGGCGCCGGGGGATCCCCTTCGTCGTCCTCAAGGGCGCCGCCCTCGCCGCCGAATACTACGATCCTCCCCATCTGAGGCCTTACGGGGACCTGGACATCCTGATCCGCTACGGGGACTTCGCCCGGACCCGGGACCTCCTCGCCGGCGAGGGATTCCTCCCCGAGGACGCGGACCGGGACCGGTTCACCCGGGAATCGGTGAAGGCGGTGCCCTGGAAGCATCCCCTGCATCCCGGCCTGTCGGTCGATCTCCAGTGGGAAACGGTGACCCTCTACTGGGGGAAAACCCCGTTCCTGAGCGGCGACGCAGGCTGGGAAAGGGTCCATGAGATCCGCCACCGGGACCTGTCGTTCCACGGCCTCGATCCGACCCTTCTCGTGCCCTACCTGTGCGTTCACCTCATGTCCCACCACCACTTCAGTCCCCTCGTCAATCTCGCGGACATCGGGCTCGTCCTCGGGAACCGCCGGTTTCCCGTCGATTGGGAGGGGGTCATGCAGATCGCCGCGGAACAGGGAATCCGCAGCGCCCTCTATCACCCCCTGCGGTTTCTCAGGGATCCCCTCGGGGTCCCGGTGCCGGAAACCGTCCTTGGGGGCCTGAGGCCCGGTTTCGCCGCCAGGGGACTGTTCCCCTCCCGGAAACTGGCTTTCCGTCCGGGGCCTTTGCCCCGGTGGGCGGAAAGGACGGTCAAGTTTTTTTTGATCGACGGCTGGGCGGGAAGGGCGAAAGCCCTGGAAACGTTCTACCGGTACCGGGTGGCGGGGCGGACCGGCTCGAACAAGTGATATTTCCCGAGGATGGAGGACCGGCCGGCCCGTTCTTCGGCGTTGGCGGTGGTCCCGGTCGGGATTCGCTGCCGCGCCTCGGATGCGCCGGTCGGATACCCGCCCTTCGGGCGGTTGCGGTCATCGGGTTCGTACGGCGGGTCGGGGGACGAACAACCAGTCGTTACTCGACTGTCAGTGCCACCACGCCGGTCAGTTTCCCGTGCCGGGTGAGGACGGGCTTCTCGTAAGCCCGTTTTTCCTTTTTCGTGTCCTCACGCTGTTTTGTCATGGATTCCCCCTGCGGCGGCCGTGTCCCGGCCTGAAACGTTCCGGCGGATGATGTTCTATCCGCAATGGAATTCTTTCACCCTGTCAAGAACGATCGGGACGACGGAACCGTCTGGAAACCGGACCGCTGCGGCGCCGGAAAAATCAGGTGACTTCCCGGAACGTTTCCTTGTAGCGGCGAACCAGCTGGATATAGGCCTCGATCCCGAACCGGGCGTACTGTTTCTGGACTTCCGTGACGTCCTTGACGATCCGGGCCGGGTTTCCCGCGGCGAGCTTTCCCGCGGGGATGGTCATGCCGTTGGGGACGACCGCGCCGGCGGCGATGAAGGCCCCCTCCTCGCAGACGGAGCCGAAAAGAAGGATGGCCCCCATGCCGATGACGCAATGTTCATGGATGCGGGTGTCGTGAAGGACGGTGCTGTGTCCCACGAGAACCTCGTCCCCGATGAAGACCGAAGCGCCGGGATTGATGTGGATCACCGTGTTGTCCTGGATGCTCGTGCCGTTGCCGATGAAGACGGGGCCCTCGTCCGCCCGGATCACCACCCCGGGCGCGATGAAGCACCCGCGACCCACGGTCACGTCGCCGATCAGGACGGCGTCGGGGTGGACGAAGCTTTCCGGAGAAATGACCGGTCGTTTTCCGTCGACTTCATAAAGGGGCATGCGATTCTCCTTGAAGGGGGGTCTTTCCCGGCGGGGCGCTGCCTTAAAACGGGCTGGGGGAAATTCTGACCGTTCCCCCGCGGCCGAGGATGTCGTGGAGGTGGATGTAGCCGTTCAGCCGCCCCCCCTCGCCGACGACAGCGAGGGCCGTGATTTCCTCACGCTGCATGAATTCCACCGTTTCGGCCAGGGAAGCCCCCTCTGAGGCGACTTTCGGCGACAGCGTCATGATCCGGTCGACGGGGAGCTGCGAGAAATCGAGGCCCCGGCGGACGCATCTGCGGACGTCGCCGTCCGTGAGGATTCCCCGGAGGACGTCGTTCCCGTCGGTGACGAGGACGAAACCCACGTTTTTTTCGTCGATGACCCGGACCGCGTCGAGGGCCGGCGTGCCCGTGAAGACCCGGGGGACCCGGTCCATGCCGATCATGACGTCCCGGACCCGGGCCAGGAGCCGCTGTCCCAGGTTTCCGCCGGGGTGGAACTTGAAGAAGTCCGATTCGCTGAATCCTTTCCTGCGGATGAGGGCCACGGCAAGGGCGTCCCCCATGGCCAGGGCGGCGGTGGTGCTGGAGGTGGGGGTGAGGCCGAAGGGGCAGGCCTCCCGGTCCACGGCCGTGTTGATGACGAAATCGCTTGTCCCGGCAAGGCTCGAGGCCGGGTTTCCCGTCAGGGCGATGACGGGCGCCCCGATGTCCCGGACGCTGGACGTGAGGCTGGAGAGCTCGGTGGTTTCCCCGCTGTTGGAAATGGCGAGGACGACGTCCTCCTTCGTGACGATGCCGAGGTCTCCGTGAAGCCCTTCCACGGGGTGGAGGAAAATCGCCGGCGTTCCCGTGCTGGTCAGCGTCGCCGCGATCTTTCTGCCGATGAGGCCCGATTTCCCGATGCCCGTGACGATCACCCTTCCCTTGGAGCGGCAGATCATCTCCACGGCCTCCGCGAAATTGCGGTCCACCTTGTCGATCAGCCGGAGGATGCATTCCGCCTCGGTGCGGAGCACCTCTTTTGCCTGTTCTATGGCTTCCTCGCCGTTCATTCCTCTTTCCGTTTCCATCTCCTGCTTCGAGGGACGCCGGGTCGCGCGGGTCCCCTTTTCACGAAACCGCGAAAACCCACTATGAGTATCAGATTCTCCATGGGTTGGCAAGAAGATCCCGAGCCCGGGGCGGTCCTTCAGCGGACGAGAATCGTCCGCCCGTTACGGGAGAGCGTCTTCGCGAGGCGGGTGATCTCCTCGGCGCTCGGTCCCTTTTCCGCGGCAAGCCGGGGGTCGAGCGTCCGGGAAGGGACGAACCGCTGGAGGACGAAACGGTCCGCCGGGGCCAGGGTGTCCGCGACGGCCAGGAGATCCTCTTCGGAGAGGAGGGACGGAACCACGGTGGTCCGGAATTCGAAAGGGACCCCGGATTGCCGGATGAGGTCCATGGTCTTTGAGATCCGGGAGAAGGGGACGGCGGGCCCGGAGAAAAGGCCGTACTTCTCCTCGGGCGCCTTCAGGTCCATGGCGACGTAATCGATAAGCCCCCGTCCGAGGAGCCTTTCCAGGACCGCCGGGTTTGACCCGTTCGTGTCCAGCTTCACCGGGTATTCCATGGCCCGGACCGTTTCCAGGAACTCCGGGAGGCCGGGCTGAAGGGTCGGTTCCCCGCCGGTGAGGACGACGCCGTCCAGCCGGCCCCGCCTTTTTTCCAGGAAGGCGAGCACTTCCGCGACCGGGAAGAGGTCCCCCCGGGATTCCGGGGGGATGAGGTCCGGGTTGTGGCAGTAAGGACAGCGAAAGTTGCATCCCTGGGTGAAAATCGCGGCGGCGATCTTCCCCGGGTAATCGATGAGGGATACCTTCTGCAGGCCGCCGATGCGCATGGCTTACTGGAGGGAGAACGTCTTCCTCAGGGAAAACTCCTCCTGTTTTCCTTTGTTCCACTGGTTCACGGGACGCAGGTACCCCACGACCCTCGAATAGATCTCGCAGGCGGCGCCGCAGTCCGGGCAGACCGCATGCTCCCCCCGGAGATACCCGTGGCCGGGACAGACGCTGAAGGTGGGGGAGAAGGTGAAGTAGGGGATGGAGTACTTCTCGCAGATTTTCCGTACCAGGGTTTTCACGGCGGCGGAATCGTCGATCTGTTCGCCCGCGAAGATGTGGAAGACCGTCCCGCCGGTGTACCGGGTCTGGATGTCGTCCTGAAGATCGAGGGCCTCGAACAGGTCGTCGGTGAAGTGGACCGGCAGCTGGCTCGAGTTCGTGTAGAAGGGCTCCTTCCCGTTGTCGCTCCTGCTGCCGTTCACGTTGGCGCAGACGATGTCGGGATAGCGTTTCCGGTCGATCCGGGCGAGGCTGTAGGAGGTCCCCTCCGCGGGGGTCGCCTCGAGGTTGTAGTTGTTGCCCGTCTCCTCCTGGAACCGGAGCAGGCGGTCCCTCATGAAGTCGAGAACCTTCCGGGCGAACCGGTGGCCCTCCGGGGAGGCGATGTTTTCCTTCATGAGGTTGAGGCACGCCTCGTTCATTCCCACGAGGCCGATGGTTGAGAAATGGTTCTTCCAGTACTGCCCGAACCGCTCCTTCACGTTCCGGAGGTAGTACCTCGTGTAGGGGTAGAGGTTCCCGTCGGTGAACCTTTCCAGGATCTTGCGCTTGATCTCCAGGCTCTCCTTGGCGGTGTCCATGAGCCTGGCCAGGCGGTCCATGAATTCCTCCTCCGAGGAGGACAGATAGCCGATCCGGGGAAGGTTCAGGGTGACCACGCCGATGGAGCCCGTGAGGGGATGGGAGCCGAAAAGCCCGCCGCCCCGCATCTCCAGGGCCCGGTTGTCGATCCGAAGCCGGCAGCACATGCTCCGGGCGTCCTCGGGCTTCATGTCCGAGTTGATGAAATTGGAGAAATAGGGGACGCCGTACCGGGCCGTCATGTCCCACAGGCCGCGCAGATTCGCGTTCTCCCAGTCGAAGTCCCGGGTGATGTTGTAGGTGGGGATGGGGAAGGTGAAGACCCTGCCGCGGGCGTCCCCCTCCGCCATGACCTCCAGGAAGGCCCGGTTGAAGAGGTCCATCTCCTCCTGGTAATCCCCGTATGTTTCGTCCCGCGCCGTTCCCCCGATGATGACGTGTTCGCCGGCGAAGTGGCGGGGGACGGTGAGGTCCAGGGTGACGTTGGTGAAAGGGGTCTGGAATCCCACCCGGGTGGGGACGTTGATGTTGAAGACGAACTCCTGGAGGGCCTGCCGGATGTCGGTGTAGCTGAGCCCGTCATGGCGGATGAAGGGGGCGAGCAGCGTGTCGAAGCTGGAGAACGCCTGGGCCCCCGCCGCCTCTCCCTGGAGGGTGTAGAAGAAATTCACCACCTGGCCGAGGGCGCTCCGGAAGTGCTTCGCGGGACGGCTCTCCACCTTTCCCGAGACCCCCCGGAACCCTTCCCGGAGAAGGTCGTGGAGGTCCCATCCCACGCAGTAGACGGAAAGGATGCTCAGGTCGTGGATGTGGAAGTCTCCTTCCATCTGCGCCTTCCGGATCTCGGGGGGATAGATTTCGTTCAGCCAGTAGATTTTGCTCACCTCGGAGGAGATGTAGTTGTTCAGTCCCTGGAGGGAATAGTCCATGTTGCTGTTCTCGTTTATTTTCCAGTCCTTCTTCTTCAGGTACTGGTCGACCAGGTCCACCTCCATCCGGTTCGCCATGTCCCGGAGCCGGGCGTGCTGATCCCGGTAGATGATGTAGGCCTTCGCCGTCGCCCGGTACGTCGAGGAGAGCAGGATCTCCTCCACGATGTCCTGGATTTCCTCCACCGAGGGCGCCTCGCTTCCGTGAAGCCCCTTCGCCAGGGTCAGGACCCGGATGGTAAGCCTTTTGGCCGTTTTCTCGTCGAATTCCCCCGTGGCCGCCCCCGCCTTGGCAATGGCCGCGGTGATTTTGGATGCGTCGAACGGCACAAGCCGTCCGTCCCGTTTTCGGATCGATTCGTACATGGCGTATTCCCCCCGTATCTTTAAAAAAAACCAGTGAAACCTCCCGTTCCGCCGGCGGAACGGTTTGGCCGAAAAAACACAATATATAGTATGTTATTGATTACTGGCTACCAGATATAGTCCGTTTGGGCGCGAATATCAAGAAAAAAATGAGAGGAAAACGACGGCCCGTTTCCCCGGCGTCCCGGGGAAGACCGCCGCCCCCTCCGGCGGGCGCGGCCTGCGCCCTCCAGGGCGGGGAAGGGGACCCTTTCCCCGGTGGGAATGAAAATGGCTTGACTCCCCTTTTCCATTCATACTATGAAAACGAAAAAACGGGAAGGAGAGGTTTCGTGATTCCCCGGTACTCAAGACCTGAGATGGCCGACATCTGGAGCCCGGAAAACCGGTACCGGAAATGGCTTGACATCGAGATACTCGCCTGCGAGGCCCAGGCGAACCTTGGAAGGATTCCCGCCGGCGCCCTCCGGAACATCCAGGAAAAGGCGGGATTCGACGCCGGGCGGATCGACGAGATCGAAAAGGTGGTGAAGCACGACGTCATCGCCTTCCTGACGTCCGTTTCGGAGCACGTGGGCGAAGACGCCCGGTTCATCCACATGGGGCTGACCTCGTCGGACATCCTCGACACGTCCCTCGCGGTTCTCCTCAGGGACGCCGCGGACATCCTCCTGCGGGACGTGGAGGCCCTTCTCGCCGTTCTCCGGCGGCGGGCCTTCGAGCACAAGAACACCCTCATGATCGGGAGATCCCACGGGATCCACGCCGAGCCGGTCACCTTCGGCCTGAAACTCGCCCTGTGGTACCAGGAAATGGAGCGGAACCGGGAACGGATCCTCCGGGCGAAGGAATCGGTCAGCGTCGGAAAGATCTCCGGGGCCGTGGGGACTTTCTCATTCATCGATCCCTTCGTGGAGGAATACGTCTGCGCGCGGCTCGGGCTGAAGGCCGCCCCCGTGTCCTCCCAGATCGTCCAGAGGGACCGCCACGCCGAGTATTTTTCCGCCCTTGCCGTGACGGCCTCCTCCATCGACAAGTTCGCCCAGGAGATCCGGCTTCTCCAGAGGACGGAGGTCCGGGAGGCGGAGGAGTACTTTTCCCCCGGACAGAAGGGATCTTCCGCCATGCCCCACAAGCGGAACCCCGTCCTGTCGGAGAACCTGTCGGGCCTGGCGCGCCTCATGCGGTCCTATGCCCTGGCCGCCCTCGAGGACGTCCCCCTCTGGCACGAGCGGGACATCAGCCACTCCTCCGTGGAGCGGGTCATCGGCCCCGACGGGACGATTCTCCTCGATTTCATGCTGAACCGGTTCACCGGGATGGTGGAACGGCTTCTCGTCTACCCGGAACGGATGCTTTCCAACCTGGGAATGACGAAAGGGCTGATCTTTTCACAGATGGTCCTTCTGAAGCTCATCGAGAAAGGGATTTCCAGAGAGGACGCCTATGCCCTCGTCCAGAGAAACGCCATGCGGGCCTGGCAGGAGGGCATCGAGCTGAAGAAGCTCCTGATGGAGGACGGGGAGGTCATGAAACGGCTGACCGAGGGGGACCTCGACGAGACCTTCCGGGTGGAGAATTTCCTGAAGCGGGTGGATTTTATTTTTTCCCGGGTTTTTGGAGGGATTGATGAAGCGGATTGCATGGGGACTTTTGTTCGCTCTCTTGACGATTTTTCCCGGCTGTAGCGAAATCCGGCAGTACGCGGAGATTGTCCGGGAAGACCGCGTTTCCGAGACGTATCTCGAGGTCCTGAAAAAATGGACCGCCGAGAAGACGGTCTATGCCGAATTCGAAACCATGGCCCGGGTCGTGGCGACGGAGAGGAGCGCCGAATTCAACGAGGCCTACCGGAAGGAGTCCGACCGGATCCAGGTGTCGTCCCCGGGGGAGGTCCAGGCCAGGAAGGCCCTCGATTCCGGAGCGTACCTGGAGTATTTCTTCTACGCCTACGTGCCCGAGGCGAAGTGGAACGACTTCGCCCGGGGGGATTCGATCTGGAAGGTGTTTCTCGTCGTCGGGGACGGCACGCCCGTTTCCCCCGTGGATCTCCGGGAGGTGACGAAAATCACCCCGGCCGTCCAGGACCTTTTCCCCTACATCACCCCCCACGGGAAATTCTATTCCGTCCGGTTCCCCGCCCTCGCCGCCGGCGAAGCCCCGCCGCCCCGGACCCTGGTGTTCGCGAGCGCTCTGGGGCAAATAAGACTACGGTGGCCCAAGCCTTGACGGCTTCGTAAAAAGCCCATATGCTGCGTTCCCCTTCGCCTCTCCTCACTGCGGCGTACCGGAAGTACGCCTCATTCGTCGCGGCTCGGGCGCCTTGCCTATGGGACTTTTTCCTTTGCCGTTCGAAGAAGTGTTGTTGAGGTTCCTTGCGAGCTTGTCTCCTCCGACGGCTTCGCAAAAAGCCCATATGCTGCGTTCCCCTTCGCCCCTCGTCCCTGCGGCGTACGATATGTACGCCTCGGTCCTCGCGACTCGGGCGCCTTGCCTGTGGGACTTTTTCCTTTGCCGTTCGAAGAAGTGTTGATTCGGCTTTTTTACGAGTTCATCAAGTCGTGAGGACTTCGCAAGGAGTCTGAGAAAATCCCATGAGACCCCGCCGCCGGTCCGGTCGGACGGAAACGCCCCCTTACGGGAGCGGTTCGAGAGCGTTTCGCTTCAGGATCGTGTCTTTTTTCCACTTCCCGTTTTGCCGTTCGGGATAGTCCAGGTTCAGGTGCAGTCCCCGGCTTTCCTGCCGTTTCATCGCGCAGGCGATGATGAGCTTCGCCACCGTGGCGATGTTCCGGAGTTCCAGAAGGTCCCGGGTGATGGTGAAGTTCCAGTAATAGTCCTCGATTTCCTGAAGGATGAGGTCGATCCGCCGTTTCGCCCGTTCGAGCCGCTTGTTCGTCCGGACGATGCCCACGTAGTTCCACATGCTTCTGCGGACCTCGTCCCAGTTGTTGGACACCACGATGGAATCGTCGCTTTCCGTCGCTCCCCTGGGGTCCCAGGGGGGAACGGGCAGGTCGGGCATGTCCGCGCCGGGAAGCCGCTCCTTTATCCGGTGGAAGACCCGGTGCGCGAAGACGAGGGCCTCCAGGAGGGAGTTGCTGGCGAGCCGGTTCGCCCCGTGGAGCCCCGTGCAGGAGGACTCCCCGCAGGCGAACAGGCGGTCGATGGTGGTCTCGCCGAAGGCGTTCACGAGGATGCCGCCGCAGATGTAGTGGGCCGCGGG
This sequence comes from Syntrophaceae bacterium UBA6252, assembly GCA_002441265.1. Classification (GTDB taxonomy): domain Bacteria; phylum Desulfobacterota; class Syntrophia; order Syntrophales; family UBA6807; genus UBA6807. The sequence continues at coordinate 49,502 of DJVQ01000031.1, forward strand.
AACGACGGGCACGGGCTCCTTCGCCATGTCGATGCCGAATTCGAGGCACTGCTCGTAGATGTTGGGGAACCGGGAGGTCAGGAAGTCCCGGGTCCGGTGGGTGATGTCGAGGAGGACGTACTCGTCTCCGGATTTCTTGAGTTCCCGGTCGATGGCCTGGGCGACGATATCCCTGGGGGCCAGGCTCTTCATGGGGTGGTACTTTTCCATGAAGGTCCTTCCGTCCCGGAGGCGCAGGACCGCGCCTTCGCCCCGGACGGCCTCGCTGATGAGGAAGGACTTGGCNNTGGAACTGGATGAATTCCATGTTGGCGATTTTCGCCCCCGCCCGGTAGGCCATGGCGATCCCGTCCCCCGTGGCGATGTCGGGATTCGTCGTGATGAGGTACACTTTCCCCGCCCCGCCGGTGGCGATGATGACGAACCTGGCCCGGAAGGTGTGGACCCGGGTGTTGAGGACGTCGAAGACATAGGCGCCGAGACACCGGTCGGCTCCGTCCTCCCGGGGTCTTTCCTCACCCCGGAGCTTCGATTCGAGAATCAGGTTGACGGCGAAGAAATTTTCGTAGATCCGGATGTTCGGATTCGACGCCGCCTTTTCCACGAGGGCCCGTTCCACCTCCTTCCCGGTGAAGTCCCTGGCGTGGATCACCCTGCGGTGGCTGTGCCCGCCCTCCCGGCCGAGATCGAAGGATCCCGGATCGCCGCTGCCGGTCCGGGTGAAATCGACTCCCCAGTCGATGAGTTCCCGGATCCGTTCCGGTCCCTCCCGGACCACGAACCGGACCACGTCTTCCTTGCACAGGCCGGCGCCGCTCTCCAGGGTGTCACGGATGTGGTTCTCGAAACTGTCCGTCTTGTCCAGGACGACGGCGATCCCCCCCTGGGCGTAGTTCGTGTTGGATTCGATCTTTTCCTTCTTCGTGACGATGGCCACCGTGCCCAGTTCCGCCGCCCGGATGGCGAAGGAAAGGCCTGCGATGCCGCTCCCGAGAACGAGAAAATCCGTCTCAACTTCCATGGATCTCCCTTTTCGAAAACTGTTTACAAAGAAACGGCTTTTTTATATATCCTTTTTTTCCCTTTTGTGGAAAGGAAATTTCAGGGAGGTCCCATGCTCCTGCTTGCCATTGAATCCTCCTGCGACGAGACGTCCGCGGCGGTCGTCCGGGACGGGATCACCGCCCTTTCCAACGTCGTCTCCTCACAGGTCCGGGTGCACAGCCGCTACGGCGGCGTGGTGCCGGAAATCGCTTCCCGGAAGCACATCGAGGCCATCGTGCCCGTCATCTCCCAGGCCCTGGAGGACGGCGGGGTCCCCCTCGGGGGGATCGAGGCCGTAGCCGTCACCCGGGGGCCGGGCCTCGTGGGCTCGCTGCTGGTGGGGCTGAACGCGGCGAAGGCGATCGCCTTCGCTTCCGGCCTTCCCCTGGTGGGGGTGAACCACCTGGAAGGCCATCTCGGCGCCGTCTTCCTCACCGAAAAAAAACCCGAGTTTCCCTTCGTCGCCCTGGTCGTGTCCGGGGGCCACACGAGCATCTACCGGGTCCGGGACTTCGGTTCCGTGGAATGTCTCGGCCAGACCCGGGACGACGCCGCCGGGGAGGCCTTCGACAAGGCGGCGAAAATGCTGAACCTGGGGTACCCGGGGGGCGCGGTCATCGACCGTCTCGCCAGGGAGGGGGACCCCCGCCGGATCGCATTTCCCCGCTCCATGCGGGACAGCCTGGACTTCAGTTTCAGCGGCCTCAAGACTTCCCTCCTCCACTATCTGAAGAAGCTGGACAGGCCCGTGGAGAAGGAGGAGCTTCCGCACATCGTGGCCGGTTTCCAGGAGGCCGTGGTGGACGTCCTCGTGGAGAAGACCCTCCGGGCGGCCGGGGAGGTCCGTATCGACCGGGTCGTCGTTTCCGGCGGCGTGGCGGCCAACGGCCGCCTGAGGCAGCGGTTTTCCGAGGAAGCCGGGCGGAGGGGCGTGGACCTCTTCATCCCTCCCCTGAAGCTCTGCACGGACAACGCCGCCATGATCGGCGCCGTGGGGCACGCCCTTCTCCTGAAGGGGAAACGGGACTCCCTGGACCTGAACGCGCTGTCCCGGTGGCCCCTGGAGTTCGGGGAGGCGTGATGGTTTCGGAACTGCTGAAGAAGCGGTGGAAGAAGTTCTACAACGACTTCATCAGCCTCCGGGGGACGCCGGAGAACATCGCCTTCAGCCTCGCCGTCGGGATCTTCATCGGCGCGACCCCGACGATCCCCTTCCACACGGCCCTCACCATCGCCCTGGTCTTCCTGCTCCGCCGGAATGTCACCGCCGCCTTTCTGGGCTCCTGGCTCATCTCCAACCCCCTGACCATCCCTGTGCTCTACATCTCCCAGTACGAGCTGGGGAAGCGCCTCCTCGGGATGGATCACCTGAAGATCGCCTTCCAGGATTATTCCTTCTGGACGATCCTTCAAATGGGAAAGGCCGTGATCATGCCCCTCCTCCTGGGCGGCGTGGTCATGGCGCCCTTCGTGGCGCTCGCAAGCTATGTTCTCGCCCTCCGGGCCCTTCGGACGGCGAGAAGCCGGTCCGCCCCATGACCACGGCGGGGGAGCGGATGCGGAAATACGGGATCCGGCCGGCCCGGTCCCTGGGGCAGTCCTTTCTCACGGACGGGAACATGATCCGGCGGATCGCCGATCTCGTCCCGGACCGGCGCGACGGGGCGGTGGTCGAGATCGGGGCCGGCCTGGGGCTCCTCACGGCCCTCCTCGCGGAAAAAACCCCGTGGCTCGTCGCGGTGGAGGTGGACCCCCGCATGACGGAGATCCTGCGGGAAGAACTGAAATCCCTGGAAAACGTGGAAATCCTGGAACGGGACATCCTCCGGGTCGACCTTTCCGCCCTCCGGGAACGGTTCCGGCGGGAAAAGGGCCTGGAGGGGAAGCTCCGGATCGCGGGGAACATCCCCTACAACATTTCTTCCCCCATCTTCTTCCATCTCCTCGATCACCGGCGCCACATCGCCGAGGCCCTCCTCATGTTCCAGAGGGAGGTGGCGGAACGAGTCACCGCCGTCCCGGGGTCGAAGGCGTACGGGATCCTCTCCGTGTTCGCCCGGGCCTGGTGCGAACCGGTCCTGGAGACGGCCGTTCCCTCGTCCTGTTTCCGGCCCGTTCCGAAAGTGGAATCGGCGGTGGTCCGCCTCCCCTTCCGCGAGGAGCCCCTGGTCCCCGTTCCCGATGACGCGTTCTTCCGGAGGGTCGTCCGGACGGCCTTCGCCCGGAGAAGGAAAACGCTCCTCAACAACTTCAAGGACTTCGGGGGAGGAAGCGTCCCCGTCCCGGAGCTGATGGCCATGGCGGGGATCGACGGGGGAAGAAGGGGGGAGACCCTCACGGTGGAGGAATTCGGAAGGCTGGCGAAGGTCCTCCGGGACGCCGGGGATTCGGGGAGGCCGGACGGGCGATGACGGAACTTCTGTCCGAAATGAGCTTCTTCGAGGCGGTGATGCTCCTGTGCTTCGGCGTGAGCTGGCCCATCTCCATCGCCAAGTCACTCCGGACGAAAAAGGTGGCGGGCAAAAGCCCCCTTTTCATGATCATCGTTTTTCTGGGATATCTGAGCGGGATCGTCCACAAGCTCCTGTACGACCTCGACGGGGTCATCGTGCTGTACATCCTGAACGCCGTCCTGGTCGCCGTGGATCTCGGTCTGTATTTCCATTACCTTCCGCTGGAGGGGGATGCGGCAGGGCGGATCGGCGCTCCTCCGGGGGAGGGTCAGAGGCCGTAGCGGATTTCGAACCCGTCGAAGATCTCTCCCGGGGGTTCCTCGAGGATTTCCACGGACCGGACGGACGCGAAGGGGGGGCCTTTCCGGCACCAGTCGATCATCCGTTCCACCAGGGGCGCCGGTCCCTCGAAGAGGGCCTCCACCCGGCCGTCCCGGAGATTTCGCACCCATCCCCGGATCCCGGTCCTCACGGCCTCGCCCCGGGTCTCCGCCCGGAAGCAGACCCCCTGGACCCGCCCGGCGATCCGAACCCGGACCCGGCGCACCCCCTTTTCGTCCGAAGGGGGGCGGTTTTCGTCTCCGCGGTGCTCCGTCACGACCCTTCCTCCCCGATAAGGTTCAGGAATTCCTCTTCCCCGATGACGGTCCGGTTCAGCTTCCGCGCCTTTTCGATCTTCGATCCCGGGTCCTCCCCCGCCACGACGTAATCCACCGATTTCGTCACCGAGGGGAGCACCCGGCCGCCCAGGGCTTCGACCCGGCTTCCGGCCTCGCTTCTCGTGTACCGCTTCATCGAACCGGTGAAGACGAAGGATTTCCCCTGGAGGCTCCCTTCCGGCCGTCCGGCGGGGACCCGGGGCCTGACCCCCGCCCGGGAGAGCTTGTCGATGACCTCCCGGTTCGTCCGCTGCCGGAAGAAATTCACGACGCTGGAGGCGATTTCCTTCCCGATGCCGTGGATGCCCGCCAGTTCCTCCTCGCCGGCCGCCATGAGGCCCTCGAGGACGGGGTACCGGGCGGCCAGGATTTTCGCGATGAACTCTCCCACGTGCCGGATGCCGAGGGCGAAGAGGAATTTCTCGTACGGCGGGGTCTTCGCCCTCTCGATCGCCGTGAGGACGTTTTCCGCCGACTTGTCCGCCATTCGCTCCAGGCCCGCCAGGTCCTCCTTCGTGAGATAGAAGAGGTCCGCCGGGTCTCCGATCCGTCCCGATTCGATGAGCCGCAGGATCAGCTTTTCCCCGATTCCCTCCATGTCCATCCCGCCGCGGGAAACGAAATGGCGGATCGTTTCGGCAAGCTGGGCCCGGCAGTTCATCCCGAGGCACCGGTACGCCGTTTCCCCCTCCAGGCGCACCACGGGGGAGCCGCAGGAGGGGCAGGCGGCGGGCATGATGAACTTCCGCTCCGCGCCGGTCCGCTTCGACGGTTCCGCCCGGACCACTTCCGGGATGACGTCGCCGGCACGCCGGACGAGCACCGTGTCCCCGATCCGGATGTCCTTCCGGTCCACCTCGTCCTGGTTGTGAAGGGTCGCCCGGGAGACGGTGACGCCCCCCACCTCCACGGGGTCCATCTCCGCGACCGGCGTGAGGACGCCCGTCCTCCCCACCTGGACGGTGATGTTCCGGATCACCGTCGCCGCCTGGGGGGGATCGAACTTGCAGGCGAGCGCCCACCGCGGGTTCCTCGACACGGTTCCCAGGCGTTCCTGGAGTGCCATGGAAGACACCTTGATGACCACGCCGTCGATCTCGTAGGGAAGGTCTTTTCTGCTTTCCGCCATTTCCCGATAGTAGCCGATGCAGGCGTCGATGTCCCCGGCCCGGCGGATTTTGTCATTCACGGGGAAACCCCATGCCCTGAGGGTTTCCAGCAGTTCCCACTGGCTGTCGAAGGAAAGGTCCGGGGATTCGCCCACGGCGTAACAGAAGAGGTCGAGGGGGCGCCCCGCCGTGATCCGCCAGTCGAGCTGGCGCAGCGATCCCGCCGCGGCGTTCCGGGGGTTGGCGAAGGGGGGCTCCCCCGCCTCGGCCCGCCGCCGGTTCAGGCTCCGGAAGGCCTCGACGGAAAGGTACACCTCGCCCCTGATTTCGATTCTTTCGGGAACCCTCGCGCCGTTTGTCATTCGGAGGGGAAGGGTGGGGATCGTTCTCAGGTTCGCCGTGATCTCCTCTCCCGTCCTGCCGTCGCCCCGGGTGGCGCCTTTGGTGAAGAGGCCGTTTTCGTAGAGGAGGTTCACCGCCACGCCGTCGAGCTTCGGCTCCACGACAAAGGGGATCTCTTCCGGTTCCCCGAGGATGCGGCCGATCCGGTCCCGGAAGGCGCGGATCTCCTCCTCCGAGAAGGCGTTGGCGAGGCTCAGCATGGGAGCCCCGTGAAGGGAAGGCGGGAACTTGTCCAGCGGGGCGGCGCCGACCCGGCGGGTCGGCGAATCGGGGGTGGCGAGATCGGGAAACGCCCGCTCCAGCGCCGCGAGTTCGTTCATGAGGCCGTCGTATTCGGCGTCGCTGATCTCGGGGTCGTCGAGCTGGTAGTACCGGCGGTTGTGATGGACGATTGCCCGGCGCAGGTCCTCGATTCTCCGTGAAGCTTCTTCCCGGTTCATGATCCGTCCGCCGCCGGCGATCCCGCGGAAAGGTGGCGTCCCATCCGTTTTTTCCTCATTTCACCCGCTTCAGGTAGGGAGGCGTCTTCCCGTCCGGGTCCTTCCCCGGCGCCTCCTTGCCTTCCGTTTCCTGGCGCTTCAGGAGCCCGGCGTTGAAGAGGTGATTTTTCGCGCGGACGGCGTTGATCACGAAAAAGAGGATCACCGATTTTTCCCAGTTCTTCGAGGGTTCGAAGGCTTCCATCCGGAGCCTGTATTTTTCCAGGAGGCCCGACAGGGACGCTTCGTCCAGCATGAGAATTCTTTCCGCGATTTCGTCGAGGGCCTTTTCGATCATTTCCACCTCCTTGTGGACCTTTATGCTAAGGCCCCGGGGGAAAAAAGTCAACGGTGGGAACCCTCCAGACCTGCGGGGAAAGACAAAATGACGGCTTTGGAAAAAGTTCCTATGCCGCGTTGCCCTTCTTTCCTCGACCCTTTGGCGTGCCATCGGTGCGTCTCATTCCCCGGGGTTCGGGCGCCTTGCCACCGGAGCTTTTTCTTTGCCGTTCAAAAAAAGCGTTGTTTTGACTTTTTACGTGTTCATCAAAAATGACTTGAGATTTTGACCCCGATATAATACAAAATTGAGGGCTCCCGTATGAAAATCGGTGTGATTTCCGACACTCATCTGAGAGGCCCCGACGGGCTTCTCGAAAAGATCGCCGGGACCCTGTTCGAAGACGCCGACCTGATCCTTCATGCAGGGGACCTGGTGGAACCGGAAGTGCTTGCCGTCTTTGCCGGCAGGCCGGTTCTGGCCGTGGCGGGCAATATGGATTCCCCCGCCGTCCGGGAGGCGTTTCCGGGGAAACGGGTCTTTTCCTCCGGGCGGTTCCGGATCGGATTGATCCACGGGTGGGGCCCGCCGGACGGCATCGAGGAGCGGCTGGCCCGGGTGTTCCAGGACGACCCCGTCGACTGCCTCGTTTACGGACACACGCACCGGCCCGCCAATCACCTCCGGAACGGGGTTCTTTTTTTCAATCCCGGGTCGGCGGGGGGAGTCTTCACGGCCCGGCGGACCGTGGGCATCCTGGAGATCACGGACAGGATCGCCGGATCGATCATCGAACTCGAGGACGGGACGTCATGAAATATCTGAATTCCCCCGGCCGCATGGAATACCTCACCGGAAAGAAGAAGGAGGGCTGCGTCTTCTGCAAGCATTCCGTCCGGGAGGAGCACCTCGTTCTTTACGAGGGCGAACGCTGCGCCGTCATGATGAACAAGTACCCTTACAACACGGGACACATCCTGGTGATTCCCTACCGGCACATCTCCCAGCTGGAGGAACTCACCGGCGAGGAGTGGCTCGAAATGTTCCGTTTCACCGATTGCGCCGTCAGGGCGTTGAAGGACGTCATGGGGGCGGAGGGGTTCAACGTGGGGATGAACGTGGGGAAGGCCGCCGGCGCCGGGGTGGAAAGCCATCTTCATCTTCACATCGTGCCGCGATGGACGGGGGACACCAATTTTGCCACCGTCGTGGGGGACGTCCGGGTCATTCCCCAGAACGTCGCCGAAACCCGGGCGCTGCTGCTGCCCTGCCTGAAAAAATACTTGGAGGTATAGGATGAAGCTTTTTCTGACGATCATCGGAATGGTCTTGGTCCTCTTCGTCATCACCTTTTCCCTGGCCAACGTCGATCCCGTTCATCTGAAATACTACCATCTCTTCGATTTTCAGATTCCGGCCTACCTCCTCATTTTCATCACCTTCGGGCTGGGAGTGGTCTTCACGGGCCTGCTGGACGTCGTCGAAAGAGGCCGCCTCTCGAGACAGGTGAGGAAGCTCAGGAAACGTCTTGCGGCGTACGAAAAAGAGGAGGCGAAAAGAGAGCGGATCGAGGAACTTCCGGAAGAGGAGCCGAAGAAAGAGGAGGAAACGCCGGAAGAGGAACGGCCCGCAGTCTAGATACCCTGACCGTCCGGATCCCCCCGGCCGGCGGCCCGTTCCACGGGCGCGGGACGGGAGCCGATCCGTTCCCCTGGGGCGAACCGATGAAATTCCTGGTGGACCGGAATCTGGGGAAGCTGGCCAGATGGCTGCGCGCCCTGGGGGTTGACGCGGTCCTCGACCGGGGCGACATCGGCCGCGCCCTTCTCGATCGCGGGTACCGGGAGGGGCGGGCCGTCCTGACGAAGCGGAAGGACATGGCCCTCCGGAATTACCGGGGCCGCCTCCACGTCGTGGGGCCGGACGATCTGCCCGGCCAGCTTCGGGAAGTCCTTGGCGCCTTCGGCCTCGAACCGGACCGGTCTCATTTTTTCACCCGCTGCCTCCTCTGCAACGAAGTCCTTCGGTATCTGGCCCCTGAAAAGGCCGCTCCTTTCGTTCCCCCCTATGTTCTCCAGACCCAGGACACGTTTCGTCAATGTCCCGCCTGCGGCCGGATTTACTGGGCCGGAACGCACCGGGACCACATCCTGAAGGACGCCGGACGGATCCTCGAACCGCCCGGCGAAACGGAGAACGCCTGAAACGCCGGACCGGCGGCGGGACTGCGTCTCTTTCCCGCCGGTGCCCATGCCAACTTTTCCCTGCCAAACCCGGCCTGCCACCAGGCCGGGCGTTAACCTGTAAGCCTGTATTTTCAATCAGATACATTCTGGCATGAATCTTGATTGTTCCTATGGGGAAATCCACGGGGCCGCCCCCGGTTCCGCCGGAATGGGGGAGAAGACGGTGATCCCGGAAAGGCAGGGACGGTATGAAGGAAAGAAGAACATGGAAGGCGGTCCGGAGGGGAATCCTTGCGGGGATTCTGGCTTTGCTTGCGGGGACTCCGCCGTCGGAGGCGGCCTCCTGGAGAATCGTCGGGGAGCGGGGATGCTCCGGGGGAACGGCGGAGACGGTTTCCCTCGCACTTGCCGCGGGGACTCCCTGCATCGCCTTCCCCGACGGGGAACGGGACGGCAGGGCGACGGTCCTGCGGTTCAAGGGGAAGGACTGGGGACCCGTCGGGGAGCGGGGATTCACCCCCGGTCCGGCGGATCGCCTCGGTCTCGCCGCGGACGGGGGGACGCTGTATGCCGCCTGCCTCGACTGGACGGCGGGCCGGACGGTCCGCGTGTTCCGTTTCGGCGGGACCGCCTGGGAACCCGTGGGGGAGGAGGGCTTTTCCGGGGAGCGCGCCGACGACCCCGTCCTCGTCGTCTCGGGAGGGGTGCCCTGGCTGGCGTTCACGGGGGGAAGATTTTCGTCCGCTCTCACGGTCATGAGATTCGGCGGGACGTCCTGGGAACGGGTCGGCGGGGAGGATTTTCCGGGGAGGGGGATCACCGGGCCGAGCCTGGCCGTGGGGGAGGACGGGCTTCCCCGGGTGGCCTTTACGGACGGGCAAAACGGCCTGCGGGTGACGGTGATGCGGTTCGACGGGGACTCCTGGCGGCCCGTCGGGCGAAGGGGGTTCAGCACCGGAGAGGCCTACGATCCCGTCCTCGTCCTGAAGGACGGCGTTCCGTGGGTCGCCTTCACCGACGGGGCGGCGGACATGGGCGCCACGGTGATGCGGTTTGACGGAACCGGCTGGGGCGTCGTCGGGGACAGAGGATTTTCTCCCGGCCAGGCGGATCTTCTCCGTCTTGCCGTATACGGGGGCGTTCCGTATGCGGCCTTCACGGACTTCGGGAACCGCAGGCGGGCGACGGTGATGCGGTTTACCGGGGGGCGCTGGGAGGCGGTGGGCGGGGAAGGGTTCTCCGAGGGACCCGTCGGCTGGGCGGGCCTCGACATCACCCCTGGGAAGGGTGTTCTTTACGCGGCCTTTCCCGACGAGGCGGACGGGTTGCGGGCCACCGTCATGCGGTTCGGCGGCGGCCACCGCGGATGGCTTCGTCCGGACCGCCGGGACCGCCGGGGCGAAAACCCCGGCGGAGCGTGTCCGTGAGGGATTCCCGCGGGAGGAAGGCTCAGCGCCGGGGATCTCCGGCGGCGCCGGCGACCCGTTCCCGGAACCGGCGATAGGCCGCGCGGCCCAGGGCAAAGGGCGTCGGGACGCCGGCGAGACGGACCTCGGCCTTCCGGAGCCGGGCGGTCCAGGACCGGACGTGACGGCTGTTGATCATGAGGGACCGGTCCAGGGTGACGAAAAGGTCGCCGGGAAGCCGTTTCTCCCAAATCCTGAGGGGGGACCGGACCATGTATCGTTTTCCCCGGACGTCGATGACGTGGGTGTAGTTCCCCTCGGAAGCGATGGCGGCGATCTCCATGACCGGGAGAAACAGCGATTGCTTTCCTGTGTTCAGAAACACCCGGTCCCCGGGGGAAAGGGCGTGCTCCGGCCCGGCGGAACCCCAGGACCGGTTGCCCGCCCGCCTCAGGGCTTCCCCAAGGCGGGCGGGGTCAACCGGTTTCAGGAGATAGTCCAGGGCGTTGACCCGGAACGCCCGGATGGCGAACTGGTCGTGGGCGGTGACGAAGACGACGGGGGGAGGGTCCTCGAGACGTTCCAGGAGTTCGAATCCGGAACCCCCGGGCATCTGGATGTCCAGGAAGAGAAGATCGGGCCGTTCCCGGGAGATCTTCTCCCTTGCCTCCGCCGCGTTCCGGGCCTCCCCGGCGATCTCGACCCCGGGGTGCCGTTTCAGGAGGTCCGCCAGGTTCTCCCGGGCGGGCCGCTCGTCGTCCACGATGAGAACGCGGACGCTTTTCTCAGGGGCCTGTTTCATGGTGTCTCTCCTTCCCGGGTAGTTCGACCGTCACGAAAACCCATTCCCCCGCTTCGCCGGTGCCCAGGCGGTACCGGCCGTCGAAGGCGAGGTCGAGCCTTTTCCGGAGGTTTCCCAGCCCCAGGCCGTTTCGCTCCCCGGGCCGTCCGTCCCGGGGGAGCCACTTCCCCGTGTTGGCCACTTCGATGAGGAGCCGGTCCCCGTCGGGCCGGCCGGAGATCCGGATCCTGAGGGGCATGGGGGACGTTTTCATCCCATGCTTCACGGCATTTTCCACCAGGGGCTGCAGGAGGAGTTCCGGGACGGGAAGGTCCAGGATTTCCGAATCCACGCCGATGGAAACGGCGAGGTCCTCCTCGAAACGGACTTTCTCCAGGGCGAGGTAGCTTTCCATGGTTTCCAGCTCCTCCCGGAGGGGGACGAAACCGGAGTCTCCGGAGGAAAGGGTGGACCGGAGGTAACGGGCGAGATGCCCGACGAGTTTCGAGATCCGCTCCGGGTTCTTCCTCGAGAGGACGTCGAGGGCGTTGAGGACGTTGAACAGGAAATGGGGGTTGATCTGGTACCGCAATGCCTCCAGCCTGGACTGGACGAGGCGCCTTTCCGTCTCCTCCGCCCGGCGCCGTTCCTCCTCCGCCTTCCTCCGGTCCGTCACGTCGTCCAGGATGCCCTGGATCCGGAGAATCCTTCCGTCCGGCCCCCGGATCGCCCGGGCATAGACCGATCCCCGCCGGAGCGTTCCGTCCCGGCGCCGGAAGTGGATGCCGAAGTCTTTCACCGTCTCCCGGGCGTCCAGCTCCGCGAGCAGGACCTTTCTTCTTTCCGGATCGTAATGGCCGGCAACGTTGCTCCCGACGATCTCCGCCGGGGAGCCGTAACCGAACAGTCCGGCCAGGGCGGGGTTGGCGTTCAGGAGGAGGCCGTCGGGCCCGGTGACGAAGATTCCCTCCACGGCGTTTTCGAAAAGCCCCCGGTATCGCTGCTCCATCTCCTCGAGGGCCGCCCGGCTCTTTTCCAGACTCTCCGCCATGGCGTTGAGGCCCCCGCCGAGCCGGGCGATCTCGTCGCTCCCCTTCGCTTCCAGCCGCCGGTCCAGGCGGCCCTCCGAGATTTCCCGGGCGAAGGCCATGCATCGTTCGAGCCTCGCCAGCAGGGGGTGGGCCATGAGAAAGACGCTTGCCGACACGGCGAGAAGCATGACGGCCAGGGCCGCCAGGGTGACCTGCCCCATGGTCCGGATGGGGGCGAGAACGTCCCGGAGGGGCCGCTCCACGACGAAAAGCCAGTCCGGTTCGGGGATCCGCAGGAAGCCGGCGAGTCGGACACCCTCCTTCGACGGGTACCGGACGAACCCCCTCCGCTGCGACAGCATCTCGGGCAGGATGGGGATCTCCGGCGGCTGGTAGGCCTTGCCGCCCGTCGCGTTGGGGATCTTCCATCCTTCGGGAAGGGCCGTGTCCAGCCGGGGATCGAAGAAATAGGCCTTTCCCCCCTGGACGAACCGCTCGGGACGGAGCAGGCGATCGTTGAAGTCGTCGAGGTCCAGGGCGGCCCGGATCACCGCAGCGACCCGGCCGAAGATCCGGACGGGGACGGTGAGCACGATGCAGGGACGGCCCGTTCCCCGGCTGAGCGAAATCCGGGAGACCGAGGATTTTCCTTCCAGGGCGGCCGTAAAATCCGGGTGCCCGCTGATGTCCCGCTGCATGGGGGCAAACCCGATGCGGTTGGGAAAGGAGGAGGCGATGCACCACCCCCCGCGGTCCAGCAGGTTGATCGACTGGTATATATTTTACTTTTTGGGGGTTATTTTGTGAGTGAATGTAACATGATAGAGTTTACCTTCAATCCCCTTTTTCGGCTTTTGTGACCAAATTTTGACCGGTTCCTAAAAAAAGGGTGTTCTCCAAACGCTGGACGGCCTCCGGATTTGAGTCTTTCATCAGGTGAGAATATATGTTCAACGTGACTGTCGGGGAAAAGTGACCCAACTGAGACTGAATGTATTTAATATTCTCTCCCTGGCCTATCATGAAAGACGCATAGCAATGCCGAAGGTCATGGAAGCGGATGGTTTCCGGCAAACCCGCCTTTTTCAACGCGGGTCTGAAAACCCGCTGCAATATGAAACTGCTGTTAATCGGATTTCCGATCCTGGTCCGAAATACAAAATCCTCCGTATTATTCGGACCGCTCTGTAACTTCCAACCGGCAAGCGCTTTGACTACCAAAGGAGAAACATCAACTTTTCGTTTCGATGTTTTTGTCTTTGGCTCGAAAAAACGCCCGTGACTAAACGTTCTCCTTACTTGGATTTGTCGTGCCTTGAAATCAACGTCACTCCATTTTAGACCCAGGATTTCCCCTTTCCTCATTCCGGTCATTACCGCCACAAGGAAAAGAGTCTTGTATTTGGGATCTTCCATCGCATCAAGCAGCCGTCCGATTTCTTCCGGGGTGAGGATTAAAATTTTTCGCTCCTCTTGCCACTGGCTCCCCGATCGGGAGGGTCTTTCCGCGTCCCGTACCGGATTGTAGTCGATTAACTTGTGCCGGACCGCATACCGGAAAACTTGGTTAATGGTTGATGTGATGTGCCGCAGGGTGATAATGTTCAAGCCGGTCCCTTGCAGAACAGTAATAATTTGTTCAACGTCCGCGGGTGTTATTCGATCAATCCGGGACTGGTTCCAGTTTGAAAGGTGTTTCCTCAAGTGACCGTCATAACCCTCCCAGGTGCTAATCCGGATCTTCGGTTTTTTGTACTTCAACCAGTCAGCTGCTACCTCTCCAAACGTGGGGACTTTCTTTTCGTGAAGGAAGGTCCTCCGGTTGATCTTCTTTTCAATCTCCTGGAGAAGACCCCGGGCTTCTTCCTTCGTGGTCCCCTTGGGTAGCGTCTTCCTGTACCGCTGGCCGTACTGGTCATAGCAGTCAATGACGTAGCGGCCATTCCTCTTTGTGACACACGCCATGTTTATCTTACCTCCGTTCCTTCATTTCGCCGGACCCCTGACTTGATCAGACCCTTTCCCTAGGTTTTTCCCTTCCTGAGAATCATGATTTTTTTACCTCCCTTGTTTATTTGGTCTTTCAAATTGGTCCGGCATGGGCGAAATCCCGTTTAGGATATTCCCCTTCATGGAAAATTGTCATGCACTTTTTTCCATGGCCGGTACGGAGGCATTATTGCCGGGATACCCGACGGAGACCTTTTTGCCTTCCAGTGGTTTGTTATTCGGTTGTTTTTCATCGCGTAACAGCTTTTGTTCCAGCCTTCCCATGAATGATTCAATCTGATCCAGCCGCTCCGTCATGAAATGGCAAAGATAAAAACGGCGGTTCCTATTTGTTTCTTCAGGATCCACGTTTTCGGAGCGGTCAAGGTCCTGAATGATTTCAGCGAGAACCTTTACAGCCTCGATTCCCCAGGCCATGCATTCCGAAAGTCCAGTTGAATCGGGATCCAGTTTCTCAAGATCGAGAGGATTCCATCTTTCAGCCATGGTTCAAGCCCTCCCTTCCGTCATTTTTGGATGGATGACGCCTGTTTTCGGCCTGAAATTTTCCCTTTTCCCCCAGGATAGGGGTTATGTATCCCCTTGAGGGGGAAGAGGGGGATTTGCTCCCGCTCCTTCGGCTTGCGGCCCCTTTTGCCGGATTTCCTGACTTGAGACGGATCCGGGGCCTGGTCCCCGGGAGTGATCCCCGGGGTTATCCCCGGAAAGTGGTTTTTTACTGTGGAAGAAGATTCTGTTTCCCCGGAGGGAGGGTTAGGTATGCCCCCGGGGTTTTCTTTTTCTCCGGCTGCAAGCGGATGCATCTCCGGAGCAAAGGAAGGGGTTTTCCGTTGAGTGGACCGTCCCCTTTTTTTCAGTGCCGCTTTCTGATCATCCGAAAGGTTGATCACACGGTACTTTTCCCCCTTCCGGTAAATCATCACAGGATAAAGGGCGCATTCGGGGATATTGCAGTCAACCCGCCCGTCAGCAAAGAAGCCCATGCAGTCATAACACTTTGCCAGGATCATTTGCCGGAGGGTCAACCGCTTGCCCTCCAGGTGAGCGATGAGCTCCTTTCGTCCTTTGGCCTGTTTCCCGTACTTGTCAATGGACTTGAGTTTTTCCATCAGGCTCCCTCCAGGATCGGCTCCTTGTCTCCAGGATCCCCGGTCATCCGCTCCCGCCTCTTCATCGCGTCCCGGACCACAGCGCCTTCCTCGGCCTTCTCCGGATCCTTGTCCTCTTCACCCGAAGCGGCTTGATCGGTTTCCTCGGACTCCTTCCCGCCCTGGCCCTGGTTGGCCTCATCGTCTTTTTCAGGCTCCTTCTCTCCCTCGGCCTCTTCGGGTTTCTTCTCGTCGCCGGTTTCCTCGGGCTTCTTCTCTTCCTCGGCGGGATCGCTTCCCTCAGCCCGGGTCCTCCGGAGCGCATCCCGGACCAGGGGATTCCCCCCGTCTGTCGAAATGGAGGATCCAGCGGTTCCCCTTCTCCGCTCCGCGTCACGGAGCACGGGATTTTCACCGGTCCCTTTGGGCATTATCCCGCCCTGGCCCGGGGCATTTTCCCCGGCCCCTCTCCGATGGAGGGCATCTTTCACCAGGGGGCCTTCATAGTTCCGGATGTCATGAGCGGAGACGGATCCGGGGGCCTTCGTCCTTTTGATCGCGTTCCGGATCATGGCATTTTCAACACCCTCTGCGGGAATCTCCCCGGTTTTCACCTGGTCATTTTCCCGGATCCCCGCCCGATGACGCGCATTTTTGACCAACGGGCCTTCCTGACTCGGAGATTCATCCTGTTTGGAGCTCGTTTGACCCTCGTTTCCCCGGATTTCACTCTGAGAAATGCGGTTTTCGGCTTTTTGATCCGGTCTCTTCCCGGCCTGGCCGGGGGAAAT
>DJVQ01000020.1:0-15390 GCA_002441265.1 Syntrophaceae bacterium UBA6252
GTGCCAGAACAGGATCAATTACCTTTTTGAATATGTAAAAAAGCTATCAAAGCCGGGGAAAGGAATGGCGGAAGACGGGAAGCGATGTCTTTTGCGGTCCCGGCCATCAACGGTCGATCGTTATAGAAAGGCGGAACCATGGAAAAGCCGATTTCCCGGGAAACAAGGGTACTCGTTGTCGACGATGAACAGCCCATACGGAACCTGGTCAACCGGGCCGTCCAGAATGCGGGATACGCCTGCCAGACCGCCGGGGACGGGCAGGAGGCCCTGGAAATCCTCAAGCGGGAGCCCGTGGACGTGGTGATCACCGACATCGCAATGCCGGGGATGAACGGGATCGAACTGACCCGGGCGATCCGGGAGAAGTTCTCCGCGGACGTCATCGTCATGACCGGATTCGTCGAGGATTACGTTTTCGAGGACGTCATCGCCGACGGAGCGAGCGACTTCGTGCAGAAGCCGGTCAGTCTCAAGGAAATGATCATCCGGTTGAAAAGGCTCCTCAGGGAACGGGAGAACATCGCCCGGAGGGCCAAGATGGAAGAGGAACTCCGGCAGAGTTTCTGTCTCCTCAAGAGAAGCCTGGAAGACGCCATCAGCGTCCTTTCGAGGGCCCTCGAAATGCGGGACCCCTACACGGCGGGCCATCAGAAGCGGGTGACCCAGCTCGCCTGCATGATCGGAATCGAAATGGGAATCGACGACGAGATGATGGACGGGATCCGGCTCGCGGGGCTGGTCCACGACATCGGGAAGATCAACGTCCCCTCGGAAATCCTCACCAAGCCGGGAAAGCTCTCCCGGATCGAGCACGACCTGATCCGGATCCACCCGGAAGCGGGCTTCGACATTCTCAAGGACATCGAATTCCCCTGGCCCATAGCGGAGATCGTCCGCCAGCACCATGAAAGAATGGACGGCTCGGGGTACCCTCAGGGTCTCACGGGGGACGCCATCCGCATCGAGGCGCGCATCATCGCCGTGGCCGACGTGATCGACGCCATGGCCTCCCACCGCCCCTACCGGCCCGCCATGGGTCTGGAAAAGGCCCTCGAGGAAGTGGAGGGAAAAAAGGGAATCCTTTACGACAGGGACATCGTCGAGGCCTGTGCCCGCGTTCTCGAGCGAAACGGGAAAGACCTTTTCCAGTAAACGGGAAGGTCCCGTTCCCTTCCTTACTCCGCCGGCGGGATCGCCGGTTCGTCCCCGTGGTCCCCGTGCTTCATCAGGAAAACGAGGGGCACCATGAGAACGAGGGCCACGGAAAGGGAAAAGAACACGTCGTTGAAGGAAAACATGGAGGACTGCCGCAGGAGTTGCTCGTAAATGACTCCCCCCCCTCCGTCTCCGGAAAACCAGGAACCCGCTCCCTGGACGTCCAGAATCCGTGAAATCTCCTCTTCCTCGCTGAGGTAAGAAAAATCGAAAGGAGTCAGGTGCTCCGTCATCCGGGCCTGGTGAAACTGGGCCCTCCGGGTCAGGATCGTGGCGGCGATGGCGACACCGAAACTCCCGCCGATGTTCCGGACCAGGTTATAGATCGACGTGGCGTTGGTCATCATTTCCCTGGGAAGGTGGGAGAGGGTGAGGGTCGTGAGGGGAATGAAGGTGAACCCCATACCGACGCCCATGACCACCCGGGGCCAGAGGATGGAGTAAAAATCCGCGTCCAGGGTGAACCGGGACATGAGATACGTGGAATAGGAGACGAGAAGGATCCCCGTCGCCGCGATCAGTTTCGGGTTCATCCGGGAGACGAGAATCCCGGCAACGGGCATGGCGATGAGGCTGGAAATCCCTCCCGGCGCAAGGACAAGGCCCGCCAGGAACGCCGTGTATCCCATGAGGTTCTGGACGTAGACGGGAAGCAGGACGATGCTCCCGAAAAGATTCATCATCACGAAGAACATGACCGCCGTTCCGATGGCGAAGGAGGGGTTCTTCAGGACGTGGAGGTCGACGACCGGGGTCTCCCCGTAATATTCCAGGATGAGGAAGAGACCGAACGCCACGAACGAAACCACGGCGAGGGTGACGATGAATCCCGAGGAGAACCAGTCCTTTCCCTGGCCGCGGTCGAGGATCATCTGGAGGGCCCCCACCCAGAAGGCGAGCGTGATGAGCCCCGGGTAGTCGATCTTCATCTTCATCCGTTTCATGTACGGCGGGTCGAAAACGAACATCAGGGTGAGCAGGACGCACACGATCCCGATGGGAACGTTGATGAAGAAGATCCAGTGCCAGCTCCAGTTGTCCGTGATCCACCCGCCGAGGAGGGGCCCGATGATGGGGCCGAACATGACCCCGCCCCCGAAGATCGCCATGGCGATCCCGTGCTGGGAGCGGGGGAAGGACTCGAGGAGCACCGACTGGGAAATGGGCTGAAGGCTCCCGCCCGCCAGCCCCTGGAGAACCCGGAAGAACACCAGGCTTTCGATGTTCCAGGCCATTCCGCAGAAAAGGGAACTCATCGTGAACAGAACGATGGACAGGATCAGGTACCGCTTCCTGCCCACGAGACGGCTCAGCCACCCCGTCAGGGGGATGACGACGGCGTTGGCGGCGAGGTAGGACGTGATCGACCAGGTGGACTCGTCGATGCCGGCGGAAAGGCTTCCCCGGATGTGGGAAAGGGCCACGTTGACGACGGAGCTGTCGACGATCACCATGAGCGTGGGAAGCATCACGGTGAGGGCGATCATCCATTTGTTCGGGGCTTCGTTCATCCCCCCGTCCGCTTTTCGCTGTCGACGAGAATGGTGGGGACCACCGACATTCCCACCCGCAGCACGTCGGAGGCGCCGTTTTCCCGGTCGATCCGGATCTTCACGGGGATCCGCTGGACGATCTTGACGTAGTTACCCGTGGCGTTTTCCGGGGGAAAGAGGGAAAAGACGGATCCCGTGCCGGCCATGATGCTGTCCACCGTCCCCTCGAAGGTCTTCCCGGGATAGGTATCCACGCGGAACCTGACCCGCTGTCCCGGCCTCACGTCCGCCAGCTGGGTTTCCTTGTAGTTGGCCGTCACCCAGATGTCCTCCAGGGAGACCACCGCCAGGAGGGCCTGCCCCTCCTTGACCCGGGTTCCCCGTTCCACCGAGCGTTTCGTGACGTATCCCTCGGAGGGGGAGTAAATTTTCGTGTAGCTCTTTTTCAGCTCCTCCGCCTTCAGGTCCTCCTCCTTCTGGTGCACCGTCGATTCCTGGGCCCGGTACGACGACTCGGTCTGGAGAATGAGCGATTTCTGGGTCAGGAGCGCCGCCTCCCCCTGGTCGAGCTGTTTTTTCGCCTCCTCCACCCGGGCGGCGGCGACGGCATGCGCCGTTTTCGCCTTATCATAGGAATCCTCCGGCAGGATGCTCCTGGAAAACAGGGCTTCCGCCCGTTTCAGGTCCGCCGCGGCCTGGCGGAAATTCGCCTCCTGAAGGCTGAGCTGGGCCTTTGCCGCCTCCACGCGAAACCCGATCTCGACAAGCTGGTTCTTCACGACGTCGATCCTCGTGCCGATCTCCACCAGCCGGGCCTTTTCGGCGTCCACCTCGGAACGGGCCGCCCGGACGCGCACCTCGTAGTCCCTGTCATCGATTTCGAGAAGCAGGTCGCCGGATCGGACAAGCTGGTTGTCCTCCACGAAAATCTCCTGAACCGTCCCGGGAACCTTGGAGGACACGATGTGGATCCTGCCGTCGACGAATGCGTCGTCGGTGGAGATGTGGGTCCGGCCGTAGGCCCTGTAGAAAAGGATCACGGTGACCGCCAGGGCACAGAAGATCACGAAGGCCGCCACGGCGGTCCTTCTTTTCCTGCGTTTTCTCCCGTTTTCTTCGTCGCCGGTCATTTCCCGTTCCCCCGATCCGGGCGAAAAGACCCCCGGTCCCGCCGCGACGGCGGGTCAAGCGCTCCCATTCGCTTGTTCCCGGATCTTTTGCCCCCTGTATTTCACGGAACCTTAAGAAAAAGGGGGATACCTGTCAAGCGAAATTCATGGTATCCTTTCACGGATTTTTTCCGGGGCCTGCCGCAAGCACGGCGGGTCGTGAAGAAGGACAAAGGAGGTTCCCGTGGGACGTTTCAGGATCGGTACGTACAACGTCAATTCCATACGCTCCAGGATGCACGTCGTCCTTCCGTGGCTGGAAAAGGAAAGGCCGGACATTCTTTGCATGCAGGAAACGAAGGTGCAGGACGCCCTCTTTCCCGCGGAGGCGTTCCGCGGGATCGGATACCACATCGTGTACCGGGGAGGAAAGAGCTACAACGGGGTGGCCGTCGCGTCCCTCGTCCCTCCCTCGGAGGTCTCCTTCGGCATCGACGATGCCGGCCCGTCCGATGAAGACCGCCTGGTCCGGGCGGTTTTTCCGGACATGACGGTCGTCAACTGCTACGTTCCCCAGGGGAAGGACCGGGAACATCCCGACTTCGCCTACAAGATCGCGTGGTTCGACCGTCTCCGGTCCCTGCTCGACCGGCACGGCGACCCCGGGAAACCCCTCGTGTGCTGCGGCGATCTGAACGTGGCCCGGGAGGAAATCGACGTTCACGACCCGAAGCGCCTGCGCGGCCACGTGGACTTCACCCCCGAGGTCTGGGAGGCCTTCGACGGCCTGTGCGCCTGGGGCCTCGTCGACGTGTTCCGGAAGCATCATCCCGGAAAGGCGAACGAGTACACGTTCTTCGATTACCGCGTCCGCGGGTCCGTAGACCGGGGACTCGGCTGGCGGGTGGACCACATCCTCGCCACGGCGCCCCTGGCGGCGAAATCCACCGGGGCGCGCATCGATCTCGACCCCCGGCGGGCGGAAAAGCCCTCGGATCACACCGTCCTTGTCGCAGAATTCGACTTGTGAATGACGGACCCGAAAAAAGTCCGCAGGGCAGGTCACCCTTCCTCCGCCGTTCGGGCCTCTTTCACGCCGCCGGGGCTGAAGGGCCGGACACCATCGGACAATCGCCAAACAATCTCTTTTCGGCGTCAGCCCTGGTCACAAAGAAGAGGACCCGGCCGGAATGGCGGCCCCAAGGGGCGCGGAACGGCTTTGGAGGCGAATAAGCGCCTTTTCGCTCACGGTTCCTTTCGAAGCGAAACGCCCGCAACACCGCTCCGAAGCCCGAAGGGCGCGTTGCGGTGTTGCAGTGGAGCGAGAAAATTGGAACCGTCGAAAAGCGCTTCCTGAGCCGGAAAACCGTCCGCGACCCTCCACGGTGATCGTTTCTCGCAAGGCACCGCCGGCCCTGAAGGGCCGGGCTACATCAAACAATTGCTAAACAATCTCTCTTCGGCGTCAGCCCTGGTCACAAAGAAGGGGACCCGGCCGGAATGGCGGCCCCAAGGGGCGCGGCATCGTCGCGGATCAGGGGGCGGTGAACACCATGGACCCGTAGGTGACGGCGCTTTCCGTCGCCCGCTCGTCGTAGGTTTCGTGGGCGAGGAGGGTCCCCCGGCATCCCCGGAGAAGCCGGGACAGAAGGAGCAGCGCGGGCAGGCCGCAGGTGTTGAACCGGTCCCCCGTCCGGCGGGCGTTCCCGAAGACGGCCGCCGTGTCCGTCCGCTCCAGGGCGGCCAGGATCTCCCTGTCGTTCCGCCGTGCCTCCTCCAGCAGGAGGGACGCCGGCCGGCCATGGCCGAACTTCATCCCCACGTGGGCGAGATCGGCCCCCGCGACGACAAGCGCCCGCTCCCCCCGCTCCCTCAGGATCCCCTCGACGGCCGCCGCCATCCCCTCGAACCGGGGGTCGGCGGTGAGGTCGGTCCCCCGGACCAGGAACTCGTGGATGCCCCCGCACAGAACGGGGATGACGGGGATTTCCCCGCCGAGGTAATATCGGAGAAACAGGGCCTGGAATTCGACGGAGTGCTCCATCCGGTGGCCGAAGTCGTCGGGGGCGAGGGTTCCCGGCGGGACGGAGGCGGCAAGCCGGGAGATGAACTCCCGGTGGGCCTTCAGGGTCCCCAGAGGGGTCCGGTAATGTTTCGTCGAAACGGAGTACAGCCCCTCCTGTCCCCGGTGATCGATCCCGAGAACGAGAACCACGTCCCAGGCCCCGTTCCGGAGCCGCCGGTAGAGGTCCACGTACACGGCCGCCGCCACCTGGATGTCGATGTGGGGGGCCACGACGCCGGCGACGGCGCCCTCCGGCGATCCGCCCGGCGGGACCGGGGGCAGTCCCTTCTCCGTTTCCCCGATCCATCGGGCGAGGGCCTCGCCGTCCCCGGTGTAGGAGCGGCCCGCATGGCTGGGCTCCCGGTCCTCCCTCCGGCGGTATTCCTCCCGGAGGGTGTCCATCTTCTCGCGGAACCGGTCGCTGTCGAGAAGATAGTTCCGGTCCAGTTCGAGAACGAACCGTTCCAGGTCCTCCATCGGCACGATCGCCCCCCCCTCCCGGCGCATCAATGCCACCTGGACGTCCCTGAGGTCGTTCGTCCCGTCGAGAAGTTCGAGGAGAACGAGCGCCCGCTGGTCCAGGGCGAAGGAACCGCCGGCCAGCTGCAGGGGATCGTGGAAGGCGATGCATGGCCTCCCTTCGACCGTGGCCTGGACGGCCTGAAGATCCCTTCTCAACGAGGGGCGTCTCACCGGTTCCATGCGCTCACTCGATTCTATGGGCCGGATCCACCCTCCCGGCGCCGTCGATCCGCACCCCCTCCCGCTTCAGGAGGGCCCGCTTCATCGCCTCCCCCCCGCCGTACCGTCCCATTTCCCCGGACGACCGGACCACCCGGTGACAGGGAAGAACCAGGGGAAAGGGGTTCCAGGCCATGACGGCGCCCACCGCCCGTGCGGCCCGGGGAACGCCGGCACGCCTCGCCAGGGCCCCGTACGAGATCACCCTTCCAAGGGGAACCCGGGCGAGTTCCCGGAGCACCTTCTCCTGGAAGGGCGTGCAGGCCCCCCAGTCCAGGACGTCGAGAGGAAAAGCCGCCTTGCCGTCTCTGAGGAGGTCCTCCAGGGCCTTAAGCCACGGGACGGGGGAACCGCCTTTCCGGGAAGTCCCGGGGGCGCTCCGGCCCGCGCCGCCCCGCCCCTTCCGGGGAAGACGGATTTCCGTTATGACCGGAGTCCGTCCCTTCCCGGACGGCGGGGACACAAGGACGGTGACCGTCCCCATGGATGTCGGGACCGCGATCTCTTCCGTTTTCACTTCGGTACGTTTCATGGATCCTCCTCTTCGGCCCCGGCCGGGCCGGTCCTTTGCGTCAACGGCGACCCGCCCCCCTCACGGCACGATCTCGATCCGCCCGTCCAGCCGGACGTCGAGAGGGGAGTGCTTCTTCACATACGAGGCGACGGCATCCCGGACGAGTTCCCCGTGCACGACGTTCTTCCCGTTCCGGAAAGAGCGGAAGTGATCCCCGCCGCCGGCGAGAAAATCCTGGACAACCACCCGGTACGTCGCCGCCCCGTCGAGGGGCTTCCCTTCGATGAAGGCCTCCGACACCCGCGCTCCCTTCGGCTTCCCCATGTCGAACCGGACCTTCATCCCGGAAAGCTGGAGAATGCCGTAATCCATGCCCGCGCTTTGCTCCAGGGCCTCCATGAGATCGGCGCCGGTCAGGTCCATGGCCACGAGAACGTTGTCGAAGGGGAAGGCGCCGTAGAGGTCCCCCAGGGTAATTGCTCCGGGGGCAAGGGTCGCCCGGATCCCGCCCGCGTTGTAGAAGGCGGCGGCCGTTCCCAGGGCGTCCCTCATGGCGTCGCACACGAGGTCCCCCAGGAGGGACTCGCCCCTCCGGCCCGGCGTGAGGGCGGTCTTCGTCGATCCCACGACGGCGCCGAACGTCTCCTTCACCCCGTCCATGTACGACGCGACCACATCCGCCACCTTCCCGTCGAGAGGATCCCCGGGCCTGGAGCGGACGGTTTTCAGTTCCCCCGTTTTCGTCCAGTCGAGGACCCGGCCCGTGTCTTTTTCCACGCGGAGACGGAGGACGCCCAGGTAATCGCCGTAGCACTTCGCCTGGACGATGAGGGTCCCCCCGACGGAAAGGGGCGGTTCGACGGCCGTGTGGCTGTGTCCCCCCACGATGAGGGGGATGCCGGAAACGGCTGCGGCGAGCTTCCTGTCACGATCCAGGCCCAAGTGGGAGAGGACGATCACGAAGACCGCCCCCTTCGACCGCACCTCCTTCAGGAGGCCCGGGAGCACCTTCTCCGGTTCGAGAAACGTGAGGCCTTCCACGTGCTTCGGCATGGCGATCCAGGGCGTGTCGGGCGTGGTGAGGCCGATGACGGCGATTTTCAGGCCCTTCCGCTCCAGAAGGATCCAGGGCTTCACCCCGGGGATCCCCCCCCCTTTCTCGTCCACGATGTTGGCGGAAAGGAAGGGAAAGTCCGACGCCCCGATCATCTCCTCCAGAACCGCCATCCCCCAGTCGAACTCGTGGTTTCCCACGGCCATGGCGTCGAACCGCAGGAGGTTCATGATCTCGATGACCGGCTTTCCGCGCAGGACGTCCGAAACGGGGGTCCCCTGGAACATGTCCCCCCCGGACAGGAGCACCGTTCCCCCGGGGTTCTTCCCCCTTTCCGTTTCGATCATGGCGGCGAGGGTCGCGGCGCCCCCGATGGGACCCGTCTCGTCCACCGCCGTGTCGACCCGGGGAACGATGTGCCCGTGGGTGTCGTTCACGTGCAGGACGGCGATCTCGACGGCGGCGGGGGTCTCGTGCCCTCCCAGGGAACAGGAAAGGAAAAAGGGAAGGAGAAGGAGCAGGGCCGCGGGGAAAAGAATCCATCTGATTCGATTCATGTTCTTTCCTTTCCGGCAGGTATGGAAATCGGGGTCCGCCGCGGGAATGGCGGGGGTGGTGTGACTATAGCAAAAATCGAGGGCCCTGTAAAAAAAAGGGCGGCAGGAGGAGAATCATGATATTCTTTTCAAAATCCCGCAGGGGATCCATTCACGAAAAACGTCTTCGGGAAGGAGGATGTTCCATGGAAGCATTGTTCACGCTTACCCCTTCGGAATCGAAACGGCTCATCGCCAAGGCGGTGGTCGCCATGCCCGAGGTGCAAAAGGCCCGCAAGGACGGGTACCTCATCGTAGGACGGGGTTCGACGAACGGCTACATCGTCGAGGAACTCCTCGGAACTGCGATGGAAAAGGAACGCTACGTGGCGGGCCAGGTCATCCGCGGGGTGCTGTGCGCCCTGGACCAGCCCTTCCGGGGACGGCCCGTCTCCTTCCACCGGGGAAAGGTCGTCGAAGTGGAACCGGGAACCCTGATCGAAAAGCTCGGTCCCGGGGACGTGGTCCTCAAGGGGGCCAACGCCGTGGACCGGGACGGCGCCGTGGGGGTCATCATGGCAAGCCCCGTGGGAGGGACCATGGGTCAGTTCTACATGGCCATGAAGGCCCAGGGGATCGCCATGATCTTCCCCGTGGGCCTGGAAAAACTGGTCCCCTCCGTTCCCGAGGCGGCACAATGGGCGGGCCGTCTCGCGCTGGGCAGGACCATCGGCGCCCGGGTGGGCATGGCCTGCGTCGCCGACGGAACGGTGGTCACCGAACTGGAAGCCCTGGACGGGCTCTTCGGCGTCGATGCCGTTCATTTCGCGTCGGGAGGGTACGGCGGCGCGGAAGGGTCCGTGATCCTGCTCGTGGACGGGCCCGACGACCGGGTGAACGCCTGTCTCGATTTCATCGAGGGAATCAAGGGGGAGCCCCCCCTTCGCGGCGTCAAGGGTCCCTGCAAGACCTGCCCCGTTCTGTGCAGCTTCCAGGGGAAAGAGGAAACGGACCTCCCCCACTGGCTCCGTTGAGGGACCCCGGGGAACGGTTTATTGCCACACCCCGGCGACGGGGGTCCCGCAGGCGGCGCAATTCCCCCCGGAGATCCCGTTTTCCAGGATCCGGTATCCCCGACGCCGCACAACGGTCTTCCCGCAGGACGGGCAGACGGTGTCGCTCCATTCCCCCGGGGGGACGTTTCCCACATAGACGTACCGCAGTCCCATCCCCATGGCCTCCTTCCTCGCATCCGCAAGGAACGGAACGGCCGTGGGGGGGAGATGGGTCAGCCGGTACCGTGGGTAAAACCGGGAGAAGTGAAGGGGGACGTCCGGTCCGAGACGGTCGAGGATCCACCGGCACATCTCCCGGATCCTGCCCATGTCGTCCGTGTACGTGGGCACGACGAGGGCCGTCAGCTCGAACCAGACCCCCTTTTCCTTCAGGATCTCCAGGGTTTCGAGTACGGGCTCCAGCTTTCCCGCCATGAGGTCCCGGTACACCTCCCTGGAAAATCCCTTGATGTCCACGTTGGCGCCGTCGAGAACGGAACACAGGTCGAGGAGGGGTTCCCGCCGGATGTACCCGTTGGTCACCCAGAGGTTCCGGATCCCCTTCGACCGGGCGATCCGGGCGGTGTCGATCATGTACTCGAAAAAGGTCGTCGCCTCCGTGTAGGTATAGGCGACGGAGCGGCAGTCCCCCCGCAGGGCCGACGCCACGACTTCCGCGGGAAACAGCTCCTCGAAATCCACGTCCTCCGGCCGCGCCTGGGAGATCTCCCAGTTCTGGCAGTTGAGGCAGTTGAAGCTGCATCCCGTCGTGGCGACGGAGAAGGTCGAGGACCCGGGAAGAAAGTGGTACAGGGGTTTCTTCTCCACCGGGTCGATGTGAACGGCGCAGGGATTCCCGTAGACGAGGGTATGGATCGTTCCCTCCCGGTTCACGTGGGACCGGCACATGCTCCGACCGCCCGGCGGGAGGACGCATTCGTTGGGACAGGTGCGGCACTTGGCAAAGCCGTTCTTCAGCGCCTCCTGGTAGTACACCTTCCGCGACCACTTCCACAGTTCCGCCGGGGCTTCCCCGGCAGTGATGGTCTTGACGTTCCGGGTCCCCCCGCCGGACCACCGGCAGAACGCCTCCCCGGGAAGAAGCAGCACCGATCCCGATGCGAGCCCCCACCGGAGAAATTCCCGCCGGGTCAGCGATCCGTGGCGGGAGGGAATTTCCGTCCGTCCGCGATTCCCGTTCATCTCTTTTTTCTAACAAGGAACCCGAGGAGAAGCAACCCTTTCGCGGAAAGAAGCAGGCAGGACTCGGCCAGCCCGAAGCGGGGGATGAGAAAGAGCCCCGCCGCGAAGGCTCCCAGGCTTCCGCCGAGGAGGTCTGCGGCGTAGAGGGACCCCGCCGTTTTCTCCGGGGAGGTGAAGACGAGCCGTCCCGCCACGGGAAACTCGGCGCCCGCGAGCCCGCCCATGAGAACGGAAAGAAGGGCGAAGACGGCGGGGGACAGGAGGGACGGACAGAAACGGACCACGAGGGCGTAGAACAGAAGAAAGAGGACGACGGCCCCGTCCAGGGCGGCCAGGGTCCTCCCCGTCGGCGCCCGGAGCCGTCCCGACAGGAAGCCCCCCAGGGCGAGACCGGAGAGAAAGGCCGCCAGGAGAAACCCGATGCCCGTGTACACGCTGCCGTGAAGGATCTGGTAGGAAAGAAGAAGGACGATCTCCATGGCCGCCGCTGCGAATCCCGTCGTGAAGATGACTTTTCCCGGCAGATCGAGCCTGAGGAAATAGAGCGCCGAGAGAAGGGCCGCCAGGAGAAGGGGCGCGAGATACCGCTCCCGGAACATGGAAAGCCAGATGCGGATGCGGTGCTGGAACGCCGCCGGGTGAAAGTCGCGGTTCGGCGGTTCGTCGCGGCGAAGTTCCCTCTCCAGGCCCGCAATCCGGTCCTCCGTCAGCCTTCCGGAAAGCCAGGCATCGTTCACGTACACCGCGGAAACCCCCTTTTTCTCGAGGAGGGGCACCACGTCCGCCGTAAGGGGCCCCATGGAGGCGAGAAACACGACCCGTTCCCCCGGAAGGGCAAGCACGTGTTCGAACACCTCGCCGAGGGCGTTCCGGAGGGAGGAGAGGAAACGCCCCTGGTCCCGGCCGATGAAATTCTCCCCGCCCGAGACGGCGAAGGAGAGCACGCCGTCCTCCCGGAGGATGCGCCGGACCTCCCGGAAGAATTCCACCGTGTAGAACCGGTTGATCTGAAGGGAAGCGGGGTCGGGAAGGTCCATGAGCACGGCGCCGTACCGGCCTTCCGCTCCCTTCACGAAGACCCGGCCGTCGCCGGGGCGGACGCGGACGTTCGCCGGCAGGGGCTCCCCGAACCGGGAAAGCTCCGGGGAGAGAATGGCCGGGTCGAGTTCCACGTAATCCACGAGGGAGGGCCTGTGTTTTTCGATCTCCCCGAGGGTCCCCGAGAGGCCCCCGGAGAGGAGCAGGACTTTTTCCACCTTTGGAACCTGGGCAAGGGCAAAGTGGACCCGCTCCTCGCTGGAGAACACCTCGGGCACCGAGAACAGGAGTTCCCCGTTTTCGAAAAACGAAACCTGGCCGTGGCGGTCGGCGGCGACCACGCGGCCGTAAGGGGTTTCCACGGAGGCGAGAAGCCGCTGGCCGGGATACAGCCAGGAAAGGCCGGTCCGGTCCAGGGGGAGGAACACGAGAAGGCCCAGCAGCAGGAGCCCCGCCGCCGGGAAGACCCGCGCCGGCCTTCCCGCCTTCCCCCGGGACCCGGGAAGGGCGAAGGCGACCAGGCACAGGAGGGCCGAAACGTACAGGACATGGAGATTGCTGAGAAAAGGGATGAGGGCGAAGGTGAAGAGGAGCCCGCCCAGGACGTCCCCCACGCTGTCGGCGACGTAGACCCTGCCGAGGCCCCCGGCGCCCTCCCCCTCTTCGGAAAGAAGGCGGGTGGCGAGGGTCAGGATGCCGCCGGAAAGAATGCCGTACGGCAGCGGTATCAGGGTGGACCACAGGACGAGGTCCGCCGGCCCGGGAAGGACCCCCCGGGCGAACCACCCGTACTTCAGGAAACGGAGGAGGAGGATCTGGCCGACGGGCAGGAAGGCCATTCCCCACAGGGAGGAAAGGAAAAGAAACCGGGCGGCGGCGGCGGAATGGACGAACCGGCAAAGCCAGGCCCCCGCTCCCGCCAGGAGCAGCCAGAGGGAAAAAACGACCCCGAGAACCACCTCGTTTCCCGAAAAGACGTTGATCACCTCCCTGGCAAAGGCGATCTGGGCCGTGACGGAGGAGATCCCCGCCAGCACAACCGCCGGGAGGACGGATTTCCGGAAAGTCGGACCGCTCATGGTTTTCCCCTTCCTTCGGCCACAGTACCCGGAGGAAACGGGAAATTCAAAGGGAAAATAGGACCCGTCGCATAGATCCCTACCCATCTGCGAAAGCCTCTATACGGCATTTCCGCCCACTTTCCCCGCCCCGGAAACGGCACCCTTTCTTCCATTCCGGCAAACGACAGTGATCCCGGCATCCTGTATCCGCCCTCAAGGAACAGGGACGAAGGAAATTTTCCGGCATGGCTCCTGCATAGGTACTATGGATTTGGCCATAGGATTTCGGGTAATTTTATGATAAGACAAACTCCCCGAAGGGGGTAGGACAATCGGCAATGCGCGCCGGATTCCCGCAGGCGGGTTGGCCTTTCCCGGTGAGAAAACGGATGCGCTGAAAGGAATCTGACTCATGGCGACCATCAGAAAGATCCTCATAGCCAACCGCGGAGAGATCGTCCTTCGAATCATCAGGACCGTCAAGGAAATGGGACGGGAAGCCGTCGCCGTCTATGAGACCCCGGATCAGAACGCCCTTTACCTTCGGCATGTCAGGGAAGCGGTTCTTCTTGGAGAAGGCCCACGGAAGGATTACCTCAACATCGAAAAAATGATCCGGGCGGCCTGCGTGACCGGAGCGGACGCCATCCATCCCGGGTACGGCTTTCTCGCGGAAAATGCGGATTTCGCGGCGGCCTGCGAACGGGAAAACATCATCTTCATCGGCCCCCCGCCGAAGGTGATCGCCGACATGGGAAACAAGGTCATGGCGAGACAGGCGGTGGCGCGGACGGGAATCCCCACGATCCCCGGAACGACGAAGCTTTCTCCGGGAGACACGGGGATCGAGGAGGCCATCCAGTTCGCCGGGGAACAGGGATACCCGGTCATGCTGAAGGCCCTCGCCGGCGGCGGCGGGCGGGGAATCCGAAAGGTGTCCGACGAGGAGGAACTTCGGGCGGCCGTACCCGTGGCCAGGCTCGAAGCCCTTTCCGCCTTCAACGACGAAACCCTGTACGCCGAGAAATGCATCAGCCCCGCAAAACACGTGGAAGTTCAGATCCTGGCGGACCGCCATGGAGGCGTCATCCATCTCGGCACCCGGGACTGCTCCATCCAGAGACGGAACCAGAAGCTCCTCGAGGTCGCTCCGGCCGATCTTCCCCAGAACGTTCTGGGGAAAATCCACGATGCGGCGATCCGGGCCGCCATGGCCGTCGGATATGAAAACGCGGGAACCGTTGAATTTCTGATCGACCCCAGAACGAACGAGTTCTGGTTCCTCGAGGTGAACACCCGTCTCCAGGTGGAACACACGGTCACGGAAATGCTCACAGGGGTGGACATCGTCCGGCAGCAGATCCTCATCGCCGAGGGGAAACCCCTGGAGCTGCATCAGGAGAACCGGAGGCTCCAGGGACGGGCCATCGAGGTCCGCGTCAACGCGGAGGATCCGAAAAACCGGTTCATGCCGGAAGGGGGAAAAACCATCGAGCAGTACCGCCAGCCCGGCGGTCCCGGGGTGCGGCTCGACGAACTCATCTACCAGGGGTACCACATCCCCAAGGAATACGACTCCCTTCTCGCCAAGATCACCGTCCGGGGTTACCAGTGGAAGCAGACCGTGGAGCGCCTCAAACGGGCCCTCCAGGATTGCGTCATCACCGGACCGCGAACGACCATCCCCCTCTACCTTTCCATATGCAACGAACCCGATTTCATCGAGGAGCGGTTCGACACGTCCTACATCGGGACCCACCCCCAGATCTTCGACTTCACGGAACCCGAGCCGGGGTACGTCTCCATCGACCCGGTCCCGGCCGTGGTCGCCGACCTCCGGGAAGAGAAGGTCCCCCTGCTGAAGGAGAAGGAACAGGAGAAGTCCGTCGCCGTTTCCCTGGAACGGGAGAAACTCAAGTCGTCCCTCACCCTCCCGGAAATCGAGTCCCTCGCCCGGATCGGGGACATCCGTTCCCCCATCAGCGGGACCATCAACCAGATTTACGTGGAAGTGGGGGACGTCGTGGAGGACGGGGACATCCTGCTGCTCATGGAAGCCATGAAGATGCACACGCAGCTGGTTTCCGAAATCAACGGAACGGTAGCGGAAATCTATGCCCAGGAGAGCCGGTCCGTCGATTTCGGCGAACCGCTCCTCAAGATTCGCGTCGATGAGACCTGAGGGTCCGGGTCCTCGCCGTCCGGTCCCCGCAAAGACGTCTCGAGGACGATGAACTCGTAAAAAGTCGAATCAACGCTTCTTCGAGCGGCAAAGGAAAAAGCTCCATAGGCAAGGCGCCCGA
>DJVQ01000020.1:15443-44216 GCA_002441265.1 Syntrophaceae bacterium UBA6252
AGGCAAGGCGCCCGAGCCGCGACGAATGAGGCGTACTTCCGGTACGCCGCAGTGAGGAGAGGCGAAGGGGAACGCAGCATATGGGCTTTTTACGAAGCCGTCAGGGATCTTTCTTTTTGCCGGTGGATATAGGCTCCCTTTCCAGTTCCTCCAGGAGAAGAAGCTCCCCCATGTTCCAGACGCCGGCATGTTCCTGTCCGCCCGCCACGGGACCGGGCATCTCGCCGCCGCCCTCCCCCTCGAGGGAAAAAGTGAAGTCCTCTTCCCGAAACAGCGCCTGGAGGTACCGGTCCTTCCCGATCCCTTCCCTCACTTCCCGGAGATGCCCCGGGTCCGCGAAAAAGGCCTCCGTGCCGAGAGGGATCGGGCCCGCGCCGTATGCCCGGGTAAGGACCGTCCAGAGGTTTCTTTTCGTCTTTTCCGAGGCGATGCCGTCCAGCAGCCGTCCCATGTGGCTCCCGAGGAAGCGGAAGTGGCGCGACAGCTTTTCCGGCTCGGGACAGAAATGGAAGAGTTCCTCCATGAGCTCGATGGCCTCCACGAGGTTCCGTTCCAGGACGACGGCCCGAAACGTGCACGGCTTGCACAGATGAAACCGTTCGCCGCGGACCTCGAACGGATTGCCGGATCGGCCGCAGAAACTGCATCGCCCCTCGGAAAAACCTTTTTCTTCGTTCATGCCCCGGCCCCTTCCCTCGCGCCCCGGCAGACCCGGAATCGTTCGTTTCCCGGCCCTCCGGGCGGAATTTCGTTCCGCCGTGCCGCCTTCCCGGTTCCGATTCATGGAGGCGGAACACCGCGGTCCTGAGGACTATACCAGATGGGCGTATTTCGCGGAAGACCTTTCCGGCCGGAAGCCGGGCGGTGACCGGCTCAGGCGAGCAGGAGAACGAATTTCTCGAAAATATCCTTCTGAAAATGATGGTTCATCTCACCGCGCATGAGCCTCAGGGCGTCGAAGGGGGAAAGGGCCTTCCGGTAGGGCCGGTCGGACGTGAGGGCGTCGAACACGTCCGCGACGGAGCAGATCCTTCCGTAGCTGTGGATTTCCCCCTCTCTGAGACCGCGGGGATAGCCGGAGCCGTCGGACCGCTCGTGATGCTGGAGGACGATGATCCTGCATTCCTCGGAAAGCTGCTTCATATCGTGAAGCAGTCGGAATCCGTGGCCGGGATGCTTCCGTATTTCCTCCATTTCCTCCTCCGTCAGCTTTCCCGGTTTGTTGAGAATCGCCTGGTCGATCCGGACCTTTCCCAGGTCATGGAGAAAGAAGGCGGCACCCAGTTCCTCGAGGTCGTGGGCGTCCGAGCCCCTGTACACCGCCCTGGCCAGGGCGATCCCGTAGAAACCGACGTTCACGGAATGGGTGCAGGTGTCGTGGTCGTGGGAGGTGATGCGGATGAGGCACTTCATGATTTCCTCCTCCTGGAGGATGACGCCGACCACATCATGCAATCCCCGCCGGGCTTCGTCGATCGTTTCCGGAGAGGGCCGCTCGAACACGGCGGAGACGATTTTTTCGCAGAAATGGTGCACGAGCCCGGTTTTCCGGGCGAGGGGAAGATGCCTGTCGTGAAGGAGATCGAACAGTTCGGGATCGACGACGGGTGCCGGGGGGGCCCCTTCCTCCTCCGGAGTCCCTGCCCCCTCCACGGTCCGGTCCGATTCACCGGTCTCCCGGCGGAGGACCCGCGTGAAGCCGCTTTGCCGGATCCTCTCGATCTGCCGCTCCGAGGTGATGACAAACCGTTTCCTGACAAATCCATGAGAAAGCCAGGATCCGGGAATCTCCACGTACATCCCGATTTCGAGTTCATCCACATCCGTGGATACCATCATGGCGAACTCGCAGCAGTCAAATGAACACGCGTTCGAACGGCGGAGGCTCCGGAGACGGGGCGCCCCCTCCCGGCGCAGGCGGCGTACCGGCGGTACGCCGAAGGGCGGGAAAACGAAGGGCGGCGCAGCCCGCGGACGATTTTACGAAGCCGTCATCACGACCCGGAACCTTTCCACAGGAGGGGTGAAGGGAATCCCGGGGGAACCCCTCCACCGTTCCCCCGGATCCTTTTCAGCATGCGAATGCCGCCGGAACCCGCTCGGATTTCCCGAATTCGCAGGATGTCAAATCAACGCTTTCTTTCGAACAACAAGGATGGACTTTACGAAGCCGTCAGGTTTCCCGCGGGATCAGAGGATACTCCTCTTCCGTGGTTTCCGGCAACGCCGCCGCCTTCCGTCTTCCGCCGGGCAGACGGATCCTCGTCCAGAACGATTTCCCTCCGTTATTGTAATGGTGGCCGTTGTTCCCTGAAGATCCCACCATGGCCATGAGTTCGTTCATGATGTCCTTCAGGCCCGCCGCCTGGGCGGTCATTTCCTCGGAGGCGCTGGCCGACTCCTCGGCGTTGGCGGCGTTCTGCTGGGTCACCTTGTCCATCTGCTGGACCCCCACGTTGATCTCGTCGATCCCCCGGGCCTGTTCGGCCGTCGCCGTGTTGATCCCCTGCAGAAAGAGGGTCACCTTTTTCCCGTCCTCCCCCATGCGTCGAAATTCGTCCATGGTCCGGCCAACGAGATCGGTCCCCTCGTGGATGTGCTTCAGCGTTTCTCCGATGAGCGTCGCCGTGTTTTTCGCCGCTTCGGCGGAACGGATGGCCAGGTTCCTCACTTCCTCGGCGACGACGGCGAAACCTGCGCCGGCCTCGCCGGCGCGGGCGGCCTCCACGGCGGCGTTCAGGGCAAGAAGATTGATCTGGAAGGCGATCTCATCGATCGTCTTGACGATCTTGGCCGTCTTCTCGCCGTCCTCGGATATCTTCCTCATGCAGTCGCTCGTGCTTCTCAGGGATCCATGGCTTCTCGCCATGCTCTCCGCCGTCACCTTTCCCACACTGACGGCCTCGTTGGAATCTTCCGCGTTTTTCCTCGTCATGGACGCGATCTCCTCCATGGACGCCGCCATTTCCTCAAGAGAGGACGCCTGTTCGCTGGCGCCTTCGGCGAGATTCTGGGACGATGAGGCGATCTGCAGGGAAGCGGAGGAAACCTGTTCCGAAGCGTCGCTCAACTGGCCGCAGACCCTGGACAGCACACGGACGATGGACCGGACGGTGAAGAACGCGATGAGAATCCCCGCCAGGCCTCCCGCGATAAGCTGGATCGCGAGAAAGAGCCTCCCGAAATTCCTGTAGGTAAGCATGTCCGCTTCGGCGGTCTTCTGGATGCCGTGGGCGACGGCGGCGATCCTGTCGCCGTTCTGCAGGAGTTCCCGGTTGAGAGCGGTGTTCCTGGAAGTCGAGGAAATGATCCTGTCGAAGGACTTCTCGTAATTCCCGAGATTCGCCCCGATCTTGTCGCTTGCCTCGGTGAGTTCCCAGTCCTTGACGATGTTGACCACCGTCGCCAGTTCCTCGCGGATCTTCCCGCAGGCCTGGACCTTTTTATGAAAGGCCCCGGCAAACGAATCTCCCTCTCCGGTCCCCAGGCCGGCCTCGAAAAGCCGCGTGTTGAGAAACTCCACGCCGAGCTGGGTCGCAAGGTTCGAGATCTCCACGTAAATCGGGTTGAATTCCTCCCCGGTGACAAAGGACATGCTCTGCTTCACATCGACAAAGCCCTTGATGTCCTTGTTCAACTGGACGAGCAGGTCCCCGGAAATTTTCCCGATACGGGCGGTTTCCTCCTGGATGATCCGGTCGTTCCGGACGATTTCACCGAATCCGGCGGAGTACTTTTTCAAGAGTCCGCCGATTTCGCCGTACCCCGAAAGGACCGCCTTGTCGCTCGTCTTCCCGGTGTTCTCCGAAAGGGTCCGTTCCAGGGACCCCAGGAGCCCCTCCAGTTCCTGGGCGGTCGTTTCGTTTCTTGCCATGACATATTCGTTCTGCTGTCCGGCCACCGCCATCACGGATTTCACGATGTTCGTCGAGTCCGCGGACAGCGCCATGAGATCGGACATCCGGTTGTTGATAATCAACGCGAGTCCCGTGGCCGCGGAAAACGCGATCACGATCACCGCAAAACCGAGCCCTATCTTTTTTCCGATCGTGGCGTTTCTGATCCCCATTTTCCCCTCACCATCCTTTTGAGCAGTTTGTCCATCGGAGTTCCCCATAAGGAGGATGGCCCGCCCCGGCGGTTCGCCGGGGCGGGCCCCCTGGGGATCACTCGTACATTCCGGCGGACACGAACACGTTTTCTGTGCCCATCAGGAATCCCTTGGCGAATACGATCTTGTTGAGAAAGGTCGTCTTGCTCTCCGGGGAGGGCCAGCGATAGGTGACCCAGGTTTCCCCGTTGAAGTAGGACTTGTTGTTTTTGAAGCCCTGCTTCGACTTCACGCCCTCGAGCAGCTTGGCCATGAACTTGTTGCCCGTGTCATCCTTGATGCCGATGATGTTCTTACCCACCAGGTGGGGCTGCCAGCCATGGGCGATGATGGTACAGTTCATGTCTCCCACGTAGACGTAATTGTCCTTCCCGAACCGGATGGCGGGGATCTTCTCGAGACCCGCCTTTCCTTCCTTTTCGAGCATGGCGCCGACTTCGTTCACCTTGGCGACGATTTCATCCTTTTCCGCCTGGGTTGCCGCAAAAACGGATCCGGCACAGATGAAAACCATCAGAAAAAGAACCGCAAGACTCGCTACCTTTTTCATTTGACTCCCTCCCTCTCTTTCTTTGCCGGCAACAGGGTACGAAGTCCCTTCAACCGGCTGTTCGTCGATATCGCTGCCGACCCCCGTTGAAACGCTTGAAATGGTTTCATCGGATGCACGGTTCAAGTCATAGATCGGAATATTGGCGAAAAACTTTAGCCCTATTTTTCGGGGAAATCGGCTCGGAAAAGAAATGGATGGATTTTTTCTATTGCAATATTATTTTATACGATTTAGAAACTATAGGGCGAATAGAACCCCCCCGGGATGCGCAAGGGGGGCCGCACGCCGTGCTTCAGTTCCCGGAATCGTTTCCCAGCTTCGACAGGACGTCCGCCAGGGCGTTTCCGTCGTGCCTTTCGAGAAGCCCCTCCAGATCCCTCAGGACCTTCCCGCATCGCTTCAGCACGTCCCCCATGTGGGGATTCATGGACAGGATCCCGGAATACAGGGAGGGCGACGAGGCGATCTTCTCCGCCAGGGCCCGCTTCGCCCGGAAGACGGGGGTGGAAAAGGCCCGAAGGTCCTCCCGGGAAATACCGCTTTCCCTGAGATACAGGCCGAAGAGAACGGTGTTCAGGTGGGTCATCCCCTGGACGACCGCCATCATCCGGTCATGGTGCTCGGGGGTGGTTTCGACGATTCTCGCCCCCCTTTTCCCGAAGAGGTCCCGGACCCAGGGGAGCCAGCGGTCCCCCCGGGCGGGGCACAGGACGATGTTTTCTCCCCGCACGGAGGGGACGCCCGGCCCGAAAAGGGGGTGGCAGCCGATGACCTCCGAAGGGGACGACCGGAGCATTGCCTCCACGGGGGCCTTTTTCAGGGAGGTCAGGTCCATGAGGAGTCCGTCCTCCCGCATCAGGGGGCCCACGTCCCCGATCACGGAAACGGTGTCCCCCATGGGCACGGCGACGACGATCACCGGGCAGGCCGCCGCCATTTTCGCCAGGTCCGTCCCCCGGTTCCTCCCGCGCGTTTCCACCCGGAAGCCCTCGTTCTCGAGAAAACGGACCATCCATTTCCCCATGCCGCCCGTGCCGCCGATGACGCCGATCGGAAAGTTCATGCTCCCCGCACCGCCTTCTGTCTCAGGTAATGGTCCGCCAGGACGATGCGGACCATGGCCTCGCAAACGGGCACGATCCTGGGAATGACGCAGACGTCGTGCCGTCCCCGGATGGAGATGACCGCCCGGGTTCCACGCCGGTCCAGCGTTTCCTGGGGGATGCCGATGGAGGGAATGGGCTTGCAGGCCGCCCGGATGAGGATCTCCCGGCCTGTGGTGATCCCCGCGAGAATGCCTCCGGCGTTGTTCGAGGCCGATTCGTCTCCGCCGACGGGGTCGTTGCACCGGGAACCGGTCATCCGGGCCGCCTCGAAGCCGGCGCCGATCTCCACCCCCTTCACCGTCCCGATGCCCATGAGGGCCCCCGCCAGGTCGGCGTCCATCTTGCCGAACACGGGCTCCCCCAGGCCGGGGGGACAGCCCAGGACCCGGATTTCCACGATCCCCCCGACGGAATCCTCCAGCCGCCGCGCCTCCTCCAGACGCTCCCGCATCTTCGGGACCGCCGCCGGATCGGGACAGAACAGGCCGTTTCGCTCCGCCTCGGCCGGATCGTACCCCTCCGCCGCGATTCCTCCCAGCTCCCTCGTGCAGGCCGAAACGAAGATCCCGGCGCCGTCCAGGACCTTCCGGGCGACGGCCCCCGCGGCCACCCGGGCCGCCGTTTCCCGTCCCGACGCCCGGCCCCCGCCCCGGTGGTCCCGGATCCCGTACTTCTGCTCGTACGTCCGGTCCCCGTGTCCGGGCCGGTAGAGGTCCCGGAGGGTTTCATAATCCCCCGGCCTGGCGTCCGTGTTTGCGATGAGGAGGCAGATGGGCGTTCCCGTCGTCCGGCCCTCGAAGATCCCCGAGAGGATCCGCACCCGGTCCGGCTCCGCCCGGGAGGTTTCGCCGGGGCCCTTGCCGGGCTTTCTCCGGTCCAGTTCCCGCTGGATGTCCTCCTCCCCGAGCGGGATGAGGGAGGGGCAGCCGTCCACCACGGCTCCGACGGCCGGCCCGTGGGACTCGCCCCAGGTGGTCACCTTAAAGAGTACGCCAATGCTGTTCCCGGACATAACGCTCCTTTTCGATCCATTCCACGATCTCCCCCGCCACCGCCCGGATCTTCTTCCCCGTCGTGTCCACGACGAAGTCCGCCGCGGCCCGGTACAGGGGGATGCGCCGCTCCAGGACCGTCTCCATTTCCCGGCGGAAATCCCCTTCCCCCAGGGAGGGCCTGCGGTTCGCCGTTTTCCCGTCCTCCGCCAGCCGTTTCAGAATCTCCCCGTTTTGCGCCGTGAGCCAGACCACCCGGCCCAGCCCCGGCAGGATTTCCAGGTTCCCGGGATCCTCCGGCACCCCCCCGCCGGTTGCGATGACGGCCCCCTCGACGGGGCGGAGATCCCGAAGGACCTCCCGCTCCAGATCCCTGAAGCGGGGCCATCCTTCTTTTTCGACGAGTTTCCCGATGGTCGAACCGGCCCGCGCCTCGATCATGGCGTCGGTGTCGATGAAGCTGAAACGGAGCTTCCTGGCGAGGACCCTCCCCACCGCCGTTTTTCCCGTCCCCCGGTATCCGATGAGGACGACGTTTTTCACTGCGTCCATTTTTCAAGTTCCTGCCAGAAGCGGGGAAAGGATTTCCCCACGCACCCGGGGTTCCGGATCCTCATGCCTCCCGTGACGAGTCCGGCGACGGCGAAGCTCATGGCGATCCGGTGGTCGCCGTAGGTCTCGATCTCCGCGCCGCGGGGGGTCCCCCCGTGGACGACGAGGCCGTCGGGCCGTTCCTCCGCGGCGACGCCGATCTTCCCGAGCTCGTTCACCAGGGCCAGGATCCGGTTGCTCTCCTTGATCCGGAGGTGGGCCACGTTCCCGATCTCCGTCCTGCCTTTCCGGAAGGCGGAAAGAACGGCCAGCGTGGGGACCAGATCGGGCATGGCGCCCATGTCGAAGGAAAGGTCCCCCGCCTTCAGGTCCCCTCCCGTGACGACCGCCCTGTCCCCCGCTTCCTCCACGAGGCACCCGAGCGCGGCGAGAAGGGCGAGAAAGGCCCGGTCCCCCTGGGCCGTCCGGGGGTTCCAGTTCTCCACGACCGCCCTTCCATTCCCGACGGCGGCGGCAAGGAAGAAATAGGAGGCGCTCGAGGCGTCGCCGTCGATGAGAACCTCCCTTCCGCCGTATCCCTGGGGGGCGGGGACGAGGCAGCGGCCCTTCTCCCTGCGGATCCCCTTAATCCCGAAACGCTCCATCGTTTCCAGGGTCATGTCGATGTAGGGCAGCGACACGGTCCGCCCGGGCAGGACCACCTCCAGGTCACGCCGGGCATAGGGGGCCGCCAGGAGCATGGCGGAGACATACTGGCTGCTGTCCATCCGGTCCAGGGACACCGTCCCGCCCCGCAGCGTCCCGCCGTCGATCTCCACGGGCGGGTATCCCTCCTCCCGGGTGCAGCGGGTCGCGATGCCCTGGGAACGGAGCATCCCCAGGAGAGGCCCCACCGGCCGTTCCCGGAGGCGGTCCGTCCCGTCAAGGACCACCGTTCCCTCGGAGAGGGCGGCCACCGCCGCGAGAAACCGGAGGGCCGTCCCGTTGTTCCCGACGAACAGGGGCCGGTCCGGCTGTTTCCACCTTCCCCCCGTCCCCCGGACGACGACATCCTCCGGGGAGACCTCGATTTCCGCTCCCAGATTCCGGAGCGCCCCCATGAGGAGTTCCGTGTCCTCCGAGAGGAGAGGGTTCCGCAGCCGGGATTCCCCCTCCGCGAGGGCCGCGGCGACAAGGGTCCGCTGGGTGTGGCTCTTGGAACCGGGGAGGCGGAACGTCGCCGCCCTCTTACCGGCCTTTTTCACTTCCTTCATGGGAAAGCCTTTCCAGAACGATGTTCCTCATGGTTTCCACGGGAGGGCGGCGCCCCGTCCACAGGCGGATCTGGGCGGCCCCCTGATATACGAACATGGCGAGGCCGGGAATGATCCGGCACCCCATCCGCTCCGCCTCCTCCAGGAAAGCCGTCCTGAGCGGAGTATATACCATGTCCATGACCCAGGGAAACCGGGACAGGACCGGTCCCTTCAGGGGCCAGTCGGGGGCGGCGGTGATCCCCACGGAGGTCGCCTGGACGAGGCAGGAGGCTTCCACCCGTCCCGCCTCCTCCAGGGGAACGAAGGGGCACCCGAACCGTTCGGCGAGGGCCCGTCCCGTATCGGGCGACCGGTTGATCACCACGGGGGTTCCCCCTTCCTCGAGGATTCCGTAGACGGCGGCATGGGCGGCGCCGCCCGCCCCGACCACGGCGAAAACCTTCCCCCTGATCTCCAGGCATTCCCGGATCGACAGGACGAAGCCCTCCCAGTCCGTGTTTTCCCCGCGAAGCCTGTCTCCCTTCCGGACGAGGGTGTTGGCGGCGCCGATCTTCCCGCAGGCGGGGGACGCCTCGTCGAGATGCCCCAGGATCGCCCGCTTGTGGGGAAGGGTCACGCTGGCGCCCCGGATCCCCCTTTCTTCCATGATCCCCGGGATCGCCCCGGCGTCCTCCACGGGGATCGCCAGGTACCGGGCGGAAAGGCCCATCGCTTCATAGGCGGCGTTGTGCATGGCCGGGGAAAGGCTGTGTCCCACCGGGTTTCCGAAAAGGGCGTACCGCGCCGTTTCAGGGCTCATATCCCAGAAGCCTCCCCAGGACGGTCATTTCATGGGCCGTGAACTGGCCCGGGGCCGTCTCCTTCCCCCGGGACGGGGCCGCGTAGGAGAAAAGGGACCCGAAAAGGGGGGCGGCGGCCCGGCTCAGCCTGCCCGCTTCCCCCATGCAGTGGGCCGCCATGGGGATGCCCCTGGCGGCGCCGAACCGGAGCAGGTCGAGGAGGGTCAGGTTGTCCTCGGGAAAACGGGCCGTGACGGCGGTCTTGACCACGTCCGCCCCCATGCGGCGGGCTTCCAGGACGATCCCCCGCAGCGTCTCCGGCGCAGGGGTCCCGGCAAAGTCGTGGAAGGAAAGGATCAGTTTCGTTTGCCCCCCGCGGCGGGCGATTTCCTCCCGGAGGCCGCCGGCGGCCTTTTCCCCGGCGGAAAGTTCCAGGTCGACGTAATCGGCGCCGAGACGGACGGCGCCGGCGAGAATCCGCAGCCTTTCCTCCTCGGTCCCGCGGAAGGCTCCTCCCTCCTCCCTCTTCCGGACGGTGACGATGACGGTCCGCCCGCGGACGGGGAGGATCCCCTCCACGGCGGGCGTTTCCATCCCGTCGAGCCGCAGTTCGACGGCACAGGCCGGACCGGTGGAGGACTCGAGAAGCCTGCCGGCCTCGGAAACGGATCGGGGCTGAAGGCACAGGCAGATCACGGCCGTTCCTCCGCCGCGGGATAGGATCCCAGAATCTTGAGGAAGGGAACCTCCCTTTCGAGGGACGCCAGGCATCTTCCGATCTTTTCGTCCTCCCGGTGCCCCGCGAAATCGGCGAAGAACAGGTATTCCCAGATCCGGTCCCTCCAGGGGTGGGACAGGATCTTGAGGAGATTCACCTGCTCTTCGGCGAAAGGCTCCAGGGCCCGGCGGAGCGCCCCGGGCACGTGCCTCGTCCCGAACAGGACGGAGGTCTTGTCGTTCCCCGTGGGGGCCGCCTTGAGCCGCCCCAGGACCAAAAACCGGGTCACGTTCGCCGGGTGGTCCTCCACCCGTTCCCGGACCACGCAAAGACCGTGGATCTCCGCCGCCTTTTCGCTCCCCAGGGCCGCCCCTTCCCGGTCCTCCCGGGCCTTGCGCGCCCCCTCGGCGGTGCTCGCCGTTTCGATCCAGCCGCAGGCCGGCAGGTGCTTCCGAAGCCACATCTGGCACTGGGCCAGGGCCTGGGGATGGGAATAGACCCTTTTCAGCCCCTCCAGGGACGGGTCCCGCGCCAGGAGATGGTGGTGGACGGGCAGGAGGACCTCCCCGACCAGGTTCAGATTCGTCGAGACGAGACGGTCCAGGGTGAGGTTGACCGCGCCCTCCAGGGAGTTTTCCGCGGGCACGACGGCGAAATCCGCCTGTTCCCGCTCCGCCGCGTCGAAAACGTGGAAGATGGACTGCCGGGGCACCGGAACCGCCCCGGAGCCGAACCGGAGGAGGGCCGCGCCGTGGGAAAAGGACCCCTCCGGCCCGAGGAAGGCGACCCGGAGCGGGGCCTGAAGCGCCCGGCACGCGGAAACGATCTCCCGGAAAACGGCTTCCACCGCGGGCCCGTCGAGGGGCCCCGGGTTTTCCTCCCGGAGCCGGCGGAAGACGTCCTTTTCCCGGGCGGGGTCGTACACGGCCTTTCCGGTCTGCTCCTTCGCCTTTCCGATCTCCCGGGAGAGTTCCGCCCTCCGGTTCAGGAGCGCCAGGATCTCCCGGTCCGTATCGGCCACCGTCTTTCTGAGTCTTGCGAGGCGTTCCGTCATGCTTTCCTCAGGGCCTCCACCGCTTCCGCGATCACCTCCCCCTCCACGGCGCCGTTGGAGAAGGGGATCCCGATTTTCTTCAAAAGGACGAAGGAAACCTCCCCGCCCTTCTTTTTCTTGTCGTACCGGAGCCGGGAGACGATCCCCTCCGTGGCGAGGGAGGGGGGAATGGGGCGGTACAGTCCCACCCGGCGGATGAGCCCCTCGATCCGCAGCCGGTCTGCAGCCGGCAGATACCCCATTTTCTCCGAGATGTGGGCGGCGGCGATCATCCCCGCCGCCACGGCCTCGCCGTGGGGAATCGCCCCGTCCGACTCCCTCTCCAGGGCGTGGCCGATCGTGTGGCCGAAATTCAGGATCTTCCGGATGCCCAGTTCCCGCTCGTCGATCTCCACGATCCCCTTCTTGATGGAGCAGGACCGGGGCACCACCTCGGAAAGGCGGTCCATGTCCCTTTCCAGGATCTTTTCCGCCTCCGATTCGAGGACCTCGAACAGGCCGGGGTCGTCGATGATTCCGTACTTGACCGTTTCGGCAAGGCCGTTCCGGTATTCCCGCTCGGGGAGGGTCCGGAGGAACTCCATGTCGATGATCACGGCCTTCGGCTGGTGGAACGCGCCCACCAGGTTCTTTCCCTCGTCCAGGTTCACTCCCGTTTTTCCGCCGATGCTGCTGTCCACCTGGGCCACCAGGGTGGTGGGAATCTGGACATAGGGAATCCCCCTCATGAAGATGGAGGCGGCGAACCCCGCCACGTCCCCCGTCACGCCGCCGCCAAGGGCGATGATCCCCGAGGCGCGGTCCGCCCCGAGGCGCAGCAGCCCGCCGACGAGGGACAG
The DNA here is from genome assembly GCA_002441265.1 of Syntrophaceae bacterium UBA6252. Classification (GTDB taxonomy): domain Bacteria; phylum Desulfobacterota; class Syntrophia; order Syntrophales; family UBA6807; genus UBA6807. The sequence goes on from DJVQ01000020.1 coordinate 27,404, forward strand.
GACCGTGTCCATCTTCTTGGCGGATTCGCCGGCGGGGAGGGTGAGAATCTCCACGGAAAGCCCCGCGCTTCTCAGGATCTCCGCCGTCCGTTCCCCGTGCAGGGAGGCCACGGTCTCGTCAGCCGCGAGGAAGTAACGGTCCGCCCAGTTGTTCCTCTGGAGGATCATCCCCCCCCGGTCCAGGATGTTCCGGCCGATCAGGATCTCGTAGGACGCCGAAATTCTCCGGTTCAGGTTCACCTTGATCTTGTTCATTGGCGCAGCCCCAGATCCCGTTTCATCAGCCGTTCCATGGCCCGGAATTCCTCCATCATCTCGTAGAACCGCTCGGGCTTCAGGGACTGGATCCCGTCGGACATGGCCCGTTCCGGCTGGGGATGGACCTCCACCATGACGCCGTCGGCGCCCGCGGCCAGAGAGCATCGGGAAAGGGACTGGACGTATTTCCAGTGCCCCGCCGCGTGGCTCGGATCGACGATCACGGGAAGATGGCTGAGTTCCTTCAGGACCGGGACGGCGCTGATGTCGAGGGTGTTCCGGGTGGCCGTCTCGAAGGTCCGGATGCCCCGCTCGCAGAGGATGACCTTCTCGTTCCCCGAGGACAGGATGTACTCGGCGGACATGAGAAGTTCCTCGATGGTGGTCATCATCCCCCGTTTCAGGAGCACCGGTCTTTTCGCTTTTCCCACCTTTTTCAGGAGGGCGAAGTTCTGGACGTTCCGGGCCCCGATCTGAAGAAGGTCCGCGTATTCCTCGATGAGATCCACGTCGGTGGTGTTCATGACCTCGGTGACGATGGGAAGCCCCACCGAGTCCCCCGCCTTCCGGAGGATCTTCAACCCTTCCTCCTCCATGCCCTGGAAGCTGTAAGGAGAGGTTCTCGGCTTGAAGGCGCCCCCCCGGAGGATGTCCGCGCCGCCCTTCCTGGCGACGTAGGCGCATTCCATGATCTGTTCCTCGCTCTCCACGGAGCAGGGGCCGGCGATGACGACGGCGGCGCCTCCGCCGACGGACGCGGTCCCGACGGAAACAACGGTGTCCTCACCACGGAATTCCCGGCATGCGAGCTTGTAGGGTTTGAGAATGGGGAGGGTCTTTTCCACCCCCGAAAGGGACTCGACGAAACGGAGCTGTTCCTTGCCCCGCTGGTCGCCCACGGCCCCGATGATGGTTCTTTCCACGCCCCGCGAGGCATGGGTCTGGTACCCTACCGACTCGACCCACCGGATTACCGCTTCGATCTGATCTTCCGTGGCATTTCGCTTCATGACGATGACCATTTTCGTTACCTCCAATGAAAAAGGCCATGGTGGATTTTCCGCCGCCATGGCCTTTTCATCGGATGAAAAAAAAGCCATGGTGCAGATCCTCCGACCTGCCCATGGCTCCTGTTTTTTTATGTCTCTCGGGTTATCCTTTCACAGGCAAGGGGCAGACCGGTCCTTTGAAGGTATAATAAAAGCAATACCAGTTGCCCAAAGACTGCTTGTGAAGATCCACCGAAAAATTCCTTCCCGTGCAAAATTGTGGACCGTAGAAAACCACAGTTCCCCCGCCCTGTCAAGCCTTTTTTGAAGGGGAAAGGGCTTTTTTCATCAACGACGCGTATTCGCAGGCTTTTTTCACCATGTCCCCCCCCTCCCGGTTTTCGTGGATCAGTTGGACAAGGGCGCTTCCCACCACCACGCCGTCGGCGAAAGACGCCATTTCCGACGCCTGGCCGGGGGTGGAAATGCCGAAACCGACCATCACGGGAAGGCCGGTCGCCCTCCGGATCCGCTTCACGTCCTTCTTCACGCCGGAAGGATCGGGCCGCCCCGTTCCGGTGATCCCCGTCATGGAGATGTAGTACAGGAACCCGCTCGATTTCCCGGCGATCCACGCGATCCGTTCGTCCGGCGTCGTGGGCGCCACGAGGGAGATGAAGTCGAGCCCCTCGGGATCGGTGTACCGCCGCAGCTCGGAGGACTCCTCCGGGGGAAGGTCGACCACGAGAAGGCCGTCCACCCCCGCCTCCCCCGCCTCCCGGGCGAAGGCCTCGTTCCCGAAGGAAAAGATGGGATTGTAGTACCCGAAGAGGACGATGGGGATGTCCGTTCGTTTCCGGGCCGAACGAACGAGGTCGAGGACCGCCGGGAGGGTGGTTCCCCGTTTCAGGGCCCTCTGGGAAGCCTCCTGGATGGTCACCCCGTCCGCGGTGGGGTCCGAAAAGGGAACGCCGATTTCCAGGATGTCCACGCCCGCGCGGTCGAGGGCGGGGATCAGGGCTTCCGTGGCGTCGAGGGCCGGATCCCCGGCGACGATGAAGGCGACCAGGGCCTTCTCCCCGGCACGTCCGAGCGTTCCCAGTCTTTTCTCAATTCGCGACATGACCCTTCCCTCCCAGTTCCTTTTCCAGTATCCGGTCGTCCTTGTCGCCCCGCCCGGAGAGGTTCACCACGATGATCTTTTTCTTCCCCAGGATTTTCGCCATTTTCATGGCATGGGCCACGGCATGGGAACTCTCCATGGCGGGGATGATTCCTTCGGCCCGGGACAGGGTGAGGAAGGCCCGGACCGCCTCCCCGTCCTCCACGGAGACATACTGCGCCCTTCCCGTGGCGTGGAAATAGGCATGCTCCGGCCCGACACCCGGGTAATCGAGGCCCGCGGCGATGGAGTAGGCGTCCCGCACCTGTCCCATGGCATCCTGGAGGAGATAGGTCTTGTTCCCGTGAAGGACGCCGACCCGGCCGCCGCCGATGCTTGCCGCGTGCATTTCCGTGGCGATCCCCATTCCCCCCGCCTCGACCCCGACGAGCCGCACTGCCGTATCCCTCCGGAAGGGGTAGAAGATCCCCATGGCGTTGCTTCCCCCGCCGACGCAGGCGACCACCGCGTCGGGCAGGCGCTCTTCCTTTTTCAGGATCTGCCGCCTCGCCTCCCTCCCGATGACGCTCTGGAAGTCCCGGACCATCATCGGGTACGGGTGGGGCCCCGCCGTGGAACCGATCATGTAGTACGTGTCCCGGACGCCCGTCACCCACTGCCGCATGGCCTCGTTCATGGCGTCCTTCAGGGTGGCCGTTCCGGAAGACACCGGAACCACCTCGGCGCCGAGGATCTTCATCCGGAACACGTTCGGCGCCTGGCGCCGGATGTCCTCCTCCCCCATGAAGACCCGGCACTCCATGCCGAACAGGGCCGCCACAGTGGCCGCCGCCACGCCGTGCTGTCCCGCCCCGGTTTCGGCGATGATCTTTTTCTTCCCCATCCGCCTCGCCAGGAGGACCTGCCCCAGGGTGTTGTTGATCTTGTGGGAACCGGTGTGGTTCAGATCCTCCCGCTTGAGGTAGATCCTCGCCCCGCCGATCTCCCCGGAGAGCCGCTCCGCCCGGAAAAGGGGGGTCTCCCTGCCGGCGTACTCACGGAAGTAGTCCTTCAGTTCTTCCCGGAACCGGCGGTCCCGCTTCGCTTCCCCGTAAGCCTTCTCCAGGTCGAGGAGGGCGGTCATGAGGGTTTCCGCGGCATAGCGCCCGCCGAAGACCCCGAAATGGCCCTTCCCGTCGGGAAGGCTCACTGCGGAAGTTCCTTTTTTTTCCATGTCACGACTCCCTTCGCTGCGCCGCGGGCGCAAAGATCTTTTCCCTTTCCCCGCCGCCTTTCCGTTTCACCAGTTCCACGATCCGCCGCAGGAGGCGGCGGTCCTTCACCCCCGGGGAGATCTCGATGCCGCTGTTGACGTCCACCCCCGCAGGGGAAACGGCGGAAAGGGCCTCCTCGATGTTTTCGCACGAAAGTCCCCCGGCAAGGAGAACCGGAACCTGCCTCCCCGCGTCCCGGGCCAGGTCCCAGTCGGAACAAAGCCCCGTCCCGCCGGGCAGATCCTTCGTGGACGCGTCGACGAGAACGGCCCGGACGAGGCCCGCCAGGGAACGGAGCATATCCAGCGCCTCGTCCCGCGGTCCCTTGACGGCCTTGATGACCCGCTCCGGCGGAAAGCGGCGGACCGCCGAAATGGGCTCCCTTCCGTGGAGCTGAACGAAATCGAGGCCGCAGAAGGAACGGACCGCTTCGACCTCCCAGGGATCCCGGTCCACGAAAACCCCGACGGAGGCCGTCCCCGGCGGGAGAGACCGGACGATCTCCCGCGCCCTTTCCGGCGTGATGAAACGGGGGCTCGGCCGGTGAAAAATGAATCCGACGGCGTCGGCGCCCGCTTCCGCCGCCGCCAGGGCGTCCCCCGGGGATGTGATCCCGCAGATCTTGATTTCCGTCATCTTCCCGTAAACTCCCTCAGTTTTTGTCCCGGGTCCGGGGCCGTCACGAGGGACTCCCCGATGAGAAAGGCCCGGACGCCCGCCCACTTCAGCCGTTCCACGTCTTCCCCCGTGCGGATGCCGCTTTCGCTCACCCTCACCCGGTCCTGGGGGATGAGCGGGGCGAGCCGCTCCGTCACGGAAAGGTCGGTCTCGAAGGTTCCCAGGTTCCGGTTGTTGATTCCGACGATTCCCGCGCCGGCCGCCAGGGTTTTTTCGAGGTCCTCCTCCGAGTGGACCTCCACGAGGGCGTGAAGGCCCCTTTCCCCGGCCAGGCCGAGGAGGTCTTCGAGGAGGGAGGGTTCGAGGATGGCCGCGATGAGAAGGATCGCGTCGACGCCGAGGACCCGGCTCTCGTGGACCTGGTACGGGTCGATGATGAAGTCCTTCCTCAGGAGGGGGAGGCTCACCACGTTTCTGAGTTCGCCCGGGGTTTTCCGTTCCCCGCCGAAAAATTCGCGGTCCGTGAGAATGGAAATCGCCGCGGCCCCTTCCCGTTCGTATGTCCGGGCCAGTTCAGGGGGGTCGAAACGCTCCGCCAGGAGCCCCCGGGAAGGGGATTTTTTCTTGATCTCGGCGATCACGGAAATCCCCGGTCCCTCGAGGGCCCCGCGGAAGTTCCTGGCCGGCGGGAGGTCACGCCCCCTCGCCCGGATCGACTCCAGGCTCTCCGCCGATTTCAGGGCGGCCACCTCCTCCTTCTTGGCCTGAACGATTTTCCCCAGGATCATGAGGGCCTCACCGGTTGCTCGCTTCGATCAGGGCCTGGAGTTTCTTCAGGGCGGCCCCGCTGTCGATCATTTCCCCGGCGACGGCGATCCCCTCCCGGAGGTCCGCCGCCCGCCCAGCCGCGAGAATCGCCAGGGCCCCGTTCAAAAGAACCACGGCGCGGCGGGCCCCGTTTTTCCCCGAGAGGATGTCCTTCAGGATCTCGGCGTTCGCCGCGGCGTCCCCGCCCCGGAGGGCCTCGGCGGGGTAACGGTCCCCGAAGTAATCGGCCGAATCGATGTCGTACGTGGTCACGAGTCCGTCCTTCAGTTCGGACACCCGGGTCGGACCGGTCACCGTCGCCTCGTCGAGACCGTCGTAGCCGTGGACGACAAAGGCCCTTTTCGCCTTCATGTTCCTGAGAACGCCGGCGAACATTTCCGTGAGGGCGGCGTCGTAGACCCCGATGAGCTGGCAGTTCGCGCCGGCGGGATTCGTGAGGGGGCCGAGCATGTTGAAAATCGTCCGGATCCCGATCTCCCTCCGGGGGCCGATGGCGTACTTCATGGCGCCGTGGAGCTTCGGCGCGAAGAGAAACCCCATTCCCACGTCCTGGATGCACTCCTCCACCACGTCGGGAGTGGCGTCCACGTTGACCCCGAGGGCCTCGAGGACGTCGGCGCTCCCGCAGCCGCTCGACACGGCGCGGTTTCCGTGCTTTGCCACGGTGATCCCCGCAGCGGCCACGACGAAAGCGGCGGTGGTGGAGATGTTGAACGTGTTTCTCCCGTCCCCGCCCGTGCCGCAGGTATCCACGATGACCTGGGACCGCGCGTCGATCCTGGTCGCCTTCTGCCGCATGATCCGGGCCGCCCCGGTCACCTCCTCCACGGTCTCCCCTTTGAGCCGCAATGCCGTGATGAACGCGGCGATCTGGGCCGGCGTCGCCTTTCCCTCCATGACCTCCGTCATGACTTCCATCATCTCCCGTTCCGGCAGGTCCTCCCGCCGGATGACACGGGCAAGGGCTTCCTTGATCATCTCTTCCTCCTTCTTCCCGACGGTTTCGTAAAAAGCCCACACGCCGTTTCGCCCCTTCCCCTGCTTCACCCCGGCGTACGACACAGTACGCCTCATGCGTCGGGATTCGGGCTTCCTGCCTCTGGAAGTTTTTACAAAGCCGTCCAAAATTTTTTCCAGACTTTTATGAATGCATCCTCATCGTTTGTTCTCAGACGAGGCCGTTCAGAAAGTTCCGTATCAGCCGCTTCCCGTTGGGGGTCAGGACCGATTCGGGGTGAAACTGGACCCCCTCCACGGGATACTCCCGGTGCCGGATCCCCATGATTTCCCCTTCCTCCGTCTCGGCGCTGACCTCGATGGACGGCGGGAGGGACTCCCGCTCCACGATGAGGGAGTGGTACCGGCCGGCTGTAAAAGGATTGGGAAGCCCCTGGAAGATCGTTTTCCCGTCGTTCAGGATCGGGGACGTCTTGCCGTGCATCAGCCGCGGGGCCTTGATCACCCGGGCGCCGAAGGCGTACCCGATGGCCTGGTGGCCCAGGCAGATCCCGAGAATGGGGATGGTCCGGTAAAAGCGCCGGATCGTGTCCACCGTGATCCCCGCCTCCTTCGGCGAGGAAGGGCCGGGGGAAAGGAAGAGGGCGGCCGGATGAAGCGCTTCCACTTCCTCGAGGGTGATCTCGTCGTTTCTCCGGACCAGGACCTCCTCGCCGAGCTGCCCGAGGTACTGGACCAGGTTCCAGGTAAAGGAATCGTAGTTGTCTATCATGAGGATCATTGCCTGCCTTCTCCTTCCCGATGAATTCGAAGTCCCGCCGAGACCATGCGGACCGCCTCCAGAAGGGCCTTCGCCTTGTTTTCCGTTTCGTCGAATTCCCTGTCGGGATCCGAGTCCGCCACGATCCCCGCCCCCGTCTGGACGGTAAGAAGCCCGCCGGCCAGGAGGATTGTGCGGATGGTGATGCAGAAGTCCATGTTCCCCGAATACCCGATGTAGCCCACCGCTCCCCCGTAAGGGCCCCGGGGGGAGGGTTCCAGTTCTTCGATGATCTTCATGGCCATGACCTTCGGGGCCCCCGAGAGGGTTCCCGCGGGAAAGACGGCCTTGAGAACGTCGAAGGCGTCCTTCCCCCCGTCGAGTTCCGACTGGACGTGGGACACGAGGTGCATCACGTGGGAGTACTTCTCCACCACCATGTATCCCGTCACCTGGACCGAGCCGATCCGGGCGATCCGCCCGAGATCGTTCCGCCCCAGGTCTACCAGCATGACGTGCTCCGCCCGTTCCTTCTCGTCGCGGAGGAGTTCGTCGGCCAGCCGGCGGTCCTCCTGTTCGCTGCCGCCCCGCCTGCGGGTGCCGGCGATGGGCTTCAGATCGACCACGCCCTCCTCGAGGCGGACCAGGATCTCCGGCGACGACCCGATCAGATGGACCCCGCCGAGCTTCAGGAAGAACAGGTAGGGGGAGGGATTGATGAAGCGCAGCGCCCGGTAGAGGGACACGGGATCGACGTTGCACGCCCCTTCGATCTTCCGGGAAAGGACGGCCTGGATGATGTCCCCTTCGACGATCCGTTCCTTCGCCTTCCGAACGATATCGCCAAAGGCTTCCCGGTCCATGGAGGACCGGAAGGACGGCAGGTCCTCGCCCCGCCCTTTTCCCCGGCCGGATTCGTCGGACCGGCAGGGACGCTCCAGGGTTTCGATCAGGGCCTCGATTTTCCCGATCCCCTCCTCGTAGAGGGAGCGGAGGTCCCGGTCCCCCGTCACGTGGACCGTGGCGACCACCTTGATCGTATGCTTCACGTTGTCGAAGATCGCCACCGTGTCCGTGAGGAGGAATACGGCGTCGTCCATGGTGTCGTCGTCCGTCCTGAGGGACACCTTCTCGAAAAACCGGACCATCCCGTAGCCGAGGAATCCGACCGCGCCGCCGTAAAATCTCGGCAGGCCCTCAACGGGAACGGGCCGGTAGGGGGCCAGGACCTCCCTCAGGAGGGCGAGCGGGTCCCCGCCGTGGGGCCGGGTGGACGAGGAGCCGTTTTCATCGATCCGGACATCCCCTCCCCGTACCCGGAACACGAGCCGGGGATCCGTTCCGAGAAAGGAATACCGTCCCCACTTCTCTCCGCCCTCCACGCTCTCGAGAAGGAACACGTTTTCCCTGGAGGCAAGCTTTTTCAAGGCCGACACGGGTGTTTCCAGGTCCGCCAGAATCTCCCGGCACAGGGGAACCAGGTTCCCCCTCGCCGCCATTTTCCTGAAGGTTTCAAAATCGGGCATGTCCATTTTCGTCCTCACCGGTTTCGGGAAATAAAAAAAGGCCCTGTCGACGGACTTCGACACGGCCTTTTCCTTTCCCGTTTCTCATCGAAAAAAAAGGCCGTGGAAGCTGGGATCTTCCACGGCCTTTTCAGTCTCTATTGAATGCCTCTCAGCGGTGGACAGACCCCTTCCTGTGGCTCCGCCACCACCAGATGCAGACAGGATTCGTATGATTCAACAAGGGTCTTCCCCCAAAAAGGGATTTACTATTGTCTGGCGACGCTAACAGAATTCTTCCGGCCTGTCAACTGTTTTCTTCCCCCCATTTTCACACCATCGTTCCGGTCACGCCTTTCGCACCTCGAACAGGAGAAAGAGGACCGCACAGATCACCGTGAGAACGCCGATGACCCACCAAGGGTCCGCCCCGAGAACCTCCGGAAGGGTGATCTTCCCGAGATTTCCCCAGGTAAGAATGGTTTTTTTGACGAGCGGGTAGGCCTCGGCGTACACCATGGCCCCCGCAAGCATCCCGAGGATACCGAAAAGGGCGTCCCACCGTCCTTCCCCCACGGCCCCCGCGGCCGTGGCGGGGCAGTACCCCACGATGGCCCAACCCAGGCCGAAGAAAATCCCCCCGACGACGTTCGCCCCGACAATGGCCGTCTTGACGCTCAGCTGCAGCAACCCCTGGTCCTTCAGGACGTAGATGCCCACCATGGCGACGATGACGGTGCTGAGCATGAATTTGACGATGGTGAAATCGACGAGGCGAAGCGCCCCGACCTGCTTGTCATAACGGAGGACCTGGGCCTTCTGCATGAGAAACCCGAAAAGAACGCCGGTGATCGCGCCGTAGACGAGTTCCATCACGATCCTCCTTTCCCGTAGAGGAGCCGGGCGGCGAAAACACCGGCGGCAAAGAAGAAAATGACGGAGAGGTAACCGCTCACGGACATCTGGGCCAGACCGGCCAGACCGTGGCCGCTCGGTCAGCCGTCGGCGAGACGGGCCCCGAACATGGCCACGATACCGCCGAGGAACGCAACGAACGCCCTTTTGACGACGCCCGGACCGAACCGGTCCCTCCACATGGGCGGGACGAAGGCGACCTTGAAATCCCCGGAAAGGCGGGAGGAAACGAAGGCGCCGATGACGATGCCGGCAAGGAACATCATCTGCCAGTCGATCTTGAGTTTCGTGCGCCCGTAATACGCGTTTGCGTCCACCCTCCCGGGGTCGAAGGCCTTTTCGACGTACCCGGCTACCCGGACATAGCTTGTGGACGCCCCGACATAATGGCCCGAAACCCAGACCGAAGCGACAAGGACAATTCCCGCAAGCGCTCCGGCAAGGTAGGGCGACCAGTCCTTTCTTCCGAATCCCGACATCGGCCCGTCCTCCTTTCCATGGAATCGATGCGATGGCAAACAGTATAAGGGAAAAAAGGAACCGCTGCCAGAAGGAAATCGGGAAGACGGCGGAAAACGAAAAAAGCTCCGCGAACGGCCGCGGAGCCTGAGGAGGAAGGCGTCTGCTCTGGAAGGTCTGTGATCGTTATGAACCGGGCTCGTGATCGCCGGCTGCCAGCCGGCAGTAGTTCACCCCTCAGGTCATCCCTTCGGGGGCGGAAACGTTGGCGGAATACCTGGAATTTTCTTCATGGAAGGAAAAATTTCCCCCCTCTTCCCCGGAGAGGACCCAGGCGCCGTCACGCATCATGTGCCCGGGATTGGAAATATCGAGGGCGGCATTTCCCTGCAGGCCGGACAGGAAGAAGAACGCTGTCGTCAGAAGAATCATCTTCAACCGCCTGTCCATGGAAACCTCCTTTATCGGGACCCCGCCGTGGATTCATCCGCCGGAGGCGCGGGGGAAGTCATTCCTTTCCGGCTTGTTCCGAGATACTACCAAGCAAGGATCGTGCCTCACCCCTGAGCGGTCCATCTACCTGATTTCACTTATATATAAAAATGGAAGCACCTGCCCGCCGTCCCCCTTCACCGGGATGGCCGGTGAAAATCACGGGTCATCGGAAAATTTCCCCACATCGATAGTCCGCTTCCGTCATGATCTAGTTTCGACGGCGGCGATATTCCCGGTCCGGCAGGTCAGCGACGGCAGCCAACCGCCAACTGCGGCCTGCCAACTCCGGCCTTTCCCTCTCTTCCATGCATCGTAAATATTACCGTAATATCAGCCATATATGCCTATGGCACGGCTCTTGCCTTACAGGTCTTCAAATCCCGGCCGTTTCCCTGCCTCCCGGAAGATCCCGCCTCCGTACGACGGCGGGAGTGGCATCGTTCAGGGCGCCGCACCGCCGGCGGCTGCCGGCGCTTCCTGCCTGAACACGCGATGGCAGCAGGCAATGAGAAAACAGGTCATGGGAATGGCGATGATGAGGCCCAGAAGACCGAGGAGCTTCCCCCAGACGGAGAGGGACAGGAGAATCATGACGGGGTTCAGCCCCGTGGCCTTCCCCAGGATCCGGGGAACGAGAAAGGCGTCCTGGATCACCTGGACCGCGGCGACGACCAGGGCGGTCGATCCGAGGCTGATCCACAGGCTCGTTCCCGTTTCCAGGGAATGAAAGAGGGCGAGGATGAAGGCGGGGATGAGGCCCAGGATCTGCAGATAGGGAACCATGTTGAGCAGACCGATGAAGAGGCCGAGAAGGAGACCCAGGGGAAGCCCGATGAGGACGAACCCCGTCGCCGTGAGGACGCCGACGATTGCGGCGACCAGCGACTGGCCGCGGAAATAGCTGCTCATGGAGAGCTGGAATTCCTTCACCAGGGAGAGGATCCCCTGGCGGTGCTTCGCCGGGAGGAGATTCCGCCATCCCTCGGAAACCTTTTCGTAATCGAGAAGGAGAAAGACGAGGTACAGGCCGATGACGGCCAGTCCTACGAGTCCCATGACAAAAGACGCCGTTCCGGTGATCACCCCCCAGAGCCCGGGAAGAAACTTCCGGGCCGCCCCCTCCAGGATCGTGACGAAATGTTCGGTCCGGAAAAACGCCTGGACGTCCTCCCGGGCCAGGGTGTCCCGGACGGCCTGCCAGAAGTTTTCAGGGAGGTATTTGGCCGCCCGGGCGGCGACTTCCGAGTCGCCGGCGATCCCCGCGACGATGTGCCCCATGCGGCCTACTTCGTTCATGATGACGGGAACGACGACAAGGACGACGGCGGTGAACACCCCGACGACGAGGAGAAGGGACACGAGGATCGAAAGGGCGCGGCTTTTCAGTTTCCGTTCCACCGCCAGAACGAGGGGATGAATCAGGTAGGCCAGGAGAAACGCCACGGCAAAGGGAATGAGAACATCGCTCAGGTACGCCAGAAGACGGATCCCCCCGTACGCCAGGGCCGCCCAGACGGCCATGCGGGCAACGGAATCAAAGGTCAGGGGCTTGTCGCTCCGGAAGACCATCCTTCGTCCCTCCTTCGTTTGTCTTCAGGGTGGGCATTATACCCTTCTTTCCGGTTCTTGTGTAACTTTTCCGGCGAACGTCCCCATTCGTTTCCACGAGGATCCCCTCCGCCCGCCGGGGTTTGCGCCCGGGAAACGCGCCGGCCGCGTCTTTCCCGCCGGCCTGCGGAGGCGCCGCCGTCCATGACGATCCGGTTCCGATTCCTGTTCGTCGTTTCGCTCATCATCACCGTCGGGATCGTTCTCTCGTCTGCCGTCACCTACGTCGCCGCCAGGAGGCAGCTCGAAGAGGCGGCCCGCCTTGAAATCGAAAGGTCCGTGACCCTCGTCGCCCGCCAGAGCGAGGCCTGGATCGACTTCTTCCGGACGGACATGGCACTTCTGGCGGAACTGCCCCTGGTTCAACAAACCGTCGATTCCCCGTTCGACCAGGAACGCGTCGCGGCGGCGAGCCGTTATTTCCGGACCGTCGTGGACGGGGCGAAGGTGTACCAGTCGATCAATCTGTTTTGGGGGTTTAGAGAGATAAACCACGGTAAGGCATTGGAAAGGAAGATCATACACTTAAGCGATTTTCAATTTCCGATGCCTTACCCATTTTTAGGCCATTTTCAGAACAACTGGTCACAATTTGGTCACTGAAATAGACCATGTTTTACTATGATTTTTTGAATCATTAATATGCTTATTATGATTAATTAAATTTAACCTTACAACTGATTTTTCAAGAACAAGCTAACTAATTTTCCTAATTTTGAATGCTAAAGCTGATATAGATTTCCTCAAACATGACTTCAATTCATCGTCATTTTTGTATGTTTTAGCGCTTATTCTGTTAATATCAAATGGCATTTTCGAAAAATCCTCCTGAGTAATAATTATACAGTCTTTTTCTAGCATATGAGCTAATCCAAGTTCATATAATACATTTGGATTTCTTGTGGTTACTTCTGCAACGATAAATGCCGATCTTAGAATATATGTATATATTTTATTATCAATACGATCAGGAAGATCATCTTCGTCAACGCGATAGCATGATACTTCAAACTCATCTTCAATAAATGGTTTTATGATATCCAAATAAATAGATTGCTTAAACTCTTTTTCTTTAAAGGGCATCATAACAAAACAAAATGGTTCCTTAGCTTGAACGTAAACCTCCTGATAGTAGCGATTACTTTTTCTATCCAAGGAAATAGGAACAATTTTATTTAGAAGTGGGTTTAGTATGGAAGGCTTAATTTTATATTTATGCTCAGATATTTCCTCAATAGAATCTTGAACTATAAATGAATTGATAGATCTTTTTAGCGTCTCCTGTTTCAAGTCTGTTGAAATATAAATGTCACCAAATTCGAGAATTTTTCCAGGAAAAGCTCGCACCCATGACGACAAGACGATTCTTAAAGTTTCATCTGCTTTCTCATCCGTATCAACAGAACCTAAATATGTTCGAAAGTTTGTAGTCATAAGAACTTGACCACCATGTCCTTTCAATATGTGAATTGAGTTTGTTCGGACGTGGTGGCATAGAAACCTTAAGAGAAGCCATGCCAAAGGCAATTCTGTTCCATAACTTTGATAATCCGAATAAAGCTCATCACTCACCCCTAAAAGGGTTCGCCATCTGTCAGACGTAGTTAAAGGATTAGTTCCCTCTACTCTAAAGTCAATCAGCCCACGATGAAAAGCTCGGCTACTACTTTGATCGTAAGACACTGAGATTTCATATACCCTATCTTCTAATATTAAATATTTTGGAATAGTATTTAACATTCTTTCTGTTTCAATCATTTTGACACGCTCCGAAATGAGAAACGCAGGCTCTTTCCAGCACCTTATTTTTTCGTGCCGGAGAGCAATCTGTCTCCAGATCGATCATTCCTTTCGTTATCGCCATACTGGAGTCAATTTATCCCGGAGACCGACCATCCCACTGTCCGGATCCGGGGCTAAATAATAGGCTTCTTTGATCCCGGAAGTAATGATTCTTGCTAGGCACATAGGACAAGGTTCTATGCTGGAGAACAAAATCAGTCCATCCATATCTGGACCAGAACCTTTGATTGATTCCTCATACCTGGTCAGAACATCCATTTTGGTGGTATGAAGGTCACTCTCAAAATATTACAGCCTTAATTCGATTTTCCAGTTTTGTCCTGAAATCTGTAAAATTGTCCGGATCCCATTCAATTCGATTTCTGTGAGCAAGATCAAAGTGTACCCCTTCCTTCCTCACTGCTATTTCATTGCCCTTACTATCAAGAAGTACGTCTATTACATTGCCCGATTTATCAGTTAGTTTTTCTTCTTTTGTCCAGTCTTTGCGGCACGTATATATTACCTCCAATCCAAGGCCATATGCGAAGCCAGCCTCAAAATAGACCCCTCCCCTATAACCCGTAAGATCGCAGACCATGAAACGGCTTCTTCTTATTTGCGCTATTATTTCATCATTTATGTCATTGACGTGTTCAACATTATCGATCTTAAGAGCTTGATATCGAGGAATTAACTCACCTGCTTCTAGGAATTCAATAGCTGGTTTTATTGCTTTTTCAAAAACATCATTGAGCTCGTCCGTGAACCACATTGCAACAAAGCATACCTTAGAATCTCGGTTTGGCTTTTTGATCTCTCTGAGTTTTTGATACCCTTTAGCTGTAATTGAGATATCATTTGTTGGATTAACTCCATCTCGTGCGAAAATAAAACCATTATCGAAAAGTAGTTTAAGTGTCCCTACCACCTCCAAAGGCGAAATGCAGTAAAAGAGTGGGTAGTCATCAATTGAATTAACTGTAATTTGATCTCCTACATATTTTGTTTTCTTCTCAAGGATAAGCAGAGCATGATCCATTTTTTCAATAGGATCTAAATTTCGGAACTGTGAAACAATCAGATTTAGGTCACCTATCATCAATTTATTTTCTGTAGTTTCGGGTCTTCCTTCGAGTTCCCATCTATTTCGAAGCGTGATGCTAATTACCATCTTATCATCCGATGTAAAATCTGCTTCTTCGAAATCAGATGCTGCTTCCTTAGTAAGCCTAACAAGCCCACATCTTTTACACATATAAAATGAGCTTGATGGCATGGAGCCGTCATTCCATGACGTAACGCCTTTATTACAAAAATGACATGAAACCGACATATTCACTCCTTTTTATCGTTTTTATTCATTATCCCGTTTTTCTAATCCTGTACTAGATGATAGGCTATCTTTTTGTAATTTACTTTTTTATTAATCAAGAATGAAATTCATATCCGCAAAAACGGCATAGCTTCGCGGCTGCCTTAACTTGTTCAGCACATTGTGGACATGTTTTTTCTTCATTGCTAAATATCTTTTGAGCGGTAGGAATGCGATATTCATATGTCACAGATAGTACTCCATCCGGTTTGACAATAAGCATGTAAATAAAGGCTATTATTCCTATTATTAAAACACAAAGAAGTAATGCTAAAAGAAATGCCCCACAGCCGTAACTTCCTGGAGTATAGCTTTGAGATGTAGGAAAATATCCTTTTTCCGCCATCTCTAAAGCATCTTCCTGGAATAATTGAGTTGCCTTTTGTTGGCTCCCTTTATATGTCTTAACTATTATATTTGTTTGCTCAGCCTCAATCCCCCCCACAACTCCCGTCATAATTTCCCCCGCCACATTTTAATATTTAAAGAATTTATCCGCCTCTCTGTAGATCCTCCCCTTTTGCTATCTCTCGCCACGCTGGAGGCATTTATCCCGGAAACAGTCCTGCTGTCCGGATCTGGGGCCAGGTGATAGGCTTCCTTCGGTCACGTTCCGCGTACAATATTGTATGAACCGCAGTTAGCACATTCAAAGACAATATTTACTATTTGACCTCTATTGAAAGACGAAACAAGCGTTACTCGACAACAACCACACACATAATCTGTACTGCCTTTTCCTGAACCTCGCATTATTAAATAGGGATCCTTCAAAATAAAATTAGGCGAAGTTAATCTTATGACTGCTGCTGTATCTTTTGCTGGTTTAGGTATTACCTCCATCTGGATCTTCGCCACAGTGCTTCCTCCATTCATTTGATACTTGAAATAGCACCCTCTTAATTAGGTCTAGTTCAGGAATGGAAAGAATAATTCTTTCATTCAGATCCAAGTATCTTACATCATCATTCTTATCCAGTACTTCCAATCTGGAACAACCGAGATCACTAAGCATTTCTCTATAAACCTTACTAGCGTGATGCTGGATAGAATTTCGGATTAAGACGTGCTTTTTTATGACTAATAATTCCCTTTCATGCTTACAGTCAGGATTCAAAATATCATTGATTATTTTAACTCGGTCATTATATCTTTGGAACGCATAATCAGAAATCAATCCTGCTTTAATCTGTGCCGTCAAATCAGTCTTAACAGAAAAATCGAGTCGCGCCGTTCTTTTCTTGAGTTCATGAAATTCTCGACGCCCGCTAAAATGCATCTCTACGAAACATAAAAATAGATCCCCCAATAAGTCAGACCAAGCCGCTATCATTTTGTTTTGATAAAGTTCATGGATTCCTTCCCTGACCATTCCACTATGAATAAGTAGTTCAGATAAATAAAAGGGTTCTGTCTTTATGTCCTTACCAAGAGATAATTCAACTGATGGATCAGTTCGACTTGCCCTTGTCGCACTGGCGCCAATATTCAAATATGCCTCCGCTAAAATGAGCTGACGAAAATTTTCGGAAACTTTTCCCTGGAATTTATCGATTTTCGCTTTCATTGATTTCTTTCCCGGGCCTCCGCCAGGGCTTCTTCGAAGTTAATATGGGATAAGAAACATGTAAGTTACCGAAATCAGCAATTACCCCATGATTCTCTCTCCGTGATAAATATTAGAGATGATGTCATGCCTCTGAAAAGAATATGTAAAAAATAAGATAATTAATTATTTCTAATCTCTTTCAGATATTTTCTTGCTTCACCAATTTCATATAAATAGTTTTTGCTAACTGCGAGGCTAATAAATTTCTCGAAGTCATTCATGGCACTCACTCTGTCGCCTTTTATAAATAAATTAAGGTAATTGATCCTGTTCTGGCAC